>JACZYG010000003.1 GCA_022571215.1 Fidelibacterota bacterium | reverse complement strand
ACTTATTTAAACGGTGAATTCTTTAGGTCATTTGTAAATAGTGTTGAAAGATAGATTAATATTTTTCATCCAACTTCGAGCAAAATTATAACAACATTGAATTATTCATAGAAATATGATAAACTATGATCTTAAGGAGGTAGGAAGAATGGCTTCAATTTTCAAGCGCAAGGACACAGGTAGTTGGTATGTACAGTGGACGCACAGGGGAAAGCTATATCGTGAAAAGGTCGGAAAGTCAAAAGAAGCAGCTAAAATCAGAATGGGTGAAATTACCCTGAAGATTGAATTAGGACAGTTTTCGATACAATCTGATGCTTCATTGGAATCATTGATCAAATCATTCAAGGAATCATTGGACACTGAATCGCATTCTGAAAGTTATAAGCGTAGACTTGGTAATATCTTTAATAACTTCGAAAGATATTTCAGTGGTGAAAAAATCGAAAGATTGAAAGAGGTTGATTTTCCGGTTCTCGACAAATACATCACCAAACGGATAAACCAAGATGGGATAGCTCCTAAAACCGCTAACATGGAGATCGATCTGTTAAGACGGATGTTCGATCATGCAGTTAAGTATAAATTTATTTTTGAAAATCCGGCAAAAGATCTAAAGCGCAAAAAAGTTACACGCAAGGAACCGAGATATTTTACAAATGAAGAGATAGAACTCCTCTTGGAGAATGCCGATAAATATGAGCCATTCTTTATGGTTTTACTGCATACGGGGCTCAGAGCTTCAGATGCAGGAAATCTAAAGTGGTCGGATATCGATCTTGAGAAAGGGTTCATCAGGGTGATTCAGGAGAAAACCGATAGACGGTTAACTATTCCAATTAATGATTCTTTGCGGAATTACCTATTGGATTATGCAACTGAATCTTCTAAATTATTTCCATCCTTAGATACTGATAAGAAGAGAGAGAAAGTAAGGCGTTTCATTAAGAAGATACTTAAGGGCGCTGAATGCGATTGGATGGGAGTAGGCTGTCACACATTCAGACATACATTTGCTTCGCATCTTGTGATAAATGGGGCCAGTATATATGATGTTCAGAAATTACTCGGACACAGGTCGATCAGTATGACTCAAGTCTATGCACATTTGAGTGAGGATGCTACACGGAGAGCGGTGGACTTATTAGAATTCAATGTTAAAACCGGTATTAATCCGGTATTAATTGCCAGCGGTCATCAGCGGAAAGGGGCATAAACAGTCACTTTATGAATTTGGCTAAAGATGTTGGAAACAGAGGCGTAAAGCCTTGTTTTATTAGACTTTTAGAGGGTGTAAAAAGAGTGCCGAGGGCGGGAGTCGAACCCGCACGCCCTTGCAGGCGGAGGATTTTGAGTCCTCTGCGTCTACCAGTTTCACCACCCCGGCATGGAGTGGAAATATAAAGAATTGCAAAACAATGTCAATGATATTAGTTAAATATACCAGAAATCTAAATTCAAGGAGGTAGCAATGGAATATCGATCACTTCCGGATATGCTTCGAACTAATGCGAACAGGTTTAAAGATAAAGCAGCTATGCTTATAAAGAGAGGCGACAGGTGGGAGGAGATTACGTATACCGAGTTTGGAGAAAAGGTTCGTCTCATTGCTGAAGGTCTTGTCTCGCTTGGAATAGAGAAAGGTGATAAGGTAGCATTACTGTCTGAAAACAGACCTGAGTGGTCAATGAGTGATTTTGGTATTCAAGCAGCAGGAGCAATAGTAGTACCGGTATATCCTACTTTAATATCGAAACAGATCGAATATATTCTCAGGAATTCTAACGCAAAATTCGTAATTGTCTCGAATGAGGAGCAGGCGGAGAAAGTGATTCCACTGCTTAATAACATTGAAATCTTAGCCAAAGTCATTGTAATGGACGGAGAGGAGAAATCAGGTAACGAAAATGTAAGCTCTTTTGATGAGCTATTAGAATCCGGAAAGCAATACAGAAAAAACAACGAGAATTGGTATCATGAGTCTGTTGACAAGATCGATAAAATGGAAGTGATGACCATAATCTATACATCGGGAACCACAGGGGACCCTAAAGGCGTATTGCTCTCGCATAACAACTTTATGTCGAATATTGAAGGGGTGTTGAAACCTATCCCGCTATCGGAATCCGATACCTTTCTCTCTTTTCTTCCTTTGAGTCACGTATTCGAGCGAATGGCGGGGAATTTTGTTCCATATGCGCTTGGCTCGACAGTTGCCTTTGCCGAAAGTATAGAAAAAGTGGCGGAAAATATGGGAGAAGTACACCCAACCGTTATGACGAGTGTTCCACGCCTATACGAAAAGATGTATACGAAAATTAATATTGCCGTGGAAGCAGGATCACCTATTAAGAAAAAGTTGTTCCGGTGGGCGTTCAAAGTTGGCGATGAAATGGGGAAAGCTGAAAAAGCCGGAAATGTCAGCGCGGGACTGAAGTTTAAGCATGGAATAGCTAGCAAACTGGTTTTCAGCAAACTTAAGACTCGGATGGGCGGTAAATTGCGATTCTTTATTTCAGGCGGCGCGCCGTTATCTCAAGAGATAGGAGAATTCTTCTCAATGGCAGGGATAACCATCATTGAATGCTACGGATTAACAGAGACTTCACCGGGTATAACTGCCGGAGTAGCGGGCGATGTAGTGTTTGGAACGGTAGGACCTCCTCTTCATAATGTAGAGGTCAAAATCTCAGGGGACGGTGAAATACTTACGAGAGGTCCTCATGTTATGGTAGGTTATCACGATAATGAAGAAGCAACTAATGAGATTATCGACGGCGAGGGGTGGCTCCATACGGGTGACATCGGTGAATTTGATGAAGGCGGAAGATTAAAAATAACGGACAGGAAAAAGAATATACTCGTCACCGCCGGAGGGAAAAATATAGCTCCTGCTCCGATTGAGAATATGCTGATCACAAGTCCGATTATTGAACAGGTTATGCTTATCGGTGATAGGCGGAAATTTATCAGCGCGGTAATCGCTCCGGATTTTGATAACCTGAAAGCGCTTGCGGAAAAAAGGGGTATAACTACATCCTCTAACGAGGAGCTGGTTTCAAATCCAGAGGTTTATAAAATAATGGAAGAAGAATTAGATAAGTTGCTTAAAGATATTTCAAATTATGAACGGGTAAAAAAATTCTTAATGATACCTCGTTTATTGACTATAGAGGATGGAGAAATAACACCAAGTATGAAAATTAAAAGAAAAGTCATAATCGAAAAGTTTGCCGGTCAGATTGATGCTCTATATTTAGATTAACAGAAAATTTTTGAATAACAGAAGATATTTTGTAATACAGGAAGTAATTGGGAAAGTCGTATAAGGATGCAGGGGTTGATATCGCTGCCGGTGTCAACGCGCTGAAAAATATTACTGAACTTGCTAAATCAACATACTCTCCAAATGTTCTGTCAAGTGTTGGAAGTTTCGGCGCGCAATTCCTTTTTCCTTCAAAGGATTATGATAAACCTGTTTTGGTCTCTTCTACCGATGGAGTGGGAACAAAAACTTTAATCGCGGTCGAAGCCGGAATTTACAACACTATCGGCGAGGATCTTGTGAATCACTGCGTGAATGATATATTGACCATTGGAGCAAAACCGTTATTTATTTTAGACTATATCGGCGTAGGAAAACTCAGGGCTTCGTATATTACGGAAATAATAAGCGGAATGGCAAAGGCTTGTAAAGAAACAGGCTGTTCTCTTATCGGCGGAGAGATGGCGGAAATGCCTGAAATATATGGAGATACTCATTATGATCTGGTCGGAACTATTGTTGGTGTGGTAGAAAAAGACAATATGCTTGACGGTAAAAATATTCAGAGTGGAGATGTCTTAATAGGCTTGCTATCAAACGGTCTCCATACAAACGGCTATACACTTGCGAGGAATGTACTGTTAGATGATACGCCTGCCGACAGATATAACTCCGTTATCGGTTCTACTATCGGAGATGAATTACTCAGGGTTCATAAATGTTATCGCAATTCTGTTGAACCGTTATTTAGTCAAAATTTGGTCACCGGATTAGCGCACATAACGGGCGGGGGGATTGAAGGAAATACTTCAAGGCTCCTAAGCGATGAACTATCGTTAAAAATCGAATGGAATTCCTGGCAAACTCAACCTATATTTGAGTTGATACAAGAAATCGGAGAGGTGCCTGAAACTGATATGCGAAAAACTTTCAATATGGGAATAGGCTTTGTTGTCGTATGTAGAGAACGAAACGTAGAAATAGTGACAGAATTGGTCAAAAATAAAGGAGAAAGTCCGGTAGTGATTGGGAAGATAGTTTGAACCGTCAAAAGGGCATTTTTAACCATGTCATTATGGCAAAACTTTTGCTGTCCTGCTTAACGCTATTGCTGTTGAATCAATCTTCGTATGCACAGACTACTCCCATTCAAACCGCAAAAAAAGCAATAAGGTACAATAGAGTCGAGGGTCTTCATTTAGGAGCTCAGATGAAATTATTTGAGTTGAATGGAGGGAAAATACGCTCAATTGCATTCGGTGGTTATGGTTTCAGCTCGGAGAAATTTACATATGGCGCAGGTCTGAATTACTATAGCAAATACGCGCTCGGATTCAAGGGTACTTTAAACTATTCTCGTAATATTACAACCAACGATGAAGATGTGATGGGCTGGTTGGAAAATACTACCTCCACGTTATTTGCGAAAAAAGATTTTCTGGATTATTTTTTTACAAAGGGAGTGAGAGCCGCAATGCTATACCGATTCACCAGAAAACATGAAATTTCTATGAAATTACATTCTTTAGAATATGAGAGTGTCCGTTCAAAAGATGTATGGAGTGTATATGATCTCATTGATTCCGATAGAAAATTTCGCGCAAATCCCTCTGTTATTGAAGAAAGAGAAAACAGAGTTTCGGTTGGATATACCTTTGATTCACGGATAAACCAGTTTATGATTACAAACAATTTCATTTTTAATATCAGTTTAGAAAAGGCAGGTGGAGCTCTTGGCGGAAACTTCGAATATTACGGGTTGAGCGCTAAGATAAAAAAATATAAAAGGACATTTGGTCCACAGATGCTTATCATACGAGGCTTTTGGGGCAGCAGGGATAGGAACGTCAGTGAACAATTTCTATATGATCTCGGTGGTATCGGCACTCTTCGAGGATACGAGCATAAAGAGTTCACCGGTAACAGAGTCGCCATGTTGAACGTAGATTACCTTTTCAACAGGGCAATATTTAAATTGCTTCCCCTGAAATCCTTGCCATTTTATACCACAATGAGTCTAATTGCCTTTATTGACGCAGGATGGACAAATCATGGCAGCGATCCATTCTCAGCAAGCAGATCATTTGACAGCAGCGATATCAAGACAAATATCGGAGTAGGGTATTCAGCTGGTCGTGATTTGATAAGAATAGATTTCGCGAAACGGTTAGATGGAAATGACGGTATTAAAATTACACTGCGGTTTTTACTAAGGTTATGAGTTATGAAAGTTAGTCTGTTAGGAGCCGGGAGCTGGGGAACGACATTGGCAGTTCACCTTAGCAACAATGGTCACGAGGTGACCTTATGGGAAATAAACGGTGATTATGTGGTTCAGCTCAATAAAGAAAAGGAAAATAAGATTTTTCTGCCCGGAATATCGCTCCCTGATAATTTAACTGTTATCAATGATATTTCGCTCACTGTTATCAATTCTGAAGTTATCGTGTTCGCGGTTCCTTCTCATTTTATGCGGGAGACCGCAAAAAAAATTAATGATCATTGGAGCGATGCGCATAACCTCAAAGCAATCGTATCTGTCTCAAAGGGACTCGAACTCAAGACTCACAAGAGAATCAGTCAAATCCTCCTCGAAGAATTGAGCGGCGCATCTGAAGATATTTTCTGCGCTCTTTCAGGTCCAAGCCATGCAGAGGAGGTCAGCAGAAGAGTGCCGACCGCTTTGGTAGCGGCATCAATCTCTCCGACGGTGACAAATTTAGTGCAAGATCTGTTTTTTTCTTCATCATTGAGAGTCTATGCCGGTGATGATGTAGTAGGTATTGAATTAGGCGGTTCACTCAAAAATACAATTGCAATCGCAGCTGGTATCGTTGACGGCGCCGGGTTCGGTGATAATACGAAAGCGGCATTAATGACACGAGGTTTAGTGGAGATGTCGAGAATGGGTGTGGCTTTGGGCGCAAAGGTTGAAACATTTCAAGGATTGGCGGGTATGGGAGATATGATAGTCACTTGCTTAAGCCGACATTCCCGCAACAGGCATCTCGGAGAAGAGATAGGGAAGGGAAAATCATTGGATGAAGTGCTTGACGAAATGACGATGGTAGCTGAAGGAGTGAATACTACTAAGGCGATCCGAAAGTTATCAGAAGAACTTAGTATTGAAATGCCTATCTCCGATCAAGTATACGAGGTTCTCTTTGAAAATAAAAGTCCACGCTCAGCGGTGGAAGACCTTATGATGAGGGATCCAAAATCTGAGAAGATATAAAGAGTTTTTACAGTGCAGCGCTCAAAAACTAACGGTCTAATATGAATCGTTACAGACGGTGTTTATTTATCCTTGCTCTTACGCTGATTCAGATTATTTTCATCTTTTCTACATCTATTGGTCAGGAGCTTGAAAAAGTCCGCCTTGAAGCGATATGCGCTGTCCCAATGTTACCTAAAGGCTTTGAACGTTTTAATTTCAATGAGATGACCTTAGAAGGCGGACAGAGAGGGTTGCGCAAAATCGGGGATCTGAGAACGTTCTTTACCAGAGAAAACGTATTGGAAGAATCTGGTTTCATATCATTAGAAGCGGAACTTGTGGCTGAATCGAATCTTGTAGAGATTTGGGTGGATCGGACCGAATGGAATGTGAATGTGACTCAGAGCGATGCGGACCAATTGGTCAGGGCATTTGAATTAGAGACTCCAAACGGTTCGATTGATCCTTCAAAAGGTATTCTCGCTCTTGAAATAGAGTATCTCGGTACACCCCCCGACGTAGACGGGAACGGCAGAGTAATATTATTGATATTGGATATTAACGATAACTTTGACGCGGAGACCAATCCTTCGTTTGTATCCGGCTATTTTGACCAAGCCGATCAACTATCTGATACGCACCCGCAGACGTCAGGAAATGTCGCTGATATACTTTATTTGGATTCGAACCCGGGAAATAAGAACAGGGAAGAGGTACTATCCACTGCATCTCACGAGATGCAGCATCTTATCAACTATAATTATGATACGAACGAGGAATCTTGGTTAAATGAGGGTCTTTCTGAATTTGCTTCGCGACTTGCGGGATATTCGGGCAGGGGATTCGGGCAATTCCTTTCTCAAACCAATCGCGGATTAATTTCTTGGGACAATCTATTACAGGATTACGCAAGAACAGGATTATGGATGACCTATACTTCATTGAGGTTGGGGTTGGATGCCATAAAACAACTTGTCCAAGAGAGCGCTCACGGTAAAGAATCAGCTGAAAGCGTCATAAACTCTGTCATTCCCGGAAAATCATTTTCCGAATACGTTTACGAATGGACGATAGCGAATCTTGTGAATGACCAATCTCTACAAGACGGAGAATTCGGTTATGACGGATTTGACCTCCCATCAATAATTCCGGAAAATCAGTATTTTCAACTGCCGGTAAACGGAGTGTCCGGAACAATACATTCGTTCGCGTCTTCATATCATGAGTTCGGCGGTGGAACGGATCTGGAGCTGTTTATGGATCTTAAGAGCAGACCGGGAATCAGAGCCACAATTCTTACATTTTCCGCAACGACGAACATAATGCCTGTTAACTTAGATGTGAATGGCATTGCAAACGTAGAGTTGCAGGGTTTCGGTAATGACTTTAACAGAGCGATATTGATGATTTCATATATGGACGATGCTCTTGACTCGGTAAATTACTTTTATTCCGCATCCGGGGCGGGGGGATTTGAGGTAAACGAATTATCGAATGATGACGGAGAAAAAGATTTTTTTATCAATTCATCAAATGTGCCGATTGCGTCTCTATTTAGTTCTATTAACACTTCTTCTACGATACTGTCCGTCAAGGTTTTTATGGGTAGTAATAATCCAATTTCAATTCAAATAAGAGCGAATGGCGTAAATTCCGCGCCTATTTTTCAAAAGAGCAACATTATCCCCGCGATAAATGGATGGACAGAGATAAAGTTGGATTCTTCCGAGATAATCGTGTCCGCGCCTACTGCAATTTCGATAACGGCTGATTCAATTATAATCGGTTATGATGAAGATAGCAATGGAGCTGGAAACGCCTTCAGGGAATCAAATGGTACCTTTGTACCGCTTTCAAATTTTGAGCTAGGTGATAATCAACCAATTAACGGCAGCTGGATGATCAGGTTGCTTTTAAAGCAAGAAATAGATACAGATATGCCGTCATTTTTCCAAACTGCTCTTCGGGGAGATGACTGGATAGAATTTGATTATTCAGATGGAGCGGTAACTATTCCGTACACCGTCGCTCAGGAAGGTGATGTCCGCTTATACATATATGACCTGCTGGGTAGAACGGTTCGTTCATGGAATGAAGGAACAAAATCTCCAGGTAAACAGTATCAGGTTCATTGGAACGGCAAATCCTCATCAGGACATATTTCCTCTTCAGGCATTTACATTATCCGCTTGATGACGGAAAACGATTCCGCCGTAAAAAAATTGAAGTTCATTAAGTAAATTATTCATGATGTCAAGAGCAATACGGATAAAAATTGTCCTTGATTTAATCAACAAGAATTAAGAAGTTACATAACTAATAATTCATCGTTAATAAAATAAGTATTATAGGAATGGAGGTAAATATGGTCACGAACGGCCAAAAATTTTCAGCCGAATTCATAGGTACGTTCTTTCTTGTCTTCATGGGTACCGGAGCGATAGCCGCGAACAGTTTTAGTGGCGGAGCAGTTGGACTGGTAGGAATCGCTTTGACATTCGGTCTCACAATTGCTCTAATGGTGGGTGCCACTGCAAGGATATCGGGTGGGCATATCAATCCTGCTGTAACGTTCGGAATGTTGATTACGGGTAATATTAAGATTAAAGATGCCGGATTATATCTCGCAGCACAGCTTCTTGGAGCTGTAGCCGCTTCATTGCTCTTGGGATTATTAAGCCCGAATAATCAAATGACAGCCGGTAATCTGGGCGTGACACTGCCTGCAACAGGTGTGGGATTAGTCTCCTTAATGGGAATTGAGATAGTGCTCACATTTTTATTGGTATTCGTAATATTTTCGGTGGCGGTAGACAGTAAATCCCCATTTAAAAACAGCGCAAATTTTATCATAGGACTGACTGTAACTGTATGCGCCTTGATGGGAGGTACTTTAACAGGAGCTTCAATGAATCCCGCAAGGAGTTTTGGTCCGGCGCTGATAACGGGAGAATGGACTTTACACTGGGTTTATTGGATCGCTCCGCTGATTGGTGGCGGTCTTGCCGCATTTTCCTATACTAAATTATTTTTATCCGAAACAGATAGTGGATAATTACAACACAAATACAAAATAATATAAAAATAGAAAGGGTTTAAAATGGCTCATACATTACCTGAATTGACATATGCATATGATGCCTTAGAGCCTCATATAGATGAGCAAACCATGAAATTGCATCATGATATCCATCACAACGGATACGTGGTAGGCTTGAACAACGCCGAAGATAAAATAGCAGAAGCGCGTGAAAGCGGTGATTATTCTTTAATAAAACACTGGGAAAGAGAGTCCTCTTTTCACGGCGCAGGTCATCTCCTGCACTCAATCTTCTGGACAAATATGGGACCTGATGGTGGAGGAAAACCTGGAGGCGCGCTCGAAGAGGCTATGAATAGTGATTTTGGCGGATTTGATAAATTCAAAGCGCAGTTTACAGCTGCCTCGAATCAGGTTGAAGGCTCAGGATGGGGAATCCTTGCCTATAGACCGAGCGATAGTAAACTTGTTATATTGCAAGCTGAGAAACATCAAAATCTGTCTCAATGGGACGTGGTACCACTTCTTGTTTTAGATGTTTGGGAGCACGCGTATTACCTCAAATATCAAAATAAGCGTCCGGCATATACTGATGCGTTCTTTAGCGTTATTAACTGGAAAAATATAGAGGAGAGATATAATAACGCTAAATAACCTCCATGATTAAAACGGATTTAAGCCCCTGATGATTGTAAGATCGGGGGCTTATTTTTTATATAATTATATAATTTAAGGGTTTCAGAATCCTGGTAAACTGATCCGTTCAAATTCCCAATTTTAAAAAGAGGCGAATAAAGATTCCTAAAAGTAGCAATCATCCTACCATATCATGTCTAAAGTGTTTAGTTAAAAGAAAACGATAGTAACATAACTATCAGGTATATATGGCATTTTTAATTAAACGTGATAGATATGGTATACTTGGCATTGGAATTGCCTATTCAGAGTAAGATGATGTTAGCAACGGATTAGGAATAATTATTTAGAGGAGTTAAAATGCAACTTACAAGAGCAGCTGATTACGCATTGCGGGGTATGATTTTCTTGGCGCGACAGGATTCTCTAAAATATACAAGGATCAGTGAAATAGCTGATAACGAGAAAGTACCCGAGAAATTCATGAGAAAACTCATTCATATACTTAATCAGAAAGGATATTTAGAGAGTGTGAGAGGAAAGAACGGAGGGATACGGTTAGGAAGGGACCCTGATAAATTAAGTATACTTGACATTGTCGAAGCGGTGGAAGGTCCGATGGCGTTGAATTTATGCTTAAAGGAACCGAGTGAATGCGATTTGAAAGATATTTGCTCGATGTGTTCAGTATGGTCTGAGGCACAAATAGCTTTAATGGCAGTGTTGCGGAAATACAGCCTGACTGATATGGCAAACGACACAACAAGAAAGGTAGTCTAAACAGCAAAAAATTCGCGATAAGTATTTTACGATTCAGTGTGGAATACATTGATCTGCAGCTGAATCAAAACTTTTACTCTAATCAATTAGATCTTTTTTCTTAATATTTACGAAATAATATATTATTATTATCATAACAACGCAGATTATTAACTAACAGCCTAAAAGATCAAAATGGATTTAAACCATAATAATATTTTTCCTTCGATATATTTTCTCCGGACAGTCTTAGCGATATTTTTAATAATTGTCATAGGATGCGGGCCGTTTTCCCGGTTAGATGTCAATAAAAAAGAGAAGGATATTCCTCAATCGATACTTGAAAAAGAATATCACAAATCTCTTTATTGGGGTGGTTCCAGGGGTATTTATGTATCGATCAATAAGGGCAGCTCTTCAATCGGAAGGCAGACGTATGCCAAAGTCAAAATTATGAATTATAGTGGGACAAATCTATTATTGGATCCCGGAGACGACAGGTATTGGTTTGAAAGATATGGAAGTAAATATTCCCTGTACCGGAGGCCCGGAGAGCGATATCCCAAAAAGATTTCAAACAACAGGAATATCGAGTTTGATCTGCTGGGAATTGATTCGTTTCATGCTGTCGACAGTATTACAATAATGTTTTCCAGGATGGATAGTCTAAAAATAAATTCACGTTTAAAGTAGTCTTACATAATTTTTTATAATAGTGGATTCGAGAATTCAAATTCAAGATGGTGTCAGGGAGATCAAAAGATTAACCTATCTTGGAATGATCATTAATGTTTTCTTAATGGTAATAAAGTTTTTTGGTGGAATATTCTTTGGATCCATAAGTCTAATAGCGGACGCGTTTCATACGTTTTCAGATATTTCCACCGATATATTGATCCTCTGGGGCGTAATTATCGGCTCAAGACCGGCTGATTCGAGCCATCCATTCGGTCATGGTAAATTTGAAACTCTTTCGGGAACACTGTTATCCGTGGTATTAATCGTAGTAGGTACAGGCATCGTAGCTGAATCGGGAAGGTCGGTGATGTCAGCAAGATTCATGAATCCCGGATTGCCTGTATTATTTATCGCTCTAATTTCTGTAATCATCAAGGAATATCTCTATCAACTGACGATAAAATCGGCGAAACAATTAGACAGTGTGGCACTTTACGCCAATGCATGGCATCACAGAAGCGATGCATTATCATCAATTGTCGTAATAGTTGGAGTGATTTCTTCAATGCTTGGGTTTCTACCGGGTGACAGCATTGCGGGATTATTCGTAGGATTAATGATAATAATTATCGGAATCAAGTTTCTAATAAAAACCGGGAAGGAATTAATGGAGGGGTCTGTCGAAGAGGATGTCCTACAATCCATAAAGTCCATATTAGATGAGCATCCTGACGTTAAAAGTTGGCACAAGTTGCGAACAAGAAAAGTAGGTCGCGAGTTATTTGTGGATGTTCATATACTGGTGGAACCGGAATTAAGTGTAATTAAAGGACATCAGATCGCGGAAGAGGTAGAATCTATAGTAAAAAAAGCCTTCACAAGACCCTTAAACGTTTTGACACACGTCGAACCCGACTTGCCTTTCGCGAGGGAATAAGCAAAAAGCATTCTATAAAAGAGCAGTATATACTTAGCTAAGACTCAGCTTGCCATTTCGTTGGCATTCCTTTAAGTTATTGTCATACTACAATTTTAGGAAATGCTAATTGAATTATTGGCGTAATATTTTAATTTGAAGAGGGGTATAAAGATGTTATCAAATAAAACCACCTCTATTTTGTTCTCATCGCTATTAATCGTAGCTTTTGCCGGGAATGGAGTAGCTCAAAATGTCGATCAAACAGCCTTAGCTCTGAAAAAGAGAGGCGAAGTATTCAGAAAACCTGCCGGTTTTAAAACAACAGACGAGCAGGTGGAGGTAGGATTTTGGTTTGACGATTTTGATTCTCTTAGAACCGCTTCAGCGAGTTATTTGGCGATATTGTTTACTGACGACAAAAGTATATTAAAAATGAAAGAAAATACCCGTTTAACTATTCAAGGAAATACCACCCCGTCACAGAAAATTCGACAGGTTCGAATAAATAGCGGTTCGATCAAAACTAAGATCAGTCCACAAATAGATGTGAAGTATGAGATAATTTCTCCTGTTAGCGTAGCATCCGTAAAGGGAACCGAATTTTGGCTGACCGTTGACACAAGCGGTATAGATACCTTTATTGGGTTGGAAGGAACAGTCGAAATACTTAATATTGAAAGTGGTCAAACTATGTTATTAACGGCTGGTATGACGATCACTTCAAGTTGGACTGGAACTATGAATATCAACACAACAGACCCCGCTACCATCCCATCCGATCCTGACGTAGAGCCGCAACAGGGAGAAGGACAACAACAGGGAGGAGAACCAGCTCAAGATGTTCAACCTGCTCAGTCAGACCAACCTCCCGTTCAAGAAACACGGACTCGGACACCTTCTCAATCTAAAGATAGCGGCGACTCAAAACTTCCGGGCGGCATAAGTATGTCTGCAAGTGTTGGCGCAGCAGTATTAGACGGACAAGTTTACAATCAAATAAGTCTAAGACCCGATTTTCCAATAGGACCAATCGGAGTTGGTTTAGACTTGAACTTTTATTTTGACGCGGATGGCAATCTTAGGGAAGAAGATTGGGATGAACCACAAGACGCTATAGACAAAATATTTTATTTGAGATACAATAGTCCTGAAGACCCATTTTATATTCGCGCGGGTGGATTAACAGGAGTCACTATGGGACAGGGACTTATAATGGATAATTATAGTAATACTATAGAATATCCACAGGTCAGACGGGTTGGATTGACAGGTCATAGAGAATTTGGAAAGTTAAGATTTCAGGGTTTAGTCGCTAACCTTAGAGAACTTAAAAATCCCGGACTAATAGGCGCAAGGGTTTCATACAATGTTTTAGGATCATTAAAAATTGGCGGAACTATTGTGTATGATGGTGATCAATTCGGCGGGTTGCCTGATAAAGACGGGGATGGTGTACCGGATTCGGTGGACGATTTCCCCGATGATAACTTGCGAACTGTTGACACGGATGGAGATGGAGTCGCTGATAAGGACGACCCCGATCGAGATGGCGACGGTTACACCGATCAGGATTTAAGAGGTAATCCTTCTGAACTAAATGATACGAGTGGTGTAAACCTGAAAACTGTACTCAGCTTGAAAGACGTCAAGAATGCTTCATCGATATATGGAGTTGATATCGAGTTTCCCTTATTCAATAACGAGCTGATCGGGATCACCGCATACGGAGAATTTGCGAAAATCAGGGATTTCGGCTCGGGTTTTGCGCTTCCCGGTATTAGGGTGTCGATAGGTCCTGTATTTCTAAAAATGGAGTATAGACAATATAAAGAGGAGTTCATCGGAAATTTCTATGACAGGACCTACGATTTGGGAAGAGCTCGCCTAATTTGGGACGCTGTGAACGATAGTACGATAGCCGAAACGAGAGAAGATATACTTCTTAAACCGGTCAGATCACCACTTACAGGCGTTTTTGGAGGCGCGGCATTGAATATGCTTGACATGTTCACTATTTCCGCCTCGTTTTCCAGAATGAAAAGCAGCGGGGATTCTAATCTAACCTTTGAGAGTCTCTATGGTGATCTCTCCATCAATCCCGTTTTCATTCCAAAAATAAATAAGGCATCACTCTTTTATCAGCAAACTAATGTAGAGAACGTATTCGATTTCGAAAATACACCAAGCACCTTATTTGGTTATCTGATTGGATATGAAATTGCGCCGAGCGTATCCTTACAAATTCGTTCTCAGCAGACATTTGCTGATAGGAACGGAGATGGCGACGTGGAAGATGAGGGCGAAACTGTTAAGTTGACTTCGATCGAAACGGTATTTACTTTTTAGAATTAGGGTAAGTCCACTTTTTGAGGGGATGTCTTAACGCCGTAAGATAACAATTCCCCCATTTATTTTGATTTTATGAAACTCAAAATATTTATAATAAGCTTGTTTCTATACCTTAGCTTCGAGGGTTGCGCATCGATTCCCGTAAATTTAGAAGAATACGATTCAAATGTGAAAACAATTACTTTCGTTAATCCCATTGGAGCGGGTATGAGATCACCAAACGGAGCGGATATTTATCTGTTTCGAACCATCATGCTTCATAAAAGCAGCATGGTGGGTGCGGGAGTGGAGTTCGCCCAACTGCTGTTTATGAAGGATTCCGAAACATTTCTTTCACTTTTGTCGCCATATATATATTTTTCTCCGGTAGGAATTGTGGAACGTGATGAATTTGGACCGGACGGTCCGAGGGGTATCAGAACAAACTTAATGACGTTTCTTTATGTAGGAGGAAGTTTCTTATCGATACCAAGAAAGAAGACCGCTGAATCTCCGACAAGAACTATTTATGATTTTGGAGCAGGTTTAACATTCAAAAGGGTTGAGTTTAGAATGGGAGCGCTTTATAAGTACCGTAAATCTACATCTCGTTCAGGTATTTTCTATTATGGAGGAGTTACATATCATCTTTTCGGGGGTCAATGGAAGCTCGGTTGGTAATAAATATTGACAATTTTGTTACGAAAGTATATTTTGATTAGGTGAAAATAATTATGGGAGTTAGATAAATGCCAACTTATGAATATTCATGTAGAAATTGTAATGAATATTTCGATATGTTTTTTAAAACCTTTGGAAATGTAGAGCAGAAACCCTTATGCCCAAAATGTAAATCGGAAAATACAGAGCGAATGATGTCTGTATTTGCGTCTGCCGAATCCGGAGGCGCCAAAGAATTTACAGGTTGCGGGGAAGGATGTGGTTGCGCTCATAATTAAAAAGTTTTTGCTAAATAGTAATCTTATCTATAATTGTGATTTCGCAATCGATCTAAAAGGATAAATGTGGATATAAGGCGAATTTTAGACGAATGGGAATATGATCCATACAGTTTTGGCGTACGGATCGTCCCAGGAGATGACGGCAAGCAAAAGCTTCAAATACGACTTGATCTTGGAGTTCTCCAATTGGAAATGGAGGGCAGACCGGATGGCACTTCTCCCCATAACAAAGAATCATTATTAGAATACTATAAAGAAAAACTTGAACAATCTCCTAATGATTTCCCAGGATCAGATTTTGTACTTACAGACGAAGATTGCGATCAATTGCGAATGGAAGCCATTCAATATTATCATCGTTATGTTAGCCTATTAGAGCTTGAAAAATATAGAGGCGTCATTTCAGATACCCAGCATAATCTTGAAATCCTCGATCTGATGAAAGAATATGCCGAGGATAAATCCGACTTCATGAGTTACGAGCAATACCGACCCTACATTTTGATGATAAACACTCTCGCAAAAGGTCGCATGTCTCTAAATAAAGATCATTCTGAAAAAGCGTCTAAAATTGTGGTAAGAGGTATCAAACTTATAAATGACGCACGAAAAGAGCTCGGTCTTATAGATTCAATCTATGGTTATAAAGAAGTAAAATTTTTGGAAGAGTGGAAAAAAGAATTTGATTCAGATAATACGCCTTCAGAGCTGGATGCTTTACAAAAGAGGCTTATGAAGGCAGTGAAATTAGAAGAATATGAATCCGCAGCTATCATTCGTGATGATATTTCTAATTTTAATAAGAAACAAAACAAAAAAATCAACCGGAATAAATAAAGCTCTTCTTCTTAATTTCGTTTCCGTTACAAGATACCATCATAGTATACTTGCCAGGTAGGCGCGGCGTGGAATTATAGTCTACGAAATGAAAATTCTTCGAGATAATCCTTGATTCTTTTTCTTTTAAGGTGAGTGTCGCTAAAATAAAAGTTTTCGTTCTCAGCCTATTTCCCTTTCCGGGAGCTGTTAAAAGCATCTGAATTTTCAAGTTTAAAGCAGAATCTCCACTATTTCTAACGCTAAACCTTAAAGGAATTATCGTATTGATTTTCACGGTTTTATCTAACTTGCCTTTCCAATTCACTTGAAGTGAATCAGTCTGATTAAATCCTAATAGAGCAAGAGCATCTTTATTATTATCTCTAAGTAATCCCCTTAGTCCTTGTTTTATAGACCATTTTTGTTTTTTATTACTCCTTTTGAGCCATGTTTTTGTCCATGAGATTACGATGTCCGGGTTATCTTTCGAAATATCATTAATGTTATTCGCAGCAGCTTTTCGCACATATAAAGAATCGTCACCTATTGCCTTTTTGAGAATGGGTTTTAATGGTTTTGGATCGTTCTTCAATTCCTTTATGTGCTCTTTCCAAACACCTCTTGGACGAAAACCCTCAACAAGTAACCTGCGAACACGGTCATCCGGGTCATTTAACCAGGACTCAGTGATAGATAGAATTGAATCAACACCATGCTTAATAGTAAGTTGACTAAGCATGATTTGTGCATCTTCCTGAGGCCAGGTACCGTTAAGTTTTCCTACTGATCTTAGTTCAGTGCAGCATTTTCCCGGATTATTAGAGTAAAGGAGATAAACGATACTTGGAGCGCAGCCCTTTAGGTGTTCCGAATCAGAATTCTTCAGTATTTTTAATAAGTGTTTTGGATCATCCACGGAATCAAAAAGGAGTCTCGATAAAATGACCATTTGTTCACTTAGCGATGCATCCCAAAACCCGGAATTTTCTATGGAATTATTCAAGTCCTTAAGATACTTGGATCCGTATGGATGAATAAAAGTATCTTTGATTTCTTGAAGAAGAGTGCCGCTTCGTTTTTGTTTCGGAACACCTTGAGATTTTTTAGGTTTTCTGATCTCCAACTATAATCTGCTGGTAATATTAATTTCCAGCCCCTCAAACGGAAGTAGTTCATAACATGTCCCTGCCGTACAAGCAGGACCACCGCGTCGTTTTCCGGCGAATATACGCACATGATGTTTCATTCCCAATTCAAATGATAGATTAATTGATGTCCACCAACGGGCGGAGGTTTCAATAAAATCTATTGTAGAACGTCTATCAGTGTCTAACAGATCGGTGGAGCGTTCTGTCACCAACCCCGCAGAGAAGAGACCTGATCTTCCGAATGATAAAGACATATACAGATTTTTATGCTTGCTAATTTCCAGACTTCTCGATACGTCATCCTTTTTAAGGTAAAATTCGTAATCTCTTTCGGCTTCTTGCAACGCAATATCAAGAGTTGTGCTTGTATTATGATTGAGGTTGATGTCCCATGCGCTGCCGAAGGATATTCTTTTTGTGATGCTGTTAAATTCGTCTTTGGAATTCACGAAATATAATGTGCCCTTTAAATCATCAGAAAACTTATGAGAGACTTCATAAAAACGTTCTGAGAAATCAGTGTTGTAGGGAAAGATATTGTTTCTTGCAAAACTTAAATTAGTAGTGAGTGTTGTAAATTTAGAGTAAAAATAGCTTAACTCTATCTGATAACCCATTTCATCTTGAGGAAGAAGCACATGCGTGTTTCGGTTCAAAAGTACATAAGAGTGCTCTTTCACCAATGAGGGGGGATCATTGACTCCGAGATTGTATGAAAGATAATCTTTGAATTCAGAAGATAGACTAAGATTCTTGTAATCCATGTTTAAGGCAAGATACAACGCATGCGGGTTATCCGGGGTTACGCGCAGCCCGTCAGTTAGGATATTTCTGTCCCTGTTGCTTAGTTCACCTTCGATGTCAATGTATAAACCATCTATTTTATGGACAGCGCTGAAAAAATTAGATTTGAGATTCAGACTAAAAGAGAAGATCTCATTTTCTTCACCCTTATCCGGAATGAGATGCAGATATGAACTGCCCAACCCAAGAAAATCAGAAAAGTTATATTCAATCTCAGCTCCTTCAATGATCCCGCTCCTGCGATCCTTTTGAGAAAAAATATCAAAGTTGCTTGAAGGTGAGATGGTGCTTTCCACCGGAGTGCCTCTGAGCAATGTTATTTGAGATGAGGAAAGCGAGTATTCGAGAAGTATGCCGTTTAAATCACGCGTAGGCGTATATCGTGAAAATATGCCGAGATCTTCAAGGATAACACCGGGCAGGTCAAACGATCGTTGAGAAATTCCGTTTCCGAATATGTTATAAAAGTTTCCTAATCTGACTCTAAAAGCGTCTTCTCTGATCTCAATGTATCTTTGAGAAAGGGAACTATACCCGTTTTCATTGTCCGAAGAAGTATAGTTTTCAATTCTTAATCCAAAACTAAATGGATTTGCGGAGTAATTGATATTGAATTGATCATACCAACCCGCTCGGGTGGTATGGCTGTCATTCGAGTTACCAATTTGAAATTCGGTATAGTTAACTGCGGTAACTTGAGCTGAATTTTGAGAATATGCCGTTATTAGCATGAAAACAAGAGTTATGAAGCTTCGGAGGAAATTCAAATTTGAATCTTTAGCTTTTAAGAGTCATCATTGTTAAACAATAAAGATTTTATTTCATTTTCTAAAAGATTTTCATCTCCTTTGATATATCCTTTGTGAATTCTGACGATATAACCGTCCCTACCGATTAAAAACCAGGTGGGCAGACTGTAGACTCCGTAATCGGACATCACTTCAGCGGTTTCATCGACAAGATTAGGGAAGGAAATATTCAATGAACGAAGAAATGAGCGAATTTTCCGCTTATTTCGGGGACCGTCTTCGTTGACACCGATGATGGAGAGACCTTCGCCTTCATATTTTTTATGCATTCTCTCTAAATGAGGGAAATATTCTTTACAAGGTTTACACCATGTTGCCCAAAAATCCACTAATACCGGACCTTTTTTAAGAAGCTCTTCTAAATCATATCTCTTCCCTCTGATATCTGACAATTTTATGAGGCGCGCTTTTTCCTGGGCAAACAGTTCTCCTTCAAAAATAAAGAGGGTAACAAGAAAGATCAGCGCTTTATTAATCACCTGAGATATGCCATTTTTCGTGTAATAGTGATATTTTCAAATGTGAGTTTATATAAATAAATACCTGACGGCAAATTGCGGGGATTCCATTCGATCATATACTCAGTGGGAGATTGTATCTCATCAACTAACTCTTCAACTATTCTGCCTAATATGTCATAAACAATCAGACTTACACGACCTCTTGTAAGCAGGTTGTATTCAATAATTGTAGTGGCATTGAAAGGATTAGGAAAATTTTGTGATAAATTAAAGTCATATGGAATTTCGCTTGAATTCAGTCCTGTCCTCAACAAATATTGCCTGATAGTGTCCGTTATCTCATTAATCCTATATCTTTGTCCTAATCCTCCGTTATCGGCGCTTGAATATCTAATAATGCCTTGATGATCAAGAACAAGATAATTGTCATAGGTAATTCCATAATTATTTAATTCTTTGCCGGCGCGTGTGAGCAAGGGGTAGGTGATGCCTGTGGAATTGACATAAGCCTGCGCCTGCGATAGGGAGCCGTTCCATGTTTCCAATGCTAATGCGGTGAAAGAGTCATTCTTAAAGACTTGCCATATATCAGATTCAGTAGAAGGAGCTTCAGCTCTGCAGAAGGGACAGCCGTACCCGATAAAAGCGAGAAAAACTACATTACCTCGAAAGTCGGAAAGCTTATAAGTTTCGCCATTTGTATCAGTGTATTCAAAATCGGGCGCTAATTCACCTACCTTGACTTGAGACAATAAAGTTTTTGGGAATGATAACGTAACTAAGAAAAGTAGAACTGTTATCATATTTTTATATTTCATATCTAAATAATTTCCTAATTTGCAGCTAACAATATTACGAAAAAATATATGATAAGCAATTCTGAGAAAATGTAACCAACAACACTTATATTTCGCTATATTATAGGACGGATATGCTGTTTCGGTTAAATTTGTATTTTGCGTTCGTTAAGATAGAGGGTTTATGAAATCATATTTTGTCATACTAATGATAACGTTAGCATCAAGTTCGGTACACGCTATACAAAATTCCGGATTTATTGACACAGAATTATTCGAGAAAGTCTCTAAATCAGTGTCGGGAACGCGGGCAAAGGAAGACGTGAAGCGTATCATTCAAAATCATCGCGTTCAAGCAACCAAGGGCTATTCTGATGCAGCAAAATATATTAAAGAAGAACTTGAATCAGCAGGTATAACTAACATAAAAGTGCATAAGTACAAGTCAGACGGTAAAAAAAGATATAACGCTTTCACCTCCCCGATGTCCTGGACTGTAAAGAGCGGAATTCTCAAGATGGTTAAGCCTTACGAGCTGAATCTTGCCGATTATTCTGAGATTCCAACCAGCTTATCTACGTTATCTAACGGCGGCAGCTGGAGCGGCGAACTGATAGACGCAGGGTCGGGATTAACGGATGATGACTATGCGAATATTGATGTCGAAGGGAAGATAGTCTTCGCTTACGGCTATGCCGGGAGGGTACATCGACAATCCGTGATAAAAAGGGGAGCATTCGGGGTCGTTATAAGACCTTCTGATTCTGACAGACCTGAAATGAGGGATGCCGTACGATATAACGGTCTTTGGCCCAAGAAGGAGGAACGGAAAAAAGTAGGTTTCGGATTTCAACTTTCACGCGCTAACTCTGAAGTAATAATGAATCTACTCGATTCGGGTGAGAAAGTGATTGTAACCGCAGAGGTAGACGCAAAACTTCACTCTGGCAAGCTGTGGATAATAAGCGCGGTGATTGAGGGTAAAGAGAAAGATTCAGGGCAGTTTGTTCTTATAGCTCACCTTGATCACTACAGACCCGGGGCAAATGATAATGCAAGCGGCTCGGCGGCGCTCTTGGAAATAGCGCGAAGTCTTAACGGAATGATTAGCTCCGGTGCGATAGAACGACCGCGCCGTTCTATCAGATTTTTATGGGTGCCCGAGCATTTCGGGACGATGGCGTACCTGTCGAAAGATTTCGGCGAGTTGGAGGGCGCAATTTGCGGAATTAATCTCGATATGGTAGGGGAGAATACAAAGATTACAGACACCCGGCTTGATCTGATTCTGACGCCTGCCTCAGCGCCGACTTTTTTTAACGATCTAATTGTTGAAGTGGTTAAGGAAGTGCAGAGGAAAGAACCAGTATCCTCAACAGGTTCTGATAATCTGTTCGAGTATGACGTGAAGAAATTCATGTTAGGAAGCGATCATGACATGCTGAACGATCCGATGATAGGAATTCCCACAGTTGCGCTCGGTTATTGGTCCGATAGGTATCATCATACAAATGAGGACTCATACGATAAGATTGATGCCACAACGCTCAAAAGAAATATGATAATAGGAGCCTATAGCGCATTGTGGATAGCAAATGCGGGCGATGCGGAAGCAGACGATTTAGCGATTCTCACATTTGCAAGGGCGAGAGAACGGATAATAAAATTGGGATTAGAGGGTTCTCTCTCACTAAATATAAATGACAGCCAGGAGCAAATTAAATATTTGACGGATAGGATTGATCTTCAGACAGAAATTGACAACAAAGCTCTTATGTCCATTCGTTCCCTTAGAAGCGTTGATGACTCTATGGAAGAGATGTATAGAGTCGCCTTAGACGAACTGGGAAAATCAGAAAAGACACTGATGTTGAGTAAGATAGGGAAGGCGTCCTTGAACGTTCCCAACTTTGTGTCAGGTTCAACCGCTCGTATTCCTAAGAGAAAATTTATCGGACCTGTTTCAGACTCATATGCCGACACCTGGTTTTCAGATAATCTTGGAGCGGCTTACAAATGGTATAGTGAGGTAAAAGTCGCTAATCTTGAACTGATACGTTACGAAACAGTAAATTTCATGGACGGTAAAAGAAATATATCTCAAATCCACAAATTAGTGAGCGCCGAATTTGGGCGGTTTAATGTGGAGATAACTGAGAGAATAATTGAAGACCTGGCAAAACTCAATTTAGTTGAATGGGTGAAGCTAAAATAGAATTGTAGAACTTTTATTTGAAATGAGTTCCATGGCAAAACATGCAGGCAGGTGGCAGCGACCCGCAGATAATAATCGAACAGAGTGTACGCTTTGCCCGAGATATTGTAAGATCCCTGAGGGTAAAGCAGGCTTCTGCGCTATACGCAAAAATATTGACGGTACGATAGAAAATATTGCTTACGGTCGGCCTACAGGTTTCGCCATTGACCCGATTGAAAAAAAACCCCTCTTTCATTTTCTTCCCGGAACAGGTGTTTTGAGTTTCGGTACTGCCGGTTGTAACCTCGGATGCAAATTCTGTCAGAATTGGCATATATCAAAAGTAAAAATTGATGAGGCTAACTCCATCGAAGCTACTCCTGAACAGATAGTTAAAATGGCCATAGATAATAATTGTCCTTCGATAGCGTTTACCTATAATGATCCTACCATATGGGCAGAGTATGCAATGGACATATCAAAATTGGCAAAAGAAGAAGGGATAAAGAGTGTATGGGTAACAGCGGGGTATATCACCGAAAACGCTCGAATAGACGCTTACGAGAATGTTGATGCCGCTAATGTCGATCTTAAAGCTTTTTCACAGGAGTTTTACGGGAAGATTACGCTTTCAAAGTTAGAACCCGTATTAGATACTATAAAATGGTTGAAAAATGAAACTGACGTCTGGATAGAGATAACCAATTTGATTATTCCGACTTTGAACGATGGAGATGATGAATTCAAAAAGATGGTTGACTGGATAACCGAAAATTTGGGAGAAGATGTTCCGCTGCACTTTACAGCGTTCCACCCGGATTTTAAATTGAAGGATCTACCGAGAACTGAAGCGGGTACATTGAATAGAGCCCGAAAAATTGCTTTAGATGCCGGATTGAAATACTGTTATGTCGGTAATGTGCATGATATCAGTTCATCAAGCACGCTCTGTCCCAACTGTGAATCCCTTCTTATAGAAAGAAATTGGCACAAGGTACTTCAAAATAATATTTTAGACGGATCATGCCCGTCATGCGGTACGAAAATTCCGGGTATTTTCAATTCGGACAAAGTTAATCCGAATTTGCTTGACACCTAATTCAGTTCATGTTACCTTTGCAATCATGGTTAACCAAAAGCTTGTGCTATGAACGGTAAAAACGTTTTTTCAACACCTGAACTCCTAAGGATAATGGGAGGGCTTGAGTTGAGAATGAACCAATTTTATACACAAGTTGCCAGAAAATTCAACAAACCTGAAGGCATAAGAGTATTTTGGGATTCTCTCGCTCAACAGGAATCTGTTCACTCCACTATAATTTATACGCTCTCCAATATGTATCGGAATAACCCCGGCATGTTTAAAGAAATAGTTGAAGTAGATCATGCAACTATTTCTAAAATGGAGGATTTCATTAAGACCTCAGAAGATAAAATAAATAATGAGAATTTTGATCTTGACGCGGCTCTGCAAGAAGCATATGAGTTGGAAACTCTTGAGATAAATGAAATATACGACCGGATCATTGAGAGTCCGAAGGAGCCGTTCCTGGCTGTGATAGACCATCTAATCGAATCAGAGGACGCTCACTTGAATGCTTTGGTTGAAGCCATTCTTAAATATGCCAGAAACGATAGTCTCAGGGAGAAAGCAAGGAATCTTAGAGCGACATTTTCTGTTCACGAGCACATCTAAAATCAGTTCGAGCAATATTATCGTATAAAAGTTAAACCGTTGTTGACATATTCAGCGGTCGGATGTAACTTAAAAATCGGTGTTAAAAGGGGCCGTAGCTCAGTTGGGAGAGCGCTGCGTTCGCAACGCAGAGGCCGAGGGTTCGACTCCCTTCGGCTCCACAGAGGCTGTGCACGATGGGGAGGTAGCGGTGCCCTGTAACCGGCAACCCGCTGTAGCCGGATCGATACCATGACCGAGGGTGTACCGATTTCGCTGCTCTTTTGCGGAGTAAGCGTTGAAGCTCTAAGTCCTGCGCAATGAGAAGTTGCTGAACTCCGTCAGGACCGGAAGGTAGCAGCGGTAAGCTTTCGACTTGTGTGCCGCAGACCGCTTAGGTGGAGCTTGTAACGGAAAGGTAGAAGTGGAAGGAGTCGCTCAGAGTATGGCGCACAGCCAACTTTAACAGGAATGATTATTGTCTTACTTAGTACTGTCAAGAAAATATAGACCTCAACGATTTCAAGAAATTGTAGGGCAAGGTCATGTAACGAAAACCTTGCAAAATGCCTTGTCGTTAGATCGCCTCTCTCATGCTTATATCCTATCAGGACCAAGGGGAGTCGGAAAAACCACGACTGCCCGCATTTTGTCCAAAGCATTGAACTGTTTAGAAGGAACGAAGTCGGAGCCATGCGGAGAGTGCGATATTTGTAAGGAGATAACCGAAGGTCGCTCTCTCGATGTATTAGAAATAGACGGCGCAACATATAGAGGCATTGACAAGATCAGAGATGATCTTCAGGATTATCTCCGTCATCCGCCGATGAAAAACGCATATAAAGTTGTTATCATTGATGAAGTTCATATGCTTACTAAAGAAGCGTTTAACGCTTTACTGAAAACGCTTGAAGAACCGCCGCCAAACGTTGTATTTATATTCGCGACAACACAGCCCAATAAGGTGCCTCCTACAATTCTATCGAGATGTCAACGTTTTGATTTCAAACGGATTCCGAGTTCCGAGATAATAAAATCTCTGTTAGAAATAATGAAAAAGGAAAAAATAGACATCGATGAAAATTCTTTGGTGCTGATAGCAAAAAAAGCGGATGGCGGTATGAGAGACGCGTTGAGCCTGCTCGATCAGGTTATATCGTTTACCGACGGCAGCGTTGACTACTCGTCAGTGCGATCAATTCTAAGTGTTGTCGATGAAGAGATCTTTTTTTCAATAACCGATATAGCCATGACGGGTAACTCGATAAAAGGATTAGAATTAGTTGATGATCTGATGTCACAAGGATACGACCCCGAAACACTGATTTCCGGATTGTTAGAACATTTACGGTCGCTCCTTATCGTCACTGTAACAAATTCAGCCGACTTGATCGAAACGACAAAAGATATAAAAGAACTATACCTGGCGCAAAAAGACAGATTCGCTCAATCGGAACTGCACAGGATATTGAAATTAACTGAAGACGCATTACTTTCTATTCCGCGAAGCTCAATGACACGTATGATATTCGAATCGTTACTGTTAAAAATATCGAATATGGATAAGAGCGTTGAGATTGAATCTCTTCTAAAGGGAATGGGATATTCAGTTGAAAGAAACGATTCAGAAAATGTAGAGAACGTTAAATCAAAGCAAGATGATTCGAAATCTTCTTCCAAATCCAATTCCGAAAACGCGCTCGCAAAAGATAATGGAAACCAAGAGAGCGATTCAATTGGATTTGATGAGTTAAAAGAAAAATGGGGATCAATTATTTCTGAGATCGCAAAAACGAGAACCAATCTCGGAAGCGCGCTACGGAAAAGTCAGTTGACCCGCCTGAACGGTAATTATCTTGAATTGTCTTTTGATAATGAAGATCTATACGAAAAGGGAGCTGTGGAGCATAATTCGAAATTCATCAGGGATTTCCTAAAAGAGAAGATCGGTATTGATATTATGCTCAAAACTGTTTCCGGTGAATTTAAAACTGCAAATGACGACAGCGCAGAAGAAGTAACAGAGAATAATAATGAGTCAATGTCGGAGGAAAAAATGTTAAAGCATCCTACCGTCGAAAAGATCATGGAAAAATTTAACGGAAAATTGACGTTGTAAATACAGAGGTGACAATTTGAAATTTGATATGAATAACATAATACAGCAGGCTCAGAAAATGCAGAGCCAATTAGAAAAAGTTCAAAAGGAATTGGAAGGTGTGGAGGTGGAAGGCAGCGCCGGAGGAGGTATGGTGTTAGTCAAAGTAAATGGAAAACAAGAATTGACAGATATCAAGATCGAACCGGAGGTATTGAGCGAAGATGTGGAGATGTTGGAAGATCTTGTTTTGGCAGCCGTAAATCAAGCGATATCCCGTTCAAAACAGTCAGCCGAAGAACATATGCAAAAAGCGACCGGCGGTTTAATGGGAAATTTACCCGGTGGATTGAAGATGCCTTTCCAGGAATCTGATCGATAGATTATGTCTTCGTCTTCTCCATTGTTAGAAAAACTTGTCTCAGAACTTTCTAAATTACCGGGAATCGGAAGAAAATCGGCTATGAGACTGTCATTTTATTTTTTAAAACAGAGCAAATCTGAAGTTGAAGAGTTAGCGCGGACACTGATCGAAGTAAAGGAAAAAGTTAGGGAGTGCGAGATATGCTTTAACTTTACCGAATCTTCACCCTGTTCAATTTGTTTAAGCAAGCGCCGGAATAGGTCAATTATATGCGTTGTGGAGGAACCGACTGATCTTATGGCAATTGAAAGAAGTGGTGAATATAAAGGATTATATCATGTCATTGGAGGCGTCATATCTCCTTTGGATGGGATTAGCCCGGAAGACCTGCATATTAAGGAACTTTTTGAAAGGTTAGACTCGGTCGAGGAGGTGATAATCGCAACAAATCCAAGCATCGAAGGCGAAACGACAACCTTATATCTTCAAAGGGAAATGAAACAACGAAATATAAAGGTCAGCAGAATTGCTCGCGGGATACCGATGGGCAGCGCCCTTGAGCATGCGGATCAAGTAACTCTTGTTCGCGCGTTTGAAGGCAGGGTTGAATTATAGGATTATGACCTTACCGAATCAACTTACTGTCTTTCGTCTTGTACTCACTCCGCTATTTTTTA
The DNA here is from genome assembly GCA_022571215.1 of Fidelibacterota bacterium. GTDB lineage: Bacteria > Fidelibacterota > SORT01 > SORT01 > SORT01 > SORT01. Next base: position 121,214 of record JACZYG010000003.1, on the reverse strand, counting down.
TACTCATGGTTGTTGGGGATTCCCCATATAATACTTTCGCAGCAACAATCATATTTATTATCGCATCAATGACTGATGCGTATGACGGTTTTATCGCTCGCAAATACGGTACGGTTACCAGATGGGGTACTTTCCTTGATCCGCTTGCGGATAAGATTCTGATAAGCACGGCATTCATTGCATTGATGATTAAAGGATATTTGAGTACCTGGATGATTCTCACCGTATTAATTAGGGACGCAATAGTTACTTTAATAAGGGCTTACGGGTTGTGGAAGAATAAGCCGATCAAAACCGAAATATTTGCAAAATGGAAAACTTCTTTACAGATATTACTGATCGGGTTATTACTTTTGTACGATAACATGGTAACCAATCCCTTTGGTAAAACACTAAGTCTTGAGTTACAGGAGATTATCCGGCAGAGTGGCGTTATTGACGCGGCAATGCTCGTCATCGTTATCATGACAGTTTATACGGGTTTCAGATATATTATCGGAAACCGCAAGTTTGTCAAGCAAATGGCTCTCGGCATTTATAGAACTATTCTAAATTCATAAATCTCTTTGTTGAATTATCACTATCTTGTCGCCACCGGATTAGGAGTGGGTAAGTTGCCGGTGATGCCGGGTACATTCGGCAGCATTTTAGGAACGCTTGCTTTCCTACTCATGCCGACAGATTCGTTTTTAATTAAGATGATAATACTGGTCATAATTCTGATTGCCGGCGCATTCTCGTCGTTTAAGATTGAAAATGTAACCGGAAATAAGGATAATCAGATAATAGTTATTGACGAGATTGCAGGCGTATGGTTGACATTATCGATCATTCCATCGGGAACCTGGTTTCCGCTTGCGGGGCTTTTGCTATTTAGGTTATTTGATATTTGGAAACCTTATCCGATTAGAAAATTGGAAAGGGTGAAGTATGGATATGGAGTAATGCTCGATGATATACTTGCCGGATTTTATGCAGGTGCAGTGATTCTAATTCTTAACATGGTGATATGACAGCAGCGATAATAATAATTGGTGATGAGATCCTTCTCGGACAGGTTAAGGATACAAACTCAAGTCATATAGCGGAATCACTCGTTAATGTCGGGGTACGTATCAAAAAAATTCTCACTATTGGAGACAACGAAGAGGCGATTCTGTCGGCTCTTAACGAAACGTCAGGTAATTATGATCATATATTCGTCACCGGCGGTTTGGGTCCGACCAAAGATGACATCACTAAACATGCCTTTCTCAAATTTTTCGGCGGGGAACTCGTTTTGGACGAAAATCTTCTTGCTGAATTGAAATCAAGATTTGAGTCAAGAGGATGGAAATTCCATGATTCCAATCTTGGTCAGGCAGAGTATCCGGACAGTTGTGAGGTTATACCCAATGGAAGAGGCTCGGCACAGGGGATGCTGTTCAGTGGAAACAATTCAAAATATTTTGTGATGCCCGGAGTTCCACATGAGATGGAAGGAATTTTGCACGGTTGGATTATACCATATTTAAAAAATGAACCGACCGATACTTACCTAAAGTACATATCCATAGGTACTATAGGAATCAGCGAGTCAGGATTGTCAGAAATTATTGAACCGCTGAGACCGGGTTTAGGGCTGATAGAAATTGCATATCTTCCCGGATATTATGGAGCTAGATTGCGACTGACCGCTGAGGGAATAGATGAATCGGAGGTGGAGGAACGGTTAGATTTAGCCTTGACTGTAATAAATGATCAAATCGAGAAGTACACTTATTCGACCAATGGAGAAAGTCTGTCTGAGGTGATAGGAAATCTGATGCGGGAAAAGGGGCTGACCCTTTCAATATCCGAATCATGTACAGGTGGACTCGTTCAAGATCATATTACGGACGTTCCCGGCTCCTCTGATTACTATATCGGAGGAGTAGTTTCCTACAGCAATGACAGCAAAATAAATTTTCTTGGAGTTAAGCCGGAAAGCATAGAGCGATTTGGCGCGGTAAGCGGTGAGGTAGCCGAAGAAATGGCAAAGGGGGTGAGGAAGAAGATGGGAAGCGATATCGGATTATCAGTTACGGGGATAGCCGGACCGGGAGGAGGAACAAAAGAAAAGCCGGTTGGCCTGGTTTACATTGGATATTCAGATAAAAAAACTTCTTCTTCGAATAAATATCTGTTCGGAGGCGATAGAATGATCAATAAGAAACGCAGCGCAGGAACGGCATTAGGAATTTTATGGAAAAACCTTAAAGAGGCTTCTTAACGGATTAACAGCATCTTTTTCACCGCATTGAAACTTCCTGTCTTTATCGAATAGAAATAAATACCAGAGGAGACTAATTCCTTAGCGTTATTTAACCCTTCCCATTTAACGCCGTGTCTTCCGGCTGTTAATTCTTCTTCAAGCAGCGTCGCAACTTCTTCCCCGAGCAAATTAAATATCTTAATATTCACTCTGCCGGAAACGGGCAGATCAAATTCGATGGTGGTTACGGGATTAAACGGATTCGGATAATTATTGTGCAACGAATATGCTTTGGGTATCGACGGGACAATTTCGAGTCTATGCTCAATAACACCTTTTGAAAGAACACTCCCGTTCAGATCTCTTAGGTCATACGCAATTGTTACATTACCGCTGTAACCAGAATTATCGGCAGAGAGTATCACCTGAAAGATTTCTCCATCCCAATCACTCAGCGAATTATTATCGAGGGGCGCCAGGATAATTTCCGCGCCGCCATTAGAGTTTTCAGTTCTTTTAATAAACAGGTTCTCTCGACTTCCGTTAAACTTTTCATTGAGAGAAATATTTCGGATGTTAATTCCGGACTCATCATAAGAAAGCAGTACTCTTAACGACCACACATCTTCTAACTCAGGTATTGAGAAATAGAGAGCCGATGTCTGATCGCCTTCATTTTTATCTCTGATTATTATCGGATGCTCAGAGACAGCGTTGCGATAATCAGCTATCTGCTTTAATAGCGACACATTATTTACTTCGTAGGACCAATTCCACATTATGATGAACGACATCAAATCCTCAAAATCTATGAACCCGTCTTTCTGAACTGATAAATCAGGCGGAATACCCACTGTTGGCCCGGTTTCTCGAACAGTGTCTTGCGTAACCCACGTATCAACAAATCCAGGAATATCATTGAAATCAATTATTTTATCTCCGGAATAATCACCTACTATGTTAACAACAATAAAATCATTCGATTCAACATAATCGCTTCTGTCATTGTCAAAGGCGGCGAAGCGTAGTCTGACACCTGCTCCGAGAACAAATCCTATATCAAGAACTGAATCCCAAATAGTCGTTGGAGTATAATTAGAAGGGGGGAGTCCGGCAGACTCACCAAGCGCATGACCTTCCTGCCATTTATTACGGCCGTCTATGAAGAACTGTATCGCGATACCCAAAATATCCTCTTCGATGTCCGTCACCACAAGTGGTAGACTAATTTTCCCCGTTAGTGTATCGGGGATTATCGGAATATTCAGGACTTCAGGTATTACGTTATTATCCACATGCAGGAAGAGCGTTTCATTCCACATGCCGATATGTTCATCATTTCCTCTGATTCTGAACTCCACTCCGAATCTGTCTTCGTGGGGAAACTGCCCTATGGAATCAGTCTGCCAGATCAATGTGCCTACGTATTTTTCAGGAAATAATGTGTTCGTTTCGCCTACAATCAGAGCGGGTATCCATGGAGAACTATTATTTTTTCTAAATTCAATATCCAGGAATACAGAGTCTGATTCATTATCTATAATTTGAAATGTAAAGGGTAGATCACCTGTAATTTCTAAGGGGAATGAGGTCGTAACGGTTACCTCAGGTAACCCGATGTTATCAATGGATAACGGAACAATAGCGGAGGAGCCTCTGTCATTATCGTGCGGAGTCAACTGAAAACGAGCTATACCATCGAATAGAGGTATATCTCTAAGTGAATGCCAGGTCACTGTTGATATATATTCCGTAATATTTGAGGAATCACCCGTTATTGAGGCAATATTCCAGCTGGAACCGTCATCAACGGAATATTCAAAAAGCAATCCCAACACGTCTGTTTCATCGTCGAATAAATCATAATTTATCAAAGCATCCCCTCTGAATACTTCTACAGGTCCTGTAGCGGAGATAAAGGGGGGATTATTATCATCCACGTGAAACGGTGAAGTAGCTGATGTGTTTCCGGTATCATTGTCCGTAACGGTTAATCTAAATAAAATATTGGTGTCGTCTACTCCCTGTAAGTTGTTGAACGAGTCCCATATTAAACCGCCTGAATAATTATCCGAACTGATTCCGGTTTCGGTAAGCGCCGGGTTCCAAACACCGTCAACGGCATATTCACCTATCAACGTAAGCGTGTCATTCTCACTATCGGTCAGTTGGTAGGAAATTGTGATTTCGCCTGATGATTCTCCTGTGGGAGTTGTAATACTCACCGAAGGAAGACTGTTATTGTCAACATGAAACGGCGACGTTGTTGATGTAGATCCGGTATCGTTATCCACTACCGTAATTCTGAATTGAACAAATTCATCATCTATGCCTTGTAAATCTGTTGATGAATTCCATGTAATGCTGCCCGAATAATTATCGGCTGTAATTCCAGTTTGGGTCAGCGCCTGATTCCAAATATCGTTGATGGCATATTCACCGATTACGATGAGTTCATCGCTTTCACTGTCTGATAGTTGATAAGGAAAAGTGATATTTTGTGATTGTTCTCCTATAGGAGTCTCAATAGAAACCAAAGGCGGTTCATTATTGTCAAGGTGGAATGCCGCGCTCAATCCGGGAGAGCCGCTACCGTTTGAATTGGAAGGAGTAATGCGCAATATCGTGTTGCTTGCGTCAATTCCAATGGCATTTGAGAGAGAGTTCCAAACTAATGAGCCTGAATATCCGGCAGGAGAAATATTCGTAATTACACCGGTGATTATTGCAGATTTAAATCCGGTTCCTGTGCTAAATTCAACTACAAGATCGACTTCTAAACTATCAGAATCTGCGATGAGATAATTGAATGTAATGTCTCCCGACATTTCTCCGGCGCCGTTCAACGTTACGGTAATAGATGGTACAGCCGCAAAACTCACCACAGAACTTAACATTATCACGAGAAATATCAGATTTTGATGTATGCTATTTAGCAATTATTATCCCCTCGACTCTTCTATTAATTACTATGTCTCTGTTATCAGAGTCTCTGAAAATTGATTCGGAGCTAATTCTGATATAAGAAGTTCCAACAACTTTGGGCGTTACCGAGACGATTGCTAATAATCCCGTTCCGCTTACTGAAACTATATCAGCGCCCGCTAAAGCCATATTTATAGTTACGGAAGCTCTATTATCCGGTCGAGAAGATTCCAGAAAAAGAGTCGTTTCGCCATTCGGTGAAAGAAAAAATAGAGAATCCGCAGGCGGGGATATGTCTCCTATTGTCAACGAATCCGGAGAATATTCCAAGACAATTCTTATTCCGGTTAAGCCGGTAACTTCCTCGGCATAAAGTTCCATGGTAATGGGCATACCTACTACCGCATCATCATATTTTCTTGGATGAAAGCGCAAAGAAGGTCCTTTAATTTCGTCAACTCTAAATTCGTAATGAGTCGGGGGATCTTCTATTTCACCGTTTGGATAATGTGTACGAACCTCAAAAATATTCAAAGTATCGGTTAAATATGTGAGGAGAAGCGATTGAATAGCATTATCGGGTGTGAAATCTTTTCCATTCAGACTATAAGACCAGCTGATATTCGCATACTCGGACGTATCAATTGATGTGCCTGTTGGCGAACCTGTACGGGTCGATTTCCAAACAAATGTGGTAGTGTGCTCATTTATTAAAGATGCCGGTTTAACCAACAAAACAGTTTCTGGCGGCTTGTAAAAGTCAGAGCTGGGATCCCATACATTTGCATAATCTGTCGAATCAGGCGTGTCTACGAACAAGGAGCATCCTACAATTGAGAAGATGAATGCCATAAGGAGTATTATTTTCATTATTGTCAAAAGTTAGTGTTTAGACTGATTAAGAGAGTTTTTTCAGTCACCGAATAACTTAATGCCGGAAAACGAGCTTTTTCTGAATCCCATGGATCCCGAATTCTGGGGGGGAATTCACGCAAAGCATCATTGATATTATAATACCAAAATATCGCGGTGGCAGTCACAGCGGAAAGACCTATCAAACGCTTACTCTTCGCATTGCTAAGAGCGCTGTCCATATCAGTGCGAGCTCCCTCTATTCTTTCTTCTAAAAGTAAAGATGCCTTGTAAATATCTCTTTTTTCTTCATAAGTAGTTAAAGCCGTTGAATATTGCCGGTTCATAAATATACTTGCAAATACACCCGCGCCATATATAATAGGAAATACCGATGCCCGCTTATAATGACCCGAATAAGCTTGACCCCAACCGGGAAGTATCGCGGAATAAAACACGGCAAGGTATCGATTTTTGTATTTCAATACCAACTCAACGTGCTTAGGATCATAACTATCGATTACTGTTTTAAGCTCTTGATCGTGATATCCAATATGCTTTGCCGTGATATTATAATCTCCCCAAAACACCTTTTCATCCTTATAAGGAATTACGCCAACTTCAAGATCATTCAATGTAAGATCTGCTCCATAAGGGAGTCCCGAAACATATAATTCACCTAATTTAAATCTGAAATTTGCGATAACGGTTAATTTTGGCTCTTCAGGAGTGATATAAAATTTTTCAGTCTTTTCTTTAAACTCAGATGTATTGATCACCCGAACAGAATGATAACCGAAGCTCAAATCATATTTAGTGTAAGGAGTATTCCCAACAAGGATGCCGTCGAGGTACACGGTTGCGCTGTCGGCGTCACTTTTGACTATAAGAGTACCTAATGTTTCAAACTCAGGAGTTTCCAAGAGTCTATTGATTAGGGCGGGGAGTTCAAAATTTATCAGTTGCTCCCAATCGTTTGATAGTAATTTGGATACGTAGTTCATCCGTTTTTTATGCATAACGCCCACAAGATTTAAGTCAAAATGATAGCCGTTGGAAAATAGTATTATTTCTCCTCCAATGCTAAAATCGGCTCCCGTATTGGAACCAAAGGTGGAAAGACAATCTACTGTTTTGCAACTATTTTGAGTCGAAAGATTTTGACTCCGAAGAATCTCACGTACCTGGTCACCGCTAAATAAATAATAGTTACCATTCTTTTTGATAATAGTACGAATTCTTGAATCCAATATTGCGCCATCCCTATCGCTTAAATTGGTAAAGGATAACGGGTGGATTGCTAATCGTTGTACCGGTATCGGTTTTGGTAGTGATAATGATCTGTCAGAAGCTCCCTGAGCGCTTAGCGAAGTATAATTCGTCACACATACAATCCCTAACAGCACAGTTAGCTTAAAAATGCGAATAATAGATGTCCTCAAGCGTAATCATTAGTACTGAAATGTATTTTCATGATGTGGTAAAGTCAAGAGGATAGGTGGTGCAGTTAGTCTTGAAATAATAGTTGTCAAAGGGTGGAAGTGGTTTTACATTTCTTTTGCTTACCTGATTTATAAAGTATAAATTATTATTCTATGCGAAAATGAAGATCAGAACCTTTATAGCAATCGAACTTCCAGTTGAGGTGAAGCAGGTTGCCCGGCGGATTCAAGATCAATTGGGAGAAAGCATAGAAGGAATAAGGTGGGTAAAACATGGGAATATCCATCTAAGCGTGAAATTTCTTGGTAATGTGGAAGAAAATAGGATAAACGATATTGCGGCTGCAGTGACAAACGCTGTAAAAGATATTTCGGTAATGAACCTTAAAACAGGGCAGTTGGGTATCTTCCCAAATGAAAAACGTCCTCGAATTCTTTGGCTTGGGATAGAAGGTGATGTCCCTGAATTCATTCGTATGTATAAGAATTGTGAATCAGAACTGAGTAAATTGGGTTATGAAAAAGATGTTCGGGAAAATAAGCCTCATATTACGATCGGAAGAATAAGAAGTTCAAAAAAGCAAAAAGGTTTGATCAATATTTTAAAAGATACATCTATTGAGAGTATAGAATTTAATGCAGACGAATTAAAATTGATGCGCAGTGAGTTGGATCCAAATGGAGCAGTTTACACAAATCTGCAGTCCGTAAAACTTAATAATTAGGAGTTAGAAATGGCAAAATCTGAAGACGCAAAAGCAAAAGCGCTTGAACTTGCAATCGGTCAAATTGATAAACAATTCGGTAAAGGCTCGATCATGAGGCTCGGTGATTCCTCCGCACATATGGAGGTTCAAGTGATTCCGACAGGAGCTCTATCTCTTGATGCCGCTCTTGGAATCGGAGGCGTACCACGCGGAAGGGTTATTGAAATTTTTGGTCCTGAGGCTTCAGGTAAGACAACACTGAGTCTGCACATCATCGCTGAAACACAGAAACTCGGAGGTAAGGTCGCCTTCATAGATGCGGAACATGCGCTTGATGCGCGGTATGCCGCTAAATTGGGAGTAGATACGGACGATCTATTACTCTCACAGCCCGATTCGGGAGAACAGGCTTTAGAGATAACGGAAACTTTAGTCCGGAGTAACGCGATTGATACGATAGTAATAGACTCCGTGGCGGCGTTAGTTCCCAGGGCGGAGCTTGAGGGAGAGATGGGCGATTCGCACATGGGATTACAAGCCAGATTGATGTCCCAGGCGCTTCGCAAATTGGCAGGTATAATTAAAAAATCGAATACCTGTGTGATATTTATCAATCAAATACGAATGAAAATAGGTGTGATGTTCGGCAGTCCCGAAACTACAACAGGCGGTAGGGCGTTGAAATTTTATGCATCCATCCGATTGGATATCAGGAGGATCGGAGCCATTAAAGAAGGTTCGAATGCTATTGGAAACAGGGTAAGAGTAAAAGTCGTGAAGAATAAGATGGCGCCGCCGTTTAAGGAAGTGGAGCTCGATATTATGTATGGTTTCGGAATCTCATACGAGGCGGATATCCTTGATGTTGCGTTAGAAGCGGATCTCATCTCGAAAATGGGGAGTTGGTATTCTTATGGAGACGAAAGGCTTGGACAAGGCAGGGAAAATACAAAAATATATCTGCATGATAATCCTGATATACTGGAAGAACTCAGCGCGAAAGTAAAGATACACTTAGGATTAGTAGATAACCCTGAAACTGATGTTTCCGGAGATAAGGACAAAGAAGAAAAAAAAGGTGATGAGTAATAATATATGATCATACTTAAATTATCTTTCTAAACCATGCCCCGTAGAAATACAAACCAGTTAAATATAGACCCGCTTGCAAAAGTAAAGGATAGCGCCCTGATGTATCTGGGTTATCGCGACAGATCCGTAAAAGAGATGAGATTGAAATTAAACCAGAAAGGATATCCTGAAGAGATAATTGAAATGGTGTTAGGAATTTTGACTAAGGCTAACCTGTTGAACGATGAACGGTTTGCAATTGCCTTTTCGAGAAGTAAAATAGAAGGGAAATCTTGGGGTCCTGAGAAAATTCGCTCAGAATTATACACCAAGGGTATCGAAAAAGAACTTTTAGAACGGGTTATCAGAGATATTTATGAGGAGTACAGTCAATTCGATCTCGTAAGAAAATTGTTAACAAAACGCCTGCGATACCAAGACGAATTGGAGCAAAAAGATATGAAAAGACATATAGACTATCTTAAGAGACGAGGGTTTCGCTGGGATGTGATACGAGAAGTAATTGCGGAATATGAAAATTTTAATATAGAATAAAGATGAAAACGGTAAACGAGATACGGCAGGAATTCTTTGATTATTTCGAAGGGAAAGGGCATAAAGTTGTTCCCTCCGCGCCTGTAGTGCCATCAGATGATCCTACGTTGTTATTCATAAATGCAGGAATGAATCAATTCAAAAATATATTCCTTGGAACAGAAAATCCCAAAGTACCACGTATAGTAGATACTCAAAAATGCATCAGAGTCGGCGGAAAACATAACGACCTCGAAGATGTAGGACTCGATACTTATCATCACACATTTTTTGAAATGCTTGGTAATTGGTCATTTGGCGACTATTACAAGAAAGAAGCGATAGAATGGGCTTGGGAGTTGTTGACAGAAGTATGGGGTCTCGAAAAGGAACGGTTGTGGGCAACGGTTCATGACAGTGATGATGAAGCCAGGAAGTTGTGGCCCGAAGTAACAGAACTGCCTGCTGAGCGGGTTCTTCAATTTGGTGATAAGGATAATTTTTGGGAGATGGGCAATACCGGGCCATGCGGACCATGCTCGGAAATACACTACTTTATCGGCGAAGATGTCAAAGGACAATCAGCTGATAAGATCAATTCGGGCGACGATGAATATATTGAAATATGGAATCTTGTCTTTATTCAATATTTCCGGGACTCAACCGGTAAATTAAACGAACTACCGCAAAAGCATGTTGACACCGGTATGGGTTTAGAACGTTTGACAGCCATAGTTCAAGGAAAATCATCAAACTACGATACCGATATATTTTCTCCAATTATCAAAGAGATAGAAATTATCAGCGGCAAAAAGTACGAGGGTAAAAATCAGAGCGCGTTTAGGGTGATCGCCGACCATATTCGGTCACTGTCGTTTTCTATCGCTGACGGAGTGATGCCTTCAAATGAGGGGAGGGGTTACGTAGTGAGAAGATTGCTACGCCGAGCCGCGAAATTCGGAAGGAATCTCGGTCTCGATTCACCCTTCATTCATAATCTGGTAACTCCTCTTACAGATTTGATGGGAGATATATTTCCTGAGCTGCGTGATCGAAAAGAGCATATCGAAAGAGTAATAAAAGCTGAAGAAGAGAGTTTCGGAGAGACTATAGACAGGGGGATGGAGCTGTTTGACCAGTTAACGGTTAAGATGAAAAAGAATTCATCAAAGTTGATTTCAGGTCAAGACGCATTTAAGTTATACGATACGTATGGATTTCCAATTGATTTGACCTCTTTAATGGCAAGGGAAAGTGGTTTGACTGTGGATTTAGACGGCTTCGATAAGGCGATGACAGAACAAAAGGAGCGAAGCCGTCGAAAGAAAAAATTTACCGCGGATAACTTGGTTCCTGATGGAGTAGAAATAAAGCAGGAGCCTACTCTTTTTTTAGGTTATGAAAGACTTGAAGCTAATTCTGAGATAACTCAAATTATCTTTCATTCCGGTAAGGATATACGGTTATTACTTAAAGAAACACCTTATTATGCGGAATCGGGTGGACAGGTAGGGGATATCGGGATAATTTCAGCAAAAGGATTGAATATCAGGATTGACGATACTCAAAAAATCGGTGGCTTGCACTATGTTCATATCGGGGAGGTTCTTGAAGGCGAACCGAAAGAACATATGAAGGTCAAAGCGGAAGTTAATTCCGATTGGCGTAAGAATATCCTGCCGAATCACACTGCCACGCATTTGATGCATGCCGCCCTTAGAAGCGAATTCGGAGACCATGTCGAGCAAAAGGGTTCGCTTGTAGCTCCGGATAGGCTACGGTTCGATTACCATCATTTTGAAAAACCGACAGTGGAACAACTTAAAAATATAGAGTCGGTGGTTAACGATAAAATACGTGAAAACATCGAACTTAAAACTACTCTGACTACTTTAGAAAATGCGAAGAAGTCCGGTGCTATGGCGCTTTTCGGCGAGAAATATGGTGATGAAGTACGTATGGTCGAGATAGCTGATTTCAGCAAGGAACTTTGTGGCGGTACTCATGTTGACAGGACGGGTGACATAGGCGTGTTTTTGATAACGCATGAATCCGCAATATCTTCGGGAGTCCGCAGGATCGAAGCTGTTACAGGTGAAGGAGCGCTAAAACAGATACAGGAGAATAGGTCGGTACTATCCGAGTTGGAAAATCAGCTGTCGGTAAAATCCGAGCAGCTTCCGGAACGGTTTAAGTCTCTGGCAGAAAGCAATAAAGAGCTCGAAAGAAAATTAAAGAAATCGAAACCGTCCGATACCTTGGATATTGATTCTTGGATTGATCCGAATAATAAGATCGGAGACGTTACTCTTGTTACCCGCCGTATAGAAGCGTCTTCACTTGATGAATTGAAAGGCGTTGCTGATCGACTGCGGGAAAAATTGAAAAGCGGCGTTGGTGTATTGGCGAGTGTAATTGAACAAAAAGCATATATTGTCGTGATTGTAACAGAAGATATTATTAAAAGTGAAGGCATTAGCGCGAAGAAAATGATTACCGAATTGGTTGAGGTTATGGGTGGCGGAGGAGGAGGGAATGACCGCATTGCGACGGCAGGCGGAGGAAAACCGGAGCTGATCGATGAAGCTTTAAGTCAATCGGATTCGATAATATTAAAATTGACTAAATAAAATGAAGGGTCTCCATAATTTGGAAAAATTGTTAAATGAACTGAGCGTGCCGGGAAGAAAAGGATATTCTTTGCCTCCCAATGATGTGGGCAACAATAAATTATCCTCCTTAATTCCTGAAAAGTATCTTTCAAAAGAAAAGCCTGCTCTTCCTGAAGTGAGTGAGCCGGAAATTGCGAGGCATTTTATCAATATGAGTGTCACTAATCATCATATAGATAAAGGATTCTATCCGCTCGGTTCTTGTACCATGAAATATAATCCAAAAATAAATGAAGCGACATCACGGCTTCCCGGTTTTTCAGGAATACATCCGCATCAGCATGAATCAACGGTTCAAAGCGCGCTACAGTTGATGTATGAGCTTGAAAAATCCTTATGCGGCTTTACCGGAATGGATTCTTTCACTCTTCAACCCGCTGCGGGTTCTCAGGGAGAACTAACCGGAATTATGATAATGCGGAAATTCCATTCTGAAAATGGAAATCCGAGAAAAAAGGTTCTGATACCTGATTCAGCTCATGGCACTAATCCGGCGAGTGTTGTTATCAGCGGTTACGAGTCTGTTCCTGTTAAATCAAATGATAAAGGATTGGTTGATGTCAATGATCTTTCCTCCAAACTTGATGAAGAGGTAGCGGGAATGATGATTACCAATCCGAATACTCTGGGTCTATTTGAAGAGGAGATTTCAACTATTGCAAAAAAGATCCATGATGTAGGCGCTTTACTCTATCTCGACGGAGCGAACTTCAATGCTTTGATCTCTTTAATGAAGCCGGCGAATATGGGGTTTGATATTACACACCTGAATTTGCATAAAACGTTCAGTACGCCGCATGGAGGAGGAGGACCCGGTTCAGGTCCTGTTGGAGTCATATCAAAGTTAGCTAAGTACCTACCGATCCCAAAGGTGCAGAAGGTTGGTGAACGTTATACTTTAAGTTCAGACTTTCCTGATTCAATTGGAAGAATACACGGTTTTTACGGTAATTATGGGATACTCGTCAGGGCATATACCTATATTAAACTCTTAGGTTCCGATGGATTTAGGTCCGCTTCTAAAAATGCAATTATTAATGCAAATTACCTCAAGAAACTTGTCAATGAGAGATATGATATTCCTTATGGTCAAAATTGTATGCATGAATTTGTAGTGAGTGCCGAGTCACAAAAAAAACGGGGAGCCAAGGCCGGAGATATAGTCAAAAGATTATTGGATTTCGGAGTTCACGCCCCGACAGTTTACTTTCCTTTAATTGTTAAAGAAGCGATGATGATTGAACCGACAGAATCAGAATCTAAGGATTCACTGGAAAATTTTTCAGCAATACTTGAAAAAATAGATGATGAAATCAGTGAGAATCCGGCTCTTCTGACTGATGCGCCGTTTAATACTCCTGTCAGACGTCTTGACGAGGCAAAGGCGGTAAGAGAATTAAGGCTCACCTGGGATAAGGTAGGAAAATAAATGGAATATCAATCCACAGCATTCGGTTATCAACTGCGACTTGAAACAGGTGAGGAAATTCACTCTTCACTTACTTCTTTTATGAAGGAAATAGGTATCAAGGGGGGGAGTGTAATTGGGATAGGAGCCTTGTCTTCTTACTCATTGGGATATTATAATCTTTCCGAAAATGAGTATCTCCGAAAGGATTACGATGAAGCCGCTGAATTACTTTCATGCGTCGGCAATCTATCTTATACAGCAGAGACTCCTGTTGCGCATTTACACGTGGTACTATCTAACATGAATATGGAAACGCGTGGCGGTCATTTATTTGAAGGCGTGATTTCCGCAACAGGTGAGTTTTCTATAATTGATTCTAAAATTAAATTGAATAGACTTGATAAAGAAAAGGGTTTTCCGTTTTTAGATCTACCTGAATCTCTAATATTAAAATAACCGGCGCTGACATATATATTCCCTCTTTATCTTCACATATCAGCAGGGAATGAGATTTTTTAACAGTTATGAATAACAGTCAAATATATACTCCTGAGATCGTCTCCGCTCGGAGGGAGGGAATCAAAGAATCTCACCGAAAAGGAAGCGCCGGAAGGGATACGTCAATCAGTTTGACAAATCTGGCCGATTCTTGCATTAACAGTGTTCTATCAAAGTTACAACTAACCGGGGTGGTAATTGCCGCGGTAGGGGGTTACGGAAGATGCCAGCTCTCGCCCTATTCCGACCTGGACCTGCTTACCGTCTATGATGAAAATGGAGAGAGTAATGAATCCAAAGTATCAGAAATGGTTCGGTCACTCTGGGATTTAGGCTGGTCCGTATCGCATACCTATCTAACATTGAAAGAAGTGAAATCAAAATCTGAGACGGATTTAGATTTTCTTTCTTCTCTCTTAGATATGCGGATTATCCACCCCGATAAAATTTTAAGCGAAAGACTAATCACTTCTCTTGCCGCAGATATTTTGCCGACAGGACTGGAAAATTTATTCAACGCAAAACTTGAAGAAACGAAGAGAAGACATGAGCGGTTCGGGACAACAAGCAGAATGCTTGAACCTAATATCAAAGAAAGCGCCGGTGGTCTCAGGGACGTTCATTCCCTAATCTGGATCAATATGAGCCTGAAACTCTTGATTCCGTCTGATGATAATAATGTTTATTCGAGGGTAGATAAATATTTGAATTTAATTTCTGAGAGAGAAAAATGGCATCCCGGATTGACTCAAAGGCTAATAAACGCTAATGACCTGATATTAAGAATTCGACATGAGATGCATTATTTAAGAGAAGAAAAAAACGATTTCCTCACATTTGATATTAGAGATCAAGTTGCAATTAATTTGATAATGAATAAGAATAATGAAAGCGTCCCCCAATTTCTACGAAACTATTACAGGTCTGTAAGAAATATTTCCCGCGCGTTACAGCATTCCGAGGAGGTGTTAGGAGATTCCCTCCTCAATCTAAGTCGCACGGCTGTTAAGCCTAAAAAGGTACAAAGCGGAATATCCTCAGATGGAAGCAGGCTATATATAGAGACTAATAATGGAGAACAGATAGATTATAGCTTGAACAAGATCATGAAACTATTCCGTTATTCTAAAGAGAATAACTGCCGAATATCATCCGCGTTACTCTATCAGATAGATCAACATTATTTAGATTTTACCGTGTCAGCAAAAGAAAAAAAAGATGTTGGTAAAGTACTCTTCAAATTATTTGATGACCCGATGAATTTATCTCAGACTCTGAGGCATCTTTTCGAGACAGGAATATTGAAAATTATTATCCCCGAATTGGATGATATGTACTGTCATGCTCCGAAAAGCAGGTATCACTTCTATACAACCGATGAGCATACCATGAAAGCCTTGGAAGTAATCGAAAGGTTGGATTCTTCCGACGGTATTGGAGAACTGAAGGAAGTGCTGCGAATGGTTAAAGGCAAAAATGAGCTCCTCCTGTCATTACTTTTTCACGATATAGCAAAGCCTCGAGAAACCACGGAAGCTCAACACGTTCTCGACGGAGCGGAGGAAGCGCGCCGAATACTTGAAAAATTGGGATACGAGGGGGATATCGATTTGGTTGAAAGACTGATCTTAAATCATCTTGTAATGGAACAAACCGCATTCAGGAGAGATATATCCCTTTTAGAAACGATAGAATTATTTTGCATGAAAATCAAAGATGTGAAGACGCTTAACGCTCTTTATCTGCTTACTTACGCTGATCTTTATTCCGTAAATCCCACTGTGTGGTCTGAATGGAAAAGGATGTTGCTCAGCAATTTATATAAGAATGCCGCTGATTATATGAATGGTTATTACCGTAAAGATAAGAATCTTGAAAATACCGATTTATTAGAAGATCTCAGAGAATCGCATAGTGAAAAACAAGTGAAATCCTCTTTAGCTATGCTTCCGATCTCGTACCAGCATGAATTCGATAGCCGTCAAATTTCCGATCACATTTCAATCGCAGAAAAAATAAAAACGGAAATTGTGTCCGTAAAATGCAAAAGCCTTTACAACTTTAGTGAAGTGACTATAATAACCGGAGATAGAAAATTCTTATTGTCGGATATCTGTGCCGTATTCGCCGTAAATAATGTAAGTATATTTGAAGCAAAAATTTATACTCGGACAGACGGTATCGCTATAGATAATTTCCATGTGGTAAGCTCCAAAGAACGGAAGCCTCTCTCCACAGAAACTATCAATGAATTAAAGGGTGATATTTTGAAAGTCCTAAAAAGTGAAATTGAACTAAAAGATTTATTTGAACGTCATAAACGACGGTGGAAATGGAAGTATAAAGTTGCGTTAGATATTCCGATTCGTATTGAATTCGATGAATCTAAGGATTTTTCTATAATTGATATAACGGGCAGTGATATATTAGGGTTATTACATTCAATTACTCGAGCGCTATCAAAATGTGATGTAGTAATCTCCTCAGCAAAGATATCAACCAAGGAAGACGGTTTAATAGATTCTTTTTATGTATTAGACAATATGAAGAAGAAAATCGGAGTAAATATATCGAAGGAAGACGTCAGGAAATCAATTACAAATGAGGTCAACAATTCATTTTTCAGAGGGACCGTTTAAGATTAATATATAAATCGCTTATGATCGATTTCACCGAATCACTTATAATGGAGATCAGATCATCAATCTCCTTCGCGCTGCTCTTACCCATTATTCCCGCAATGTAGTTTTTTTTGACCCGATCTTTTGGTAGAGTATAGTTTTCAATATTCGCGGACATGAACAGATGCTGTTCGAGTGTTCGGTAAAAATTATATGATTCTGTCAATATCTTCACTTCAGATGAACTAAGAAGATCATTTTCGTAAAGCAGTTTTATTATAGATAATGTAGATCGTTTATCATTCAACGTGTGAATTTCGTTTGAAAACCGTAACTGATATAGTTGACATATATGCTCAATATCAGCAGTACCGCCTTTAGACCACTTTAAGTTGAATTCATCCGAAGTCAGTTTCTCTTTGCGCGTTTTGTCTATTATCCTAATGAAATCCTTAAGGTCGTCCTTCTTGAGACCCTTATTAAAAATTATATTTCTGATGTCGTTTTCAACATTCGGTAATGAATTCCGGCTACTCCATATTGCGCGAATTTTCGTTAAAGCAGTTATTTCCCACTGTAAAGCTCTATTTATCAGGTATTCATTAAAATCATCTAAAGTACTGATTAGAGGCGAATTCTTACCCTCCGGGCGAATTTTGTAATCGGTGATATACAACGGTATCGAGCTTTTTTGATCAGATATTTTTTTGTTGAACAAGTGTATAAATTTAGAAGCCGTATCCATATCTTTTGAGTTATATTGGTTATCGGATGTCGGTGTCAGTAGAAAAAGTAGGTCAACATCGCTATGAAATCCCATCTCGCCACTTCCAAATTTACCTAAGGCGAGTAACGTTAACGGTATGTTTAATCCATTGGTAAAGTAAAGTTGTTCAACTATCTCTTTAACGACTATATCGGCGCTGTCGGTCAGTAATTTTTGAACGTGTGAAATTGGCTTGTTTCCCAGGAATTGCCATAGATATATACTCATCATTCTCTTTTGCACGAAAACATATGACTTTTTATTTGTATCACCCGAATTATCAGCCGTGATAAGGATAGAGTTAAAGTAATTTTTGAGAGAATCTAAATCGAAATCTCCTTCAGGCTGTATTATTGTGTCAAATAGTTCAGGATGAATAGACAGGAGGTCTGCCATTCTTGTGGAATTACCAGCTAAAAGAATCATTAATTTAAGAAAATCAGGTTGCTGAGCGAACAGATCATAGATTATAGCGGGTGAATTGTACGAGTGAATAATTTTTTCTAAATTGTTCAACGTAATATCCATATCGGCAGTTTTATTGATACCGTGATATACCAGATTCCAAATATTCATAAATTTTGACTTTGTAGATTCTGGAAATTTGTCCGGCGGATGCCCTTCAAATAGATATTGTATATTCTTAAGTGAACTTTCTAACTCATTGAAACCCAATTCTTTCATCACTTTTAATTGGTCTTTAACGACATAATTTGCATCGAATATCAGTTCGGTTCTTATATCCTTAACTTCAGTTCTGAAGAGATCTTCAAAAATATTTCTTATCCCTTTAAGATACTTTTCTAATTCTTCAGTAAAATCTTTATACTCTTTAAAATTCAATTTTCGTGAAAGGACTACTAATTTGGACTCCTGGGAAGGTAAAGTATGATTTTGCCTATTCAGGGGATACTGAAGGGCATGTTCGACGTTTCGAAAGAATACGTAAGCTTTTATTAAAGTATCCGACTCAATAGATGTGAGTTTGCCGTTGTTAGTCAGGAGCTTAATAGATTTTAAAGTACCCAATCCTCTCAACCTTGAGTCACCGCCACCATAAAGATGTTGGAGAGTCTGACAGATAGTTTCTATATCCCGAATACCGCCGGGGCTTAGTTTGATATTCACGCTATCAAGAAATTTTTGTTCACTCCTCATTTTAACATGATAAATCTCTTTTATATAGGATATCTCGTGCACCTGAGAATAAACCCATGGTCTGATTCTCTCTAAGAAAGTATCGCCTGTATTACTATTTCCTGCGCATACTCGCGCTTTAATTAGCATTTGTCTTTCCCATGTCTGTCCACTTCGTTCATAGTACCGTATATATCCTGCTACGTCTCTAACAATTGGTCCTGCTTCTCCATTCGGACGCAAGCGTAAATCCACACGATACATTTGCAGAAGACCATCGTTATCGCTTAATGTCTTGGTGACCCTGCTTGCTAAATCTGAATAGTAGGCAAAAGAGTCTTGCGAATTTTGTGCGTTATGATTTGTTTCATTATTGTTAAATATATAAAGAAGGTCAACGTCAGAACTATAATTCAACTCCATTCCGCCGAGTTTCCCGACGCTTATAATACAGAAGCTGTCTTCCTCTATTTTATATTTATCTTTCAAGGATAGCTTAGCGAGATGCAGAACATTTTGAATTACAAAATCTGCTAATAAAGATAGGTCTCGTATCGTATTTTCAAGGTTCACCTTTCCTGTAATATTACGCATACCTATTTTAAAGAAAGATTCTTCCTTATATAATCGCAGTTCATGTAACGCCTTTTCTAAACTGTTTTCTGTGGTATAAATAAAATACTTATTTTTACCGCGTACAGAAAAGGAAGTCTCGATGCCGTTTTCAGAAAATAGTCGTTTATGAATATCGTTTCTGCGAAGTAGTACATCGGAATAATATTCGCTATGACCGAACAGTCTGACCAAATCTTTTATATATGGGATTGATGAAGTTATCTTACCGGTAAATTCATCTTTGTAAACTTTGACATAACGCTCAAGAATGTTCAGCGCCTGGTCGGCATCAGGGTTATGACGGAACATTTTCTCAATATTCAGTTCATCAATAGGTGTATCGAGAATTTTGGATATCGACAGCAAATTTCTTTCAGCGCTATCTTGATCACTGAATAATTTCAACTGTGATTTTCGATACATCATCGTGTTGTTTTATAGTGTGGTATCATGGCTACGTAAATATATCATTTTGAGGATAGGACTTCAAGGCAGGGTTTTAACAATTATAGATTTGGATAGTCATCTTTTTGGAGTTAGTAGTAAAAAGAATTTGACATTATACGTATATATGGTATAAAATCAATTTATACACTGACAGGAAAAGTAAGCCGGCCATTATTAATAGTAACAAAATCGGATATATCATGATTCTGATGTACATATCTTTAAATTCAACTCTTACTTAGTCTATCATATTTCTGTTGAAAAAAGTATTGAAAAGTTTTTCAAA
Organism: Fidelibacterota bacterium; assembly: GCA_022571215.1. Classification (GTDB taxonomy): domain Bacteria; phylum Fidelibacterota; class SORT01; order SORT01; family SORT01; genus SORT01. Next base: position 100,997 of record JACZYG010000003.1, on the reverse strand, counting down.
ACCAACGAAATATCATCCATAAAATGAAATAACGGAAAAAAATGACCAAACAAATAGTACATACAAATAACGCTCCTCAACCGTTAGGTGCTTACAGTCAGGCGGTGAAAGTAGGGAATCTTCTATTCGTTTCAGGGCAGGTGCCGATAAACCCTGATAACGGCGAATTAGTTACGGGGAATTTTAAGGAGAGAGTTAGGCAGGTATTAAATAATCTGAAAAATATAATTGAAGCCTCCGGAACCAAGATGGATAGGGTCGTAAAAACAAATGTTTTTTTGACCGACTTGTCTAATTTTGCCGAAGTGAATGAAGTGTATCAAGAATTTTTCCCTTCTGAGCCTCCCGCGAGAGCAGCGGTTCAGGTATCGAAATTGCCACTCAATACAGACATTGAAATCGAATGTATTGCCGAAGTAGAATAGGGATTATATTTGAGTATTAAATTAATTATCAATCCTGCCGCCGGAAGAGGGAAAGCCTCTAAGTTAAGCGTGAAAGTCATAAAGGAATTTGAAGAGCGAGGAGCGGATTTTGAATACGAATACTCTACCAATCCCCGTCACGCTGTGGATATTTCGAGAGAGGCATCAACAAAATTTCAAAAGGTAATAGCGCTCGGAGGTGACGGTACGGTGAACGAGGTTGGGGAAGGATTGGTCGGCAGTGATGCGATTTTTGGAGTAATTCCGCTCGGTTCCGGGAATGATTTTGCTAATGAAATTGGAATCCCGGCGAAAATCAGCGATGCTGTTGATATTATTTTATCGGATAAGGTTCATCTGATAGATGTTATAAAGGTAAATGACAGAATCAGTCTAAACACAGCTGGAGTGGGGTTTAATGGAACAGTCAGCGAGGTTGTGAAGAGCATAAAATACTTAAAGGGTATGTCAGTTTACATTTGGGGTGTGGTGAAAACAGCTTTGAGGTATCAATCTATTCCTCTTAAAATAAGTCTGAATGGAAGACTCGTCGAAGAGAAGATATTTATGATATCAATATGCAACTCAAAAAGCGAAGGCGGCGGTTTTATAGTGGCTCCGGATGCTAAAAATAATGACGGTTTATTCGATGTGACAATTATTCGCAATATAAGTTATATGAAATTATTACTGAACTTGAACAAAGCCTTAACCGGGAATCTTAACAAATTGAAAGAAGTAGAAACTATTAAAGGAGAATCAATCATAATTGAGAGTGAATTCCCAATGCCTGTTCATGTGGACGGTGAGGTGATTACGTTGAATGCGCATAAGGTAGAAGCGTCTATTCTTAAATCTGCTTTGAAGGTCGTTGGGAATTCCGCGCAATGAGATTTACGGTTTTTCTTTTAACATGTTTTATTTTATTATTTCCGTCATACGTTAAGGCTCAGCACAATGATAAATCGTATCTTTATCAATCGAAGAAAGCTGAATCGAAGTTGATAAAATCCAAATCTCCGATGGGCGCGATGATACGTTCAGCTATTTTGCCGGGCTGGGGTCAGGTTTATAATAACAAATACATTAAAGCTCTCGTTTATTTAGGAGGGGAATCGTATTTTGTATACCGATATTCCGCCATTGACAAAGACGTTAACAAATTAAAAAATGATAAAAGCCTGAATGCTACCGAGGATCAAATAGAAACGAAGGAAAATCTGCGAAACGGGTGGGCTTGGTTGTTTGGCGCAGGTTATTTGTTAGCGCTGGGTGACGCATATGTTGATGCTCATTTATATGGACTTAATAGCGACAAAGATTTATCAGTCGGATTAAAACCGGATGATAGATTACGTTCTTTACAATTGCAGCTGCGTTTAACATTTTAACAATAGGAAGGGTAATGAATTCAACTGACAATGGTAGAGAGAAATGGGGGTCCAAGATAGGTTTTATACTCGCAGCGGCAGGTTCAGCTATTGGATTGGGAAATTTATGGAAGTTCCCGTATATGACGTATACGAATGATGGAGGCGCATTTGTGCTGACCTACCTCATGGCAATTCTTGCTATCGGCGTGCCAATTATGATAGCCGAGATAGTTATAGGCAGGAAAACTCAACTTAGCCCGGTGGGCGCGATGAAAAAGTTAGGAGGGAAAAAATGGACATGGCTCGGTTGGTTAGGAGTTTCAACCGGCTTTATTATACTTTCATATTATAGTGTGGTTGCCGGGTGGACGCTTGAATATGTGGTAAAATCAATTTCCGGCGCTTTCATAGATCAATCACATGATCAAGTGACGCAGCAATTTGTAACTTTTGTGTCTGACCCGTTTAGGCAGGTCTTTTGGCATGCTATCTTTATGGGAATAACAATGTTTGTTGTCATCGGAGGGGTAAAAGGAGGTCTTGAGCGGGCTGCTCGATTACTTATGCCAATCCTATTTGTGATAATATTGATACTTGTAGCCGTGTCGTTAAGCACGGAGGGCGCGGGAAGAGCGATAACATTTTTATTCCGTCCCAATTTCTCTGAACTTTCGGGAGCGGGATTTCTTGAGGCGCTTGGACACGCGTTTTTCTCGCTAAGCCTTGGAATGGGCGCAATGATGACATACGGTTCTTATATGCATAAGAATGAATCTATTCCGAATGCGGCGCTCACTGTTTCGCTGCTTGACACAGCAATCGCGATTTTAGCGTGCTTGATAATATTTCCGATTATTTTTACATTTGATCTTGTGCCGACAAAAAGCGCGGGAATCTTATTTACCACGCTTCCTGTCGTATTTATGCAAATGCCGGGCGGAACATATTTTTCAATTCTATTCTTTACTCTCGTTGCATTTGCTGCCTTAACATCAGCTATTTCACTATTGGAAGTCGTGGCATCCTATTTCATAGACGAACTGAATTGGAATAGGAAAAAATCTACCTTGATCACAGGCGGCGCCATATTTGTTTTTGGAACATTCTCGGCGTTATCAAATGGCGCTGTGGGCTGGTTATCTAATTTTAATATTTGGGGCAGACCGACTACAGCGGGATTTTTCAATACGTTTGATTATCTCGCGTCAAACTATTTATTACCTGTGGGAGGATTTTTCATAGCAGTATTTACCGGATGGATACTGTCGAAATCACTAAAGGAAGAGGAACTGTCAACCGGAGGGAGATCATATTTTAAGTATAACGTCTGGAATGTGCTCATAAAATATTTTGCCCCGGTTGCCGTAGGAGTTATTATATTAGCCGTGTTACTTGGAAAGGAGTTTCAGTAGATCAAGACTATCAAAAACTTAGGATTGATTTCATTTTTCATCCTGTACATGAGCTTGGAATTATGGGCCGATTCGGCATCTTTTTCTAAATCGAAACCGAATTTATATCTTAGAATAACTTCAGCGAGCGAATTTAAAAAAGTGGATGCTTGGACTGGTATAGACAAGTTGAAACATTTTTCTGTTAGCCTGATCCTTACAACAAGTACCTATTATTATATGAAAAAACCTTTTGGTTTTTCGAATACAACTTCACTATCAGTAAGCATTCCATTCTCAATTTTAGTTGGACTCGGGAAAGAAATTAAGGATAGAGGAGAAGAGGGTAACCATTTTAGCATGAAGGATTTGGCTGTTGATATGGTGGGTATTGCAGCGGGATGGTTCATAGCGAATAATCTCAGATGAATGAACTTCACGAAAAAGTAGGCTGCATTCACATGCATTCGGTCTATTCAGATGGTTCGGGAAGGATCGAAGAAGTCATCGATGCAGGAAATTCTGTGGGACTCGACTACTTGATGTTCACGGATCATTTTACTTTGAAACCAATTGAGGACGGCTACGAAGGGTGGAATGACGGATTATTATCGCTATTCGGTTATGAACACAATGACACGAATGATGAAAATCATTACATGATATTTGATATTGATAAGGTGATGCCCAAAGATTATTTAGTTGATGAATATGTAGACACCGCTGCGAAAAAGGGCGCATTAGGAATTATTGCCCATCCGGATGAAATCCGTAGTCACCTTGTTTCATATCCACCTTATCCCTGGACGCACTGGGAACTTGATGGATTCGATTCTATAGAAATATGGAACCAGATGTCCCACTGGATGGAAGGACTTACTAAATGGAATAAAGTGTGGCGATGGCTGCATCCAAGGTCTTCATTGATCACTCCAACTGACAGAATATTAGAGAAATGGGATGAACTGAACATACAGAGACGCGTCAGCGGCATAGGTGGCGTAGATGCGCATCAATATATCCATAAACTGTCAATAGGAATTAAAGTTAAGGTATTCCCTTATAAAGTTCTGTTTAAAACAATAAGGACTCATCTGCTTTTTTATGAACCGTTAAATCCAGGGGATCATGTAATTGACAGTAAGAACAGGTTTATCAATGCTATAAGGAGCGCAAGGTGTTTTATCAGCAATTACAAGTTGGGTGATGCCCGGGGATTTAGATTTTGGGCTGAAGCGGATGGAAAGAGATATAACATGGGTCAAACAGTAGAGATACCTGAGGAGGGAGTGAATCTTCAGGTAATTCTACCCGCCGATGCGGTAATCAGATTTGTATATAACGGAAAACGAGGTGGAAGGGTTAGCGGCGACTCCGCTTCAAGAATCGTTAAGGAACCGGGTGTCTATAGAGTTGAGGTATATCAAGGCGGTAAAGGATGGATATATTCTAATCACATACGGTTACAGAAAGAGGATTCTAATGAATCGTAAAAGCAGTATAAACGAAAAGTGCGGAGTATTCGGAATTTACGGACACCCGGAAGCTTCGACAATAACTTATCACGGATTATTTGCTCTCCAGCATAGAGGGCAGGAATCGTCAGGGATTGTCTCCACAGACGGCAAAAAATCCTATAAGCATCTCGGAATGGGATTGGTGGCTGACATTTTTTCGAACGCCGAAACTCTCGAGCAATTGAAGGGTCATATTGCAATCGGGCATAACAGGTATTCAACTACGGGCGCTTCCAAAATTGCGAATATTCAACCGCTTGTTTTTAATTTGCTCGACTATCAAATAGCAATATCTCATAATGGCAATCTTGTAAATACTACTTCGTTAAGAAAAAAACTGATGAAGGAAGGAACTATCTTTCAGACTACTACCGATACCGAGCTCCTGGTTCACCTTATCGCTCGGAGTAAAGAAGATTCGATTGAAGATAAAATTAGAGACGCCCTCTCTTTTGTTAAAGGCGCATATTCCATTGTTATAATGACAGGGGATAAGCTGATCGCATTCAGGGATTCCTACGGATTCAGACCTTTATGTGTCGGCAAATTAGGCGATAATTATATCTTCGCTTCCGAATCTTGTGCCTTAGATCTCGTCGAGGCGGAATATCTTAGGGATGTTGAGCCGGGTGAGATAATCGTAATTGACGAGGACGGTCTGCACTCACACAAGGGTGAGAGCACTCCGAAATATTGTATATTTGAGTATGTGTATTTTTCCCGTCCCGATAGCCGGGTTTTCGGTGAGTTCGTTGATAAGACACGGAGAAAGTTAGGTAATAATCTTGCCGATGAAGCAGATATCGAGGATGCTGATATAGTTATTTCAGTTCCTGACAGCAGTAATACGGCTGCATTGGGATATTCTTCTCAATCAGGCAAAAAATTTGAAATCGGGTTGATCAGGAATCATTATGTTGGGAGGACATTCATCAATCCGAGACAGTCTCAGCGGGATTTCAGCGTAAAGATTAAGTTCAATCCCGTAGGGGGCGTATTAAAAGACAAGAAAGTTATAGTAGTAGAGGATTCTATAGTTAGAGGCACAACACTGAAAAAACTTACGAGATTACTCAAAAAAGCCGGATGTAAGGAAGTCCATGTCAGAGTATCAAGTCCTCCCATAAAACACCCCTGTTTTTATGGAATGGATTTTCCTACCTCCGATGAACTTATAGCGAATAATATGAGTGTTGAAGAAATTAAAGAATATCTCGATGTGGATTCACTCCATTATCTCTCTCTAAAAGGAATGCTTGATGCAACAGGAATGGATCACTCAAATTTCTGTACGGCATGTTTTAGCGGAGATTATCCGATAAAAGTAGATAAGATGACCAATAAACAGAGTTTCGAAAGTTAAGGTGTTTAAGTAAAACTTCTCTTCCTGATTGAATATATTTCATATTAGCAGTATATTCTGTTCAGTCATAATATTAAAATAAAGATCTGTTAGGATTTTAAAAATGATAATAGTAGAAGAAAATAAATGTGATTTTTGTGGAACGTGCGTTGCTGTTTGTCCCGTAGACGCAATCGAGTTATTTGAAGCTCAAATTGATATTCTGCATGATAGATGCATAGATTGCGATCTTTGCGTTTGGATATGTCCAATAGAAGTTCTGCACACAGTAGAAAAAGAAATGGCTTCCGCATGAAAGACGAATATGATCTGATTGTGGTAGGAGGAGGCCCCGCGGGCAGTACGGCAGCAAAATTCGCAGCAGAAGGCGGAGCATCAGTTCTTATGCTTGAAAAGGACAGAGATATCGGTATGCCTGTCCGTTGCGGAGAAGCGGTTGGAGCAGAAGGTCTTGCAAGATTTATAGAACCAAATGATAAATGGATAGCTTCTAAAATAAATTCGTTTAGACTTGTATCTCCTGCCGGTCTTAGCGTAGATATAGAGGGTCTTTCTGACGGTGGATATGTTCTGGACCGTAGAATCTTTGATTATGAGTTAGCATTGATGGCAGGCAATGCAGGCGCTACCATCATGACGAAGGCTTATGTATACGACCTTGTGAAAGAGGGTGACAGTGTCAAGGGAGTAAAAATCAAATATTTAAATGAGAAAGTTGAATTCAGAAGCAAGATTATTATCGCCGCCGATGGAGTGGAATCTAGAGTCGGAAGATGGGCTGGTCTCAAAACAACTATAAAGTTAAAGGATATGGAATCGGCTATTCAAATATCTGTCGGCAACGTTGATTGCAAACCGAATCGTCTTGATTTTTATTTGGGTTCCGAAGTCGCACCGGGAGGATATTTATGGGTGTTTCCCAAAGGCGATAAATACGCTAATATTGGATTAGGAGTCGCAGGTAATCATAATAAGAGTAAGTCCGCGCGGAAATATCTCGATAATTTTATGGAAAAAAACTATCCTGAAGCGTCAATCCTCACGACAGTTGTTGGCGGAGTTCCATGCGCTCATACTCTCCCGAAAATTGCGGCTGATAACATCATGCTTGCGGGGGATGCGGCTCATATGGTAAATCCTGTATCAGGAGGTGGTATCGTATCAGGTATGCAAGGGGGTCGTTTGGCGGGTACAAGGGCTGCTGAGGCGATTCGCGCGGGAGATTATTCGTATAAGTTTCTTACGAAATATGAAAAACAATGGCATAAACTTCTCGGAAAAAGCTATGAAAGGATGTACAAGATAAAATCTGCCGTTGGCAAATTAACCGATGATGACTTGAATAGAACGGCCGAGATCATCAGCTCTCTTCCGCAATCTAAGAGAACATTAGGCAGGGTATTCAAGACCGCGCTGATGAAGCATCCAAAACTTCTTTTTGATGTTGTTAGGGCTTTTGCTTCAGTTTGAGCATCCTCTACATAAAACCTTCTATAACAAGATATTTTACAATAATGATTTCTACGGTTCTTTTGGGTAACTATGCCTGATACATCTTCTCTTAATAGATTAGGTCTTAAGGAATTCATAGCGCTTGATCTTGAGACTACAGGGTTGGACTCTTCCAAAGAGTATATAATTGAAATTGGCGCCACAAAATTTGTTGATGGTGAACCTCAAGAAAGATTTAATTCACTCGTATTGCCCTCTATAAGGATACCAAAGTTCATAACGGACCTTACCGGCATCTCAAATGATGATGTAAAAGATGCTCCCGAAATCGAGGAGATCCTACCCGAATTCATAGAATATTGCGGGAATTATCCTTTGGTTGCGCATAATTCTCCTTTCGACATGGGATTTCTGAGAGTATGGGGCGCTAAGATAAACGCAACTGCTTCATCATCTGCAAGAAAACCGGATGCGTATTTTAAGAACGACGTATATGACAGCTCTTTACTTTCAAGGATATTTTTCTGGTGGGTGACAAATCATAAATTAGTTACCTTGGCTGATTATTTTAAGCTAGATCCCACCGATGCGCATAGAGCGTCTTCGGACGCGGAGAGATCGGGATTACTTTTCCTAAAAATTATTGACAGAATGTATGAGTCAAGCTATCAAACGCTAAGCTCCTTGGCAAAATTATTTCAGGGTACAAATAACTCCGCGGTCAAATTATTTGAGCAACTAAGCAAATCAATTGAAAACCATGAAATAAAAGAAGGCAGTGAGCTGTTACCAAATCATAAAGATATTCTTGGAGATAATGTAATAGGCAAGTCGATGCCTGTACAATTCGAAGCAGCTCCCAAACTCAATCTAATTGACCCGAAGGAGGTTAAAGCAAAATTTGAAGTAGGTGGCGTTTTATCCCGCAATCTCAAGGGTTATGAAGAAAGACCTCAACAAGAGAATATGGCTTTTGCGGTGGCTGAAGCATTCAATTCAGAAAAATTTCTCGCAATTGAGGCGGGAACAGGAGTCGGGAAAACGCTCGGTTATTTAGTACCAGCGATAATGTGGGCGCATGAAAATCGGTCGGGAGCTCAGAGAGTAGTCATATCCACACGAACGAAAAATCTTCAAGATCAACTGTTCAACAAAGATATACCCTTTTTATACAAATCTTTGAAAATTCCGTTTAAGGCAGTCTTGCTAAAGGGACGAAATAATTATATTTGCTTGACAAGATATCATCAACTTCTTTCAGATTCCGCCGATTATATGACAGCCTCTGAAAGAGTCAATTTTGCTCCGATTATAACCTGGATAAAACACACGAAAACGGGGGATATTGAAGAGAATCACGGCTTCAATCGTAATAGGTCATTCTTGTTATGGGGCAAACTTTCAGCGGATTCGGGGAAGTGTAACAGAATGAGATGTAAACAATACAACGGTTGCTATCTTGGCAAGGTGAGAGAGGCATCGGGCACCGCGGACGTATTAGTAGTAAATCATTCTTTACTGCTATCGGATGCGGTATCAAATAATCAAGTTCTCAATGATTACCAGAATTTAGTTGTAGACGAAGCGCATAATCTTGAAAAAGACGCGTGGCAATTTTTAGGCGAGGAACTATCCGTCTGGAAGATAAAAAACGTTCTCACCGCGCTTCATGATAAAGATAGTGTGGCTGGAGGCGTAGCGGATAAATTAGCTCGAATTATTCCACAGTTGGATTCTATAGCAAATTCGGACACGCTGTTAAGTGTTTTGAACAGGATCATTGTAAATTCTGAATTAGCTGATGCGAAATCACTCGAGCTCTTTTCTGACCTTAATAAATCGCCTGAGTGGGTTCCGGAAGTTAGGACAAATTATGTTTCCAAAATCAGATATAAAGCGGGAACAGCCTTTTTTGAAAATGTTTCCGAGCGAATAAACGATCTTCTAACAACACTGTATTCGCTGAAGGAATCTGTTAAAGAGTTTCTTGAAATGGCAAGGGATCTCTCTTTTGACAACAAAACAGCGGAAGAATTATCGGTAGAAATTCTACTGGCTTATGAATCTCTTGGAAAAATGATCACGCTCAGCGAAGAATTATTCGATCCATCTAACGAAGACCATGTTTATTGGGTGGAGCTTCCTTCGAAAGCCGATAGTATAGATGTACGACTTCATTCAGTTCCTTTGAATATGGCTGATAAACTAAATGAAGTTCTTTATTCGGGACTCAGAAGCGCCGTGTTTACCTCAGCCACTCTGACAACAGCCGGAGATTTTTCATATTTTCTTGAGAGGACTGGAATTGGGAGAGACGAGCATGAACGATTGGTTACTTTAGAAGTCGGCTCTCCTTTTAATTATGATGAGCAATCTATTATCGGCATCATGAATTTTTTACCTCCGCCTAATGCGGAAACTTTCAATGAAAACGCTATAGACCTAATTTCGTCGATTAGTGAAAAACTTCAATTGGGTGGTCTGATTCTCTTTACATCATACAATATGATGAACCGGTTTTATGAAAAACTTGAACCGTTATATAAGAAGTTGGGCTTATCTTTACTTGGTCAAAAGAAGGACGGCTCGCGTTATTCTCTTCAGGAAAAACTTAAGAATGAGAGGGGAAGTTTATTGCTCGGTACAGAATCCTTCTGGGAGGGGATAGATGTTCCTGGCAGCGCTCTTGAATTGTTGGTAATTACCAAACTCCCTTTTGCCGTACCAACCGAACCTATAGTCCTGGCTATCGAGGATAGTTTGAAAAAGGAAGGGAAAAATGCGTTTATGAATTATTCCTTGCCGGAAGCGATCATCAAATTCCGACAAGGATTTGGCCGGCTGATACGCTCAAAAACAGATAAGGGAATCGTAATTCTTCTTGATAACAGGCTTTCTCAAAAACAATATGGAAAATCGTTTTTAAAATCTCTACCTACCGGAGTAAAAATTCTGAACTCGAAGGAAGAGGCGATGGAATGGGTACGCGGATTTAAACAGTGATTCTATGAAATAAAATAGGTTGCCGATTCAGTGGATAGACTGATAATACTGATAGGAAATGTAGTATGGGGTCCCCATATGCTCTTATTGTTGATAGGAATAGGAGTATATTTCACTCTTCGATTAAAATTTATCCAGCTGACCGGAATTAAGTCAGCCCTGAAGTACTCCTTTAAGCAAAAGGTACAAGACCCAACAACAGGCAATGGTAAAGGTGATTTTAATTCATATGACGCATTGATGATAATGTTGGGAGGAGCGATTGGAAACGGTAATATTGCCGGTGTAGCCACAGCGATAGCGATAGGTGGTCCGGGAGCCGTTTTCTGGATGTGGATTTCAGCAATATTCGGTATGGCGAGCTCCTATGCCGAATCGGCTCTCGGAGTAAAATACCGACAGGTAAATGAGGATGGAACAATCTTGTCAGGTCCGATGTATTACATTAAGCATGGGTTAGGTTGGGGCTGGTTAGCAGCCACTTTCGCATTTTTTATGGGAATAAAAACACTCTTCGGCACAACGACGATTCAAGTGAATTCTATGAGTCTGGTAGTAAACAAATTATTTGACGTTCCGATGCTCGCCACCGGAATGGTCATAGCTATTCTAACCTGGTTGGTTATAATCAGGGGTGTGGATAGTATTGCCAGAGTTTCCTCAAAATTAGTTCCGTTCATGGTTATAGCGTACCTTCTTTCCGCCGTGATTGTGATCTCATTGAGAATTAACGAAATACCCTCAATCTTGATGGATATAGTTCATTCGGCGTTCAACGCAAAGAGTGCGGGAGGCGGATTTGCAGGCGCATCGGTTATGATGGCAATGAGATTCGGAGTTGCAAGAGGAATATATTCGAATGAAGCAGGAACCGGAAGCGCTCCAATTGTTCATGGAGCGGCGATTGGCCAATCTCCCTCGGAGCAGGGAAAAGTGAGTATGATTGGTGTATTAGTTGATACATTAGTTATTAATACTCTAACCGCTTTGGTAATTCTCTCCGCCGCAAATTGGACTTCAAGCGGCACAAGCACTGTTTTGGCGGCAACTTCCTTTGAATCGGCGCTTGGTTATACAGGCGCATGGATTGTAGCGCTGTCGTCTCTTTTATTCGGTTTTTCGACCTTGATAACCTGGCCATATTACGGCGAACAATGTTTTGTTTATCTTTTCGGGAACGGCATCAAAATGCCGTTTCGTTGGGCGTTTTGTATTTTTATGTTATTTGGAACTATGAAAGAGGCTGAAGTGATATGGTCATTGGGTGATATTCTCAACGGTATGATGGCAATACCGAATCTTATAGCAATAGTTGCATTAGGGGGCGTCGTAATAAAATTGTCGAATAAAAATAGTAGGAATGAAATAAATTAATGCTGTATAATCAAGGCACAATGATTATATTTAGCGCTTAATCCGGCATGCTGGCTATATGATGCGGTTTGTATGATACTGAGTTAGAAGCAATGTAGCGGAACTTGCAAATAGAGAAAATAAAATTGACAGAGAAAATAATATTTGAAGCATTAACATTTGATGACGTGTTGCTCGTTCCCGCCCATTCCGAAGTTCTCCCAAGAGAAGTAGATCTTAAATCAAAGATAACACGTAATCTCACTCTATCTCTTCCGCTTGTATCTGCGGCAATGGATACTGTAACTGGCGCTGATATGGCAATTCAGATGGCTAAATTGGGTGGTATCGGGATACTTCACCGCAATCAGAGCATTGAAGAACAGGTCATCGAAGTTGATAAAGTCAAAAGAGCCGAGAGCACGATTATAAAAGATCCGGTGACGATAGAATCGTCAAAGACCGTGGGCGACGCCTTAAAGCTTATCAAATCAAAAGGTATTTCCGGATTCCCGGTTGTGGAAGATGGTCAGGTCCGGGGGATTGTGACCTATAGAGATTTATGGAATGTGGAAGATAAATCTATCGTTATTTCGGAGGTGATGACATCAGGTGAGAATCTGATCACCGCGCCGTACGACACATCATTCGAAGAAGCTCTAAAAATACTCGCTGATAATCGGATAGAAAAACTACCGTTGGTAGATAATTCAAATAATTTGAAGGGTTTACTGACTGTAAAGGATATTGAAAAATCAAGAAAATATCCGAATGCTTCCAAAGATTCTCAAGGTAGACTTAGAGTAGGCGCTGCAATCGGAGTGGCAAAAGATTCGATAGAACGCGCAGAGCGTTTGATAAATTCACAGATAGATGTGCTCGTAATTGATTCAGCCCATGGACATTCAAAAGGTGTAATGGATCTTCTGAAAAAAGTTAAAAAAATGTATCCTGAGCAGGAGGTGGTCGCAGGTAATGTAGTCACCGGGGAAGGTACCAAAGAACTTATAAAACACGGAGCGGATGCGGTCAAGGTTGGTATCGGACCGGGCGCATCATGTACGACGCGAGTTGTTACGGGAGTTGGGATGCCTCAACTTACCGCTATTATGAACTGCCATAAAGCTGCAAAAGAAATGAATGTTCCGATAATCGCGGATGGAGGTATACGATATTCGGGGGATATTGCGAAGGCTTTGGCAGCCGGAGCTTCCACGGTGATGATGGGGAGCGTATTAGCAGGAATGGAAGAGAGTCCGGGTGAAATGATTTTGCTTGATGGCAGATGGTTTAAAAACTATCGTGGAATGGGATCAATAAGCGCTATGCAAAAAGGCGGAAGTGACAGGTATTTTCAGGAGGACGAAGAAAGTACCAAATTGGTCCCCGAAGGTATAGAAGGAAGAGTACCCTATCGGGGTTCGGTGCGGGAATCTATACATCAATTCGTTGGTGGAATAAGAGCGGCAATGGGATATTGCGGAGCGCCTAACATAGAATCGCTACAAGAAAATGCGCAATTTGTCAAGATCACGCTCTCCGGAATAAAGGAATCACACCCGCACGATCTGATAATTTCGCGAGAGGCTCCGAATTATCAATCGCATGGTCAGGTCTGAGATAGTTAACAACAAGAACCGCTTACGCAGCGGTCGTATCGGTTTTTTCAGCTAAGAGAGTTTACGTACAAAGCAAGTTTTGATTTGTGAGAAGCGGCTCTTTTCTTATGGATAATCTTTTTAGATGCAATTTGATCGATCATTTTTACCGTTTGGCGGAAAAGAACTTCAGCTTCTTCTTTTACTTTGGACTCGAGAACTTTTTTTATGTGGGTTTTCATCTTAGATTTAAAGCCGTTATTTCTAAGACGCCTTTTAGCGTCAGTTTTAATTCTCTTAATCGTTGACTTATGGTGTGCCATATACTCCTCTAAGTTTTCTTAGTTTTAAGCAGCCTAATATATAATGATAAGAGGTAGATGTCAATTTCTTTTTAAGAAATAACTCATATAATTTTCCAGCTAAATTTGAAATGAATACATGATGATATTTTGTACAATTCCCTTGCTTATAAGGTGTAAACCCGGATAATTTAGTGTGATGGATGTGTTCAACATGGTAATCGTTCAAAATCAATTCTTTTGGTGTATAGAGGCTTGAGTTATCAATTATTGCAAAACCTCCCGTTGTTTGGCGAACTTGAGGAATCAGAACAGAAAGAGATCTGGAACCATGTTATTACACGTTCTTACACGAAATCCAACATCATTTTATTTGAAGAAGATCAGGGAGACTCCCTTTTCATCATAAAAAAGGGGAAAGTCAAAATTACTCGCTTGAGTGAAGAAGGTAAGGAGGTGATACTTTCCATATTGGGAGAAGGTGAGTTTTTTGGGGAAATGTCTCTCTTAGATGGTGAATCACGTTCAGCGAATGTCATCGCTCTTTCAGATTGCGAAGTATTTATCCTAAAAAGAGATAATTTTCTGAGCATTATCAAATCCACACCCCAGATAGCTATTACCTTGCTCGAAGAGTTGGCGGGCAGGATCAGAAAGTCAGATCAGCAGATAGAATATCTTTCACTCGCGGATGCCGAAAACAGAGTCGCCATGACTATATTACGAATAGCAGAGGAATCTGGTACTTTCAAAATGGGAAAGGTAACTATAGAGGAATTGCCGATGCAGCAAGATATGGCAAACATGTCCGGAACTTCGAGGGAAACCATATCAAGAATGTTAAGTGAGTTTGCTGATAAGGGTTACATTGAGAGAAAAGGCAAAAAGTTGGTTCTTCTGGATTACGAAAAATTCAAAACTGATTTTTCTAAGAGATTATAGCCAAACGGCGAGTCACTACATTGATTGTTTTCATCGATTCTATATCATAAATTAATATATTCAAAAGATTTTAATTACCGTAAATGAGTAACTGAATAATTGTTTTTTAGACTATTATCCTACTTGAAGCCGTATGTTCCAAAATTATCCATTGCTGTTGTGGCGATAATAGTTTATGCGCTATTTAGCAGTGTCTCAATTTGGATGATAGGTCCGCTCTTCAACTTGATATTTTATCCGCAAGACGCTGTGGAGCAGGTTGTGGTATCTCCGATAGATGCGCTTCCATTAGAAAGCGGTTCAGATTACACATCGGATTTAAAATCCAAGATGAGTAACTATGTTAATTCATACATCGTAACTGAAACGAAATTGGGGACACTTTATCGCATTTGTATAGGAATTCTAATAGTATTTTTTATTAAAAATATGGCATATTATCTGAATCTATTCATGACATCCTTGATAGAGCAATCTGTTGTTCGGGATATCAGAATTGAGCTATTTGAAAGCATTGCCAATCTTTCTCTCGATTATTTCAGTAAATCGCGTGTCGGGACGCTCATCTCCCGTTTGACAAACGACGTAGAAGTAGTAAATGTCGCAATTGCGGCAACATTCTTGAATCTTATAAAAGATCCGTTGTTGCTATTTTTCTATCTGTTCATTGCGTTGGTTATCTCCTGGAAACTTACAATAATATCGTTATTCGTATCTCTCAGTACGGTTTTTGCACTTTACAGAATCGGGAAACTTTTAAGAAAACAATCTATTCGTTCTCAAGAAAAAATGGCCGGAATAATCTCGGCTATTCAGGAAACCATTTCCGGAATGCGGGTGGTTAAAGCATTCGCTACTGAGGAATACGAAACAGATAAATTTAGAAAAGAGTCCACAGAGTATCACGGCAGTATGCGTAGGGTATTGGTCTTCAGGAAATTGTCCACCCCTATTTCCGAGATGCTTGGAATACTCGCGATAACAATTGTATTGTGGTACGGCGGTAAAAAAGTGATTATTGATGAGAGCATCCAACCAAATGATTTTATCGTGTATCTATTCGCTTTATTCAGTATGATGCAACCCTTAAAAGCGATTGGAGGTCATTACACTCGTATACAGGAGGGACTCGCGGCAGGTGAACGGATTTTCGATGTGATTGATACTGTTCCGATGATTATCAATAAGGAAAACGCTATTGCGGTTGACAAGTTACACGAAAGTATTGAATTCAAAGATGTTTCTTTCGACTACGGAGAGGGCACAATATTAGAAAATATCAATTTTTCCATAAATTTAGGAGATGTGATTGCATTAGTAGGTCCGAGTGGCTCCGGCAAGTCAACACTTGCAAGTTTGATCCCGAGGTTTTACGACCCATCAAAGGGCGAGATACTCCTCGACGGCAAGAATCTCAAAGAGTTAGATCTCAAAAGCTTACGAAGATTAACAGGGTACGTGACGCAGGAAGTCATCCTCTTCAATAATACAATACGAAGTAATATTGCGTATGGAAGACCGGATGTTGTAGATGAAGAAATAATAAATTCCGCAAAAATGGCAAACGCTCATGATTTTATCATTGAATTTCCAAATGGATATGATACGGAGATAGGCGACCGCGGAACCCGTCTTTCAGGTGGGCAGCAACAGAGAATCTCCATAGCGAGGGCTATTTTGAATAATCCCCCTATTTTGATATTTGATGAGGCGACCTCTTCTCTTGACGCCGACTCAGAAAATAAGGTCCAGGAAGCGATTGAGCAGCTTATGAAAAACAGAACTGTGATAGTAATAGCTCACCGGTTATCAACAATAAAAAATGCCGATAAGATAATCGTGTTGGACAAGGGATTAATTGTTCAGACTGGCACACACGAAGAGCTTCTTAGTGAAGAAGGGCTTTTTTCCAAACTTTATAATATTCAATTTAAGTAATTGTGATATTAAAATTTCTTGAAAGGAAGCTAAAGCGGTTCCTTATAAAATTTCTTTC
This sequence comes from Fidelibacterota bacterium, assembly GCA_022571215.1. Classification (GTDB taxonomy): domain Bacteria; phylum Fidelibacterota; class SORT01; order SORT01; family SORT01; genus SORT01. Next base: position 84,282 of record JACZYG010000003.1, on the reverse strand, counting down.
AAAAATATCAACGTCTGAACGAGTATCTGTAGAAGCAATCAGAAAGATGTCTATCAAAAAAATTGCTGTTATCCGTCAGGATAACCGGATAGGTAATCTGATCTTCACAATTCCTCTTCTTTTAGCGTTGAAAGATGATTATCCTTTAGCTGAGCTGAACGTTATAACAGGCTATAAATTCGGAGAAATACTTGGCAGATTTAAAGTAATAAAAAATGTTATTCCATTTAATCAGAAAAGGGCAGCTACTAATCCTTTCTACTATTTTTCATTTAGAAAAAGGCTCAAGAAGGCGGGTTACGATCTGGTAATTGATGCCGGGAGTATGACATCGCTTTCCACGAACAATATCCTTATCGGAGCAGCTGCAAAATCTAAGGTATATGTAGGTTACGACAGGCGTGAATCAGCGGAATTCCTTACGACAGCGATTCCACAGATTGACGAAAAACAGCATGAATCACAATTACTGCTGCATTTAGCGGATCAGATCTCCAATAAGAACCGAGTTCTCTATCCAAGTTTTAAGGCTACTACAGGTGAAACCGAACAGGCAGATTATACATTAACAAAACTCGGTATATCTCATTCTGACACACTGATAGGGATACATGTCGGAGGTCGTTATGACAAGAGATGGGATCTTGATAGGTTTGTGAAATTAGCCGATGATTTAGCCTCTAAAGGAAAGAAAGTAATACTGTTCAGCGGTCCAGATGAAGTCGCATTGTTCAAACACCTTTCCTTAGACGAAATATCGGGAGTATTCCATATTCAATCGGCTCCGATCGGACTTGTGATAGGTATGATATCAAAATGCGAATTATTTATTACAGGAGACAATGGTCCTCTACATATCGCAGCTGCTTTGGGAGTGCCTTGTGTACAAATATTCAAGGTAGATAATTATGATCGCTATGGTTACACTAAACCGCCACATAAGGTAGTTATGCCTATCAATCCATCCTATGAAGACGTAGCCGCTACAGTTAATTCTTTACTTTAAATGTGGATAAAATAAAAATACTGCAATATTCATTCCGTAATTAGCATGCGTAAATATTTTAAACAGATAGAGAATTATAATAAAAAATTATTACAATTAATATTTAAGCTATTTGTTAGAAATGATAAAGCTCACCTTCCCATCAACAGTGCGAGTATTAAAAATATTCTATTATTGAGAACAGACAGAATCGGCGATATGGCGGTATCAACACCGTTGATTAGAGCATTAAGGAAATCTATTCCTGAAGCATCAATATTCGTATTTGCAAGCGAAGTGAACGCGGATTTAATAGTAGATGATCCGGATATTTCAGCTGTTTTTATTAAGAAAAAAAACATTATAAAGACTCTAACAGAGGTAATAAGTATAAGAAAAAGAAAAATTGACCTTCTGCTTAATCTTAACCTTAATAAGAGCCTGACAAATGCTGTCCTGTCACATTATGCGGCGCCGAAAGGAATAAAAGTCGCATCCGAGTATAATTACCAATATTCAAATTTTTATAACTGCTTGATAGAAATTGAGCGGAACAATGAACTACATATGTCTCTGCTGCTACTGAGATTTTTGGAACTCTTCGATAAAACGAGTGCCGAACAAAATCCAAACTTATCAATTTCAATTAAAACCGATGCAGGCAAGAAAGCTCAGAAACTATTAAGAAGTAAGGATATGAAGAAAAATAAATTTTTAGTCTTTAATATCTCTTCGATTCATTTTAACAGAAATACCACTGATGATTTCGTAATTGCGGTGATCAAAGGATTATTGGACAAAATTTCTGAGCCTGTTCTGCTTCTTTCAGATCCTTCTCAAAGGAGTAGATTAAGTTTTATAACTGATTCTATTAGTTCGGATCGAGTTAAGATATCACCTGTTGTTGACCTGTCAACATTAACGGCGGTATTAAGCGAATGTAAACTGGTTATTACACCCGATACAGCTTTGGTACATTTAGCGTGCGGGGTAAATATCCCCGTAGCAGCTTTCTATACGAGGGAGGAAAGATATTATAACGAATGGCAGCCTATTGGAGTCAAATACGTGTCAATTTTTGCCAGAGGGACGGCGCCGGTGAGTGACATTGAACCATCAGATGCTCTGAACCAGATAATGAAATTATACGATGAGATTACTTATCATTAGATAGTTTGCGAGAAACGTGTAACTCACTTATTTTTCAGTAGGATATAGTTTTTATATTCACCTATCCTCTGATGTAATACTTTATCCTCGAAATATGATCTGATTCTGCTAAACAGCTTCTCGTGTGGATTTCCAGCGTACTTACCTTCCGAAAAATCCCAGTTTAGCTCTTTAATTCTTTCTTTCATTACTTCAGGATGCGTCCCGCCGAATCTTGCTAAAAACTTTGGATCACCATAATCAAATTCAGAAGGCGTGTCGGTAAATTTTTTCTGTAACCAATCCTCATCATGGCGGAGTGACTCGAAGGCGATTAATTTCTCTTTCATGACCTTGGGTGGACGTACCCATCCATAGTGATATATATCGGCATCTATTTTTACCACTCTGATTTTCCGGGATTTGCGTCTGAAACCTTGAGCGCTCTCCCAGGATTCGATACCTAAATTATTCTTTATCACGCGTATCTCGCTTTTATACCATCGCCGTGAATCCTGATAATAATCATATGAACCCCAGAAATGAAGATAGTTAAATAGGAGACCTTCAACTTCATCATCATCCTTAAATTCCTCCATTTTTGATTTGATCATGGGCAGAAACAATTCGTGAACGACCTCATCCGCCTGAACGTAAAAACACCAATCTCCTTTACACTCTTTTAGTGCAATATTCGTCTGAAATGAGTTTATCTGTCCGCGAACGAATAATTTCTTGTCCCATTCCGTTTCAATAATACGAATCTTACTATCGCCGATCGCCTTTATCCGATCGAGCGTATCATCCTCTGATTTGCCCACAGCAATAATAAATTCATCACAAATTGGAAGAATGGAGCTAATCGCCTCTACTATGGGATAGCCGAGTTTAATTCCGTTACGGACAAAAGAAAAACCACTTACTTGCATTATTTAATAGTCTGCTGTATCATTTCAGTTTGAAAGACTAAATTATTTGATGTAACGGGATGATACAAGAAAATAAACCACGAATACTTAATATAGTTGACAACAGATGGTGGAGCGGAACATCATATTTTGCCGTATATACAACTAAAGCGCTTCAAGATTTCGGTCTAACTTCAGATATTGTCGGCGACCATCGGACTCTTGCGATTGGCAAAGCGAAAGAACTTGGTCTGAACGTACTTTCAGGATTTAATCCAAGAAGCACCAATCCTTTGAAGTACTTCAGCGAGCTTTCCGGTCTACTGAATCTCATTAAAAAGGGAGAATACACGCACCTTATTCCGCACGGTCCGCCATCACATTTTTGGGCTACGAGGGCAAAGAAGAAATTGGGTGATAAAATAAATGTTATCCGGGCGTTGAGCGACGACATGACCCCCAAAGTTAATTTTCTAAGTAAAAATATTTACACGAAATATACAGACTCATTCATTGCTTCGAGTGAAGCGCTTGTAAATACGTTTTCAAAGGCATTCGATATTCCGCGAGGTAAATTCAAATCGTTCTTAGGTCCACTTGATATGACAGAATTTGAAATAGATGCAAATTCCAATGGAAAAGAGAATAAGCAAGTTGTTTTTGGATTGATTGCCAGGTTTTCACCCGTTAAGGGGCATTCTATTTTTCTAAAGTCTGCCGCATTAGCTTTAAAGCAAAATAAGAATCTAAAATTTCTTATATCGGGGGAAGAAGTACAAATAAAAAAAAGTGATTTAAAGAATATCTGTGAAAATCTTGGTATAAGCGATAGTGTGCAGCTGCTTGATAACTTTGACAATCTGTCCGAGGTGTTATCCCGGGTGGATGTTGGCGTTATTCCGTCTATTTTTTCTGAGGTCATTTGTAGGATAGGTATGGAATATATGGCATCCGGAAAGGCAGTAATAGCGTCTGATGTCAATGTGCTTCCCGAGTTGGTCATTAACGGCGAATCAGGACTGATATTTAATTCAGAAGATGAAGTTGCGCTCGCGGATGCGATATTAAAACTTGCCGAAGATAAGGAATTACGCAGGAAATATGGAATTGCCGGCAGAAAACGAGCGGAAGAGCTCTTCTCGAGTGAAAAGTTCGCTGACCGTCTAACATCTATTTTGTAATCATAGAGGATGGTATTGGTTTAAGTATAAACTATTCAGTCACCAACGCTTATTAACATTATCTTGTAGCATCTTACAAGGAATGTTCGATAATTTGTTAAAAGTTGATAATAGCATACAAAGATTAATTTGCGATGACATTTGATAAGTTGATTATAACTATAAATAGTTTATATATAAACTATAATAAAAGATAAATAAAAACATTATCTTACTATGGATATTATTAGTTGAAACCAATTAGATTATACATATGAAGAATAACAGTTTTAATCCAATCGCTTGCTGCCTTGTTATCCTGTTCATAATTCTCGGTTGTTCAAATGAACCAAAAAATAAGGCATTAGAGAAAGGAATTTATCCGATGAAAACAAAAACCGCATCGCGGTTTAACTTAGATAAAAATGACCTTTATGAAGGTGATATAAAAGCGTTTATTAAAAGGATGAAGGAAGAAGGGCACAAACCTAACAGATTGATAAACGAAAAAAGTCCTTATTTGCTTCAGCATGCTTTCAATCCGGTCAATTGGTATCCGTGGGGAGATGAGGCATTCGACAAAGCAAAAGAAGAGGATAAATTTATCTTTCTTTCGATTGGATATTCGACTTGCTATTGGTGTCATGTGATGGAAAGGGAGATATTCGAAGTGCCTGAGATAGCCGAAATCATGAATAAATTATTTATTTCTGTTAAGGTTGATAGGGAAGAACGGCCGGATGTAGATCGGATTTATATGCAAGCGCTACAGATGATGACAGGTAGCGGCGGTTGGCCCATGTCTATTTTTATGACTAACGATTTAAAACCCTTTTGGGGTGGAACTTATATTCCCCCTGAAACCAAATACGGAAGACCAGGATTTGTTGACCTGATAAAACAGTTAGATGAACTCTGGAGAACCAAGAGAAACGAAATATATAAAAACGCTGAAAATCTTTATTCAGTTCTTTCAGAGCATCAGGCTTCCGCCGTTCCTTCCTCGATGCCCGATGGGGAAGTTCTTGATTCGGGATATAAAATATTTGAAAGAATGTACGATGATGAGTATGGAGGATTTGGAGAAGCGCCAAAATTTCCAAGAGTTTCTGTATTCAATTTCTTGTTTCGTTATGCGGTCAGGACAGGAAATGAGAAAGCAAAGGAAATGGTACTACGTACACTGAGAAAAATGGCAGCGGGAGGAATTTTCGATCAAATTGGCGGTGGTTTTCATCGTTATTCGACTGATGCCCGCTGGCATGTCCCGCATTTCGAAAAAATGTTATACGATCAGGGACAATTAGTCAGCACTTATCTTGACGCGTATCAATTGACTGGAGATGAATATTTCTCTAATAATGTTAGGGATGTTTTGAATTATGTATCAAATAATCTTACCGACGAGAACGGCGGATTTTACTCAGCCGAAGATGCTGAGAGCGCTACCAGCGCCGATAATCTCGATATTAAAGCAGAAGGGGCATTCTACATATGGTCAAAGTCGGAACTCATGGAATTGCTGGGAGAGGAAGCCGGAAATATATTCGTATATTACTATGGAGTTGAATCTTCAGGCAATGTGTTAGAGGATCCGCATAATTATTTTCCCGGGAATAACGTTTTGTATTTAGCACATACTATAAAAGAGACGGCGACAAAGTTCGATATTCCCGTGAATGAGGTGAAGAAGATGCTAAGGGATGCGCGAACAGCTGTTTACGATCAAAGAGAGAAACGAATAAATCCACACCTTGATGATAAAATACTTGTTTCTTGGAATGGTTACATGATATCAGCTTATTCGAGAGCATATCAGATACTTCACGATGATAGTTATTTACTGGCTGCTGAAAGGGCTGCGATATTTATCAAAACAAACCTGTATAATGCTAAGGATCGGTCATTATTGAGGCGTTTCAGGGATGGTGAGGCCGGGATAGAAGCAAATCTCTCCGACTATGCGCTTTTGGCAGGGAGTATGATTGACTTGTACGAAGCGTCATTTAACGCCGATTGGATCGAATGGGCTGATGAATTGACCGATTTGATGATAGAAAAGTTTTACGATGAAAAGAGCGGGGCATTTTATGACACTCCCGAAGGCAGCGTAAACTTGATAGTACGGATGAGAGATGACTATGACGGCGCCGAACCGACCGGAAATTCCATAGCGGTCATGAATTTATTACGCTTATCCCAGATTCTGGACAAAGAAAAATACAGAGAGATCGCTGATAAAACAGTGTCGTATTATTCCGATATTCTAAAAAAATCCCCTCACGCTCTACCTCAAATGTTAGCGGCGGTGGATTTTAGCTTAGTGAAGCCTAAACAGATAATAATCGCAGGAAAAGCAAATTCAGAAGATACAAAAATGATGCTGAACAGTTTACATGAATTTTATATTCCCAATAAGGTCATTATTCATTCAGATTCGGAGGACGATTCCAATTATGTGAGTAAGAATTTGGAAATTGTCAAGTATATGAAGATGATTGACGGTAAAGCTACGGCGTACGTATGCGAAAATTATGCGTGCAAACTCCCGACAAACGATTTGGAAGTATTTATATCTCTGCTTGATGAAACGAGTAATTTGTAGTTACCGATACATAACGAAATCAGTTCCGTCTTTACCTTCTAAGTATTAATCCATCTTAACCATACGACACCGGGTAGCATTGAGAATTAGAAGGAATACGACTTGCGAAGCATTGTATTTCAGAGTATTTTTGTATTAGTCATGCCAATAAACATCAATGATATTTATGACGGAGATATAAAAGCTGTTGCCCGGGCGATCAGTGTAGTGGAAAACGGTGGCACGGGCGCGAACGAGCTGATCGAAAAAATTTATCCCAACACCGGTAACGCTCACCGAATTGGAATTACGGGACCTTCCGGCGCCGGAAAAAGCACTCTTGTTGACAAACTTACCCATTTGTACAGAAAATCTGGTAAAATGGTTGGAATAGTGGCAATTGATCCCACCAGCCCCTTTACAGGAGGCGCTCTTTTAGGTGACAGGCTGAGGCTTCAGGAACTCAGCCTGAATAAAGAGGTCTTCTTTAGGAGTATGGCGAACAGGGGCAGTAGAGGCGGTATATCGAGAAAAACGGGAGAAGTCGTAGATATACTCGATTCCTCAGGTAAAGACGTTGTGATGATAGAGACGGTCGGTGTTGGACAGTCTGAATTGGATATTGCAGGCGCGGCTGATACAACTATAGTAGTTTTAGTACCGGAATCAGGTGATGAGATTCAGGTAATGAAAGCCGGACTTATGGAAATAGCGGATATATTTGTTCTTAATAAGTCTGACAGGGAAGGAGCAGATCTGATGCTGGCACATCTATCGGAGTCTCTCAAATTACGTAGTGATGTGAATTGGCTGCCGAAAATTGTAAAGACAAGCGCAATCAGAAACGAGGGGATTGAAGAACTGATGGAGGCTATTGAGGAACACTCGAAATGGCTGTCATCGGAGGATAAAATCGGATCGAAAAGAAACTTAAGGCTCATCAATCGCGTAAAAGAGATTATAGTGGAAGAACTAAACAGTGAATTTTGGACAGACGAAAGAATGTCTCTATTAGAAAATATGATCAGCGATAATGGGAATAACCTTATTACGCCTTACAAGATCGTAGAAGACCTTAAGAAAGTATAATAAACGTTATCAATAAAGTGGTATGAAAAATAAATATATAATTATTTCGTTTGCTCTGATTACGATTCTTATAAACTTTTCCGTAACATTTGGGCAATACCATTCATTCGGCAGGAATAAGATTCAATATACAGATTTTGAATGGCAGGTCTTGTCTACGAAACACTTTGATATATATTACTATCCCGAGATGGAAGAGTTGGCGTTGATAGGCGCCCAAACCGCTGAAGAATCATATAAAATATTACAAAACAAATACAACCATGCTTTAAACCACAAGGTACCGCTGATATTTTACAGCTCACATCTTTATTTTCAGCAAACTAACGTAATTCCCAATATCTTACCTGAAGGTGTCGGCGGATTTTTTGAGTTTTTCAAAGGCAGAGTTGTTATCCCAAGCGATGGTTCAATATCCCAATTTAAAAGAGTCATCAGGCATGAACTAAACCATGTTTTCATGCATAGTAAGTTGGTGCGTGTACAAAAAAATCACAAGATTATGAACAAGCGATTCCCCCCATTGTGGTTTTCTGAAGGATTAGCCGAATTTTGGTCAGGGCAACCAAACACACAGGCGGAGATGGTCATAAGAGACGCCGTTCTGAATAATTATTTAGTTCCGGTGGACAGATTATTTTCGATTGCCGGAACATTTTTGATGTATAAAGAAGGTGAAAATCTTCTCGCCTTCATCAGTGAGCGTTATGGCGAAGAGAAGATATTACTTATATTGGAGAACTATTGGGTTCATCCGAAGTTTAGTGAGGTGGTGAAATATACGCTTGGCGTTGATTATAAAGAGTTGAATCGGCAGTGGACCTACCATTTGAAGAAAAAATACTATCCTCTTCTTCGGGATAAGGATAAACCTCAAATGGCATCGAAGATTATTGACAATGAAGGATTCAATTCTAAGCCGGCTATTTACAAGGACAAAGATGGCATAGAAAAGATAATTTATGTGTCTAATAAGATCGGGTACACAGGTATTTACCAGAAAGATTTAGATGGCGATGTCAATGATGAGGCGGAGTTTGTTTTAACCGGTGAAAAATCAAATGAATATGAGACCTTTCATTTGTTCCGCTCATCTATCAGCGTAAATAATGACAGGATTTTGGCTTTTGTGACCAAAAGCGGCGAAACGGATGTAATACACAGACTAAACCTTGATACAGGCAGTAAATATCCTCCGCTTCAATTTGATAATTTAGTGACTATCTCTTCTCCATCGTGGTCTCCCGACGGTAGAAAAATCGCATTTACGGGACTTTCGAGAAACGGCTACAATGACATCTATATTTATGATATTACCGGTGATAAGCTCAGTAAACTTACGAATGACACATACGATGATAGAGATCCATCGTGGTCGCCAAATGGGAAGCATATAGTTTTTTCCTCAGACAGAACACAGACTGGTGCGGGTGGAAGGTACAATTTATTCAAAATCCGCATCAAAGACCTTAAAATTAAATATTTGACGTATGGCGATCATAACGATAGAGCGCCTAAATATTCTAAAGACGGTAAATTGATTTTCTATTCCGATAGAGGCGGAATGGATAATATCTGGATGCTCAAAAGCGCGCAAAGGAGTGATAAGTTTAAACTTACTAATATTTCTGATGACGATATTGATTTAGAAATGCCGGAAAACGGCTTATTAGATTATAAAGCAGTCAGACTAACCAATTTTACCACATCAGCGATAGACCCGGTTTGGACGAATGAAGGTTCAATCGTGTTTACGGCTTTTGAAGATTTCAGCTTCAACATCATGAAAGTCGATGAATTTAAAAATTACGATATGGCGTTAGAAAAAACATCCAATACGCCCAAAAGGACAGGATTATGGAGTCATAAAAAATTAAAGAAAGATATTTCAACGTTTGGAAAGAAATATAAGAGCGGATATTCTCTTGACATCGCTCAAAGTCAAGTAACACAAGATCCGATTTTCGGAACAAGCGGCGGAGCAGTTATTGCGCTTTCGGATATTCTTGGTAACAATCAATATTATGTTCTTGTTTACAATAATGCTCGTACTTCCGGAGAGATTATTGATCACTTCAATGTGGCGGTAACAAAAGTTTCCTTGGCGGGAAGAACAAATCTGGCTTATGGTTTATTTAATTTTAATAACAGGCGTTTCAATTTGCGTAAAGGTTTTTTTGATGAACGCAGATATGGCGGATTCTTTTCTATTTCTTATCCCCTGTCATTTTTTAAGAGGATTGAAGCTACTACGAGTTTAGCGTATTCCAAGGAAGACAGAATCGGATTTAATTCAAGGGAAGCTGTGCTTGCCGTCAATTCTGTAAGATTTATAAAAGATAATTCACTCTGGGGTGTCACAGGTCCTCTTGACGGTGAACGGTATAGTCTGTCTATCGCTTATACGAACGACGTAAGATTCAATAATCTGAATTATTTTACCCTGGTCGCTGATTATCGAAAATATTACCGGCTTAGCAAACGAACCTCATATGCGGTTAGATTTATGTATCTCCACAGCGATGGAAGTCCGGATAGGGAGATACAACTGTTTTATTTAGGGGGTTCATGGACTCTCAGGCTATACCCGCGATTTAGAGTATGGGGAACCCGCGCATTTATCATAAATAACGAATATCGTTTTCCATTTATTGATATTCTCGGGATCAGGTTTCCATTCGGAGCTGTTGGATTTCGGGGAATAAGAGGAGCGCTGTTCTTCGACACCGGGAATGTTTATAACGGTGAGAGATTTGATAATAAGTGGGAGACTCTTAAGGGCAGCTACGGAATCGGCGTCAGGGTACGCATTGGAGGATTTCTTGTTCTCAGATATGATATAGGAAGGAGAACGGATTTTAGGAACTTGCCTGATACGATTTACAGACAATTCTTTTTCGGTTGGGATTTTTAGAATGGTGAGGTTTTCTAAAGAAATAACGCTGATATCAATACTCCTGCTCACAGCCTGTACCGGCTCAATAAAAATTAACAATATTTCCTCAGTAGATAATGAAAGTGACTGGACACAATTAGGAGGGTCTCCCGCACATGATAGAAATGCTATTAGCCAAGTTACGCCTCCTCTGAAAATGCTATGGAGAAAAGACGTAGAGCATTCTCCATCGGGTGTTTTGACCGCAGCTTATGGAACACTGTTCGTCAGCACGATGGGAGGGAAGGTATTTGCGCTTGATCATGAAACGGGAGTTACCCAGGGGAAACTTGAACTTAAAAACTCCATTGGAAAAGGGATAGCAATTGATGGTATTTATGGATATTTCGGCAGAATCAGCAGTGACAAGACAATGTTCGGGTATGATCTGAGGAATGGCAATTATATATGGAAAAGAAGTATAGGTCCGGTGGAATCTATCCCTCTTATCTCCGGTGGATTGTTATACGTTACGACGAAGAGCGGTTATTTGTATTGTTTAGACCTGGAGACCGGAGCGGAAAAGTGGAAGTTTAACGCAGGAAAACCATTTCATTCTACTCCCGCAAAATGGAATGGATTGATAATAGCCGCGAATGATTCGGGGTATGTTTATGGAATTTCAGCGTCAAACGGTAATTTAAAGTGGAAGTTTCAAACAGGCGCCCCTGTTTTTGCCACTCCGATAATAAGTGGGGATGATATTTACGTCGGAAATATCGGCGGCGCTTTTTATTCGATTGATGCCAAATCAGGAAAAACCAATTGGAAACATGAGGGTAGCGGAAGTTATTATTCAACTGCATCAGCAAATGATGATAATGTATTCAGCATGAGCGGAGACGGTATGATGCTTAGTCTCTCTAAATCGGAGGGCAGCATAATATGGAAAAGCGACTTAAATGCTCCGATTAGCGAAGGCATCCTGCTTTCCGGCAGATACATATTTATAGGCTCAATGGACAGCTATCTGTATGCTCTCAGCGCGGAAACCGGAAATATTCTCTGGTCGGAAAAACTTGCGGGAAGGGTTAGAACATCTCCTCTTGAATATAAAGGAAGAATTTATATAGGAACGGAGAATAAGTATTTATATGCGTTTGTAGAGGAATTGTATGCCGATGAATAAGACATTATCGATATTAGCGTTTCTACTTTTCTATTCGTCCGTAGTCCGAACACAACCTATTGACGGTGACGTAGAGGGTATTGCATTTATTAAGATAAACTCGTCTGAGGAAGGTCTGCTTTTTTATATCGATGATTCTTTGGCCGGCGCGCTGACGGGAAATGAGTTCGAAATCGGTCCCGGTTATCACAAATTGAGAGTATCATCTGTTACCGATAGCTGGATGGCTGTTGATTGGACCTGGCAGGGTACTATTATAGCGGATTCGATCTATACTTTTAATGTCGAGACGAATCAATTCATAATGCTGAATACGATTCCGTTTGGAGCTAAGGTTATAATAAATGGTGAAAATGTCGGCACTACTCCTTTTATGTTTGAAAAATCAAGTGAAGCTGTTGAAATAATCATGTCGAATTACATGCCTGTCCGCCTCGAAGCTTCACAATGGTATGACAAAGAATTCATTGATATTACGCTCGTCAATGAGATGCCTTCTGAAGAGTTCGAATCAATTCAATTGATAAATGGAATAACAAATAGAAGAGATAAGATATTAACACGTTCTACTTTTTTACTGACAGGTTTATCGGGAATTGCCGCGGTTTACTTCAAATTTGAAGCTGATAAAGCGTTTAAGAAATTACCAGATGCAATTCTTTTGGAAGATCAAATTTATTTGAAAGACAGAATAAAAAAATATGATGATTTTGCAGCAGTTTCATTTGGCACATTTCAAGCTGCTTTCTTATATTCAATTTATCGTGTTATTAGACGCTAAAAAGTTATGGAAATGATTTGGGTTCTATCGGGGTAGATCCTACTAAGAAAAACGAAAACACCGAAAAGGATTCCTCCGATGATATGGGCTTTCTCGATCATCTCGAAGAGCTTCGGTGGAGGATATTCAAAGTCCTTATCTCCGTTGTAATATTCTCGGCGTTTTCATTTTTCTTTTCGGACTTCTTTGTAAATTTTCTTATAGAACCGACAAAAGCCGTCGAACCTCCTTTAACGCTACAAGTTTTACGGGTTCAGGGGATGCTGATAGTTAAAATGTGGATTGCATTTTTTGGAGGCGTTATTCTTTCACTGCCGGTCATTGTATACCAAATTTGGTCATTTGTTGCACCCGGTCTTTATAAAAGCGAAAAAAAACATCTTCCCACCTTAATTGTTGTGACTTTCCTCTCCTTCATATCCGGAGCCGCTTTTGCGTATTATGTAATAATCCCTCTAATAATTCCTACGCTTTTGGCTTTTGGGGTCGAGGGTATAGAAAATAATATTTCGATAGATTATTATTTCAGTTTCGTTCTTCAAATGATTATAGCCAGTGGAGTAATTTTCGAAATGCCTGTTGTTGCGTACTTTTTAGGGAGGATAGGTCTGCTTACACCTGCGTTTATGAGGCATTACAGGAGATATGCAATAGCCGCCATTTTCATAATTGCAGCGTTACTTACGCCACCGGATCCTTTAAGCCAAATGTTGTTGGCTATTCCACTTTTAGTTTTATACGAAATAAGTATCTATATTTCTGGTTTTGCCTCTCGGAAAATCTACGATGAGAAAGAATCACCTGACTTAAAGCCTTGACCTTGAAACGCTATCACTGTAGTTTTGTATAATTATTATGCGTACCATAGGTAAAGAATAGTGGACATCTCTCTCTCTCTAAAGTCACAAAAAATCAACCTTAAAAGTATATCGGAATCAATATCCTTGGACTTGAAAGAGTTCAAAATATCATACAGAAAGTCCATGAAAACCGACGTATTCTTGATAAATAGAATTTCCGGATATATGACCTCCCGTTACGGGAAAATGCTCCGTCCGATACTAATTCTTTTATCCGCCAAATTATTCGGTAACCCGAATAAAGATACGATTTCTTCCGCCGTACTGGTAGAGCTCTTACATGCCGCCACTTTGATTCATGATGATGTGGTAGACAGAGCCGAACAAAGAAGGGGGATCCCCGCAGTACATTCTATCTGGAAGAATAAAATATCCGTTTTAATGGGCGATTTTCTTTTCAGCCGGGCATTGAGTAATTTAGTTAGACTGAGAAATTACGATGCTTTGGATGTTTTATCCAAAACAGCGGAACGGATGAGTAAGGGAGAACTTCTCCAGATGGAAAAGAATCGGTCAAATGGAATGGATGAAGAAACGTATTTCAGAATGATAAGTGACAAAACAGCAAGCCTCTTCTCAGCATCATGCGAAATGGGAACATTAACCACAACCAAATCGGTCGAACACCGGGAAGCTATGGCCCAATACGGGGAGCATTTGGGGATTGCGTTTCAGCTGAAAGATGACCTGTTTGATTTCACGGAGAAAAAAATATTTACCGGCAAACCCGTAGGAGGCGATGTAAAAGAAAATTTGATGACTCTGCCGGTTATCCATTCACTCTCGAACAGAAACAGAAGAGTCGGTAGTATGGTTAAGAAATTGAGATTAAATAGAAGAAGAAAAGAATATAAAGATATACTGAAATTTGTTAAGGATAACGGCGGATTAGCCTACACCGAGGAAAAATTATTATATCATAGTCAACAAGCTATTGATTCCCTGTCTGTGTTAAATGGTGATTTCAACAAGGACGCGCTAATAAACTTCGTACAGTTCAACATCGAAAGAACTAAATAGTCTATTTTATCAGTACACCTACATTTGATTTAGAGCACTTTTATGAATTCCAATCGCTTCTTGATTATACGATTAAGCTCTATCGGCGATATAATATTAACTACTCCGCTTGTTAGAGCTTTACGAAAAGCTTATCCGAATTCGCTGATAGACTATTTGGTAAAAGAGGAATTCTCAGAGTTGCTTCTGAATAATCCGCATATAGATAATGTATATACGATTGATCCCGGAAATGGATTGAAAGAAATATTTAGATGGCGAAAAAAAATTAAAAGCTACGAATATACTTCCATATTGGATCTTCATCGAAGTATAAGATCGATCCTGATGACGATATGGTTGGGGAGAGTTCAATTAGGGAAGCTGAATAAAAAAATATTTAAGCGATTTGTCTTGGTAAAGTTTGGTATAAATTTATTTAAGAAAATTATTCCTGTTACGCAACGGTATTTTGAAGCGGCAAACAGCTGTAATCTGGTTGATGACGGTTTGGGAACCGAGCTGCTTCACGACGGTAAGATACCAAAGGAATTAACGAATGTTTTGGGGAGAAAAAATATTATTGTTATGGCTCCGGGAGCAGGTTATTTCACAAAGAGGTGGCTGCCGGAGTATTTTGCGAAATTAGCAGACAAACTCATCGAGAATGACAATGCGGAACTGTTTTTGATCGGTTCAAAGGCAGACAGGGAGATTTGCGGAGAAATTAGAAAAAGCATGAATAACGACGTTCATGATCTTTCAGGCAGCTATACCATACTCGAGACAGCAGCCATCATTAATGCTTCGGATGCCGTAGTAACGAATGATACGGGAATGATGCATATTGCCGTGTCTCAGAAAAAACCCGTATTGGCGTTCTTTGGCTCCACTACTGAGGAGTTGGGCTTTTACCCATACAGTGATAAATACCGGGTCTTGGAAAATAAAGATCTGAATTGCAGACCATGTTCTCATGTCGGCAGACAGAATTGTCCTAAGGGACATTTCAAGTGCATGCAGGAACTTTCCCCTGAGCTTGCTTATAATTCTATTATTAATCTGATGGCAGACAAGAGATGAGAAAGTTCTTTGTACAATTGATTTTCCTACTCTATTCGTATCTCTTTATTCCAATCAGCTTGTTAGCATTCAATATTTTGTCACCTTTTAACAAAAAAATAAGGGAGAGTCTCTCCGGTAGAAGAAAGATGAAAGCGCTGTTAAATAATTACGAATTCTCTAAAGAGAAAGTAGTTTGGATTCACTGCGCATCTCTTGGCGAATACGAACAAGCCAAACCGATAATCGATAAATTAAAGGAAAACGACGGGGATATTAAGATTGTACTTACCTTTTTTTCACCTTCAGGATTTAACGCGGTGGAACACAAAAATATAGATTTTAAAGCTTATCTGCCATTCGATTATCCAAGTTCCATGAAAAAATTTATTCAAAAGATAAACGCTGATATCCTGATATTAGCCGGTTATGATGTTTGGCCTAATTTTATTCGATATACGCACCAGGCGAAGTTACCTATATTCATCATTTCTGCTCGGTTGAGAGAAGGTTCTCACCGGCTGAAACCGATCATTTCATTTTGGCAAAAAGAAATATACTCGAAGATAGATAAAGTGTTGAGTGTTACGGAAGATGACACTGAAAGGTTTATCCATATGGGCGTAAGAAGAGACGCTATTAAAGTGCTTGGAAATACTCGTTATGATCAAGTGATCGAACGTAGGGGAGAGACGGTGCCTTTTGAGTCCGAATTATCACTTTTATCCAAAGGTAAAATTGTCCTCATATTGGGCAGTATTTGGAAGTCTGATACGACTGTTATCTTTGACTCACTCTTAAAGGTGTTAGACTTAAATCCAAAATTGCTTGTTATATTTGTTCCACACGATCCGGAGATAAAATTTTTAGATCAGATCATATCCCAACTGGAAACGAAGAATTTCGGTACGGTGAAGTACTCAGCCCTTGAGGAAAACAAATCTGAATGCAGAGCGATAATTGTTGATAGTGTAGGTCATTTGGTAGGACTTTATAAATTCGCGCATATAGCCTATTTGGGTGGAGGATTCGGTCCCGGAGTGCATAACGTAATGGAACCTGCCGTATATGGTATTCCTGTTGTCTACGGACCTAAATTGAAGAATTCAGTTACCGCCAAATACCTAAACGAATTTGGAGGAGGATTCATCGTAAAGACCGGTAATATGTTTGGTGAGGTTTTGACCGAATTATTGCAAGATAATAATCTTCGCGCCGAAGCAGGAAATTCGGCACGTAAAGTCATCATCGATCATAGCGGCGCGACGGAAAATACCGTCAGAGAAATAGAGATGATACTGAAATGATATCCGTTTCCGAACTGTGTTTCAGCTATAAGGATCTTGGAGCAAACAGCCAAAGAGTTATAAACGATGTAAGTTTTGAGATTGAAAAAGGAGAATTTGTGGCTCTTATCGGTTCAAACGGTTCCGGAAAATCAACATTGGCAATGTTACTGAACGGAGTATACGCGCCTGAAAGCGGCACGATCAGTGTTGATAATTTTAATATTACTGATTCGGAAGAACGCCTTACGGCTAAAAAGAAAATTGCCGTACTCTTTCAAAATCCATCAGAGCACATAGTTTCGGGCAGCGTGGAATCAGATATCGCATTCTCTTTGGAGAATTATGGAATTCCTCCTTTAGAAATAAGAGAAAGAGTTGATGAGGCGTTGTCCCTTTTTGGATTGCATGAATTCAGTAAGAAACATCCTAGACAACTGTCAGGCGGTGAACAACAGAAAATAGCTCTTGCAGGCGTTTGGGCGCTTAATCCTAATTATATTATCTGCGATGAAGTCACGACCTATTTAGATTACGAGTCAAGAAAATCAGTGCTGGAACTCCTCAAGAAATTCGCGTTAGATGGCGGTGGAGTTTTGTTTATCACTCAATTTCCTATAGAATCTCTGTATGCAGATAGACTTCTGATATTAAATGAAGGTAATATCCACGACAGCGGCATTCCATCCGAGCTACTGAAAAATGAGTCCAAAATGAATATTTCCGGTCACACTGTTCCCAAGCAGCTGATAGTGGATGAGCTGCTGATGAATTATTCTATGGGAAGGGGATAATGCTCCTTAAAGTTAATCGATGCGAAGTTTCTTTGGAGAACTCCCTATCGGGAAGAAATTTTAATCTTGATATATCGGATTTCCTGATCGATTCAGGCGAAACAATAGGAATCATGGGGCAATCAGGCGCTGGAAAGACAACATTCGCCCGTTTTCTTACCGGCTTAATTAAAACGGACAGAGGTAACATAGAGATATTTGATGATCGAGTGAGTATAGGGATGACATTTCAGTATCCTGAAAATCAATTTTATCTGAACACAATATATGATGACATCATTATTGGATTAATTGAGAAAGGTATCTCGGAAAACGATGCCCGTGAGTTTGCTAACAGCGCATTAGAAAGAGTGAACTTAAATCCCGACGAATATGCTAATAAAAATCATCAGCATTTAAGCGCCGGTGAAAAAAGGAGGGCGGCAATCGCAACTCTTCTTTGCAATGATTATGATATTTTTATCTTTGACGAACCTTCTGCGGGACTTGACGGAAAAGAAATAGATAACCTTATCAGTATATTTCATAAATTAAAGCAGGAAGGTAAGACACTGCTGATAATCTCTCAAAACTCGGAGTTCATCTCACAAACTTGTGAACGGTTAGTAGTATTGGACGATGGCAGAATTGAATACGATGGCTCACTGAGTAAATTCTTTTTCAATGATGAATTAGCGAAGTCGTTTGGATTGGAAATTCCGCCACTGATCAAAACTCAATTATATTTAAATCGCCATTTCGACTTCAACTTTGAAAACGTGATTAGAGTTGATGAATTGAAAACAATACTTGATAATTCAATAAGCGTAACGATATCGGATAGCCTTACATGACTTACTTTAATATAGCTAATTTACTGAGCGTCAGCAGAATATTCCTGACGATACCATCTTTAATGTTGTTTGATTCGGGTAACAAGATTTTAGGGTTACTGTTTCTAATTATCATTATCATAACCGATTTTACGGATGGTATTGCAGCACGGAGATTAGGCCAAGTATCCGATTTTGGAAAAGCTCTTGATCCTATATCAGATAAAGTTGTGATTATAACTTTTTTCGTCTATTTAATGATAAAGAGCGAATTTCCAATCTGGTATTTTGCATCGCTCATTTCAAGAGACCTGATCCTGTCATATCTTAGTTTATGGGTAAAAAGAAAAAGCGGCACAATGCCGGAAACAAATGTTCCGGGAAAGATTGCGGTAAATTTTATAGCGCTAATGATAATCGCCTGGTTTATGGAGTGGGACGATGTCAAGATGTTTGGATTATGGAGCAGTATTCTGTTTCTTGTATATTCAACTATAGTTTACATTAGGGATTATTACAATATATTGTATAAAAAAGTAGCGGCTGAAAATTAAATGAAAAGCATTTTTCAAAGTTTTGTGTCGGGATTATCCAAAACCAGAAATAAATTGCGTTCGACACTCTCCTCAATTACTGATAGAGGGAAGATCGGAGAGCAGGAGATAGAGGAAATTGAAGCTGCTCTGATTCAAACCGATATGGGTGTTGATATGGCTGCTGAGATTATGGAATCAGTAAGAGAACGAATGTTAAAAGGTATTTCGAGCGATGAAGTATATTCAATTCTTGCGAAAGAAGTACAATCACGATTGAAAGTATTCGAGTGGGATGATGAAATCGGGAAAGAACTACATTCAAAGCCTCACGTTATTTTGGTAGTAGGAGTGAATGGATCAGGTAAGACCACTACTGTGGGAAAACTTGCGGCGATGCACTCGCGGTTCGGGCGCAATGTTCTTATAGCCGCAGCGGACACGTATAGAGCGGCAGCGGCGGAACAATTGGAGATATGGTCTAAAAGAGCAGGAGTAGATATAATAAAAAGCGTACATGGCGCGGAACCGGCATCGGTTGGTCACGATGCATTATTAGCGGCGAAAGCCCGTGGTGTAGATGTATTGATAGTTGACAGCGCGGGAAGATTGCACACAAAAACGAATTTGATGGAAGAACTCAAAAAAATTTCCCGCGTTATGGAAAAAATAGATCCGGCGGCGCCGCATGAAATATTATTGACCCTGGACTCAAATAACGGGCAGAATGCCCTGCTGCAGGCAAAAGAATTCGGAAAGGCTGTTGGTGTGACGGGATTAGTATTAACAAAATTAGACGGCACTGCTAAAGGAGGTATCGTTCTTTCCATAAATAATGAACTTGATATCCCTGTAAAGTATATTGGGATAGGTGAAGAAGTGGAAGATTTAGAGCCGTTTGAAGTGGAAGCGTTTGCTTCATCATTATTCTACGAGGAGGATAATGCCTAAAAATGTTAAAATAGTAACTCTCGGGTGTCCGAAAAATGAAGTCGATTCTGAAGTAATGGGAAATGGAATACGACGGGCTGGATTTAATTTAGTAGACAATGAAATTGACGCCGATGTAATAATTATCAATACCTGCGGTTTTATCGAAAAAGCCCGTGAAGAATCGATTGATACTATTCTGAATGCGGCAAATATCATATCCGAAGGCAGACCGACCGAGCTGCTTGTCGCCGGATGCCTTTCACAGCGATACGAGTCCGAGTTGAGAAAAGAGATGCCGGAGGTAGATCGGTTTTTTGGTGTCGAAGACTTCAGGAGTATCCTAACCTATTTAGGCGGAACAGAAGCAGCGCATTTCGCAAGACCCGGGCGTCGGCTTCTCGATACGAGAAATTATTATTCCTATCTCAAAATAGCCGAAGGCTGCGATAACGAATGCAGTTTTTGCGCTATTCCCAATATGCGCGGCTTACAGAAGAGCCGAAGCATAGAATCACTTCTCGAAGAGACCGAAATGTTAGCCGCAAACGGCATTAAAGAACTGATACTTATTTCCCAGGACCTTACAATGTACGGTTGGGATCTGAAATCGAATGGCGAAAAGGGTCCGAGGATACATAATCTGATTAATGAACTTTCCAAAACAGACGGTATAGAATGGATAAGAATAATGTACGCGCATCCCGCGCACATCACAAATGAGCTAAACACACTGATAAACGAACAATCTAAAGTATGTAATTATCTTGATATGCCGGTACAGCACATAAATGACCGGATCCTCAAATCGATGAAAAGAAGTTCTACCGGTGCTATGATTCGAAATATTATCTCAGACCTAAGAAAAAACAGTCCTGATATTGCTTTAAGAACGTCAATTATCGTGGGATATCCCGAAGAAACTGAGGATGAATTTCAAGAATTATATGATTTTGTTGAGGAAACTGAATTTGACAGATTGGGCGTATTTACGTATTCACATGAGGAATCTACGACAGCCGGATTCATGGAAGACACTGTTTCAAAAGAATTGAAGATTGAGAGAATGGACAAGATAATGATACTGCAACAGGAGATATCAGAACAACAAAATAAAGAGATGATAAATGAAGTTTATTCCGTTCTTATAGATGAGTATAAGGAGGATAGCGGCGTTTCAGTCGGAAGAACTTATAAGGATGCGCCGGAAGTTGATAATATTGTCATATTGAACGAAAAAGTTGATCCGGGCTCCTTCGTGGATGTCAAGATAACATCGTCATCGGTTTATGATGTGACGGGAGAATTGTCAAACTACCGAACGATTTAAAAGATAAAAGATAACCGATATTGAATAATTCATTTTCATGGAATCAGAAACATGTTATGCGGGGACACTATCTTTTAACGATACTGTTCTTATTGCTATTTACCACAACGGGATTGTATCCACAAGATATAAGCACTGGAAAATATATTATATCTCTTAGCAATGAAAACAGCTCAAGAGATTATTCAGACTATTATTCAAAAAATCTTACTGATCTGAATGTTGCGGGTATAACCGTACTAAGAGCGATGCGGGAGAAATCCACTTTAAGCCAGCGGTCACTCCTGAGAAATCTAAAAAATTACAAGGATAAAGGCTATCTGACCGACTATCAATCTCTTTGGATAATTGATGCAATTGTTGTTACCGCCAACGACAGCATTATAAACCTTATTTCAAGCCAAAATCGTGAACTGACCATTTATGAAGATGTGCCCATTTACAACAGGATGAGTGAACCATCCCCAGCTGATACATCTTTGTACCGCAAATTGATCAAGGTTGTCAATGACCTGAAAAGAGCCAGTGAATCTGACCCGATGAACAATGGAAAGGGCAGGAAAATCTCAATCATCGGGGGCGCCTTACCTGATTTTTATCCTTACAGTCCGGAGCGTATTAACGTATCAACCATCGGAGAAAACAATGCGCTTGAACGATATAAGGAGAATTGGGATTGGCTGACGGTAAGCGCAGCGGGTTGGAAGGACAGCTGGGATGATAATGGTGTTGCAACAGAATCTTCCATTAAATATCTGCCATTATTTGGAACAAATTCGACAAGCAATATTTCTGATCTCTTATTATCATTGGAGAATTTAGTAAGTGTGCGTGACACAAGAAATATACCAAACGTGATTGCGTTGACATGGGACGCTGAATTTGATGAAAGGTATAAGTTGATCTGGGATGCGATCAAAGCAATTGAGGCTTCTCAAATTCCTGTACTGTTGATGTATCCAGAAGGTTCTACGGCATCGGTGAGTAATTTACCCGGACTGTTTGTTCAAGGTTATGCAGATGACTCGGACAAAAACGCCGACGTGCTAAAAGTACCGCAATACCTTATAACTCCGGACGGATCGGTATACATGGATGATCTTGTATCTCTTGGATATGCAGCCGGTTCTATGGCTCTTTTACGAAATGTCAATAAACGGGCTTTTATTAAAAACAGATATAATTCACTTAGATACATATCAGGTTCTTCAGAAAAACCGTCCTATAATATTAACGTTGCGGGATCGGTTCTTATTAAAGGTACAACTCTCGTAGAGGGTACCGTTTTGTTGGCTGGTAAAAGAACTCCTGAGGAGGGAATTAAAATCACGGTTGATTCCGAAAGCGAGCTGAAATCTGTTATGACTAAGGATAATGGGAAATTTTCAGTCAGAGTGATTGCGGAAGATATACTGATAAGGATTGATGATCTGAGGTTTTATGCCGACTCAATGTCCGCAAGTTTACACGGTCGTGATAGATATATCGCTAATTTTGCCCTTGTTCCGAAAAAGCGGGTTTTAGTGCGGGGTTCGATCCTTTCTGATGATAACAGGCTTTTGAATGGAACAATTCAATATTATATAGAAAAAGAATCATTTACGTCTGTGGAAATAACCGACAATAACTATTTTGAAGTTGAGTTGGTATCGGGAGAATTTGAAGTATTGATATTCCCGGAATTTCCTTACGGCTACCAAAAACTGAACGTGAATATTGGGGATGAACAGACGGATATTGACGCGTTTATAGTAAAGAGAGCCGATATAGGCATAATATCCTTAACTCCAAATCAGGATATATTTAAGTATTACGCAGCGCCTCTCGACACTTTGGAGCTAAGTTATGCGTATCACTATTGGAGCGGAGAATCAGAGCAATCGTTGTATGAACGACTATTTGAGTTGGAATATAGAACTACAATCCTATACTCCGGAGTAGCAGTTCCTCTCGCATCAGTTTCATTATTGCTAAATGATCTTTACAGATTCATAAAAGATGGCGGTCATGTGCTCTATACGGGGCAAAAAATACTTGAGCACCTAAGTGAATACGATCCTATGAAAGAAGACGGCATCAGATTCGCGGGCAACAGAAACGAACTTTTACTTTATAATGGTAAAGATACCAAATTGCCGATATATACTCTTTTGTCAGGCGGAAGCGGCGCGGACAATCAGACCGATCCTGATGAAATGATAGTCCAGGATAATGTTATCCCGTTAGTATATTATGATGCTCAAGAGAAACATATAGCAGGGGGAATGGTGCTTAAACAAATAGGGGGAAATTATGCGCTGCTCGGCTTCGGAATGGAGGCAATACACAAACCCCATGAAAGCTCTTCATTTTTAAGTAGATCTCAATTTATTGATTACATATTTAAAAGTTTTTGGAATGCTCCGAAAGGAAGTATCCGAATTTCACGATATGATTTTCCCAATAGATCAAATAACATCCGGTTGATGAGAAGCACTCCCGACCCGATGGATAAACAAACAACCATTCGGTTTTATCTACCGCAACCTGCTACGGTAAAATTAGAATTATTTGATATTGGGGGTAATCTGCTAAGCACAATCCTCAATGATGAGAGAGATTTGGGCGGTTATGAGATAGTGTGGTATCCTTTGAATGAAGGATTAAGACTGAATCCGGGTATTTATTTTATTATAATGAAAGTAAAGGGAATAACCGGCAGAGAGCACTTTCTTCTAAGTAAAATCGCTCACCTTTGATGAAGATAATAGTTCTTTTCACTATTTCTCTAATCATTATGACAATATTTCTTGATAATTTCTCTCAACTACGTTATATTTAGAGATTAAGAAGGGAATTATATGTCATAATGGCATCATTTGAGTTAATAACAGATATGTCACCGAGTGGTGATCAACCTCAGGCTATAGAGGAACTCACTGATGCACTGCGGACAGGCAGGCGATTTAATACCCTTCTGGGTGTGACGGGAAGCGGTAAGACATTCACAATGGCGAATGTGATTCAAAATTTGAATAAGCCTGTATTGATTATGTCCCATAATAAAACCCTTGCCGCGCAATTATACGGCGAATTTAAATCTCTTTTTCCGAATAATGCCGTAGAATTTTTCATTTCCTACTATGATTATTATCAACCTGAGGCATATTTACCGGTTACAGATACGTTCATAGAAAAAGATTCATCGGTAAATGAAGAGATAGATAAACTTCGTCTTCGCGCGACGGCTGCTCTAATCGAACGAACGGATGTCATCGTAATTTCTTCCGTTTCATGTATCTATGGAATAGGTTCACCTCAGGATTTCAGAGGCATGTGTATTATTCTCGAAAAAGGTGAAGAAATAAATCGCAAGGATATTCTGTTAAATCTGGTAAATATCCATTATCTAAGAAATGATATGGTGCTTGATAGAGGTAACTTCAGAGTCCGCGGAGATGTCATTGAGATATTCCCCGCATACGATGATTATCCCGTTAGGATAGAGCTCTTCGGAGATGAAATTGAAAATATATCCGTTATCAATGCCTTAACCGGAGAAATAATCAGTCAAAAGGATAAGGTGGTATTTTACCCTGCCAAGCATTTTGTCACGCCGGAAGCCAAGATGAAAAAGGCGATAGTGGCTATTCGAGAAGAACTTTATGAAAGGCTTGAGTATCTTCGAGATAATAACAAGTTAGTGGAAGCCCAACGGCTTGATCAGCGAACGAATTATGACATTGAAATGATTCAAGAATTAGGTTACTGTTCTGGAATTGAGAATTATTCACGGATAATTGCAGATAGAAAAGCCGGTGAACCGCCTGATACTTTAATTGACTATTTTCCTGATGATTTTTTAGTTATGATTGACGAATCCCATGTTACTCTTCCTCAGGTGAGGGGTATGTATAACGGAGATAGGGCTCGTAAGGAAGTCTTAGTGGAATTCGGGTTTCGCTTACCATCAGCATTGGATAACCGGCCTCTAAAATTCGATGAGTTTGAAAGTAAACTAAAAAGTGTTGTCTTCGTATCGGCAACGCCGGGAGAATTAGAATTAGAAAAGAGCGAGGGGGTAATTGTAGAGCAACTTGTACGTCCCACCGGACTGCTTGACCCGGAAATAGAAGTTATACCGACGAAAGGACAAATAGATGATCTGATTAAACAGATCAGGGAAAGAGTAGCCGTGGGTGAAAGGATACTTGTAACCACGCTCACAAAAAGAATGGCGGAAGATCTTTCGGACTACCTGAATGGTATGAAGATAGATGTACGGTATATGCATTCTGAAATTGGAACTTTAGAAAGAGTGCAGATATTGCGGGATCTTCGCTTGAATAAATTTGATGTCCTCGTAGGAATTAATCTTTTACGCGAAGGGCTGGACCTGCCGGAAGTATCTTTAGTTGCAATTCTTGATGCCGATAAAGAAGGATTTTTACGCTCCGAGGTATCATTGATGCAAACCGCAGGTCGGGCCGCTCGACATTTAGAGGGAAAAGTAATTTTTTATGCCGATAAGATTACGAATTCAATGAATAAGGTAATAATAGAAACCAAAAGGCGAAGGAAGAAACAAGAAGAGTACAATGTTCTACACAATATTGAACCAAAATCCATCAAGAAGAGCGAAGAGGAGATAAAACGAATTACCGGCGTGGCGGACGCTTTTGGCGGCTATACTAAAGAACGAAGAACCAGATCGATCTCAGAACGCTATTCTGATAAATTAGATAAACTCGATCTGTTGGAATTACTGCGAAGAGAGATGTTGAAGGCTTCAGAAGAGTTACAATATGAAAATGCGGCTATCCTTAGAGATGAAATTAAGAAGATAGAAAAAGAAGTGAGTACATTAGCATGAATCTTCTCATAATAGGTTCAGGAGGGAGAGAGCATTCATTGGTCTGGAAATTATCCCAGGACGAGCGTGTCAATAACCTGTTTTGCGCTCCGGGAAATCCGGGGATGAGAGAAGCTGATTTAGTAGACTTAGCTGTCAATGACAGTGCCGGATTGCTTGAATTCGCTTTGTCAAATGATATTGACCTGACCATAGTAGGTCCCGAGCTGCCTCTCGTAAAAGGGATAGTTGATGAATTCAGAGCAAGCGGTCTATTAATATTCGGACCTACCGCCAAAGCCGCAGCGCTTGAGGGGAGTAAGTTGTTTGCTAAAGAAATGATGCAAAAATATTCAATTCCTACCGCAAAGTATAAATCTTTTGAAAATACAGCCGAAGCATTGGATTATATCAGTGATAAAACTGTCCCTTGTGTTATAAAGGCGAGTGGGCTCGCCGCCGGAAAGGGGGTTTTAATCTGTAATTCAGTGGAGGAGGCAGAAAAAGCGATAAAGGATATGTTGGTCGATAAGGTCTTTGGGGATGCGGGAAATCTGATTTTAATAGAGGAACTGATGGAAGGGGAAGAGGCGTCCATATTGGTTATCACTGATGGACAGAACCATGTCATACTCCCTTCGGCGCAAGATCATAAAAGAATAGATGATGGCGATGAAGGGTTAAATACAGGTGGTATGGGCGCATATAGCCCCGCACCTATAGTAACTGATGATATGATGCGGATAATAGAATCAACGATAGTCATTCCAACTCTGAATGCGATGATTCAAGAGAACAACCCTTATACAGGAGTGTTGTACGTTGGTATAATGATGACTTCAGACGGACCAAAGGTAGTGGAATACAATGTCAGGTTCGGCGATCCTGAAGCG
Organism: Fidelibacterota bacterium; assembly: GCA_022571215.1. Taxonomy (GTDB): domain Bacteria; phylum Fidelibacterota; class SORT01; order SORT01; family SORT01; genus SORT01. Next base: position 57,232 of record JACZYG010000003.1, on the reverse strand, counting down.
CAAGCCATTATTCCATTAATCGGTATCGAATTCTTGGATCTGTTATTAGCTTCCGCAAAAGGAGATATCTCGTCCATTACATTATCTGAAAACAGTAAAAGCTCTACTTGTATAGTACTTTCTTCTGGAGGGTATCCGGGAAAATACGAGAATGGTATGCTAATTACCGGGTTAGAGGGGAATTTCAGTTCTGACATCGTTATATTTCATGCCGGCACGGACAAGAAAGAATCGGAGTATATTACTAATGGTGGAAGAGTACTGAATATCGTGGGTTTAGGGGACAGACTTGAAGTATCGATTAAAGAGTCCTATGCGGCAGTGAGAAAAATAGATTTTAAAGGGATGCATTACCGGAATGATATTGGACAAAAAGGACTAATGTATATTAGGAATAATTTAACGTGATGAAAGTTTTAACCGGGAAAGGGATGCAAAAACGCAGACTATTTAAACTGAATAAAGAATCCTAACAAAAGTTAATGAAAGTATTACAAGAAACCAAATTAGAAAATCTTCAGAAAAAGTATGGATTGATCGGTACTTCCGACGAAATAAAAGATGTTGTCAGGACTATAGAGCAAGTGGCTCCTACTGATATTTCCGTTCTTATAGAAGGAGAATCCGGAACGGGTAAGGAGTTGGTTGTACGCGCGTTACATGCCGATAGCCCTCGTTCGTCAAAACCATTGATAGTTGTAAACGGCGGAGCAATTCCGGAGGGGCTGATTGAAAGTGAGCTCTTTGGGCACGTTAAGGGGTCATTCACGGGAGCAGTAACAGACCGGAAGGGGTTTTTTGAGGAAGCGGATGGAGGAACAATATTTCTTGATGAAGTCGGAGAAATGCCGTTAAACACACAAGTAAAATTACTCAGAGTGCTGGAACAAAAAGAATTTCAGCGGGTGGGAAGCGCCGAGACAATTAGTGTTGATGTCAGGATTGTTGCCGCAACTAATAGAGCGCTTCAGGCGCTTGTCAACTCAGGTGATTTCAGGAGAGATCTTTATTACAGACTTAAGTCGGTAAACATAATCTTACCTCCTTTGCGGACTCGAAGCGAAGACATAGAAATTCTCGCGCAGCTTTTTACAATCGAGAGAGCGGAAAGCCTGAATATAACATTTGGCGGCTTCACGGAAGATGCAATGGAAATGTTGAAATCTTACGAATGGCCGGGGAATGTCCGGGAACTTAAGAATTTGATGGAAAGTTTGATAGTTTTGGAGAAGGGCAAGGTCATAACCGGAAAGGTTCTTCAGAAATACTTATCATTAGATGTAAATATACCATCCTTCACGTCAGAAAATCTACCGGTTCATCTTGATAAATCCGCAGCTACAGCGGAAAGAGAACTTATTATCCGCACACTCTTTTCATTAAGAACCGACATTACCGAAATTAAAGAAATGCTATCGAGTAAATTGATGTTACCCTCCACATTCAACAAAAGTAAAACTTCCGGTCTGCCCTTTTCGGGAACGATGGAAGAAGCTACGATCGTCTCAGAACCTAAAGAGGTTGGTAATATTTCAATGCGGGAGATGGAGAAGGATCTGATAAGGTCTACTCTTGAAAAGTTTTACGGTAATCGTAGGAAGACCGCTGAAGCTCTTGAGATAAGTGAAAGAACTCTTTACAGAAAAATAAAAGATTATGAAATTTAGAAGTCTTATGTCAGCGATTATTGCAGCCTCAACGGTTGCTATGGGATGCGGTCCTTATTCGTTTTCCGGTTCCTCAATCCCGTCTCATATTAAAAGCGTGGCTATTCCTATCTTTGAAAATGAAACAGCCGAATTTGGAATTAAAGAGAAGGTTACTGATGCTCTACTTGAAAATTTCGTCAGTGAAAATATTTTAAATATCTCGGATAACCAAAATGCGGATTCGATTATTCGCGGCACTATCACAAGAATAACTGATGTGCCGTTCACTTTCGACGAAAACGAGATTGTGCAGGAATATCGAGTCACCATATATTTGAAGCTTGTATGGCACGATCAAGTAAAGAATAATGATTTGTTCGATGGAAATATAAACGGTTGGGGAGTATATCCTGCCGATTCTCCCGAAGAAAGGAATGAAGGAATTGAAAAGGCAATTGAACGATTGATCACCGAGATCACCAACCAAACACTGTCGGGTTGGTAATAGTTGTTGATATAAGGAGGTAAATGGATAAAGTCTATATAGACAAATTATCAAGTCATGTGAATAAAGAGGTACAGATTAACGGATGGTTATATAATTCGCGCTCAAGTGGTAAGATTGCATTTTTAATGGTCAGGGACGGCAGCGGAATCCTTCAATGTGTCGTGTCCAAATCTGATGTGTCAGAAGAAGTTTTTACGACTATTGATGATCTTACACAAGAATCATCCCTTTCTGTCATAGGCAAAATCGTAGAGGATAAACGTTCGGAAAGTGGTTATGAAATGCATGTATCCGATATGATTATTCATCAGGTAGCTGACGAATATCCGATCTCCCTAAAAGAGCACGGAACAGGATTTCTGATGGATAACAGGCATCTGTGGGTTAGATCACGGAAGCAAAATGCGATACTGAAAATCAGGCATACGATAATAAAATCTTGTAGAGATTTCCTTGACGATAATGGCTTTATATTGGTAGATACTCCGATATTCACTCCAACATCATGCGAGGGCACAACAAATCTTTTCGAAACGGAATATTTCGGGAGGATTGCATATTTAGCGCAAAGTGGTCAATTATATAGTGAAGCAACCGCAGTCTCGCTCGGAAGAGTATATTGTTTCGGTCCTACATTCAGAGCGGAAAAGTCAAAAACAAGGCGGCATTTGACGGAATTTTGGATGGTAGAACCTGAGGTGGCGTATGCGGATCTCAACGATAATATGGAATTGGCAGAACGATTTGTTGCTTACGTAGTTGAGCGTGTGCTTGAGACTCGAAAAGAAGAAATGAAAATAATAGAACGTGACACATCAAAATTGGAAAATGTTGTACCTCCATTCCCTCGAATTTCATATACAGATGCCGTAGAGAAGCTTAATTCATCAGGCCATAAATTTGAGTGGGGTGATGATTTTGGAGGGGAAGATGAGACAATCCTTGCTGAATTATTTGATAAACCAGTTTTAGTTCATCGTTACCCAGCTGCAATTAAGGCATTTTACATGAAAAGAGACGAAAATGACGAAAAGCTGGCGCTTGGAGTCGACATGATTGCTCCCGAAGGATATGGAGAAATAATCGGTGGTGGTCAACGAGAAGATGATTATGATATTATACTGAAGAGACTCAAAGAACATAAACTTTCTGAAAAGGATTTTAAATGGTATCTTGACCTGAGACGATACGGTAGTGTCCCGCATTCAGGCTTTGGCATGGGCATTGAGCGCGCGGTGGCATGGATATGCGGATTGAAACATATACGGGAAACCATTCCCTTTCCAAGAACTACACACAGGCTGGAGCCTTAAATGACGGTAAGATCAGGCAGAAGGGTTGCTATCGGTGTTTTCGGCGGCAGAGATGTCGGCAATGACATTCGTCAAATTGCGGAAAATGTGGGAAACGGTATTGCAAAATTAGGTGGAATACTTGTTTGTGGAGGAATGGGCGGAGTAATGGAAGCAGCGTGTATCGGCGCAAAATCAAGAGATGGACTCACGGTTGGAATTCTCCCGACTGCTTCAAAGGATGAAGGGAATCCCTATCTTGATATAGTGATAGCTACCGGATTGGGCTCAGCAAGGAATGCAATCATTGCAAAATCTGTAGATGCCGCAATCGCGATAGATGGCCAATATGGAACACTATCCGAGATTGCTCAATGCTTAGAAGCCGGAATAGTCGTGATCGGACTGAATACATGGAACATAGAAGGAGTTATTGACGCGGATTCCCCCGAGGATGCTGTTGCAAAAGCGTTTGAGAATATTTAAATGGCAAGTTCTGGAATACACGTAGTTGTAACTGGTGTAGTGCAAATGGTGGGGTATCGTTGGTTTGCGATCAATTCAGCTAAAGACCTGGAACTGACAGGGTGGGTTAAGAACCTGGATGATGGAAGTGTGGAAATCAATGCTTTTGGTAATAAAAGTATGCTGGAAGAATTCGTCAAACAGTTAAACGTCGGTCCTAAGTTTTCTAATGTCTCTGACGTCAGAGTTCGGGGAATAGAATACAAGGTAATATATACAGATTTCATGGTAGAAAAATAACAATTGAAGATAGCGATAGCTCAGATAAATACGATAGTCGGAGCGCTAAGAACTAACTCTGACAAATCAATACAATATATAAACAGTGCGTATGAAAAGGGAGCGGATATTGTATTGTTACCGGAAGCCACCATTACAGGCTATATGGCGCTCGATCTGCTATTTAATGCTGAATTCATTAAAGACAACATTAAAGAATTACACAGAATAAAGGAAAATATTCCAAAGGATATTGTTGCTGTTATCGGTTTTATTGATGAAGAAAACGATAAATTATATAATTCCGCAGCCGTGATGCAAAGAGGAAAGATTTCCGGTATTGTTAGAAAGGTAAAACTGCCCGTGTATGATGTATTTAATGAGCTAAGATACTATACAGCAGTAAGTAATACCAAACCGGTTAACGTAAACATTAAGGGGAAACAAGTTCATTTGGGGGTTCAAATATGTGAAGATATGTGGGATGAAACGAATAATAATGTTACATCGAGATTAGCATCGGAAGGCGCTGATTTGATATTGAATATCTCTGCCTCACCATTTCAAGTAGGTAAAAAATCCGTAAGAGAACGGTTGGTATCAAAACATGCGAAAGAGAATTCAATTCCGTTTTTTTACTGCAATTTAATCGGCGGACAAGATGAGGTGGTTTTTGATGGCAGAAGTCTTGCAGCTGATACCAATGGGAATTTAATACACATATCCCCTTCATTTAAAGAAGAACTTTCAGTTATTGATTTAGAGATGATTGATCCACTTTCAACCCTGACTCCCTCGATGCAAGACCAACATGAGGATATTTTCAATGCTATCAGACTTGGAATTAAGGATTATATTGTAAAAAGCGGTTTCGATTCAGCAATACTTGGACTTTCCGGAGGAGTTGACTCTTCACTTGTGGCGGTTTTGGCGGTAGAAGCTTTGGGGTCGGAGAACGTAACCGGTATTTCCATGCCCTCACGATTTTCTTCGGAGCATAGTAAATCTGACGCTGAACTGCTCGCAAATAATCTTAACATGAACTTCAAGACACTGCCGATTGAAGATCCCCATAAATCATTTTTAGCTCTTCTTGAGGATGATTTTCACGGAAAGAGTAGAAATGAAACGGAGGAAAATCTTCAAGCGAGAATCAGAGGTAATATTCTGATGGCATTTTCAAATAAGTTCGGATATTTCCCGCTTGCAACGAGTAATAAGACCGAAATGGCGCTCGGTTATGCGACAATGTATGGTGATATGGCAGGCGGATTGGCCCCGATAAGTGATGTTTCAAAAACTAAAGTTTATGAATTATGCAGATATTATAACGAATTAAAAGGAGAAGAAATTATACCTTTATCTGTGTTATCTAAAAAACCGTCAGCAGAGTTATCCGAAGCTCAGTACGATCCGTTTGATTATGATGTTGTGAGTCCGCTTGTGGATGAATTGATTGAAAATGGTTCAACGAAAGCTCAATTATTAGAAAAGGGTTATGACGAAGATACAATAGATAAAATAATTTTCATGATTAAAAAATCTGAATATAAACGCAGACAGGCGCCTCCCGGTATTAAAATAACAACAAAAGCATTCGGCATAGGACGAAGAATGCCACTCATTAACCACTATAATGGTATATGAGAATGACAGAACTCAGTAAATATATAAGAACCGTAAATGACTTTCCAAAACCCGGTATTGGATTTAAGGATATTACTACTCTTACAAAAGATCCTATAGGATTTAAATTATCCATTGATATGATGTTAGAGAAACTTGCAAATGTGGATGTCGAATTAATACTCGGTATAGAATCGAGAGGGTTTATTTTTGGCGCCGCTCTGGCGGACAGGATGGGAGTAGGATTGGATTTGATCAGGAAAAAAGGGAAGTTGCCGGGAGCTACAGCCTCGGAAACCTATGACTTAGAGTATGGGACCGATTCGATAGAAATTCATGCGGATTCGTTTGAGAAGGGATCTAAAATAGTGATTGTTGATGATCTTCTTGCCACGGGTGGAACTATGGCTGCCTCGATAAATTTGGTGAAGAAATTAGGTGGGGAGATCAGTTGTGTTTTATTCTTGATCGAATTAGGATTTTTAAAAGGACGAGAAAAATTATCGGCGGATAAGATAATTTCTTTGATTAATTATGCTGAATAAACTTTCGTAAATTTGTTATTATGGATATTGTTGGATTAGCCTCACTTTTCAAGTGGGGTGTTATTATCGTTCTGACAATATCTGTCATTCCATTAGCTAATCGCGATTCTGATGCGCCTGACAAAGATTTCAAATTTACGGAAGAAAATAAATTTGTTCTCTCCGGATACGAAATAACAATACTGAGGTATCGGGTTAATAAGGAGATGTTAAACAGCAATATAATAAGGACTTATGGATTCATAATTGAAAAAAGCGGTCGTTTGATAACAGAGTTCTTTGTGCAAAAACATTTTAGGGCTGAATGGGTGAGCAGTGACAATGCTTTAGAAGAATATACATCATGGGCATTGGAAGAAAAATCATCGGGGGATTACGTTGCATTAAGAAAGTATCCTCAATTTCAAAATTATATTCTTAACTTCCCTGCGAGGGATATTGCCCTTCAAGACGTTAAAGAGATAGTGATCGAAAGATATGTCAAGGATTTCATATCAAGATAATATTTGGGCAATAAACTTCATAATTATCCAGCTCTTATTGTTCTTTTACCTCTAATAAGCGGAATATTATTTAAAAAATATTTTATTGGAATCGTTCACCCGGTTGTGATATGGCTGTTACTTTTAGTCACTCTTGCTCTGATATACATTATATATGTCCAAAAAATATCCACCTTCTTCCTGATCGCGCCGATCTTGATACTGGGAACTCTATCAACCGCCTATGAAGAGAACAGATATCCCTCCTCACGTATCACTGCCGCTATAAGCAAAGGCAATCTGTCTTTCATAGGTGAAGTCAATAAAATCGACCAATATCAACGGAGTATAGATCTGCATATTGATGCAATTATTTTAGAAAATGATTCATTACTGATTGATAGGATAAATCTACGAGTGTTCCTTCCCGATGAAAATTTTAAGATAGAGGAAGGTAATTCAATTCTTGTGAACGCAAAAATATCTATTCCGGAAGGAGCGCATAACCCGGGCGGTTTTAATTTCAAAAGTTATTATAGGTCTCAAGGAATCGATGGTTATTTGATGCGACGGGATATTGTTGCAATTAAAGTATTATCTAAAGGTGTAAGCAATAAGGGCAATATTTTAAGACGTTTACACTATTCTATTCAAAGTTTACTTGAAGATAATTTATCGGAATCTAACGCATCATTAATAAACGCATTGCTTTTGGGCAATCGCAGCGGGCTATCAGAAGATTCAAAGGATCTTTTCCTTAAAAATGGTGTGGTACATTTATTGGCGGTCTCCGGTTTACACGTAGGATATATCATCGGAATTTTATTTCTTACCGGCTCTGTTTTGCAATTCAATAAGAAAGTAATAGTTTATTTTATCTTGATCGGTATAGTCTTTTATGCCGCCTTGTTAGGATGGAAAACTCCTATAACAAGAGCTGTAATTATGGGGTCCATACTGTTATTGGGTGGTTTGACGGAAAGAAGGAGCGTACCTCTTAACTCGTTAGGAATTGCCGCGTTGCTCATATTGCTTTTTAAACCTTATGCGCTATTTGAAATTGGATTCCAATTATCGTTTATGGCAGTCGGTTCGATTTTATTTTTCAACATGCGTTATGGAGAATTTATTCCGCTTCCAAATCCCGTCAACCTTCCAAAAAAATTATTAAGACAGGTAACAAGTCTTTCAGTGCTTACCCTGTATGCTTTGATAGGAACCATACCTTTAACTATATACTATTTTAACTCCTTTTCAACCGGAGCATTTTTATTGAACATATTTATTATTCCATATGTAGGAGTGTTGATAGCGCTAAGCATAATTGCTGTAATGTTTTCTTATCTTTATCAACCGGTCGGCGCTGTATTCTTTTCTTCTTTAGAAGCCTTCACGGATCAATTATTCACCCTACTTTCATTTTCAGCCAATAATCTATCTAAAACAATAATAATCGGCTCCTTCCCATGGTACTTACTTCTCTCACTAATAGGTCTGACCATTACGTTGGGTTTTATCTCGACACTCAAAGGACGTAAAAGAATATTAATCTTATTACTTCTAATATCTAACATTATTATATGGAGGAGCGCATCGAGATTTCGTGGGAGTGAGGTCATATTCATGAACGTAGGACAGGGAGATGCCGCCTTCATCGAGGGATATCAATCAAAGAATATATTGATAGATACGGGCAGATCAGATTACGGGGTAAAATCGGGAAAGTACGCAATCGGTCCATATTTAAGATTGAAAGGTATTAACAGAATCAATTATCTTTTGCTAACGCACGCTGACTCGGATCATTCCGGAGGGTCAATATATATCATGGACAGTTTTGAAGTTGACACGCTTTTGATTGGCACAATTAGCCCGAATTCCAATTCTTTTGAGGAAATACTGCATTTTGCTAAACATAAGAATATACCGGTAAAAAATATCTCTTTGGGGGATAAGATTAAATTGGGTGAATATTCTGAAATACAGGTAATGTATCCTCCCAATAATTATATTATACCCGTGAAAGAAACAGGAAATAATTCGTCGATTGTTATAAGATATAATTTTGCAAATTCATCAATTTTATTATCAGCGGATATCGAAGCAGTGACAGAAAAAATCATATCGAACTCTGATCTGATTATAGAGTCAAATTTGCTTAAAGTACCGCATCATGGAAGCAAGTCATCAAGCAGCGGACAGTTTATAGATAAAGTTTCTCCGACAGATGCCATACTGTCAGTCGGTGGAAATAATCCTTACGGTCATCCTTCTCAAGATGTCCTTGAGAGGTATGAGAATAACAGAATTATCCTTCATCGCACAGACAAGGATAATGCTATTGTCTTTAGATCGGAGGGTGAAAAATTCTCTCTTTATAAATGGAAGTGATACGGACAATATGACTAAATATAATAGCAAAAATCTATTAAAATTTGTAACTGTTTTGCTTCTGATTTCGTTTGCCTTGAATAGCACCGCTTGCACACAACGACCGCCATTACAAAATGAAGAATGGATTTACCTGTCTGATGAGCAGAGAAGATCAGTTTTTGAATCTATTCTTCGAGAGCCGGATAAACCTGCTAATAATTTAAAATATCTGTATATATCTATCGGTGGAATTATTGCTTTCTTTGGCCTGGGGGCTGCATTTGAAGGAAAGAAGGAGAAGGGAATATTTCCCTGGTTAGCATTTGGAAGCAGTTTCGGTATTTTATGGACCGGTATGGGCGCTCTGATTCAGAAAAATTACATTCAACAAAGAAAGCGTATTGCCCTAAGAGAGCTTAATATTCTTGATCATCCCGAATGGCGGGAAGATAAAATCAGAGCGATAAGAGATGGAAGAATAGATATCGGTTACGAAGATGATATGGCTATCGCCGCATGGGGTATTCCTCAGCAGAAAATACATAATGTGAGTTTTAATGGTAAACTGTATGAAGAATGGACATATATTATCAAAAATAACACCAAATTATTTATTGATTCTGATAGAAAGATTGCAATAATCCAAACTTCAGAGATGACTTATTTCACAAGAGCATCTCAGCGTAGCAAGGATATTAAATAGGAAATATCCGGTAAATATTAAATTCTCATAATTAGAAAATTAAAATCTCAATTTAATCAAAATTAAGAATATAAATAAAATCATTTGTTATAAAGTAGTTTAACTTATTATCGTAAGTATCTAATAAATAGTCGGATACATAATTCATAATACACTGTTGATAGTTGACGCAGCTTTATGGCATCATATATGCTCTTAGGTTGTATGCGTCATTAACATATTGCTTCCGGGTCAGGGGGAAGCCCGGTTTGCAATAAAGCGCTTTCACAAAAGCTACAATAGCTGGTTGCGATAAAATCTCAAGTCAATCGTAACCAGCTTTTAATTTTATCCTTTCTAAATACTTTTTCTGTTATATTTAAGGTTGAATTTTAGCATAAACAGGGAGTTATAGTTATGACGACGGGGATTGAGAAAGACTTTCATCCAGGAGATATCGTTTGCAGGGAAGGTGATTCAGGCGAATATATTTATATCTTGAAGAAGGGTTCACTCGGAGTATACAAGAATGATAACCTAGTATCCCAATACAACGTTCCCGGTACGATTCTCGGAGAAATGTCCATTATACTCGGCGAATCAAGATCAGCTTCCATAAAGGCAATTACTGTCTCAACAGTTTCTGTCATTCGGCTATCTTTGATGGACATGGTAACAAATTTTCCTTCATTTACAGTCAAGATATTACGAACGCTGGCTGAGAGATTAAAAGATACAACAGAAGAGTTATCATTGTCCGTGGTGGATCATCATCCGGATGATGATTTATAACATATTAGAATATCTTGTTAAAAGATAAAAGACTTGATGAGCCAATTGACCTTCTCTCGTATGAAAAACAGCTTTGGACAAATGGAGTAAAAACGATAGCCGGTATAGATGAAGCTGGGAGAGGACCTCTTGCGGGGCCGGTTGTAGCTGCGGCAGTTATTCTTGATCAACGGGAAATTCCTGAAGGTGTTAACGATTCTAAAAAACTTACGGCAAAAAACAGGGATATTCTATTTGACCTTATCAAAGAAAAATCGGTGGATTATTCAACAGGAATAGTCTGGCAGGATGAGATCGACAAGAGCGATATACTTCGTTCAACTCATCTCGCGATGAGAAAGGCGATTGGGAGTTTAAAAGAAAAACCTGAACATCTTTTAATCGACGGAAGAAGATTTCCTGATAAAATCTTCAAGCAAACGGCAATCATATCGGGTGATTCACTTTCCGCCTCAATAGCTTCAGCCTCTATAATCGCTAAAGTTACCCGGGATAGAATCATGCTTCAAATATCGAAAATATACCCGGAATATGAATTTGAAAAACACAAGGGATACGGCACATCATTACACATCAATCGCATAAATCAATTCGGTCCGAGTCCCGCGCACCGTCACACATTCAAGCGAGTCAAAGGGATAAAGCCTAAGGTGAATTTGAATGACCCAAAACAACTTGGGAAGTATGGAGAAAAAATAGCCTGTCTGGAGTTAATCAAGGAAGGTTATGAAATACTCGAACAAAATTACTGGGCTGGCGGCAGAGAATATGAATTAGATATCGTCGTAAAAAAAGATAACGCAGTTGTTTTTGTGGAGGTGAAATCCAAATATCATGAAGGTTTCGGTGAACCGGAACAATGGGTAGGAGAAAAGAAGCAAGCGCAGATTTCAAAAGCGGCGCAAAGTTATCTTATGGAGAAAAATCCCGACGGGGAGGAATATAGGTTTGATGTGATCGCTATAAAGTTTCTTAATGATAATTATAGAATTAAACATATTATAGACGCGTTCCGCAGCTGATGGAGACCTGTTGAAACATAAAATAATCAGCTTAATAATTGTTATTTCATTTTTAGGTTGCTCCAACCAAAAAAATAATCGATACATTGAATCTCAGTCTTTAGGAATAGTGGTAAGCGCAGATAGATACGCCACAGAAGTTGGAAAAAAGATATTGGAGGATGGAGGTAACGCTATAGATGCGTCTGTGGGTATTGGCTTCGCGCTTGCTGTTACATATCCGAGAGCCGGGAATCTTGGCGGCGGCGGCTTCATGGTGCTACGCTTAGAAGACGGCAGTACTACAAGTATAGACTACAGAGAAAAAGCGCCGCAAAAATCGTCACGTAATATGTACCTCGATTCAGAAGGAGATCATATTAAACACTTATCCGAGGAAGGTTACCTTTCTGTGGGAGTTCCCGGAAGTGTAGCGGGAATGCTCTTTGCTCTTGAGAAATACGGGACAATGTCTATTGAGCAGGTTCTTATGCCGTCATATAAATTAGCGATAGAGGGATTCAGGGTGGACTCAAACTTTGCCGCTTCACTCAGCGAAAAAAAAGATCTGTTTCTCAAATATCCTTCAACAGCTGATATTTTCTTGAAAGATTCCGCAGATACTTTTGATGAAGGAGATGTTTTCATACAACCTGATCTCGCCGGAACTATATACCGAATAATAAAGTTAGGTAAAGCAGGGTTTTATGGGGGAGCGACAGCGGCTTTTTTAGTAGCGACGATGAAAAAATATGGAGGCATAATCAGCAAGGATGATCTACTATCTTACGAACCTGTTGAACGTGAACCTCTTATCGGAAGCTACCGAGGCTATGATATTATTAGCATGCCACCGCCAAGTTCCGGCGGAATCGTGATGATTGAATTGTTGAACATCTTAGAGGAGTTTGATCTGAATACAACTGTTCCGCTTACGGGTGATTATATAAAATTATATGTTGAAGCGTCCAAATACGCCTTTGCAGACAGAGCTGAATATCTCGGCGACACTGACTTTTATCATGTTCCGGTAAACACTTTGATTTCAAAAGAGTACGCCCGGACAATTGCCGGTAAAATCAAGCTTAACGGGATAACTCCAAGTGATGAGATAATGTTTCAGAATAAAGCCTGGCTGGATTCGGTCGAAAGTATGATCATAAACGAAAGCAGCGAAACGACTCATTACTCTGTCATAGACCAATGGGGGAACGCTGTATCGGCAACTACAACATTAAATTCGTATTACGGTTCCAAAATTGTGGCAGAGGGAGCCGGGTTTTTACTGAACAATGAAATGGACGATTTTGCGGCGAAAGTAGGTTCGCCCAATATCTATGGATTGGTACACAGCGAAGCAAACGCTATTGAACCTAACAAGAGGATGTTGAGCTCTATGACTCCAACTATAGTTGAGAAGGATGGAGAGGTTATGCTTATCATAGGCTCACCCGGTGGAAGCAGAATTATTTCTGCGGTAACTCAAACTATTCTTTACTATATAGATTTCGGCATGGAACCGGATGTGGTAGTTAATCAGCCAAGAATACATCATCAATGGTTGCCGGACAGTTTGTATTATGAGCCTGACGCGTTAACTTCTATTATGATTTCCGAATTGGAAAAGACGGGCTATAAACTAAAGGAAAAAGCTTCCATCGGGAATATTCAGTTGATAGGAAGGTCTCGTTCATCCCGGATGATGGTGCCGGTTCCCGATATGCGTAGAGGCGGATATGGTGTTGTTGTTAATAACTAAGATGAAGAGGAAACTTACTTAATGAAATTGTACGGTTGGATAGGATTACTTATAATCGGATTGGCGGAGATCGGACTCATCGCGCAAAATAACTTCGTCCTGAGGTACATGACTCCACTCTCATGGACGGGCTATATCATGTTTATGGACGCGTTGATGTATAGATTGAACGGATTTTCGTATATCCTTAAAAAAAGAAGAGAATTTTATTGGATGCTGCCCTGGTCGGTCGTTATCTGGCTATTATTTGAAGGTTATGATCTCTACATGAACAACTGGTATTACGTCGGGACACCGGATTTTCTGCCCGAGTATTGGCTCTCCTCGGCATGGGCGTATTCCACAATCTTTCCCGGGATATTATTGACATATCAGTTTGTAAAATATTTAAAGCTTTTCGATAAGATCAGAATCAAGCCTTGGAAGCTGGGAAAAAGGATGATGAAGGGGTACGTAATTACCGGAGTCATTTTAATTTTTATTCCATTTGCATTTACTAAAGAGATAGCGGCGTACATGTATGCGTTTGTATGGTCAGGTTACGTTTTCCTTCTTGAACCGGTAAATGAATGGCTTGGGGGGAAATCGTTTTTACCGGATTTCAGGGAAGGGAAGCCGGCAAAACTCTTAAATTTATTTCTTGCGGGGATTATTTGCGGGCTTCTTTGGGAATTCTGGAATTACTGGGCATATACGAAGTGGATCTATACTGTCCCGGGCGCGCTCGGCTCAGGACCAAAATATTTTGAGATGCCGGTTATCGGGTTCCTGGGGTTTTTACCTTTTTCAGCAGAAATATACTCGATGCAAAATTTTCTGATGGCTGTCCTGAATAAGTATTCGCCCGAAACGGTTGTGGAATCATCAGTGGAGACTGTTTAGCCGTGTTGGAGTGGGGTAAGAGTATTACGGATGTTCCGGGCGTTACGGTCGGTGCGGCTCATAATGGGGAAGCTCAGACGGGGTGTACCGTTGCATTATTCAGGAAAGGAGCGGTAGCGGGAGTGGATGTAAGGGGTTCCGCTCCGGGAAGCAGCGAGATCGAGGCGATAAAACCCGTTAGAGTGGTCGACAAGATTCACGGTGTACTGCTTACAGGCGGAAGCGCATTCGGATTGAGCGCTTCGGGTGGGGTGATAAAATATCTTGAGGAAGAGGAAGTCGGATACGATGTTGGGGTAGCGAGAGTTCCAATAGTTCCCACTGCCGTAATTTTCGACCTGAGGGTGGGCTCCTCAAAGATTCGACCCGACTTTGAAATGGGATACGAAGCCGCAAAAAATGCCTCAACTGCGCATCCCGAGATAGGATTGCACGGAGTAGGAATCGGCGCATCAGCGGGAGGGATCTCCGGTAAAGATCGGAGCAGAGGAGGATTTGGGACTATCTCAATAAAGATTAATGATAAAATCACCGTTGGCGTAATGACCGTAGCCAATCCATTAGGGAACGTAATTGATGATAGAACGAGAAAAGTTATCGCCGGCAACCTTAATAGAAATGAATGGATTCTTCCAAAATCAGGAGAAGTGTGGATAGAAAACACGGTTCTCGCGCTCGTAGCCACCAATGCGAAGTTAAACAAAGAGGAAGCGACAAAAGTCGCGCAGATGGCGCAGGACGGAATTTCCCGGACGATAATCCCGGCACATACAATGTACGACGGTGATGTCGTATTTGCCGTTTCTACAGGGACTGAGGAGTATAACATAAACATAATCGGGGATGCTGCTGCGGAGGCAGTGGCGTATTCTATAATTATGGGTGTTTCTGCCGCGAACGGAATAGAACTTGACACAACTGTCAGGAAACTATAATTTCTATCATACGTATAAAGGGAATAAGATGACGAAAATAAAAAGAAATATGAATAAAATAGTGCAAAATGTTAAATCGGTATTGGGTATTATTCTCACCGCTCTTATTATCAAGGCTACGATAGTCGAGGCTTATCAAATACCGACGGGTTCGATGGAGGATACAATTCTTGTCGGAGATTTTATTCTCGGCAATAAATTTATTTACGGAATCAGAGTTCCCGGTACTGATTGGAGGTTGCCGTCCTTTAAAGAACCTGAACAGGGCGATATAATTATATTCAAATATCCCCGCGATCCGAGTCAGAATTATATTAAAAGAGCCATTGCCGTTGGTGGGCAGACCGTCGAAATAAAAAATAAGAAGGTGTATGTAGACGGTAAAATATCGAAGTTCCCCGAAAATGGAAAATTTTCCGATCCTAATATTCGCAGTAAGTCAATGAGAGAGGGTTTGATCTATCCCAAGGGCGCAGGAAATAGAGATAATTACGGTCCGATAAAAATCCCCGAAGGGTACATATTTGTTATGGGAGACAATCGTGACGAAAGTTATGATAGTCGTTATTGGGGCTTGGTACCTGAAGAGAATTTGCTCGGTGAAGGAATGATAATTTACTGGTCGTGGGATAAAACAATTCCCCTTTATAATATATTTGAAAAAGTACGTTGGTCTCGGATAGGCAAAATTCTAAGCTAGCCAAATCGGCGGGCATCTATCTTCATATCCCTTTCTGCATTGTTAAGTGTCCATATTGCGACTTTTATTCAATAGAAAATGAACAGGATGATTTCGATAGCAGAGAAAGTTTTGTTGATGCTCTCACCGCTGAAATAAGAAACGGCAACTTAAATGAAACGAAAATAAGTACGATTTATTTCGGAGGCGGCACTCCGAGCATGCTCGATGGTGATCAGGTAGACCGGATTTTATCATGCTTGAGAGATAATTTCGATGTAGCTGCCGATGCTGAAATTACCTTAGAGCTTAATCCGGGCGAGATAGATATTGGACGACTTACGTATTACAAAGAGTCGGGAGTAAACAGATTAAGCATGGGAGCTCAATCGTTCCAACCTGAAGAACTTAAAACTTTAGGCAGATTACATCTGCCGGAAGATATATTCACCGCTGCCGAATTAATTGAGAAGTCTGGCTTCGATGACTTTAACATTGACCTGTTGTACGGCGTTCCCGGACAAACTCTTGACAGCGTTGCGGAAAACGTATTATCAGCAATTAATATAATGCCTAATCATATTTCTGTTTATTCACTTACTTATGAGAAAGGCACTCCATTCTATTCGATGAAAGCAGAAGGATTATTAAAACCTGTTGATGAAAACCTTGAGCGGGTAATGTCGGAGAGAGTGCTTGAGATTCTGAGGGATGCCGGATATAATCGTTACGAAATCTCAAATTATTCTTTGGCGGGTTTTGAATCAAAACATAATTCGTCTTATTGGAACGGTTCCCCTTATTACAGCTTCGGACCATCAGCGCATTCGTTTGACGGTCGCGCAAGATGGTGGAATATCCGCGATGTGCGCTCTTATATAGACAAAATAAACTCGAATGAGTCTCCTATTGCGGGTAAAGAGTCTTTGAGCAGAGAGAAATTGATCTTCGAACGCATCTTTTTAAGATTGAGAACATCCTCAGGATTACATATTCCTTCATTTGAATCCGAATTCGAACTAATATTTTCAGAAAGGTTCGAAACTCAACTGATCGAATTAGATAAGATGGAAAAAGATGGAAGCCAGCCGATTTATTCGTATGTTGATTCGTATTTGCGGCTCACCGACAATGGATTGAGATATTCGGACGCAATTGCCGAGTTGTTTGTGCCATAAAGAAGGATGAACGGTTGAAACTGCTTGACTTTAAAGGGTCATTAAAACGTTATTGCTTTTAAAACGAGGAACTGATTTCATGGTTTTCAGAAGATTTTCTTTTTATTTGATAGGTAATATACTTCTTTCATTCAGCGTATCATTGGGTTCTATTCCTGATACATCATCCCGGTCACTGTTTTATATTATATCAATTGAAGCTGTAATCAACCCTGTTAGCGCAGAATATATTATTAAGTCGATAGAGGAAGCCGAATTAGATAACATAGATGGACTTATTATCGAACTTGATACGCCAGGCGGATTGATGGAATCCATGCGTGCAATCGTGAAAGCGGAGCTGGAGGCTGATATTCCTATTATAGTCTATGTGGGACCGTCAGGCTCACGAGCAGGTTCAGCGGGCGTATTCATTACGCTTGCGGCGCATATAGCAGTTATGGATAACGGTACGAATATCGGCGCCGCGCATCCGGTAGGAATAGGCGGATCTTCTCCGGATTCAGGCAGCGCGATGTGGGATAAGATAACCAATGACGCCGTAGCGCAGATTCGGTCAATTGCGGAAAAGCGGAATAGAAATGCCGATTGGGCGGAGAAATCTGTATCCGAGAGCGCTTCAATCACCGAAATAGAAGCGTTAGAATTGAATGTGATAGATTATATATCTCCTAATATCGAGAGCCTGCTCGAAGCAATTGACGGGGATACGGTCATGCTTGAGTCAAGGCAGGTAGTGTTGAACACAAAAGCTGCGGAAATCGTGCGTAAAGAAGTGGGATTCAGATACAAATTTCTATTAAAACTTTCCGATCCTAACATAGCCTATCTGTTTATGATGCTCGGGTTTTACGGAATATTCTTCGAATTTTCAAATCCCGGTTCACTTGTTCCGGGAATACTCGGCGGTATCTTTATTATATTGGCATTGTTCAGTTTTCAAACGCTTCCGATAAATTGGGCGGGAGTTGCTCTTATACTATTTGCTATTATATTATTCATTTTGGAGATAAAAGTCATAAGTTATGGAGGTTTAACTTTAGGAGGGATAGTTTCCATGGTTCTCGGGTCAATTATGTTGATAGATTCTCCGGTGCCGGTAATGAAAGTAAGTCTTACGATGATAATTCCCGTGGTACTCTTTACTGCGGCATTCTTTCTTTTAACTATGTATCTTTATTACAAGGCGCAAAAGAAGAAACCCGCAATAGGCAAAGAGGCGCAAATTGGAGAAATTGGAATCGCTCGAACAGATGTTAGTAAAACAGGAAAGATAAATATTCATGGTGAGATATGGAACGCGTATAGCGATGAACCGATCTCCTCGGGAGAAAGCGTGGAGGTCATTTCAGTGAATGGTTTAAAGTTAAAAATTAAAAAGAAAATAAACAATTAAGAGGTAGATAATGGCACAAATTATACTGTTAGTAATACTCGCAATATTTTTTCTAACCAGCGCCCTCAAAGTGGTCAGGGAATACGATAGAGGCGTAATATTCCGGCTCGGCCGGCTGATCGGCGCAAAGGGACCGGGTCTTATCTTACTCATACCCATTATTGATAAGATGGTCAAGGTCAGCCTTAGAGTCATCACTCTTGACATACCTACTCAGGATATCATTACAAAAGATAACGTTTCCGTGAAGGTAAACGCGGTTCTGTATTTCAGAGTAATAGATCCTCAAAAGGCGATAGTGGAAGTTGAAGATTATCTCTTTGCCACCGGACAGCTGGCGCAAACAACGCTAAGAAGTATTCTCGGACAGGTCGAACTCGATGAATTACTCGCTAACAGGGAAGAGATAAATGATAAAATGCAAAAAATAGTAGACGAACAAACGGATGCCTGGGGAATAAAAGTTTCACTTGTCGAGCTTAAGCATGTTGACCTTCCGACCGAAATGCAGAGAGCTATGGCGAAGCAAGCCGAAGCGGAAAGAGAACGAAGGGCAAAAATAATTCACGCGGAAGGTGAATACCAAGCGTCAGAAAAACTTGCAAAAGCAGCGGAAATCCTTGGAAAACAACCGGCGGCGCTCCAATTGAGGTATTTACAAACATTGACTGAAGTAGCGGCAGAAAATAATTCTACCTTGGTCTTTCCGATTCCGATAGAGTTCTTAAAGGCATTTGGCAAGTTGATGGATTAACCTACAGACTGAACAGCGCAGAACTAATAGATTCAACATGTAATGGTAAATACATCAAATATTGCTTTACTATTTTACTATTAGTGCGTTAGTAATTACTATAAGACTGACAAGTTACAAATTAGGAGAAAGTTAGATTGAAAATAAATAAACTGATTTTAATCTTGGGTTTAGCCGCTCTGATGTTCGGTTCCTGCTCATCTGACAATTCCGCGAATAGAGTAGAAGCGAAATCATTGTCTCCCGAGGAGACTGAATTACGGAAAATGCCAAACTTCAAACTCACGTATCTTGACGGCACACCGTTCGACTCAAAATCACTTGAGGGCAAAGTCTTATTTATAGATTTTTGGGCGACATGGTGCGGTCCCTGTCTCCACGAGATACCGAGCATGGTTGAAATGGGAAAGAAATATAAAGAATATGGATTTGATGTCGTCGGTATAACGGTTCAGTCAGGCGATGAGGATGACATCAGACCTACGGTGGAACGTCTGAATATGGATTACCACGTGCTTATAGGCGATGAAGAAACAATGAATCTGTTTGGAGGAATCTATGGATTTCCGACAAATTTTCTCATTACAAAAAAAGGCAACATCTATAAAAAATTCTTGGGCGTCTATCCTGACAAAGCGGATGTTGTGGAGAAGGACATAAGATTTCTGCTTGGCTTAGATGAGAAGCCGCTTGATGAATTGGATGAAAATATATAGCAGATGAAACTATTCTACTGTTAGTGCGTATATAATGTAGACATGAAGACGGAGGCGGATAGGAAGAATTAGATAACGAAAGACTTCACCTAAGACCACAGAAAAACCCTACGAAAACAATGACGGTGACTGAGTAATCAGTCACCGTTACTCTTTTGGAGAAGTCATGGTAATTACGAGAAACGATGCGACGAAGCAATCTTATTTTATAGATGTGGGATTGCCGCTCTTATCCGCAAGCGGCGGATTTCCTCGCCAGCCCGACTTATGTCTGGCTGGCAAAGACAGGCACGAATATTAGTTAAAGGTTTAAAGGCTTCGTAATTTTATTGTAACTTCATAACATCGTTGTTAATTTCACACTATAACCAAAAGAAAGATTGTGATTGGACTTTAACGATTTAATAAGAATAATAGACGGTTTTCGTGAATCGAGAATAATTCATTCAGCTGTCGAGCTTGGAGTATTTGAGTCATTAACAAAAAAGCCTCTCGATTCAAACGGCGTAGCCGGATTTTGTCATACCGCAAGGCCGACTACGGAAACGCTGTTAAACGCTCTCGTGAGCATGAATCTTCTGACTAAATCGGAATCACTCTTCTCTAATTCCGACACGGTAAACGAATATCTTGTCCGCTCTTCAAATTCGTATATGGGTGATATTATCAGATTTACCGGAAGAACGTGGGATTCTTGGGGGAAGTTGACTGACACTATCACGACGGGAAGACCCCAGGAGCCTCCATATACGGAGAAGCAATATGGCGAAGAATGGGAATCTTTTATCAGGGGGATGCATAACTTCGCAATTTCAAGAAAAGACGCTAAGATTACAACCGATGTGGTGGATCTGTCAGGTAAAACCATTCTACTTGACGTAGCGTGTGGTCCCGGAACATATTCTTATGAACTCTGTTTGAAAAATACGAATTTAAATGCTATACTGTTTGATCTGCCGGAAACAATGAAAGTGACAAAAAAGATAAGCTCGGAGTATGAATTAGACGGTAGACTGGAATTTATCGAAGGAAATTATAAGAAGGACGATTTTCCGGTAGACGTTGATTGCGTTTTACTTTTTAACATAATTCATCAGGAGAGCAGTGAGGATAACGAAACTCTCGTAAATAAAATATACAATAGTTTATCAAAAAACGGGATGTTGGTAATAAAAGATCACATACTTAATGATGAAAAGACACTGCCTAAAGACGGCTCACTGTTCTCAATGCAAATGAAGCTGATAACTGGCGGCAGATGTTATAACGAAAGTGAGATATATCAATGGATGTCAAACGCAGGATTCAGTGAATTGCAGACCGTAGGCCCTATTTCGCCTATGACGTCGGCATTCATTATAGGTATTAAATAATCAGAATAAATTAGGATTCATTAATGGAATATACAAATTTGGGAAGAAGCGGATTAACCGTTTCGAGGCTCTGTTTAGGAACGATGAATTTTGGACCCTTTGCGGACGAAAAAGAATCTCATGAAATCATGGATAAAGCCTTGGAATTAGGAATCAATTTCTTTGATACCGCTAACGTGTATGGTTGGAAAATGGGTGAGGGACTGACGGAAAAAATTATCGGCAATTGGCTTGCAAACGGAGATGACCGCCGAGATAGCATAGTTTTGGCTACAAAGGTCTACGGTCAAATGGGGAAATCACCGAATGAACGCGGCTTATCAAAGTATCATATTGTCAGAGCATGTGAGGAAAGTCTTACAAGGTTACAAACAGATAGGATCGATCTCTATCAGATGCACCACGTAGAAAGAACAACACCTTATGAGGAAATATGGGAGGCGATGGAGCAGTTGGTACGCGAGGGTAAGGTGCTGTACATAGGAAGCAGCAACTTCGCAGGATGGGATATAGCGAAGTCTCAGGCTAAAGCAAATGACAGAAATTTTATGGGATCGATTTCAGAACAGCACAAGTATTCCTTATCGTGCAGGTTGCCGGAACTGGAAGTGCTGCCTTCAAGTTACGATCACGGTATTGGAGTTATACCATGGAGTCCGCTTGACGGCGGACTGCTTGGCGGAAATGCTCTTGATCCCGGAAAAAAATCCCGCTCGATTGATAAAACTCAGCAAGTTAGAGTGGAGAAATTAAGAAGCAATATTGAACAATACCACGCATTCTGCGAAGAACTTGGAGAATCTCCGGCAGATGTCGCTATTGCCTGGTTACTTCATAACGAAGCTGTTGCCGCGCCTATCATCGGACCACGAAATGTAGAGCAACTTGTTGGAATAGCTAATGCGGTGAATGTTAAATTAAACGAGGAATCACTTAAAAAACTCGATGAGATATGGCCCGGTCCCGGCGGTGATGCCCCTGCGGCTTATTCCTGGTAATGTCAAACGAAAGTAAACACTAAAAGAAAGAATAATTATGGAACCTACAAACGTAGAAATATTGCCTAACGATCTTGCCATAAATTGGTCTGACGGTCATGAAACCTATATTGATTTTGTTACTCTGAGAAACGCGTGTCCGTGTGCCGCATGCCAAGGGGAGGGTCATCTCTGGGGAAAGACAGCGCCAACGATTGACGCAAGTAAATTGGGTGAAGACGCATTTGAGTTGACCTCTGTTAGCGGAGTCGGAAGCTATGCAATTTCTTTTGTATGGGGCGACCGCCATGACTCGGGCATTTATTCGTATCCTTTATTAAAGTCTTTATGCCAGTGTGACAGCTGTGTTTCGGAAAGAACGGCTAAAACACTCTAACAAGATTCTATTCTTATTCGGCATAGCGCTGCTGAGCGGCTGTGTGCCTTCAACCGTACCCATATCGTACGATGATATTGCAATGTTCAAGGGTGAATCTCAAGGCATTACGATATTTGTCGAATTCAAACAGAAAGGGAATTTTGCTCTTCCCGGAGACAGATATATTGTTTACGTATATAATCAATCGGACAATACGCTCGTTTTTGATTATGATAACGATGAATATCATTATTACACCAGCTCCCATCTCTTTAAAGCGCATCTATTCAGAATCGGTGGCGTCTATCCGAGATGGGTAGCCCCGGGAGAAGTAGCGAGCATAGGCATTATGACTGACCGCAAAGGATTAACTATAGGTGGATTTGAAGCTTATTTCAGTCTATCAGACTTAAAGATATTCGCTGGGTTAGTGACTAAAAATAATTAATCTTTCTTTGCTGAACCGAACCTGTTTTCCTCTCCTCTAAGTAATCTCCCGATATTGCTTCTGTGCGTAAAGACTATAAAGAAAGCCACTAAAAGGGCGAAATAAAATTGAACGGGCGGAGTCGTTTGCTCGGTGTAAATTTCAATCAGGTATAAAGAAGCGGGGAGAGTTACGGCTGCAAGAATTGATGCTAACGAAACATATTTTGTGCTCAATGCAACAAGCAAAAAGACTGAAAAACAAATTAATAATGCCAGGGGATAGATTGCAATCAACATGCCCGCAGCGGTGCCAACCCCTTTACCGCCTTTAAATTTCGCGAAGATTGTATAAACATGCCCCAAGATAGCAGCAATTCCGGCAATAATCTGCACTATCAGGGGAGAGATCAAACCGTTTTCATAGCCGAATTGAGCAATATAGTATGCGGCTACCCAGCCTTTCGCAACATCAAAAAGCATTACGCTTATCCCGGCTTTCCAGCCAAGAGTTCTCCATACATTTGTTCCGCCGGCGTTACCGCTGCCATGATCCCTGATATCAATACCCTTGAGCAACTTGCTTACGAGAATGGATGTGGGAAAGGAGCCTATAAGATAACTAAGAACTACAACGGCAAATAAAGAGATCACGCTTTCGGATCGCCTATAAAGGCGGCGCCGAGCGCCCCCATTCCCGCATGAGCGCCTAATGTGGGAGAGGCTTCGATAATGTAAATATCTTCAGTGTTAAAGTGGGCTTTCAATCTATCCTCGAGTTTTTTAGCAAGTTTTGAAGATCTGGTGTGTACCACGGCAAAACGTAGATTATCGTAATTTTCCGAGTGTTTTGTGATAAGATTAAAGACTTTTGATAGAATGCCTTTCTTACCAAACGAAACCGAAATTGGTTTGCCTTTACCTTCATCATCAAATGTAATTATCGGACGTAGATTCAACATTCGGGTTATAATGCCTTTTGAAATCGGAACTCGTCCACTTCTAATAAGATTAACGACATCACTAATACCTATGACTATATCAGTATTCGGCACCATTTTTTTTGTTAATCTGATAATTTCATCATAAGATTTACCGTCTCTCAACAGCTCCGCGGCAAATCTTACAAGCAATCCTAAGGCAATACTTGTGGTAGTGCTGTCAATAGTGGTTACAACGGTATCTTGAATGTTTCTCGATACAGCTTGAGCAGACTGAAGAGTGCCGCTAGCTGCGCCTGATAAATGAATTGAAACAATTTTCTTCGATGATTGGGAAACTTTTTCGTATACTTTTTTAAAATCGGCTGGAGTTGGCTGACTTGTGGTAGGGGGAGTATCAGCCATTTCAAACATATTATAAAATTCTCCGGTGGTCATTGTACTTTTATCAAGGTAAGATTCAGTGCCAAAATTTATTCTCAGCGACACTACATTCACATTTAGTTCCTTTAATACGGCATCAGGTAGATCACACGATGAATCCGTTACAATTGCGATATTATTATTTGCCATAGTTTTAAATTGCGCTACATGTTGAGCTCTCATATCATCAATTTTTTTATTCGAAACGCTTCCGTAATTTGACAGATGTTCAAATACCCGGTCGGGTTCATTTGAATGAATATGAATTTTAATCTTTTCTTTTGAGCCTGCAATTATGAGCGAATCTCCCATTTTTAATAGTTCGTGTTTAATGTCATGTTTACTCATGGATGTGCCGGTAATAAAACACTCGGTGCAATACTGGAATTTTATGTTTTCAGGAGCCATCTCAATATTCGGATGACCAATATCAATATCCGCGAATTCGGTGGGTGGTGGTTCTATTCTGCCTGAACTGATATATCTGTTTATTCCTTCTAAAAAATATACAAATCCCTGAGCACCGGCGTCAACTACGCCTGAATCGGCAAGTAATTTCATCTTCTTAGGAGTTTCTGCCAAAGCGCGTCTGGACGCTTCCAAAGAACTTTTAATAAGTTCCGCGAAATCTTGTGTCTTTGCGGAAGCAATTTCAACAGCTTTTGCCCATGCGACCATAACGTCAAGGATAGTTCCCTCTACAGGATCGGAAAGCGCCTGGTAAGCTGAATCTAATGCGTTATTGACAGCCTTGCTGAAGCTTTTTACCTTGATCTTACTTTTGCCGTTAAGATTTTCCGAGAATCCATAGAAAAATTGCGCGAGTATGACGCCTGAATTTCCTTGAGCGCCCATTAAGGCGGAATCGGCGGTGATATTTCCAACATCCTGAATTGAGCTTGGAGAACTGTTAGCTAAGGCTCTGTTTATGCTTTGAAGAGTAAGAGCCATATTTGTACCCGTATCGTTATCAGCGACCGGAAAAACGTTAATTTTATTTAGGTATTCTGTTCTGCTAATTACGGAATCAGAGCCTGCAAGGATAGCCCTAAATAATCTGGGTCCGTTTAAATAATATATTTTCATAGGATAAATGAATATAAATTAGTGAAAAAGTAATGTCAAGAAAGTTAGAAAATACTATTCTTTGGCAAGAATCGGATTTTCGATTGCGGTTTAGACATTCACTTGGTATTATTGTCAGGCAAATGTATTAAATTATACTATAATATAATAATGAGGATATTACAGAAAATGAGCCATTTAATTTTAGTTATATTTTTACTGCTTTTAGTTTTCTCTTGTTCGTCTTCTTCAAATGTAGATACGGATTCTATCACAGTACAAGAAGTTATGCGAATAATAGATGGAGATAACGAAGAGTATTTTTTATTAGACGTAAGAACTTTAGAAGAATATTACGGTGATCTTGGTCATCTCCCCGATGCGAAACTGATACCATATGATGAGATTGCCGGGAGGATAGATGAACTTGTCGATCAAAAGGATAAAAAGATAATCGCATATTGTCGTACCGGTAGGAGAAGTTCCATAGCAACAAATATTCTAAAGAAAAATGGTTTTAATGTTTACAATATGACCGGCGGTATGAAAAAAATGAAAGAAGTTTATCCCACTTTTTAATATGAAAGGAAATTGAAATGAATTTATCAATGGTTTCCAACTACCTTCACATTATTGCAATGTCTGTCTGGGTAGGAGGAATGTTCTATATAATGTTAGTTGAAGTGCCTGTGCTAAGAAATAGTTTAGGATCGTCAGATTTCACAAGCAATATGACACTGCTCGGCAAACGATTTCAGAAGGTGGGGTGGTTTTTATTGCTGATCCTGCTTATAACCGGCTTGTCAAACATCATGCTCGAGGATTCGATAGCGGACATGATGAAAAATGATAATTATGCAAAAAGTATCGTTGCTAAATTGATATTGTTTACGCTTATGGTCGTAAATACCGCGATACACACCTTTTATTTGGGACCTAAAATGTCCAATCTTGCAAAAAAATCTTCCGCGGAGGATAATGATGATCTATCCGAGGAATATAATAAATTAAAGAAACGTTCGATGATCTCATCCGGTTTCAGTCTGTTGTTATCTCTGGTCATTGTTTATTATGGATTGATAGCTTCAAAGATCTGATGCGGCAATACATGAGGATTACTTACCCGGCTGAACGAAATTGAAAAAGTTGCTTTTCCTCATATCGGTTTTACTGTTTAACTCTTGCGCATATTTTAATACGTATTATAATGCGAAAAAATATTACGGAAAGGCAAGAAAGGAATCTGAGGAGAACACAAGCAAAAATGCAACTCTAAACGAACTCAAATTTTATGAGTTGACCATTGAAAAATGCAAAGCCGTCGTTCGTAAGTTCCCTGATAGCAGATATGTGGATGATTCTCTGCTCCTTATGGCTAAATCATACTATTACATGGGAGATTATGAAAATTCTAAGATCAACCTCGAGGAATTATTAAGACGATATCCCGGAAGTAACCTAAAATACGAAGCTCTTTTATGGTCCGGCAGAGCTGCGTGGAATTTGGGACAATATACAATTGCTGAAGAGGGTATTACGAGAGTATTAAATGAAACGGATGATAAAAAGATTCTTTCAGCAGGCTACGAAATGCTTGCGGAAATATATCGGGATAAGAATGAACAGGATAAGGAACTCGAATATTTAGAAAAGATCAAAACATACAGTAAAAACGATCAGATAAAAGCGAAGACGGTATTCCGTATAGGAATAATTCAAAAAGAATCCGGTTTATTCGAAGAATCTATTAAATCGTTCCAAAAGGTTGAGGAATATCTGCCATCCCCCGAATTGGTTCAATCCGCGAAATTAGAATATACACGAGCGCTTAAATCCACCGGAAGAACCGATGATGCGCTTGACGTCTTACAAGCGATGTTTGATTCGCAAAGGTTCAAAAAGATTCGGGGAATAATTGAAATTGAATTTGCGGATATATCATACCGCGAAGGGGACATAGAAGGCGCTATCGAAAGATACGGCTCGATTGGGATCAAATATCCAAGAAACATAGCTGCGGGACGCGCATGGAAACAACTGGGTGATATTTATATGTATCCTGAGAGCGAAACTGAAAATATTATTAATTATCATTACGCCCTTGAATACTATAAAAGAGCTGTTAAATCACCCTCCAAGGGAAAGTATAAGGAGCCTTCGATACGGAATAAGATCATTCTTGAAGGGCTTTTACAATCAATAAATAAAATAGAAGAAAATAAAGTAATATTAGCGCTCTATTCCGGTGATAAAGAAAAATCTGAAAGAATGCTTCATAAACGCCAGTTGTTCCTGAGTGAGGTTTTTGACGGAATTTTGCCGGCAAAAGTTGGAAAGAAGAAGGTCATTAATCCCGGGAATGAAACATCAAACCAAGATACAACTAAAAACACAGTTTTAAATGTAGATAAAGACAAATTACCGGATAATCCGGTTATAACAGAAAATTTGAGTGACTCGAGTACGGTAGATTCAACCGATATTTCTCAGAACAAACCTGACCGGAGGCTGTCAGATGATGCATCTCCGGATGAGTCTGTTATCAAGAAGAGTTTAAAAAACCAAAAAACGCCGGGAGAACTGATTAAGGAAATAGTCCAGCATAAATATCTTATAGCGGAATATTACTATCTTGATCTCGCGCAACCGGATTCTTCAAAAAATATATTTTTGGAAATCCTTTCCGAATATAAAGATTCTGATTTTGCGCCGAAATCCGCTCTTTCACTTGGCTTGTTGAATGAAACGGTTTACCATGATAGTTCCACTGCCGATTCATTTTATAATATTGTTGTGAATAAATATCCCAACAGCCCTTCATCAATAGAAGTCAATCGAAGATTGAAAAGATCAAAAATTAATAACACGGAAATTGCTAATCCTGCAAACGAACTCTACGAAAGAGCTTACTATGAAGGGTTTATTAATAAAAACAGAAAGATGGCATATGCGCTTACAAATAAGATTCAATCTGAATATCCATCTTCAGACGTTGCCGCAAGAGCTGCCTTTTTGAAGGCATCTATCGTGGATCAGTCAAATCATTCACCCGATTCATCACTTAGCGAATACAACAGAGTGATAAAATTATATCCTGAAACAATTTATGCGATAAAAGCCAAGGAGAATATAAGGCGGATAAGATTTCTTGTGACGGGAAAGGAAATCAGCGACGATGATGAAGTAGAGGTTAAGAAGATATTAGAAAAATAACCGGTAATTATAAATTGAGAGTTCTTTCAAACGAAAAAATTGCGCTCAATATTTACTCTCTCACCTTTGAATCAACAGCGCTGTTATTAGAATCATTACCGGGCCAATTTGTAAATATAAATGTTGACGGAGAAGATTCTCCGTTTTTTAGAAGACCTTTCAGTATAGCAGATGTCAGTCAAGATAGCGTAGAGATTATCTACGAGGTAATCGGAGCCGGTACGTGGATTCTGTCCACAATGGCAGCAGGAGACAGTATAGATATTATAGGACCTCTTGGCGAAGGATACGATTTGAATTTTAGCGGTTCAAAATCTATATTGATTGGTGGTGGAGTCGGGATACCTCCGCTTATGTTTTTGTATAACAAGATGAAAGAACAAGGTATAGAACTTCAGTTTCTTGCAGGATTCAAAAGCGTAGCGCACAATTATATACCGCGAAGAATTACCAATGTTCAGTATTCTTCGGACGACGGTAGTTTAGGAACAAAAGGTTATGTTACAGACCTCCTTACAGAGAGTCTTTTAAACAATGAGGTGAAACATATTTATGCTTGCGGACCGGAACCCATGCTTAGAAAAGTAATTGAAATAGCCGATGAAAACGAGATAAGGTGTTCTGTTTCTGTTGAAAAAGTATTTGGATGCGGGACAGGTATTTGCATGGGCTGCGTAATTGAGAATTCATTGAAACGATTTACTGAAACCGGCAGAAAATATTCGTTAGTCTGTATGGAGGGTCCCGTGTTTGATTCGGGAGACGTGAATTTGTGAAAGGCGGTAACCAAGACAGATGGGAGGTAGATTTTTCAATTGAACTGGGAGACCTGACATTGAAAAATCCGATGCTTGCGGCATCGGGTACGTATGGTTACGGAAGAGAATTGAATAATATTATCAAAACAGATGAATTTGGCGGAATTTGCACAAAATCAATTACGCCTCTCGCAAGAGATGGGAATGAACCGCCTCGTATCGCTGA
The DNA here is from genome assembly GCA_022571215.1 of Fidelibacterota bacterium. Lineage (GTDB taxonomy): Bacteria > Fidelibacterota > SORT01 > SORT01 > SORT01 > SORT01. The sequence goes on along the minus strand of JACZYG010000003.1, from coordinate 27,458 downwards.
AGTGAAAATGGGAATGCTAAATTCTATTGGACTGGCGAATGTCGGTGTACACGCCTTCATTCAGGATAAAATTCCATTCCTTCAAAGTTTGGACACAAATATAATTGTGAACGTAGCCGGATTTACAATTGGAGATTATGTTGAGGTAATTCAATTGTTAGAGGAGATAGACGGAATAGACGGTTATGAGATAAATATATCCTGCCCTAATGTGAAAGGCGGGTTGGAATTTGGCAGCTCAGCAAAATCAGCCGCTAAACTCACAAAAACTTTACGCTCTGAGACCGACCGGTTTTTAATGATAAAACTATCGCCAAACGTAACTGATATTTCAGAAATTGCGCTAGCTGTTGAAGGCGAGGGCGCAAACGCCGTTTCTTTAATAAACACTCTGATTGGAATGGGTATAGATATCAACAGTGAAAAACCCATTCTGAAAAACGTATATGGCGGATATAGCGGACCTGCAATCAAACCGATCGCGTTGGCGATGGTTCAAAAGGTTTACCATTCTGTAAATATACCTCTCATCGGAATCGGCGGAATTATGAATGCCGAAGATGTTATCCAATTTATGCTTGCTGGAGCAACTGCCGTGCAATTAGGCACGGTAAATTTTTTGAATCCGACAGCTCTCACGGAAATATTAGATGATCTGGTCGCAATAGCGGAATCCAAGGGAATCAGAAAAATATCTGATTTTAAAGGCAGATTAAAAGAGTGGGAGTAATAAGATTACTATTGGTAGCGATGATATTTATACTATTTGACGGTTGCACCCCCAATCCTCATTTTCGATCCGACAAGGCTGCAAAAAGTCATAAGAAAATTAAAAAATATAATAAGAATTCGACAGGATTCGAGAAGGTGCAATATGGTATTTCTTCTTATTACGGTCCGAAATTTCATGGAAAACTCACCGCAAATGGTGAGATATTTGATATGTATAAGGTTTCAGCCGCCCATCGTTATCTCGCTATAGGTACTTTGATAAAAGTGACTAATTTGGATAATAATAAAACATTGAACATGCGTATCAATGATAGGGGGCCTTACGTTAATAACAGAATATTGGACTGTTCATACGCTGCCGCCTTGAAACTCGGATTTGTGGAGGAAGGAACAGCGAACATTAAACTTGAAGTGCTTATAATGGGGAAGGGTAAAATTGGTACAGGTAATCCGTAGCCGCAGATTAACAGGGATAGAAATATGTCAGAGAATATGAAAAGGATATTAGTATCAATAATTGGAGTACCTGTGATATTAGGCTCAATTTACCTTGGAGGAATATATTTTTTCATAGTTATAGCGGTTATTTCCTTGTTGAGCCAATTGGAATTCTACAATCTTGCGCAACATAAAAACTTACAAATAAACAAAAAATTAGGTCTTCTTGCAGGATTGGCAGTCCTTTATCTTTACTACGCGAGTAAGGAGGAGTTTTTTCTTCCAACACTGTTATTGATTTTTATGCTGTTTATGATCATAGAGATCTTTTCCGGAAGAGAATCACCGTTGCTAAACAGCTCAATAATTCTGTCGGGGATTATCTATCCGACCGCATTGATCGGAACGCTATACCCTTTAAGGCAAACGGACAGTTTGATAGGTGTTGACGGATTAAACTTGATTATTGCCTTGCTCGCGGGAGTATGGCTTTGCGATACCGCCGCTTATTATATCGGTAAATCGGTCGGGAAACATAAACTGTTTGAGAGGGTAAGTCCAAACAAGACATGGGAAGGCTCAGCAGCCGGTTTCGCCGCGTCACTCACTGTTATTTTCGCATTAAAATATAACGGATTCTTAGGGAGCTCATTTACAACTGTTGATGCGATAATGTTATCATTATTCAGCGGGGTAGGAGGACAGTTAGGCGATCTCTTTGAATCCTTGATAAAGAGAGATGCAGGAATGAAGGATTCCGGATTTTTACTCCCAGGTCATGGCGGGTTCCTCGATCGGTTTGATGCGCTGGTTTTTGCGGCGCCGATGACATATATATATTTTATTTATTACTAACTGTTTTCTTTAAAAATTGAAGCGTCCATCATTAATAATCCTTGTTAGTTTATACATATTTTCGATAACTTACTTTGCTATTATAGAAAATAATTGAACTTAGACAGGATAATATACTAATGAGTAAGGAATACAAAAATTATATCGCTGGTGAGTGGTGTAATGCTCAAAGCGGCAAAAGATTTGATAATCGTAACCCCGCGGATTGGGATGAACTAATCGGAACATTCCCGGACTCAAATTCGGACGACGTTAATAGAGCTGTTTCCGCGGCAAATGACTCTTATAAAGAATGGAGTTTGGTGCCTGCGCCTATCAGGGGGAATATGATTCAAAAAGCAGGCGACATTCTTGTGGCAAGAAAAGAAGAGATTGCAGAACTAATGACCCGTGAAATGGGAAAAGTACTCACTGAAACAAGAGGCGATACGCAAGAAGGCATTGATACCGCATTTTATTCCGCCTCTGAAGGCAGAAGAATGTTCGGACATACCGCTCCATCGGAACTTAGAGAAAAAATTAATATGGTCATTCGTCGTTCGGTTGGAACGGCAGGCATTATTTCCCCATGGAACTTTCCGCTTGCGATTCCTACCTGGAAAATATTCCCTGCGCTAACATCTGGAAATACGGTTGTATTTAAACCCGCATCGGATACGCCTGCCACGGCAACCGTGTTTGTGGAGGTGTTGCTTGAAGCCGGTATTCCACCGGGAGTGATTAATATCGTTCACGGCGGAGGTTCATCCGTCGGCGTTCCTATAGTTGAGCATCCCGGAATAAATATTATTTCTTTTACCGGATCTTCGGCAGTCGGAAAACTAATCGCATCTTCTGGAGGAAGAGAGCTCAAAAGGGTCTCTTTGGAACTTGGCGGTAAAAACGCCCAAATAGTGATGGACGATGCCGACGTAAATCTTGCTGTTGAGGGAGTTCTATGGGGAGCATTCGGCACCACAGGACAGCGATGCACCGCTACGAGCAGATTGATCGTTCAAGAAGGTATTTACGACAAGATGCTGGGTCAACTCATAGAGAGAATTGGCGCTCTGAAACTCGGTAACGGCCTGGATGAAACTGTGGAAATCGGTCCTATAGTAAACGAAGAACAGCGTAATAGTGTTCACGAGTATGTTGAAATTGGAAAAGCTGAAGGCGCGAAATTATCGATTGGCGGCGAATTCGCCACGGGCGATGAACTTGACAAAGGCTGGTTTTATAAACCGACTCTATTCGAGAACGTTGACCCCGAGATGCGTATAGCAAAGGAAGAAATATTCGGACCTGTATTGAGCGTACTGAAGTTTAAAACTTACGATGAGGCAATTGATATTTGTAATAATGTGGATTACGGTCTATCCTCAAGCATTTTTACCAACAGTGTAAATCATGCGTTCAGGGCGGTTCAGGATATAGAAGCGGGGATAACTTACGTCAATGGACCGACTATCGGGGCGGAGTGCCATATGCCTTTCGGCGGTTGCAAAGATACAGGCAATGGTCATAGAGAGGGAGGATCAAGCGCGTTCGATTTCTTTACGGAAGAAAAAACCGTATACATCGATTTCTCCGGAAAACTTCAAAGAGCTCAGATAGACACGGAACAATAATAAGCATAACAATAGTGAGAGTATATGCAAATAAACGCAAATAAGGTAAAAGAGGTACTTTCAAAGCACATCCTTACGGATGGTTTTGATCCTATATTTGATGAGGAGCAAAGCGAGGGATCATGCTTCGTTGACAAACGGAATGGAAGAAAGTATTTAGATCTGTTCTCTTTTTTCGCCTCTTCACCTGTCGGGTTCAATCACAGTAAAATACGGGAATCAGCCGAAAAACTTGGCAAAATTGCTAAGCATAAACCGACAAATTCGGATATTTACACGGATACGTACGCAGAATTTGTTCAAACTTTCGGGGAGATAGGGATACCGGAAGAACTACCCCACGCTTTTTTTATTGAGGGTGGCGCATTGGGAGTAGAAAATGCCCTGAAAGCCGCATTTGATTGGAAGGTCAGGAAAAATCTTTCCAAAGGAAGAGGTGAGTTAGGTACAAAGATTATTCATTTCCGGAGAGCATTCCATGGGAGAACCGGATATACTTTATCTCTCACAAACACCGATGAGCAAAAGATAAAATATTTTCCAAAATTTGATTGGCCCCGAATTGACTCTCCGGCGATAAGATTTCCACTTGAAGAAAATCTTGATTCTCTTATTGTAGAGGAGAAAAAATCGGTTGATCAGATAAAACAAGCCATAAGTGATTTTCCTGATGATATTGCTGCTATTATTATAGAACCCATTCAATCAGAGGGGGGTGACAATCATTTCAGAGGTGAATTTCTTGCTGATTTGCGAACAATAGCTGATGAATCCGAACTGATGTTGATTTTTGACGAGGTTCAAACCGGGGTCGGTCTTACCGGAAAATTTTGGGCGTATCAGCATCTCGGTGTAAAACCCGATATGATTTCGTTCGGCAAGAAAATGCAAGTATGCGGATTTTTATCGAGCACTCGCTTGGATGATATTGAAGAAAATGTATTCAAATCCTCAGGCAGGTTGAACTCTACATTCGGTGGAAATCTCATAGACATGGCGAGAACTACTATTTATCTTGAGATAATACGTGATGAGGAATTAATAGAAAAAGCAGAAGTTACGGGTAAGCACCTTCTTTACCGAATTCAAGCGCTACAGGACGAATTCGGGGGATATATTTCAAACGCAAGGGGTAGAGGATTGTTATGCGCGTTTGATTTGCCATCTTCAGACGACAGAAATCGAATAATCGATATAATAATGGATAATGGAGCCCTAATTCTCGGGTGTGGTGAAAGAACAATTAGATTCAGACCTTCTCTCACTATTTCCACGGAGGAGATAGACAGGGGAATTGAGATAATTGAACGGTCTATCAATGCTCATATAGCTTAACTTTAATGTTGATTGGAAAAAGGTATCTTATATATTGTGGCAACTCCTATCGGTAATCTGGGAGATATTTCGTTCCGAGCTATAGAGACATTAAAATCGGTTGATATAGTCGCATGTGAGGATACGCGCAGGACCGCTAAATTATTGAATCATTATGATATCAGAACCAAAATGACTCCTTACCACGATCACAACAAAGAATATAAAACCTCCTCTTTAATTGAAATGCTCGATCAAGGTAAATCCATTGCACTTGTTTCCGATGCGGGAACACCGTCTATTTCCGATCCGGGATTTTATTTAATTAGAGAAGCTATCAAGAACGATATACAAATTTCACCCATACCTGGAGCCTCCGCGTTAATAATAGCGGCAATAGCATCCGGGTTGGCAATAGACAAATTTGTCTTCGAGGGTTACTTGCCGAGAAAAAAAGGTAGAACAAAAAGACTTAAACAACTTGCAGAATATGATGTTACAATAGTAATATTTGAAGGTCCGCATAGAATATTAAAAACACTCCGAGATATTAGCAAATTTCTTGGTGACAGGAATGCTGCGATAGGCCGGGAGATGACTAAGATAAACGAAGAATTTCTCAGGGGTAAATTATCTGATCTGATAGCAATTTTTACGGAAAGAAAACCTAAAGGTGAATTTGTCATATTGGTGGAAAAAAATGAAAAATAAAATGAAAATACCAGAAGAATATAGAGATAAAATTAATAAGGACGGGTTTAACCTGCTTTCCCCTAAATTTGTAGAGGGGTATTTACGTATAATTCTGCCATTAACGGATTTTGTTAAATCGCTTAACGTAAATCCCAATACTCTCACTACTTTAGGCACAATATTGACCATCGTCGGAGCAATATTTTTCGCATTATCATATTTACGAATTGGCGGAATATTTATCGTTCTCGGGGCGATTTGTGATACGATGGACGGTAGAATAGCAAGAGACGGTGATAAGAAAACCAAGTTTGGCGGTCTTTATGATTCAGTCATGGATCGGTATTCGGAAATTATTATGTTCTTCGGCATCGCCGTTCATTTTGTCAGAAATGACTCCCACTGGACTTCGGTTGCCATCTTTGCGGCAGTGGGAGGGTCAGTTATGGTTAGCTACGTTCGAGCAAGAGCCGAAGGATTGGGATTCGAGTGTAACATAGGAATGATGCAGCGGCCTGAGCGAATCGCTTATATCTCCGTTGGAGCAATCATTGGAAAATTGCCGATAATAAATGAACTGTTCTTAATTCTTGCTATATGGGTCATTGCGATATTGTCTAATTATACGGCAGTGCAAAGACTTGTTTATGTTTATAAGAGTTCAAAAAAAATGCCGAAAAAGAAGACAGTCAAGGTAAAAGAGTAATAAAATAATAATCTTTAAAAATGGTAGAATCAGGAGAATATATAATTGTTAAGAGGTGATAATATACCCAAAGCAGACGGGAAATTAGGAATACTCTTACCCGGAATGGGCGCTGTCACAACCACACTGATTGCCGGTGTTGAATCGGTAAGGAGAGGGCTTAACATTCCCATAGGTTCTCTTACACAACTCGGAACTATACGACTCGGTAAAAGAACGGAAAACAAATCTCCGAAGATAAAGGATTTTGTTTCTGTAGCAGACTTATCAGACATAGTATTCGGTGGTTGGGATATCTTCGAGGAGGATATGTACAGCGCCGCTAAAACCAGCAGGGTCTTAAAGAACGAAGATATTGATCCAATAAAAGATTTCCTATCTTCAATTAAGCCTATGAAAGCTGTATTTGATAAAAATTATATCAAGAATATTGAAGGTACGTGGGTAAAGGAAGCCGATACAAAGTACGAATTAGGCGAAGCGTTAAGGCAGGACATACGAGACTTCAAAAAGATGAACGATTTGGATAGAGTAGTTATTGTATGGGCTGCAAGTACAGAAGCATATATTCAATCCGGTGATGTACACGAATCTTTAGAATCGTTCGAGAAAGGATTAAAATCGAATGACCCTGATATTGCTCCGAGCATGATCTATGCCTGGGCTGCTCTGAAAGAAGGAGTTCCATTTGCAAATGGAGCGCCGAACCTTACAACTGATATACCCGCGCTTTATGAATTGGCGGCGGATAAAAAAGTCCCGATCTCAGGAAAGGATTTTAAAACGGGACAAACATTCATTAAAACCATTATTGCTCCCGGATTGAAAGCCCGTTTACTCGGACTTAACGGATGGTTTTCAACAAATATACTCGGTAACAGGGACGGAGAGGTATTGGACGACCCTGATTCGTTCAAGACGAAAGAGGAGAGTAAACTTTCCGTATTGGAATATATTTTACAGCCGGATAAACATCCTGAACTATATAAGGATTTTTATCACAAGGTGAGGATAAATTACTATCCTCCGCGTGGTGACGATAAAGAGGGTTGGGATAACATAGATATATTCGGATGGATGGGTTATCCTATGCAGATAAAGATAAATTTTCTTTGCAGAGACAGTATTCTTGCCGCGCCGATAGTTCTTGACCTTGCTTTATTTATGGACCTTGCGAAAAGAGCCGAGATGTCCGGAATTCAAGAATGGCTGTCGTTTTATTATAAAAGTCCGCTTACCGCGCCCGGTTTATATCCTGAGCATGATCTCTTTATTCAACAGGCAAAATTGAAAAATACACTTAGATATATGATGGAAGAAGAGCAGATAACTCATCTTGGAATTGAATATTACGAAGATGAATGATAAGAAAACAAATGGTATTTTCGTCACGTTTGAAGGAATAGACGGTTCGGGAAAATCTACACAAGCTAGCTCACTCCTGCGTAAAGTTCAGGAGAGTGGACTGAATGCGGTTCTGTTCAGAGAGCCGGGCGGCACGAGAATATCCGAGCAGATACGTCAAATACTGCTGAGCACAAAGCACACTGAGATGTCGTCTATAACCGAAGTATTGTTATACTCGGCAGCAAGGGCGCAATTAACGGAAGAGATGGTAATTCCGGGTCTGCGGGATAATGATGTAGTGATTTGTGACAGATATTATGATTCTACTACCGCTTACCAGGGTTACGGTAGAGGTATTGATATGGAGTTCATCAGTGCTTTGACAAAAGAAGCAGCAAGAAAAATTGAGCCTGATCTTACTTTTTTGGTTGATGTAGATGCCGATCTTGCGGAAAAGCGATCCAGTACGATAGGAAGAAAAGATAGGATCGAATTGGAAAACTATGAGTTCAAAATCAGGGTTATTCAAGGATTTAGGGATTTAGCTGAAAAATTTCCGGATCGAATCGTTATACTTGACGGGAGTAAGGAGGTTGAACAGCTAACAGAGACCGCATGGAAGAAAATTCAAACTCTCTTGGAGAAAAAGGGGATTATAATTAATTTGGAAGCAAATAGTGAAAATATCTAAAACACCGCTTAGATACGGCGTAATATTCGGTTTTATTCTTTTACTATATACGGGAAGGAGCTTGCTGTCCGCGCCTGACGACTATGCTAAAATCAGCCAAGGACTAAAATTATTCAGTCAAGTATATAAGCAGGTAAGTTCCAGCTACGTGGACGAAATTGATCCTGAATCTTTCATAGAGGCAGCGATTAAGGGGATGCTTAAAACTTTGGACCCATATACGTCTTACTACACGCCCGAAAATAGCAGTGGGATTGATATGCTGACCTCCGGCACTTACGGCGGTGTAGGAATCAGGCTTGGAATGAGAGGAGACTCTCTCACAGTAATTTCACCGATGGAGGGAACTCCTGCAGGACGAAGCGGAATAATAGCCGGTGACAAGATTATTAAGATAAACGATTTAAGCACTGCCGGATTAAAACTTGACGCCGCCGCCGATATGATTAGGGGACCGGAAGGTAAAGAAGTGCGGCTGACTATAGCTCGTAATGGATTCGCTGAAGCAATTGAATTCACACTGAAAAGAGAAAAAATAATCTTGAATGAGGTGCTTTATTCAGGATTCGTAAAAGAAAGTATCGGATATATAAGACTTACAGGTTTTTCCAAGAGTTCTGTCTCGATATTCAAAGAATCTCTGATCGGTCTAAAGAATGACGGACTTGAAGGCATAATAATTGATCTGAGGGATAATCCCGGTGGATTATTAGACGCAGCGTTAAAAATTAGCGACATGTTCATAGATAAAGAGGAGCTGCTTGTATCCACTAAAGGAAGAATTCGTCAAATGAATAAAAAGCACTTCTCAAAAACGGATCCGGTGATTGACGACAACGTCGAGCTTGTCGTAATCGTGAATGGCGGCTCCGCAAGCGCAAGCGAAATATTTGCGGGTGTGGTCCAGGATCTCGACAGGGGAATAATAGTAGGCAGTAAAACTTTTGGTAAAGGACTGGTGCAATCGGTGATTTCGCTGCCTTACCGGAAGAAGGTAAAGATTACAACCGGGAAGTACTATATCCCAAGCGGAAGATTGATACAAAAGGAGGATTATTTTCATGACAACACTGCCATTATCCGTAATGATAGTGATTCATTGTTCACTACCTTAAACGGCAGAGCTGTTTACGGTGGAGGCGGTATTACCCCTGATGTCATAATAGAATATCCGAAATCTTCAAAAATTATGGCCGAACTATGGCGTAAGAATATGTTCTATAAATACACGGCTGTCTGGACATCCAACCATGCTGATGCAACTGCCCCTGTTACTCTCGCCGAAACCGATGTGAATGAATTCATTGAATTTGTAGTTGAATCGGATATTAAATTCGTCAGCGACGTAAGAAAAGCGCATTTGTTATTGATTGAAGCGCTTGAAACAAATAATTATCCTGAAAATATCATTAATGATATTAAAGCGGTGGAAAGTAAATTTTTTAAACTTGAGGATGAGTTCACCGATATTGATAAAGGTCTTATAAATTCGGTGCTTTCCCGGGAAATTTCCGAAAAACTCGGAAAAACCAAAGGTAGATACGAGTCCATTTTCCTTACAGACGAGGTGATATTGAAATCCGTTGAATTATTGGAAAATAAAATGATATATAATCGTACTCTCGGATATATCGAATAGTCTTGAATATCGCAAATATACTATCAATAATAATGAAATATTCTTTTATCTCTTGACATGCATTTCGTAATTAATTACTTTTTAAAGCTATGAAGTATAACGTTTTAACGGTAGTTTCAGAATATACTGCTTTAAACGTAAATCTCTTGTAGGGGCGGTTAGCTCAGTTGGTTAGAGTGCTTGCTCGACACGCAAGAAGTCACTGGTTCGAGTCCAGTACCGCCTACTCGGATGAAAGAAGATATAAATATAACATTGCCTGACGGGACTAAGACCACTCACCCTAAAGGTGTGACCGGAAATGAAATAGCGTCATCGATAGGTCCAGGACTCGCTAAAGCGGCTTTATCCATCAAGGTTAACGGAGAGCTTTACGATCTTACACGACCGATTCTTGAGGATACCAAGATAGAGATTTTAACAGACAAGAATGAAGAATCGAAATCACTTATTTGGCACAGCACGAGTCATGTGATGGCTCAAGCTGTTCAAGAGCTGTTCCCCGGAACCAAGGTAACTCTTGGTCCTTCTATTGCCGATGGATTTTACTATGATTTTGATACAGAAAAGCCTTTCACTACAGATGATCTTGAGAAGATTGAAGCCAAAATGACCGAAATAATCAGTGGCGACCATGCATTCACCCGGAAGACAATTCAAAGGGACGATGCGATTAAAATGTTCAAAGAGAAGGGAGAGGATTACAAACTCGAAATTCTTTCGGAGATAAAGGATGACACGGTTTCTATCTATACTCAAAATGATTGGACAGATTTGTGCCGGGGTCCTCACGTGCCGTCAACTTCAGCCATAAAATCTTTCAAGCTACTTAAAATTGCAGGTTCGTATTGGAGAGGTGATGAGAAAAGACAGCAACTTCAACGAATCTATGGCACTTCTTATCATAATCCGAAGGAACTCGAACAGCATCTCAAAAGATTAGAGGAAGCAAAATTAAGAGATCATCGTAAGATCGGGAAAGAGCTCGAATTGTTCGCATTCCATGATATAGCGCCGGGTTCTCCATTTTGGTTGCCGAACGGTATGATACTCATAAGGGAACTTGAAAAATATCTAAGAGAAAAGTTGGATGACGCCGGATATGTGGAAGCGTCAACTCCGATGCTTGTTAAGAAATCACTTTGGGAAAAATCGGGTCATTGGGATTATTATCGCGACAGTATGTTTATAGTTGACGAAGGGGAGGAAGTCTATGCTTTAAAACCAATGAACTGTCCAGAATCAACCTATATATACTCAGCCAAAACCAGGTCTTACAGAGATCTGCCTATTCGTATAGCGGAAATCGGAAGATTGCACAGAAATGAGGTCTCGGGCGCCTTAGGCGGTTTATTTAGAGTCAGGCAGTTCACAATGGATGATGCGCACATTTATCTGCTTCCAAGCCAGATAACCGAAGAGGTAAGCGGTTGCATGAAACTCGTTACCGAGTTTTACTCTACTTTCGGATTTGAACCGAAGTATTTTTTCGCCACTAAACCTGATAAGGCTCTCGGTGATCCTGATCTGTGGGTTAAAGCCGAGGTTGCGCTTAAATCCGCGCTCGATTCTCAGAATATAGATTATGAGTTAAAAGAAAAAGATGGAGCATTTTACGGACCGAAAATTGATATACAGGTAAAAGACGCAATAGGACGTTCATGGCAGCTAGCTACCATACAACTTGATTTTGTTCTTCCCGAGCGGTTTGAGTTGAATTTTATCGATGAGCATGATAAAAAACAAAGACCTGTAATGATCCACAGGGCTATATTCGGCTCATTTGAGCGCTTTATCGGTGTGTTGATCGAGCATTTTTCAGGTAATTTTCCTACCTGGTTAGCCCCGGTGCAGGCGGTAGTTATTCCTATATCGGAAAAACATCTTGAATATGCAACAATAGTATACGAAAGCTTGATAAATACAGGCGTAAGAGTTAATCTTGACAGTAGATCGGAAAAAATGGGAGCAAAAATACGCGAAAGCGAAAATATGAAGATACCATATATGTTGGTTGTCGGTGAAAAAGAAATTGAAAATTCGACCGTTTCTGTACGCAAACATCTGGCAGGCGATCAGGGCCAGAAACCACTGGAGGAGTTTATTAAAGAGATAAGAGAAGAGATTACCGAACGAAGATTGAATAACCTAAATTGAGAAGAAACAAATCGAGTAACGACGCAAGAATTAACGAAGAAATTAATTCTTCTCAAATTCGAGTTATAGCCGAAGACGGTGAGGCGCTTGGCGTTATGTCTTCGACCGATGCTCTTGCAATCGCATATGAAAGGGGTTATGATTTAGTTGAGATCGCTCCGGACGGCGATCCTTCAGTTTGCAAGTTAATGGACTACGGAAAGTTCAAGTACGAAAAACGAAGAAAAGAGAAGGAAGCGAAAAAGAAACAGCACGTTATACACGTGAAGGAAGTCAGATTCCGGCCGATGATTGAAGAACATGATTTCCAGACAAAAATTAAAAAGGCTAAAAAGTTTTTGGAAGCAAAAAATAAATTAAAAATTACTGTCATGTTTCGCGGTCGCGAGATGACTCATTTGGAATATGGCGATATGCTGATGGATAAAATAAAGGAAGAACTTGAAGACATATCAGTTATAGCTTCTCATCCGTCAAGAGAAGGTCGTTTTATAACGGCGTTCTTTATGCCAAAATAAGAGATAATTGAAGGAAAATAAAAAATGCCGAAAATGAAAAGTCATAGAGGGGCTTCAAAAAGGTTTAAAACCACAAAATCGGGAAAGGTGAAACGGAAAAAAGCGTTTACAAGCCATATCCTGAATAAGAAGTCAACCAAGAGAAAAAGGAATCTCCGGAAAAGCACGCATGTAAGTAAACCGGAAGAAAAAAATATTCGATTGATAATATCCAAATAGATATTTAGGAGAGTTAAATAGATGCCAAGAACTACAAACGCCGTTCCGAGAAAGAGTCGGCATAAAAAAATTCTAAAAGCTGCAAAGGGATACCGCGGAGGAAGAAGTAAACTTTACAAAACCGCTAAGGAATCCGTTGATAAAGCGCTTATGTACAGCTACAGAGACAGAAAAAAGAGAAAAGGCGACTTTAGACGACTTTGGATTGTAAGAATTAACGCAGCCGCCCGTTTAAACGGTTTAAGTTATTCTAACTTCATTGCGGGAATGAATGCAGCGGGAATTATTTTAGACAGGAAAGTACTATCAGATATTGCTGTTAAGGACCCTGAAGCGTTTACTCTAATTTCAGAAAAGGTCAAAAAGGTATCATAATAACTTGCCTAAATGACTCTTCCGAATATCGTTAATCTTCGTAAGGAATTTGACAGCGATCTAAAAAATTCCAACAATTCCTCTTCAGTAGAAGCGCTACGCATTAAATACTTGGGTCGTAATGGCGTAATATCTTCTTTAATGGAGTCTATGAAGGATCTTCCAAATGAGGAAAAGCCCGCCTTTGGAAAAACTGTAAATGATCTTAAAAATTATTTCACCGTCAACTATGACGCGGCATTAAAGAAAGCAAACAGCAAGAATAAATCAAGTCCGCCCCCGGATTTCGATCATACTCTCCCGGGAGTGGAACTGCCTCTTGGCAGAAAACATCCCTTGACCATAGTATGGGAAGAGATGTTGGATATATTTACGCGTATGGGTTTTGAAGTGGCAAGAGGTCCTGAAGTTGAAACGGAATATTATAATTTTTCCGCTCTGAATTTCCCGGACAACCATCCGGCGCGGGACATGCAGGATACTTTATATATAACTGATAATACGATGCTTCGAACTCATACTTCCCCTGTTCAGATTCGTACAATGCTGTCAACAACACCTCCGGTGCGTGTTATCGTTCCCGGACGCGTATACCGGAACGAGGCTATCAGCGCCCGGAGTTACTGCGTATTCAATCAGATAGAGGGATTATACATTGACAAAGGCGTTAGTCTCGCGGACCTTAAAGGAACGCTTATATCATTTGCAAAGCAGCTGTTGGGAAGCAGTGTGAAGACCCGCTTCAGAGCAAGTTATTTCCCCTTTACGGAACCCAGCGCGGAGATGGATGTCTCCTGTATCATTTGCGATGGAAAGGGATGTAGAGTTTGCAAATACACAGGATGGGTCGAGCTTCTTGGATCGGGAATGGTTGACCCGAATGTTCTTAGAAATGTTGGTTATGACCCTGAAGTATATAGCGGTTTTGCCTGGGGATTGGGCATAGAAAGAACAACTATGATGAAATACGGAATAAAAGACATACGGTTTTTTTATGACGGCGACCTTCGTATTTTAGAACAGTTTTAATATCAGATCATGAAAATATCTCTTAATTGGCTGTCAGAATATATTAATATTTCGAAATCTCCCGAGGAGATCTCCCAACTGCTGACCATGGCGGGATTGGAAGTCAATTCTCTTAAAAAAGGGAATGAATTTAAAGGCGTTGTCGTCGGTGAAGTGAAAGAATGCGTGAAACATCCCAATGCGGACAAACTTTCGTTATGCAAGGTAGACGTCGGAACGGAAGAGGAGTTATCGATAGTTTGCGGCGCTTCTAACGTCAAAGCCGGTTTGAAAGTATTAGTGGCGACTGTCGGAACCATATTGCCCGGTAATTTCAAAATAAAAAAGGCGAAAATCAGGGGAGAGGAATCAAGAGGTATGATATGCTCGGAAAAGGAACTCCAGCTGTCCGATTCGCATGAAGGAATTATGGTGCTGCCGGAAGAGAGTGAGGTAGGCAGTCCCTTTTCCGAGCTGTTTGACACTTCTGACACGCTGATGGAACTCGACCTAACGCCAAATAGACCTGATGCAATGAGTCATATCGGCGTAGCAAGAGATCTATCAGCTATCCTAAATCTTGATCTACTTAAACCGTCAGTCAAGTTGGAGGAATCAGATGTAGACGCATCATCGGAATATTCTGTCGAGATCGAAGATAAAACCGGATGCCCCCGGTTTGCCGTTCGAATTATTAAAAACATAAAAATAGGTAAGTCGCCTGATTGGCTTAGCAAAAGGCTGAATTCCGTCGGCATACGCTCGATAAATAACGTTGTAGACGCTTCCAATTACGTTTTGATGGAGTTTGGCCACCCAATCCACACCTTTGATATGGATAAATTAAGCGGGAATAAAATCAGCGTACGTTCATCGTCTAAAGATGAAAAAGTAGTTACATTAGACGGTGTTGAGCGGAAGCTGCGGGAAGACACCGTTCTTGTCTGCGATGACGAAAAGCCTGTCGGTATCGGCGGTATAATGGGATTGCAAAATTCAGAGGTCACGGACGAAACCGCTAATCTGATAATAGAATGCGCATATTTCGATCCCGGTAAAATACGAAATAGTTCAAAAATACTCGGGTTATACACCGAGGCATCTAAAAGATTTGAACGCGGTTGCGATCCGAACGATATTGAATTTGCGCTTGACCGGGTTTGTTCAATTATTGTAGAGATCGCCGGCGGAGAAGTGTTGAAGGGAATTATCGATAATTATCCTTCCAAGATAGAAAAGATCAAAATTCAATTAAGACAAAAAAGAATTAATTCAGTTATAGGTATGGAAATATCCGAAAGTAAAGTTAAAGATATTCTGAATAGACTCGAGTTTGAAGTTAAATCGGAAAATAAGGAGTCGATAGAACTGCTTGTTCCCACTTTCCGTCCCGATGTCGAACGGGAAATAGATGTTATAGAAGAAGTGGCAAGGATTATCGGTTATGACAATATTCCTCCGTCAGAACATGCCTTGATTCCGCTCTCCACAAGTTTGAATAATAACGAATCAAATAATATCAAACTAAAGAACATGCTTGTCGGTTTCGGTTTCAATGAAATTTATACGAATAGTCTTATGCCGTATGAGCTATGGGAATTATCCGGAGATAATAACAGTCCGGTAAAGGTGACCAATCCTATCAGTTTGGATATGGAGTGTTTGAGAGCGTCACTGATGCCGAGAATGCTTGAAGCGGTAAGCTATAATTTTAATCGACAGCGGAATTCAGTCATGTTGTTTGAAGACGGCAATGTTATCATACCGGATGACAAGTCTGAAACAGGCGTCAAAGAAACACACATGATAGCGGCGATGATCGCCGGTGAGGTAAACCCCGGTAATTGGCTTAACCGTAGCAGGTCAGCTGACTATTTCTCCCTTAAAGGAGTAGTTGAGACATTTCTTAAAGCAATAGGCTTCTCAACTGTTACTTTCACATTATTCTCTAACAGTTCGTACCGGAATGCTTTTACAGTTATCGGCGATGAAATAAAGTTAGGTTTTATGGGAGAAATATCTCCGACTTCGCTAAAAGTATTTGATTTGGAAATCGCAGTATATTATTTCGAACTTGAGGTAGATTCCTTATATACGCAGATGAGCAAGGATATAGCCTTTTCAGAACCGAGCAAATATCCTTCTATAATGCGGGATATATCATTCATAGTAGATGATTCGCTGCATTCTGAGGAATTAACCGCTATAATTACGGGAGCTAAAACCGACCTGTTGAAAAGTTATAAAATAACCTCAGTATATAAAGGTTCTCCGTTAAAGGATAACGAGAAGAGTATTACTTATCATCTGATCTTTTCTTCAGTTGAAAGGACCTTAGAGGAGGAAGAGATCGATAAAATATGCGCAAGCATTATTAATGTTGCGTCTGATTCTTTAAATGCTAATTTGAGAGCATAACTCGGAGTAAAATGATGGAATCACATAATTTTAACATTCTTGAATCAAAGATAAAACAGGCAATCATTGAAATTACTAACTTAAAACATGAGAATGAAGAACTGCGTTCACGGATGGATGAATCATCAACTACCGGGGCAACCGAAAGCCTGGATTTTGATTCGGGAAAGAAATCAGAATTATTGCATAAAGTTGATGAAATGCTACGAGTACTTGATGAAATATAATCACTGAACCAAGTGTTTACGAATGAGTTGTAATAACACCGAGGATTTATTTTAGTCAATGGAAAAATCGGATAATTTAGTCAAGGTAGATATTTACGGAAAAGAATATACAGTTAAGGGCGATGCGGATAAGTCATATATAGAAAGTGTCGCAGAATATGTAGACTCTAAGATGAAAGAAGTGGATGCTAACGTTCCTTTTGAATCATCATTAAGAGTAGCCATACTTGCCGCTATGAACATTACAGACGAGCTTTTCAGTCAAAAAAGTGATAAGACAGCAAATACGGAAGAATTGGAAGAAAAAGCTAAAGCGCTCGCTGATAAATTAGAAGAAACTTTAGAGGGCACCGCAAGCGCCGACTGATCTGTTCAGCATCTTTTTTAATACCTGCAATAAATTATCCAATAATAACATTCAGCTTTCTTTTGGCGAAGACAGATGAATTTAACATGAATAGTTTGAATACAAATCTCGGTACATTAGTTTTATTCATGCTATATGTCTCAGGTGAGAATCAATGAGCCTAATTGAAGTAATATTTCTGCTCTTGGTGGGAGCAATCGGTACACTCATTGGTTGGATAGTATCGGCAAAATTCCAAAAAAATAAAATTATAGGCGCTGAAGGCAACGCTAAAAGTATTATAGAAAGAGCGCATAAAGAAGCTAAATCTATTGAAAAAGAGATATTTCTTGAGGCAAAAGATGCGTCGTTTAAGATGAAAAACGAAATTGAAAATCAGCTAAATGACAAATCCAAATTGATACAAGAGAGGGAGAACAGCCTGAATCAAAGAGAATTAGGCCTGGATCGTAAATCAGATATGATTGATAAGAAGGAATCGAACATTAATTCATCCGAAGAGGATCTAAAGGAAAGATCAAGACTTCTGAAGAAAAAAGACGAGAGATTCACCGAGCTCATCGAAGAACAAAACAGTAAGCTCGCTAATATTTCCCAGATGTCTCAAGAAGAAGCAAAAGAGTTGCTGATGGGCAATCTGATGGAAAAAGCTCGACAAGATTCGGCAAGGAAAGTAAAGGAAATAAAGGATGAAAGCGTTAGAAATGCCGTCTTGGAAGCGAAAAAAATAATAGTATCTGCTATTCAGCGTTGCGCGGTCGATCATTCATCCGAAAATAGCGTATCGGTTGTTCACTTACCGAGTGATTCAATGAAAGGTAGAATTATTGGAAGAGAGGGTAGGAACATACGATCTTTCGAGTCCGTCACAGGGATAGAGGTGATAATAGATGATACTCCCGAAGCGGTTGTGATTTCAGGATTTGATCCTGTCAGAAGAGAAGTAGCCCGATTAGCTCTTGAAACTTTAGTAACCGATGGTCGTATTCATCCCGCGAGAATAGAGGAAGTCGTTAAAAAGACTAAAGCGGATGTAACGGAAGTCATGAAGACCGCCGCGGAAAATGCAATCCTCGAGCTCAATATACCGCGTCCGCATGAACAAATAATGAAGTTGCTTGGTCGTATGAATTATAGAACGAGCTACGGACAGAACGTTTTAAAGCATAGCGTAGAGGTGGGCATGCTCGCCGGTTTGATGGCAGCCGAATTATCGCTTGACGGTAACATTGCGAAAATTTCAGGCTTACTGCACGACATAGGCAAGGTTCTTGATAAGGATACATCTGGACCCCATGCAATTACGGGCGCGAGCGTTGCGCGTAAATATATAGATAATGACATCATTATTAACGCAATAGAATCTCACCATGAAGAGGTAGAGATGACAAATCCCATTTCCGCGCTCGTTCAGTCGGCGGATTCGATAAGCGGAGCTAGAAGGGGAGCAAGAGGTGATACTCTTGAAGCGTATATAAAGAGGATGACCGATCTGGAAAAATTGGTTGAATCGTTCAGAGGTGTTTCTAAATCGTATGCCATTCAAGCAGGTAGGGAAATAAGAGTGGTTGTTGAAAGTGATCAGGTTGATGACGCTGCCATGGATGCTCTCTCTACGGAAATATCGGACAAAATACAATCCGAGTTAACCTATCCCGGCCAGATTAAAGTGGTTCTTATAAAAGAACAACGCTCCGTCTCATACGCTAAGTGAGCATGATTTGATAAAGATAATAAACGGCAGAGAGATCGCTAAGGATATACGCTCCGAAATAGAAATCGAGATTCTAAACCTTAAAAATAGAAATATCATTCCCGGTCTTGCCGTTATTCTTGTCGGAGACGATCCCGCATCGAATACTTACGTTCGTATGAAACAGAAGATGTGCGCTGAATTAGGTATCAGAACAAAAGACGCGCGTCCTAATTCAAATATATCACAGGAAGAATTGCACGCTCTGATAGAAGAATATAACTCTGATAACGAGATCCACGGGATTCTCGTCCAACTGCCGCTGCCGGATCAGATAGACGAAAATTTAGCTCTTTCGAAAGTTCTGCCGGAAAAGGATGTAGATGGATTTCATCCCGCTAATGTCGGAAAAGTAACTCTCGGGGAAGGGGGTTACGTTCCTGCTACTCCTGCCGGCATAATAGAAATTCTATTGAGGAGCGGAAATGATCCCGCCGGTAAAAACATAGTTATAATTGGTAGAAGCAGAATTGTCGGAAGACCGTTACTCAATTTATTGACCCAAAAAAGAAAAGGCGGAAACGCGACTGTTACAATGTGCCATACAAGTACGAAAGACCTGTCTTTTCATACTTCAAAATCTGATATAATAATTGTCGCCGCCGGGACCACAAACATTTTGGACGCATCCATGATCAAAGAGGGAGTGGTTATTATTGACGTAGGAACGAACAGGGTTGAAGATTCATCCAAAAAGTCCGGATACAAGCTTATAGGCGATGTAAATTTTGATTCGGTTGCCGAGAAAGCTTCTGCCATAACCCCTGTACCGGGTGGAGTCGGTCCATTGACAATTATCATGTTAATGAAAAACTGCGTTATAGCCGCAGGCGGTTCGTTTAAATAGCAATATACGATTTTTATAAAATGCCTTTTGAAACAATTTCTTATTATTATAGAGATAAGCGCGCGTGATATGCGCCAGTAGCTCAGTTGGATAGAGTGTTGGCCTCCGAAGCCAAAGGTCGCAGGTTCGAATCCTGCCTGGCGTACTAAGCTGTAAAAGGATACCCAGCAATAGGCGTAGTTTATAAAATGAAATCACTGTGACAGAGTTTGCAATATTAATGATCTCCGCTTCTTCGGAATCTGAATCGCAAGAAATTGTATCCTCATTACTTCACAAACGTCTGATCGCCTGCGCAAATGTAAGCTCGCAAGTAACTTCATCGTATTGGTGGAAGGGAAATATAGAGAAAGCTGATGAATTTATAATTACAGCAAAAACCCGACTATCTTTGGTGGAAAAAATTACAGAAGAAGTAAAAAATATTCACAGTTACGATCTGCCCGAGATTCTTGCGCTGCCTATATTGGACGGGAGCAAAGATTACCTGGATTGGCTTAACAATGAAATCACTTCTGATAAATAATTTGTCCTATTGACAATGAAACTCACTATTCTTGGATCAGGTACCTGCGTACCGAGCAAAAGAAGAGCGCCCTCTGGTTATTTGTTGGATTTAGGAAAGGAAAAAATATTATTAGACGGCGGCAGCGGCACGGCGGACCTCTGCATGCACCTGGCCAAGATCGCCGCCACCCGGCCCTTAGGATCCCAATGCCAGGACCCCGAAGGCGCCAAGCTGGAGAGTGCGCTCACCGGGGCCGTCAACAGCCTCGGCATCGGGCCGCAGGGGCTGGGGGGCGATTCGACGGCGTTTGCCGTGCACGTGGAGACGGCGGCCACCCACATCACCATGAACCCGGTGGCCGTCAACATCCAGTGCCATTCGGCCAGGCGGGCCACGGCCGTCTTCACGCCGGACGGCATCGAGTACGGATTCTAAGGGCGCGCCATGGCTGAACACGAATTCCATATGCCGGTATCGGAAGAAGACATCCGCAAGCTCAACGCCGGAGACCACGTGGTCCTCCAGGACACCCTATTCGGCATCCGGGACGCCACCCTGATCCATATGTTCGACCACGAACGCGAGACCCGCTTCGAGCTCACCGGCCACGCCGTCATCCACACCGCCCCCAACGTCAAGAAGGTGCCGGTCTCCAACTCGTGTCCCGCCGGCTACGCGTCGATCTGCATCGGCACCACGACCAGCGCCCGCATGGAGCGATTCACCCGTCCGCTGATGGAGCGCCACGGGGTGCGCATGATCATCGGCAAGGGCGGGATGGGAGCGGAGTCGCTGGCCGCCTTCGCCGATCTCGGCGGGGTCTATCTCGCCATCATCGGCGGCACCGCCGCCCTGGAGACCACCTGGATCGAGCGCATCGCCGACGTGGACCTGGACGACCTCAACCCGGAAAGCCTCTGGCGCTTCGACATCCGCGACTTCGGGCCCCTGCTGGTGGCCATGGATTCACACGGGCGCAGCCTCTACGACGTCGTCAACGAGACGGCCGCCGCCCGCCGCCAAGCGGCGCTCGCGGCCCTGGGCGTCGGCGATTGAAGCGGCTTTCCACCGACATTTTGATTTTGGGTTCGGGCGGCGCCGGCCTGTTCGCCGCCCTCCATGCCCATGACCGGGGGTCCGGGCTTTCGGTCACCGTGGCCGTCAAGGGGCTGCTCGGCAAAAGCGGCTGCACCCGCATGGTCCAGGGAGGCTACAACGTGGCCCTGGCGCCCGGCGATTCCATCGAGCGCCATTTCATGGACACCATCGAGGGCGGCAAGTGGCTGAACGACCAGGATCTGGCCTGGCTGCTCGTCACCGGCGCCCGGGAGCGCGTCCGCGAGCTGGAGAACGAACTGGGCTGCTTCTTCGACCGCAATGCCGACGGCACCATCCATCAGAAGGCCTTCGCCGGGCAGACCTTCGACCGCACCGTTCACAAGGGCGACCTGACGGGCATCGAGATCATCAACCGGCTTTCCGAACAGGTGTGGGCCCGCGACATAGGCCGGCTGGAGGACCACCGCGCCGTGGGGCTGATCAAGAGCCGTGACGGCGACGCCATCGCCGGCGTGCTCATGATCGACATGCGGACGGGCGGCTCCGTCTTCGTCCGGGCCAAGGCGGTGCTGCTCGCCACCGGGGCCGGGCCGACCATGTACAAGTACCACACGCCGTCCGGGGACAAGAGTTGCGACGGCCTGGCCATGGCGCTGGGCGCCGGGCTTTCCTTGCGCGACATGGAGATGGTCCAGTTCCATCCCACCGGGCTCATGGCCGGGCCGGGGACGCGCATGACCGGCACCGTTCTGGAGGAGGGCCTGCGCGGCTTCGGCGGCTATTTGCTGGGGGGCGACGGCCGGCGCTTCATGCCCGATGTCGATCCCTTGGCCGAACGGGCCACCCGCGACATCGTCAGCCGCGCCATGTTCGAGCAGATGAGCCGGGGCAACACCGGGCCCAACGGCGGGCTCTTCATCTCCATGGCGCACCTGGACACAGAGCGCGTCAGGAGTGAATTCAAGGGCATGATCGAACGCTGCGCCGACAGCGGCTTCGATCTCGCGGAAGGCATGGTGGAGGTGGTGCCGACGGCCCATTACATGATGGGCGGAGTGGAATTCGGCGCCGACTGCGCCACCGCGCTGGCCGGGCTTTATGCCGCGGGCGAGGACACGGGCGGCGTGCACGGGGCAAATCGGCTGGGCGGCAACGGGGTCGCCAACTCAACCGTCTTCGGCGCCATCGCCGGCGACAGCATGGCCGCCTGGGCCGAAGGGCTCGGGGCCTTGCCCGACCCGGACGAGGACGCGATCGAAGCCGCCGGCGTGCGCTGCCGGGTCCCCCTCGGCCGCCCCCCGGGCGACCTGGAAAGCATCCGCGAGAGGCTTTCCGACGTCATGTGGGACGATGCCGGAATCGTCCGCGACCGGGCGCGGCTGGACCGCGCCGCCTCGGCGCTCGCCGCCCTCGAGGACGAACTGGACGAAACCGGGGTGGCGGGCGAAGACCCGGCCTACAACATGACCTGGCATGACTGGCTGAACCTGAAGAGCCAGATCCAGGTCAGCCGCGCCATCGCCGCCGCCGCCGCCGTGCGCGAGGACTCCCGGGGGGCGCACTTCCGCTCCGACTTCCCCGAGACGGGGGAGCTGGCCCGATCCAGCTACACCCGGGTCCGTCTGGAGGGCGGCGCCCTGACGCTGGAGACCCGGCCCGTCAATTTCACCCGGGTGGCGCCGGGCCAATCCTTGATCGCTTGAAGGGTGACGGCATGGCGGACGTGGTCATCAGCGAAATCATGGACCGGGCCGCGGTCGAGGACCTGGCCGGGGAACTCGACGTGCTCTACGACGAAACGCTTTGCGAGAGGCCGGACGACCTGCTGGCCGCCGTCGCCGGCTGCCGGGGCCTCATCGTGCGCAACCGGACCCGGGTTCACGCCCCCTTGCTGGAAGCGGCCCGTCGCCTCCAGGCCGTGGGCAGGCTCGGCGCCGGCCTGGACAACATCGACACCGACATCTGCCGGGAGCGTGGAATTCAGGTGTTTCCGGCGCCAGGGCTGAACGCCCAGGCGGTGGCCGAATACGCGCTCGCCGGCCTGTTGATGCTCAGCCGGGGCGCTTACCATTCGACGCCCGCCGTGCTGGCCGGTGATTGGCCGCGGGCGGAACTGGCCGAGGGACACGAGGCAAGCGGCCGGCGGCTGGGCCTGATCGGTTTCGGTGCAATAGGCCAAAAGCTGGCGTCCATGGCCGGGGCCCTGGGGCTCTCGGTGGCCGCCCACGACCCCTACCTGGACGCCGGAGATCCCGCCTGGGCGGAGCATTCGGTGGAGCGCCTCGGCCTGGACCGGCTGCTCGCCACCAGCGACGCCATCAGCCTGCACGTGCCGTTGAACGACGGCACCCGCCACCTGATCGACGGGCGCGCCCTGGCCGCCATGAAGCCGGGCGCCATCCTCATCAACGCGGCCAGGGGCGGCATCGTGGACGAGGAAGCGCTGGCCGGCGCCTTGCGCTCGGGCGCCATCGGCGGGGCCATGCTGGACGTGTACGAAGACGAACCCCTGGCGGCGGGATCGGCGCTGGCCGGCGCCCCCAACCTGATCCTGACACCCCACATCGGCGGCCTGACGCGGGAATCCAACCGCCGGGTCTCGGCCCACGTCGCAGATCGGGTGGCCCAAGCCCTGAGGGGAGAAACCGGCAATGGCTAAACTGTCGCTGGACCGGCTCCAAGACTTGGCGGTGCGCGCCTTGATCGCCTCCAAGACGTCGCCCGGCAACGCCGGCTCCGTCGCCGCCGCCCTGGTGGCGGCGGAAGCCGACGGCCAAGCCGGGCACGGGCTCTCCCGCTTGCCCTACTACGCGGACCAGGCCATCTCCGGCAAGGTGGACGGATTGGCGGTCCCGGAGGCGGAGGTGACGGCGGCGGCGGCGGTGCGAGTGGACGCCCGCGACGGATTCGCCTATCCGGCCATCGATCTCGGGTTCGACCATGTCCTGACCATGGTGGAGAAAACGGGCGTCGTTGCCCTGGCCATTACCGGCTCCCACCATTTCGGGGTGGCCGGTTACCACGTGGAATCCCTGGCCGATCGCGGCCTCCTCGCCCTGGCTTTCAGCAATTCGCCGGCGGCCATCGCGCCCTGGGGCGGGGCCAGGGCGCTTTTCGGCACCAATCCCGTGGCCATGGCCTGTCCCCGCCGCAAGGGCCCGCCCCTGGTCATCGATTTGTCCTTGAGCAAGGTGGCGCGGGGGAAAATCAACGTGGCGGCCGGAAAGGGCGAGCCCATACCGGAAGGCTGGGCGCTGGACAAGGGCGGGCGGCCGACCACCGACGCCCGCGCCGCCATGGAAGGCACCATGCTGCCGGCCGGCGGGCTCAAGGGGGCGCTGCTCGTGTTCATGGTGGAGGTTCTGGCCGCCGCGCTCACCGGCTCCAACTTCGGCTACGAGGCGAGCTCCTTCTTCGATGCGGACGGCCCGCCGCCCCGCATCGGCCAGTTGTTCCTGGTGCTGAGGCCCGAGTGCCTCTCGGGCAAAGGCTTCACGGACCGGGTGGAGGAGTTGTTGAGTGCCATCACGGACCAGCCCGGCGCCCGCCTGCCCGGCGCCCGCCGGCTGGCAGCGCGCCTGGACGCCCGGCGCTCGGGTGTGGAGGTTGCCGACGGCCTGCTCGCCGATCTCGGCCGCCGGGCCGGGGATTGAGCCGACTGATAATACCAAAGGGCGTTGAGCTTGACTCATCGCCCTTTGACAAGCGCGACCGCGCGCCGGCGCTTATGCCTGAGAGCCTGCGTGGCGCATGAACGTCCAGCGGTCCTTCTTAAGGGCCGCTGGTATAAGATCGGCTGGACGCCGCTAAAGCGCATTCCATTCAAATGGAATCACGTCTCAATTCTTCAATTCTGCCTTTGGCCGTTCACGGCATGAACGCCAAAGGAGGCAATTATCGTATGAATTAGGGGAACCCGGATGGCTCAGGCCGGGACCGCCTTGGCCGCACTGATGGCCGCCTGCTGTTTCTTTTCCTGGTCGAGGGTCTTCAGGGTCCTGAAGAAGCCGTATCCCCCCGCCGACAGGAAGATGACGCCGAAGATGGCGAACCAGTGCTTGTTCTCCTGCAAGGTGCTGGCGCTGATCGTCAGTTTCCCCGAATCCCCGGGCTCTATGATTTTTTTCTTCTTTTTCGACGGCGGCGGGGCTTCGGGTTCTTCTTCCTCGGCCTTGGGCTCGGCGAAGGCGAGGGCGCCGGGGCAGAGCCGGGTCACGTCCCGGTCGTCCCTCAGCCGCAAGCTCGGGATCGTCTGTCCCGAGAGCCGCCCGGTGCCGAAGTAGCGGATGACATTGTCCACGCGGCCCTTGGACTTGATCTTGAACACCACGTTGTCCACCTGGCCGTCGTTGTCGGTGTCCATGGTGGAAACCCCCGCCAGCCAGTACATGGTGCCCCGGATGTCGTGTTCGCCCGCCTGCCAGAAGTCCTCCAGGTCCTTGGTGCACTTCTTGGTCTCGGCGGGGGGGGCCTCCGGCGGGGGCTCCTCGGCCGCCGCCGCCTCGGTTTCCGGCGCCTCGGCGCCCACGCCCGCCGCCTCGATTTCCGGCGCCTCGGCGCCCACGCCCGCCGCCTCGATTTCCGGCGCCTCGGCGCCCACGCCCGCCGCCTCGGTTTCCGGCGCATCGAGGCACGCGGTCGTCGTCTTCTCCGCCGCCTTCGCCGCCTCGGCCGCCTCCACCGCCGCGGCTGCGGCCGCCGCCGCTCCAGGGATATCGCCGCCCGCGGCCGACGCTCTCGCCGCCTCGGCCGCCGATATCGCTTCGTCCGCGGCCGCCAACGCCTCGGCCGCCGCTCCGGAGGCATCGGCGCAGGCTGTTGGCCCCTCGGCCGCCGCCTTCGCCGCCCTCGCCGCCATTATCGCCTCGGCCGCGGCGGCCACCGCTTCTATCTCTTCCTTGGTGGGCGGCTTCTTCAACATGCCGCGGGGGATCATCGACGGGGGGGCCAGGGAATCCTCGATCGGGTGGGTTCCCAGCGCTCCTTCCGGGATCATGGGCGGCGGGGCCAGGGATTCGTCCGGCTGGGTGGCGATCAGGCCGTCCTCGCCGAGGGGAAGGGAGATTTTCGGCGTCCCCTTCTCGAGGGTGGCGGGGGCTGACGACAGGGGCAGATTCCTGGCCACCCAGGTATCGACCAGTTCCCGGCAATCCCCCTTGTCGGTCCGGATGGCGACGGTTTGATCGGAGGCGTTGATGGCGATGCTGTAGCCCAGCCCGTCGCGGATGTCGGCGGCCAGGCCGTCGCAGCCGGCCTCCTGGGCCCTGGCCTGGGCGGTGGAAACCAAGGCCGCGGACAGCATCAGGACAGCCGCCGCCCGCCTCCCGGGGAATGCGAAATCCGGATTTTCCTCTCGGCGCCCCATTGACAGCCCTATCCCTCCGAAGCCGAGTATGGCTATCGGATAAACCCTTACAGATCAAAAGATATATAGTACGTCATGATTAAGAATACATGACGCTCGGTCCCATATAAAAGGGGGCATGCCTGAGGGGGGGGACGCGGCCCCCGGGGGCGGCTTTTTTTTGTGCCTGGAGAGAACGCATGGGGAACCCAGTTCGGGAATAGTCCGGGACTCCTGGGCTGTTTGAGGCCGTTTGAGGCCGTTTCGTTCTCATTTTTGGGTTGCGGCGGCGGGTCCGAAAGCCTACGTTTCCTGCGATTCGGGGAGTGGCGCAGCCTGGTAGCGCATCTGCTTTGGGAGCAGGAGGTCGCTGGTTCAAATCCAGTCTCCCCGACCAAACGGGGATAGGTTGCCATGACCGACGTTCGCATCTACAGGCCCGTGAAATCCGCCATGCAGTCGGGACGGGCGAACCTGGGCGTCTGGGTGGTCGAGTTCGAGACCGGGGAATCGAGGCACATCGACCCCCTGATGGGGTGGGTGGGCTCCGCCGACACCCGCGGACAGGTGCGCCTGATGTTCCCCACCCTGGACGGAGCGAAAGCCTACGCCAGGAAAAACGGACCCACCTAC
>JACZYG010000055.1 GCA_022571215.1 Fidelibacterota bacterium | reverse complement strand
ATAGTGTGTCATAACCTACGTTTATGGGACAAGATATAGACTATTAAAATTTTTCCGGGATATAACTTAAGTATTTAATTAATAAAGGATTACGGTAGATGTAAATTAACCAACGGATTAAGAGTCCGGTGCTATCTCTTTAATACCAACGCTTACAGAGGAGTGATGACCTCATAGTGACTGATTTTTGTCCCGGTTTGTTCCATTAGGAACTCATCTGGAGTCCAGTAATTGCCGATTTGGCTACTTGAGCAGGAGCATCTTCCTCGTCTGGACAAAATCATCCGCCTGGAGTCGGTAGAAATATATTCCTGAGGCTAACCCGATGCATTCCATGTAAACTGCTGATATCCTACAGGCATTTTCTCTTCAAATTTATTTATTCGTTCGCTTAGATTCTCTTACTTAACTCCTTCTCTCAGAGTTGCCGCCTTCTCTTTTATGTAGGTCAGATCTCTGATCATCTCACTCCATCCGTACCATAGCGCATAATCAGGGTTTGAGTGAAACACTCCCTGAAAAGCGCGCATACGGTGTTTAAGATGCATCACAAAGAGCCGTTGCTCAATAACGGTCGGCGCATCGTGGAATGCAAGCAGGTCGGGATAGGCGTAAGCATAGCTTTCCGGCTTTTCGAGGATACCCTCTTCATAAAGACCCGCAATTATCCTGATCGCCTGCGCTAATAAAAAATCTACTTCCTTTATCATATCGTCACCCTTCTGCATTTCCGCCTTAGCGAAATTATCCGAATGACATTCACTGCAAACTTTGAGCAGCTTGTTCCTTTCTATGGTGAAACTCTCCTCATCAAGGCGGGCGACGTCCGCTGCTCTAACAAGGTCAAGCCGAGCCGTAGGATTTCCTTTCGGGTCCAAAACTCCTAACGCCTGAAGGATGGTAGCCTGATCGGCTTTCCACTGTTCGTCCTCCGGCAGAGGAAGTCTTACCGCTAAAAATCCCCAAGGAGTACGAACTTCATGGTCTCCATCGACCATATGGCATGTCTGACAGGTGGGAGCGGAAGCTGATTCAGGCAGTATGCCCATCTGTTTTAAAGCGTTTCTTACACCATGTTTCGATGACGAATACATCTCCCATTGAGGATGGTCAAATCCCATATGACATGTCTGGCAAGCTTGAGGCTGTCTTGCCTCTATAACTGAAAAAGTGTGTCTTGTATGGCAGGCATCGCACGATGCTACTCCAAAGCCGGATCCCTCCTCTTTTAGAATCCTTATCTCTTCTTTGGTTTTAAGACCGATTTTATGGCATCCACCGCAACCCTTCATACCTTCTGAAAGCATCTTGGGCAGACCATGCGTCGTAGGCATCGCTTTCATTGCAGCCCATGCCATCGCATGTTTTCCCGCTGCAAACTGTTCGACCTGATCAGAATGACACGCCTCACATGTATCCGGAGTAGGTATCTCAACTTTATGCACATCCTTTGCGGACCGATGGTTATCACCATGACAATCGGCACATGACACATCTTCACTTTTGTGCTTACTGATCTTCCAGTCGGCAACTATTCCAGGAGTGATCTTACTATGACACTTTAAACATTTATCTGCGGCATCAACGATCTCTGTGTAAAAAAAACCTACCAGAATAATGATCGAAATTAATAATAGTTGAGATTTCAATTTCATCGCTCCCTCCATATTTTTCATAATATGTTTCTACAAGATGTAAAATGATGAACGTGGTTAGTAGTTAATATAGGGAATAAAGTGTAGATACCCCAGACCTTCATGGACACTTTTAGTATATTGTTAAGGTATAAATGGAGGTAATTATTTATGAACAAAGAAGTCAGGGAAGAACTTAGGATCAGGCGGATTTGGGTGGTTCTTGAATATGCTCGCCTCTCTGGTAATGCCGCTAAAGCATGCAGGGAGTTTAATGTCAATAGATCATCTTTTTACGTGTGGAAAAAAGCCTTTGAAATTGGTGGTATGGATGGCCTTAGAAGGAAAAAGCCGATCGCGAACAATCATCCAAGGAAACTATCACAGGAGGTTGTTGATAAGATCTTACATCTGAGAAAAGAGTATAAGCTCGGACCAGAGAGGATCAAATGGTACCTCGAACGTTATCATGGGATTAAAACATCACAATCCTCTGTTTACCGTACTCTGATTCATCTTGGCATGCGACGGTTGCCAAAGAACGCACCCCGTAGGGCCATACACACAAAGCGTTATGCTAAGAAAGTGCCCGGTCATCACGTTCAGGTAGATGTGAAGTTTCTTTCATTCAAGAATGAGGAGGGTCATAACATCCGTCGCTTTCAATACACGGCTATCGATGATGCAACTCGTATTAGAGCGTTAAAGATCTACCAACGGCACAACCAGAAGAACGCCATAGATTTTATCAATTACGTGATCGAGAAGTTTCCGTTTCGTATTCACACTATAAGAACCGACAGAGGTCATGAGTTCCAGGCACAGTTCCACTGGCATGTTGAGGACAAAGGGATGAGACATGTCTATATTAAGCCACGCTCACCTCAGTTGAATGGTAAAGTAGAAAGATCTCATCGTACAGACCAGGAGGAGTTTTATCAGTTGCTTACTTATACGGATGACGTAGATTTAAATAATAAATTGACAGAGTGGGAGAAGTTTTATAACTTCAATCGACCACATGGAGCTTTTGATGGTAATACACCCTATGAAGCGCTGAGGAGTGTATTAAAATGAATGTCAAAAGTGTCCACGAGGGTATGAAGTATTACAGTTCAATGGGGTGCAAATGGACTTCTCCAGTCCCCGTAAGCCGGTGAACAATGCCTATATAGAGTCTTTCAACGGACGAGTGAGACAAGAATGCTTGAACCTGCACTGGTTCACAGAGATGGACGAAGTCAGATCCACATTAGAAATATGGAAGATGGAATACAACATGATACGACCACACAGTTCACTTGGCTATCTTAGCCCCGTTGAATATGCGAGTTCCTATCGAGAGAAAAGAAAGCCGGTTAATGCATTGAAATCATTGGAAATAACTTGATTCTAACTGAAAATTCTCTCATTATATCTGGTACAGAAAATGGGGGCGGGGCAAACACCAATTGTGTAACATAACTAGTGTTCCAAGAACAGGAGGCAGGTCAATGCATGGCAAGAATCTCGCTGCCGTAATATTGTTTATTTTCTTTTCTGCCAATTTCACCAATTCTCAGGAACCTCGCGGAGATCCGGCGTGGAAAAAGCAAGGAATTATGGACGGAAATCTGGTGCGGACAATTTTTTTGAATCACGGCGAAGTCGGTCTATGGCCCTTTCAACCTTCCGGTGAATGGCCCAAAGGTAGCGGTCAATCATATATCGACGGCGTTACGCCGTGGGTATCTGCCGAAGTGGTGGATATTCATGGAGATACAGTTCATCCCTTAGAAACCAATTACAGGGAATTTGTCGATAGGGACCCTGTAACGGGGAAGGTGTGGGGCTTCCAGCCTGTACCGGGATACGTGAATCTTGATCAGGATTCTCCCGCCATGAGCAACGACCCGTTATCCTGGCCCAGACGCTGGCCTGACCAGCCGGATTGGTTTGACACAGAGACTTTGCAACCATTCTGGAATGGTTTTTTTGGAATGGGTGTCACGAATGCCGACTTGGAAACATATTTTGTGATGGATGACGCCTCTGATAAGGAGTATGATTTTTACCCCGATCCCGACGACCCGACCCGAGGCGGTCTTGGACTTAGGGTAGAAGTGAGGGGATTTCAGTGGTCATCCGTTTTTGCCGAAGATGTCATATTCTGGTTATACGATATAAAAAATGATGCCGCTACCGATTATGAGAAGGCATTATTCGGGATGTATATCGATTTTGGAATCGGCGGCACAGACGATTCAAATGACGATCAGGGTGAATTCGATCCGATATTGGATATAACGTTTGCCTGGGACGGCGATGGCATTGGAGGTGAATTCTGGGGTACCGGTCCCGTTGGTGTGGCAGGTTATGCCTTTCTCGAAAGCCCGGGAATGGGGAACGTGTATATTTATAACGAGTTCGGTGACCTTATGGAGATGATACCGGGAGACGGAATCGACAATGACAATGACGGTCTTATAGATGAAAGCAGAAGCAGTCCGATAGGCGAATTTGTTTTCGGTTCCGTCGGTATTTATAATGACGGTAATCCCAAATGGCATTGGGAAGGTGATGAGAATGGAGATTGGGACGGTTTTACCGATCTGAACGGAAATGAAGTATGGGATGAAGGAGAGCCTTTAAACGACGACCTCGGCGCCGACGGTGTCGGACCGTTGGACGAACAGTATTCGGGACCCGATATCGGAGAGGGCGATGGATTCCCTACGGATGGCGAACCTGATTATAATCAAACCGACAATGACGAGTCCGACCAAATCGGTTTAACCGCCGTTAAATTATTTAATCTTCATGAATTTGACCTGAACATGGATGAACAAATATGGGATATCATGGCGTTTGGCACGTTAGACCCTCAGGAATTGGATGTGAATTTGGGGGCGTTATACTCTTCGGGTCCATTTCCTTTGAAAGCCGGTCAGACAGAAAGCTTTTCAATGGCATTGCTTTTCGGTGAGGACAAGGCGGACATTTTAAGGACAAAGCAAACCG
>JACZYG010000031.1 GCA_022571215.1 Fidelibacterota bacterium | reverse complement strand
CTGAAACAGCGTCTACTACCAAACCTACGGTTCTGCCATCTATCTCGCCTACAACTATCCGGGTCTGCCTGTCATGCTCACGTTCAGGCATGTTGAATCGTTTCCGAAGATCAATTATAGGAATAACATTACCGCGTAAGTTGATCACGCCTTCCACAAAATCGGGTGATTGCGGTATACGCGTTATATCCGCTATTCTGTTGATCTCCTGAACCTTCAGGATGTCTATCCCGTATTCCTCGTTCCCGAGCCGGAATCCTACAAGCTGAAGTAGATCACCTGTCTGCGTGTCGGTATTCTTATCTTCTGTTGTCGCTCCCATCGGCTTAACCCTCTTTCGAATCGGTTACCGCGTCATGCTGAAATGATGACGACTCGGTATCCTCAAGTTTAAATCTGCCCACAAGTTCGTTAAGAGCGTCTGTCTGCCTGTTGAGTTCTTCGGCGGTAGCCGCCATCTGCTCCGCGCTTTCGGCGCTTTGTTTGGAAACAGAAGCGATATTGCCGACATTACCGGATATCTGCTCAGCTGCCGCCGACTGCTCGTCTGAAGCGGTGGCGATCTGTTCGATCATTTTCTGCACTTCACTGACAACCGAAACGATACTCGTCAATGAATCACCCGCTTTGACAGCTAGTTCCATGCCGGCTTCAACCTGCTTTGTTCCTTCTTCCATAGAGGAAACCGCTCCGGACGTATCTTTTTGAATCCCTTTGATCATTCCGGCTATCTCCGCGGTCGCTTTGGTTGTTCGTTCCGCTAACTTCCGTACCTCATCGGCTACGACGGCAAATCCTCTACCCTGCTCGCCTGCTCTTGCCGCCTCGATGGCTGCGTTGAGAGCCAACAGGTTCGTTTGGTCCGCTATATCGTCAATAACCCCGATAATTTCGCCTATCTCGTCAGAACGTTTGCCAAGCTCTGTAATAGTTTCAGCTGATTCCCTGACGGAATCTGCTATCGCCTGCATCCCTTCTATCGTTTGCTGAACGATGTGTCCGCCTTCTCCGGCTGCTTCAGCCGCGTTACGGGCTGATTCTGTCGCGGAAGCGGCATTCTGAGAAGATTCGACTATCGTGGCTGCCATCTGTTCAATTGATGACGATACCTCGCCTGCCTGCGCTTCCTGTTCTCCCGCTCCACTGGCCGATTGCTCAGCGGCTGAGGCTATCTCGGTCGCCGCAGATGCGACTTGCTCGGCAGTCAGTTTGAATTGAGTGATCAGTTCTACAAGACCTGCTCTCATTTTCTTTTGTGCTTCAATTATGACGCCTATTTCGTCCTCTGATTCATAGTTTACCTCTATGGACAAATCACCCTCTGCTGCTTTTGTCATTGCATGTTCAAGTAATCCGAGTGGTTTGTTGACAGTCTTATTCAACAACAATACAAGAATCAGAATTGTTAGACCGATTGCGACAACCGTCAAAACGGTTCCCGAAAATATGCTTGCATTCACTGCGGCATCAACAGCGTCCAAAGGCTGTATAATTTCAAATGCGCCATGAATTTCACCTACTTTCCACCCTTCCATTCCATAACCGAGCGGATCTGTGAGTGTACCGGTAAGAGAATGTTCGATTGAGCCATGGCAGGCAAGACACTCTGCGGTAAGTTTTATCGGTTTCATGTACCTAATCGAGTTTATGCTTTTATCCTCTATCCAGTATTCTTTCACATCAGGATTAGCTTTTAGATAATTCAACATTTCCAGTTCGATCTTATTTGGCTCGTTCTTCGGATTCCTTGGATTCACTTTGGGTACCCGGAATGTAAAATCGGCGCCTTCAGCAAGCGCTTCTCCCTGCCTCAAAGCGGCGACTATTGGGACAACCGAAAAAAACTTTCCCTTCACATCAGCCATAAGTTTTTCCTGATCGTAAATATCAGCATTCCAAAGATCACCCATTCTTTCCCGTGAATTTTCCAACGCTTCAACAACTGAACGAGATTGATTCAATGCTGCTGTATACGCAGCTTCCTTAGTAGACTGAACTACCAATACTTCATTTACTGTGAATGCTACTGCAAATATCAAAACTATAGGCAGTAGTATCTTACTTCTGATTTTTAGCTTGTTAAACATGCTAACTTCCTTTCCTTTTAATCATTTGAGTTTTTCCATTCTGTACCATTAACTGATAAACCCTTTAATTCTTCTGTATTTATTGCACATTTTATGCCATTATCATTCAAACAGTGCAAGAATGGTGTAACCAGTATATTATTACTATTTTATTCATCTATTCATCCGATATATTATTGTGAAGTGGCAATATGTTACCGGAAAATGGATATATTATTTTGAATAAATCCTTGTTATACGTATTGTAATAATAATTAATGGAGTTTCCACCCGCTGGAAACTCCATTTTTGACCCTAATCTCTTCTTTTTTAAGATTCAGCCATCTCGAATAGTTTATCTTTATCCGAAACTGTCAGTATCTTATCTATATCAAGCAGCATCAGTAAACGGTCATCGAGTTTGCCGATTCCAGTGATATAATCAGCCTGGTCTTTCGACACTATCTTCGGCGCAGGTTCAATGGTGTTAGCAGGAAGCCTGATAACTTCTGAAACAGCGTCTACTACCAAACCTACGGTTTTGCCATCAATCTCGCCTACAACTATCCGTGTCTGCCTGTCATGCTCACGTTCAGGCATGTTGAATCGTTTCCGAAGATCAATTATAGGAATAACGTTGCCGCGTAAATTGATCACGCCTTCCACATAATCGGGTGACTGCGGTATACGCGTTATATCCGCTATTCTGTTGATCTCCTGAACCTTCAGGATGTCTATCCCGTATTCTTCCTTCCCTAACCGAAATCCTACAAGCTGAAGTAGATCATTCGTAGTATCATTACTTCCGCTTTCTTTATTTGATTTTGCTTCTCCCATCGGCTTATCCCTCTTTCGAATCGGTTACCGCGTCATGCTGAAATGATGACGACTCGGTATCCTCAAGTTTAAATCTGCTCACAAGCTCGTTAAGAGCGTCCGTCTGTCTGTTGAGTTCTTCAGCGGTAGCCGCCATCTGCTCCGCGCTTTGAGCGCTTTGTTTGGAAACAGAAGCGATATTGCCGACATTCCCGGATATCTGCTCAGCTGCCGCCGACTGCTCGTCTGAAGCGGTGGCGATCTGTTCGATCATTTTCTGCACTTCACTGACAACCGAAACGATACTCGTCAATGAATCACCCGCTTTAACAGCTAATTCCATACCGGCTTCAACCTGCTTTGTTCCTTCTTCCATAGAGGTAACCGCTCCGGACGTATCTTTCTGAATCCCTTTGATCATTCCGGCTATCTCAGCAGTCGCTTTAGTAGTGCGTTCCGCTAACTTCCGCACCTCATCGGCTACGACGGCGAAACCTCTGCCCTGCTCGCCTGCTCTTGCAGCCTCGATCGCTGCGTTGAGAGCCAACAGGTTCGTTTGGTCCGCTATATCGTCAATAACCCCGATAATTTCACCTATCTCGTCAGAACGTTTGCCAAGCTCTGTAATAGTTTCAGCTGATTCCCTGACGGAATCTGCAATCGCCTGCATCCCTTCTATCGTTTGCTGCACGATGTGACCGCCTTCTCCGGCTGCTTCAGCGGCGTTACGGGCTGATTCTGTAGCGGAAGCGGCATTCTGTGAAGATTCGACTATCGTGGCTGCCATCTGTTCAATCGATGACGATACTTCGCCCGCTTGAGATTCCTGTTCTCCCGCTCCGCTGGCTGATTGCTCCGCGGCAGATGCTATCTCAGTCGCCGCAGAAGATACTTGCTCGGCATTGGCTCTGAATTGAGTGATCAGATCGACCAACTTACTTTTCATTGTGTTGAGTGCAACCACGAGAGTACCTATTTCATCTTGAGAGGTAACCTCTAAATCAGGTACAGACAAATCACCATCTGCAATAGATTCGGAAAACTCAACAGCGGATTGAATCGGTTTCGTGATGCTTTTAGCCGTGAAATATGCAAGCAACGCTCCTAAGAATACGGCTAATACGGCTAAAATAGATATTGCCCTAACTAAACTGGTCAATAATGTTGCAGCTTCTTTCGCGTCCGTTTCCGCGAGTAGCTTCTGATTCGCTACCATCGATCGAAGGTTTTCCGCTATAATTTTTGCCCTTGGAGCTGCCTTAACTCCCAGCCAATAATTCGCGATATTCCAATCTTCACGTCCTCTCATTTCGAACATTTGTCCCGGCAATGGACTAAATACTTTCCGCGAAGAGGTAAATACGTCAAAATTCGACTTTTGAGTTTGAGTTAATAATGGGCGATTATCAGTCAAATTTTGAAACCGTCTACTGTTCTTTGCCCATAAAGCGTTGAATTTATCCTGAAATTGTACATCACCCGTTAGAATAAAAGCTCTGATATTTGCAAGCGCTAATCCAAGAGTTCCTCTTACATCAGCCATCATACCCAGAAGCGCTTTTCGTTCCGGCGTAGCCGGTAAGGTCAACTCTTCATCAATAATCTCAGTGATTTTTTTGGACAAAATAGCCGCTTCCGGAGCCGCTTCCTCAATTAATATCTTCAAGGATAAATTATTGTCAAGTGTCTGAGATATATTTTCAATATCGTCCTGAGCTTTCTGAAATTCGACTAATTCAGTTTTTATTTGCTCAAGCTTGGCTATATTGTCCGGATTCGTCCAATTCTTGGATATCGCTGTAAGAAAAGCCAACGCCGGGAGCATGTCTTCATCCCAAGCAGCTTTTCTTTCCGCTTTAAATATATCTTTACCCAACAGCATATATCCTCTAAGTCCGGCAAGTGACCTGTTCACCCCACTCAACATGGACTTACTTGCATCCAAGGTAGGCAGTCTTAAATTAGATACTCTTTCGGATAATTCTGATACTTCACTTAATTTTGATTCCGTATATACTACTAAAGCGATGAGTATGACTAATATCGCGCCAAACCCGCTTCCTAATTTTCTGGTCAGTGTTCCCGTAAAAATATTAAATACGCTTTTCCCACTGAATCTCTTTTCTTTAACCTCCGCAGCCATTTCTAGCTCCTTTCCACTTATTCCGTATTGTTTAAGTTCACCATGACTTACTAACTATCGCATCTTCATAAGTAAACTTTAGCGCTTTGTTGTAATGCGACCTCCGAATGCAGCTGTCACGATTATGCTTCGCAGTGACTTTATGTATATTTTCTGTCATCTATTATTTATCAATTTAAAAATTATAAATTGTCATTATAAAGGCTTTAGTGGATCTATCCTCACCTTTCCATGCTTTGAAAACATCTCCAGGTGTGAAGATCTCTATACCGCCTTTAATCTTCAGATATTTACTGTATCCATAAGAACCGGTAACATCGATTTCACTTCCTATATCACTGCCAGCAGCAACATCTTGCGAAGTGGACATCAAATGATAATCAACTTTCATGGAAAAATTACTTACCGGTGATAGACCCGCTGACAGTACGATATCTGTCAATCCGGCTCCTTTAGCATTGGCAGGCACATTAAGGAAATAATCCATATATCCATAATACTTGTGGTTGGTAGCATATAACGTATTAAATGCCTCATCATCAACGGTCGCAGGATCATCACCTGATACTACATCATAACCGAAACCTACCCAATACTTAAGCGGAGTATCTTTTGCGGCTAATTTTATTCTTAAGCCTATTAAATTAGCGCTAACATTATTACCGTCATTGGTGCCGTTTTGGAATGCGAAATCAATTTCCTGGGACAACTTAAATGCTCCCAAGTCATAACTTCCTTTGGAATAAACTCCGAATGTGTTTCTGTCTAATACATCCCCCGGGTTTAAATTTTGATTTATAAAGAACACATCAACCCTGGTTGGAGCTAAGAAGGATGTTTCAACCCATACTCCGCGTACATCTTTATCACCGATATCTCCCAGTGCAGACATCTCTGTCTCTTTTAAAGAGAAGGCAGTTGCTAAATATTCCTCAGCGGAATAGGATAATAACATGCCGTCAAACGAACGAGCGACATTATGCCAACCCACTGAACCTATTAACCTTTGATTAGCGAATTCGACTTCCTGCCTGCCTAATTTCACCTTTAGACCGTCTGCCACGAAATCTGATACTATAAAGTATGCCTGATGAAAATCAAGCAGATCAGCGCTTCCGTCCGTGAGAGTGTTTGTTGCATCTCCAAACTTCCGTGAATCCTGAATTTGTATAAATGCATAATTCTTCTCATTTGTAAACTTCATATTTAACCGACTTCGAAGTAAACTAAAACCATAGCCGGGGGTAAGGTCAGAAAAATCTTTATCGACCCTCTCACTTCTATGTCTCACTTGACCGGTCACTTGCAACTCCTGAGCTTGCAAAACTAAAGAGTTTGTTAGCAGTAACGTCATTACAATTAAGGTCAGTACGTCTACCTTAAGTATTGTTTTTGAAATCATTGGTGACTCCAATCCTATTTTATTATTTATTTACACGACTGTATCAAGGCACATTACACAAAAACTTTAGCAATTTTTGCAGATGGAGTAATTTTTCTTCTGTTTACTGCCTCTTATGTGCATATTTTTAATTATAATGATTGAGATTGTTCAATTATATCCAATTTCGGAAAATGAATGCGTTTTTTAATAGTTGGGAATTAATTTATTGGAAGCGATTAGCTCAATAGAAAAATCAGTCATTTCCATTGCAATGCGGCAAGATACTGCCAATAACCGGATATGCTAATAAATTATATACATCGAATGATTAAAAGCGGTTAGTTGAAGCGGTTGATGTAATATCACATATTATATCACGATTCGTTCGGCATCAAATTTAACGCTCTTTTAATTTTGTACAGCTGCCGTTAATTCACCCGGGTCTTATCTACTTTTTATCCCAAGAAGCCAATTAACAAATTCCAATTTACCAAATATTTTTTTGTTTTGCTTAGGACAACACGAATATAATTATATTATTATTTTTTAAATTAAAGTGATTAATATCATTTACTATTCGTATCCTTCAGTTGATATTATACAGGAGCCTTAAATTGGGAACATTGAACAATTAGAGTGATAAATAGATGAGCGCCAAAAAACTTATGATACTTTCCCTCTTTCTAATGGTTCTCGCGGCAGCGTTATCATCAAAGACGGGAACAGCGCCGGAAGAAATTATCGCTAAAAATGAGTCTGAGCTCCTACTTCAGGAAGTACGTTATATAGCCTCAAATGCCGTAATTTACTGGCGAAAACCGTCTCAACTCGGCGGTGGTAAAAAGAGTTTTATTGGAATTACGGATGTAAGATCTCTCGGTATTGAACCTATGAACATGCAAAGGGTTCACACTATTTCGGCAGTAAAAAAAAAGGAATTCAGACTTACTACGGTCGGCTTAATTAACGGCGTAAAGATTATATCAATATTGACTAATAATGGAATCAAGGGTACTCCGACCATTATAATGCCGGAAAAAAAGTAATAACCGATTCATTTTGTCTCTTTAGTCGGTTTCAAAATCCCTGCGCCGATTATCTCGCATGTAGTTTCCGATAAATCGCCGTCCTCTTTTAGTTTCCTTAATCCGTTAATGAAATAAGATTGGACTGATTCAAGATTTGCTTTTGAATCACTCTTTAGCGCTTCCGTAAATAACTTAGACAGGAGAGTCAATTCCGCTTTAGTTTTCTTCCTTAAATGGTCTAACTCAAGTTGTTTTACCATGAATACTAATATTACAATTAAGAACGGAAGAGCTACCGTGAATCCTGATATAGGCCCCATTATATATCCTTATGATTGCTATGTTATTGATTTTAAATTCAGTGATAATAATAACCAACTTATCGGCATAGGTCAAGCACAGAACTGAATCTATTAAATATCTTTTAAATTATAGGTCTGGTAAAAGCAAAGTGCCGGGAGGAACTCTTATAGAGATTTCTAGCTATTACCCTTTAATACCTGACATGGCGATCCCCTTTGAAAAAGACTTCCGAAAGAAAAAGAATAAAATCAGAATCGGCACTGTCAATAGCACGGCGCCGGCAGTTTGGATTCCCGGGTATGAATTATATTCCCCCTTTGTAAACAAGCCTAATAACGCGCTCAAAGGCATCAAGTCGTACTCCTTGGTAATAATAATATACCACAAGAATTCATCCCAAGTGCTCATGAACGTAAAGATGGCAACGATCGCGGTGACCGATTTAGATAAGGGAAGCATCACAGAAAAAACTATCCTTAGTTCCGAGCAACCATCTATTCTGGCTGCGTCAATCAGCTCCTGCGGAATAGTCTTATAGAATTGCGTATAAAGAAAAATAGCCCAAGCGCTTACCATGAACGGAGAGAACATGCCCTGGTATGTATTTATCCAGCCTAATTCTAACATTAGCAAGAAACGCGGGATTAAGAACAGAATTGCCGGAAAGAGCATTTGGAACAGGACAAAATAATTCAAAAAATCTCTCCCAAAAAACCGTAACCGAGCCAATGCGTAACCTGTAATCGAACCAATGAAAACTACTGAAAATGTGGCTATCGAGGATACAATCAAACTGTTGAAAACTGACCTTATGAATAGACTGCCGGAGCCGCTCTGTCCGGCTGAAAACATCATTTCGTAATTTTCCAGAGTGAAGCGTGAAGGGAAGAATCTATCATAGATTTCCGAGGGAATCTTGAATGAAGCCAGAATCATCCAGACGTAGGGAAAAACCATGACGATCAATCCCAAACCGAGAAGAATGTAAACAATTCCCAGTTTGATTGCGCGTGATTGCTTTTTACTTTTCTTATCCCGGATTACGGTCATGTTACGTCCCTTTCCACTGTCTTCCTTATCACAAAGACAAATGCGAAGCTGATAACCGCTACAATAATTGCGAAACTTGACCCATAGCCGGCGTGCAACGCAGTGAACGTTTGATGATAGATTTGCATAACAAAAGTCTGTGTACTGTCAAGCGGTCCGCCACCCGTGATCATGTAAGGTTCCGTAAAAATATTGAAAGACAACATGACGGCAAAAATCAGAACAATGGTAAATGAGGGGTTGAGAAGCGGAACGGTAATCCTAAAAAATTGTACCCATTCACTCGCCCCGTCTATTGATGCGGATTCATACAGAGACTTCGGAATAGCCTGCAATCCAGCCAAGAAAATCAAACTATAGTAACCCAGATATTTCCAAACGACGATCAGCGCGATGGAAGCCATGGCAATATTCGGATCAGAGAACCACGGAATAGTTATATTTATTTTACTCAGCCATGTATTGATAAGTCCATCTCCGGAGAATAGAAGACTGAAGACAATGGAATAGGCAACACCCGCGGAGATATAGGACATCAAATATCCGACCGCAAAGAAGGATTGTAAAAATTTAATCCTGCTGAGTAACAATGCCACTCCAAGGGCAGAGACAATCGACAACGGGACATATACAGCCATAAAATAAAGGGAATTTTTAAATGATATCCAGAATAACGGGTCATATAGAACGCCAATGAAGTTACTCAAGCCAATAAACTCCTTTTCGGGAGAAATGATGTTCCATCTTTTAAAAGCAATAACCAACCCCCACAGAAAAGGATACAGCCAGAAAATAATTGAGTGAATAATGTATGCAGCTACAAGCCCAAAACCTGCGAATTTACTCAATTCTTATCCGAAAATAAAGTCATTTCAATTTTAATTAAAAATCGGATGGTCCCGATTTCAGTATCCTTTGAATAGCCGTATTTGCATCACGCGAAGCTTGCGCCGGAGACTTAGTACCGAAAATTATCGGCTGCCACAATTCCCTGTTTAGACTCGTCTGAATTTCAACAGTTTTTGCCGACAGGACAAGAGGAACTGTAAATTCCAGAATATCCGCATATATTTTTGCGGTGGGATTATCATCAAAATAGCTTGTAAATATAGGATTACTTGTCAAGTCTTCCCGGGCAGGAAGATAGTTGGTCAAAGCAATCCAGAGTGAGTCATGTTCTCCGCTGAAATACCATTTCATGAAATCCCAAGCCTTATCCTTATTATTTGAAGACTCAAAGAGCACCATACCTTTAGACTCGGCAAGCGTATATATAGGTGCGTTCTCCGGGTAATCGTCCGGTACCAATATCGGACCTATCTCATATTTCAGGTCGGGGAATAGCTTTTTTATTCTTACTGTACTTCCAGCGCCCTTTATGGAGGCAAAGAAAACCTCCTTTTCAAACCCATCCTGTATATCAAATCGAGGCGCGTATCCTTCATCGAATATTTTAAAAAAGAACTCCGTGACCGCAATCCCATAATTGCTGTCAAGAAATGCTTCGTTTTTATCTACATCAATGTACGGTACACCTCCTGATGCGCTCGCGTAAAGGGTCAGATAATCAAACCATCTCCTGAACCATTTTGAAGAGACGTCAACTGTCAGACCATAAACCTTGTTAGGAACAGTTACAATCTCCAACAGTCTGAAAAACTCACTATACGTTCTCGGAAGTTCGGTGATTCCGAACTTATCGAGCATTTCTTTGTTATACCAGACCATCTCAGGGTTTACGTAGACAGGCATCACGTAAATATGTCCTTTATAAAACCAGTTATCCCGG
The DNA here is from genome assembly GCA_022571215.1 of Fidelibacterota bacterium. Taxonomy (GTDB): domain Bacteria; phylum Fidelibacterota; class SORT01; order SORT01; family SORT01; genus SORT01. The sequence goes on along the minus strand of JACZYG010000031.1, from coordinate 6,166 downwards.
ACGATATTCGTCATTTTTCGATTTTCCACAACATCCCAAAAACCGGGTAATGTGTCGAGAGCAACAATTACACCTGCATCGGCAAGCTGAGCGGCAAACCCTCCGAATATATTTGAAATGACATCAGGACCGGTTCTTGTGGCAATCGCGGTGAGAATTACTTCTTCAGAAGTATTACCGGCAGGTATGGTTTTCCAGTCTATCTGAGTCTCTTGATGCGTCGAATTCCATTTATCTACAACCTGTTTTTCAAATTTCGACAGCTCTATGCTCGGCGCTGTCCAATACTCAATGCCGTTGGAAGCCGCATCTCTTTCATTTGTACCGCATGACGAAAACATAGCGCATAGCGTTATCGAAATAAGACCGGCTGGTAAACTATTTATCATCTATTTTCCAAATAACTCACAAAATTGTTATCGTCTTTCCTTCCGTGAGAGAGTTTTATTGAAAACCTTCCTCTGAATGCTCACGCTCACTCTTTCTCCTTGGGACCGGTGATTGAACCCCGGTATGTAGCCACCCCTATAACTTTGTCCATGGCGCCATAGTGAAGATACCATGTCCCTTTATATTCTACAATACTTTCGGTAAACACGACATGTCCCTCCCACTCCTCCGTGGATTCCAGTATGGGAGTCTCGCACCGCGTTAATATCTCTGTCGGGTTCTCTTTGGAAAAGATAACCCAGCCTGTTTTGTGCACAAGTTCTTCATTCCAGCCATTATAGATCAACAGAATACCTTCCTCGATGACAATTGCAGCGCCCGGCTCCGTACCCATACTGTCAAAGTAGCCGGATCTTGGACGCATTATCGGCTCGCTTAACGGCTCATACCAATGAATCAGATCATCGGAGTAAGCAATCCCGACCCGCGTCTTCCACGCCTCCGCCTCTCCTTGAAAGTACATGACATACTTGCCGTTAATCTTCTCCGGAACGATAGCCCCGGCTTTTATTTGATGGCTGTTCCATGCCCCACTTCGTGGCTGAAGAATCTCGCCTTTTTTGTCCCAGTTGATTAGATCGGTTGACGTAGCCAGACATATATTGCCCGGAGTTCGGGCATCAGCGCTGGTATAGGTCAGGTAATATGTATCAGAAAATTTGACTATTCTTGGATCCTCGATACCCTCTTTTTCATAATCGTATTCCCGTACCATCACCGGATTGTTCGAATATCTCTCGAAATGAATGCCGTCTTTGCTAAAAGCCAGACCTATCGCCCCTTCGCCAGTATCCTCTCCTTCGGCACGATAGAGCATACTAAATTTTCCGTCCTCCACTATCACAGCCGGGTTGTAGACGCTTTTCGATTCGAATCCTGAAGTGGGTTGTAGGATCGGGTTATGTTCATTTTTGATGAAGTTTCCATTCGGCCAGAGCACGATCATGCCTTTCTCATTAGAAGATTTGTTTTGACAGGAAAAGACAATTACGAATGATAAGCCAAGGATTAACCAAAATGAGAACCGGACCATATCGTTTTTTCCGCGCGCCTAACCATTAATAGCCTAATGGATTCATTAGTAATTTTCTGCCTGATAAAAGAAATAGAAATTTCATATTACTATTCCGGTAATGGTTAATCATATGTTAAACAAAGTTAGAAAAAGTCAAGCGCTTTATCTATACTTACCGTCGCTACGCCTATAACGGTATCAGCGCCGCCATAATAAACGTAATAGGTGTCATCTATCTCTGCAACCCCGCAGTTGAACGTTACCTTTGGAACATCCCCTTCTAATTCCCACTTTTCTTCCGGTTCAAGAATCGGTTCTTCCTGCCTTGCAATTAACTTTGACGGATCTTCCAGATCAAACAGGGCTATACCAAGTTTGTAAAATCTATCCTTATCTACACCGTGATAAAATAACAGCCAGCCTTTTTCGGTTTTTATGGGTGGCGCGCCGGCACCAATTTTCACGCAATCCCATAGCCCTTCTCTCGGCTGCATGACTATTTTATGGCCGGACCACTCTGTCAAATTATCTGAATACCCAATCCAAATATCAGGCATGGTTCTATGAAACATGACATATTTCCCATTAACTTTTTCCGGAAAGATTACAGCGTCTTTATTTTCCATATCCGGTAGAATTATGCCATGCCTCTCAAAAGTGAGAAAGTCATTTGTCGTAGCAAGAGCGACTCTGTTGCCGGAGCCTGACCAGGCTTTTTCTGAAAGAGCAGTATAAGTAATATAATATTTACCGTCGATCTGAGTAATCCTTGGATCCTCGCATCCGAACCGCTCATAATGCTCCGAAGGTTCGAATACCGGCTTATCATAACGTCGAAATTTTAAACCGTCTTCGCTAACGGCATGGCCTAACGAAGAAATATATATGTCATATTCCCCGATTGCGCGGTATAACAAATGAGTCTTTTCACCATCATATACGGCTGCGCAGTTAAATACCGCGCCGCACTCCCATTTATTTTTTTTTTCAGGTTTTAAAATGGGATTCCCCGAATAACGTTTAAGTTTCACGAAATTATTTCCCCTCGGAAAGTAACTCTTCAATAAATTCATCCAGGTCAACAGAAGCGACAGAGCACGTTTTGTCCGCACAACCATAAAAGACTATGAGAGTCTTGTCAACGACGACCATACCCTCCGGAAACACCACATTCGGGACGTCTCCATACTTTTCATAATCTTCGACCGGCTCGAGAATAGGTTCTCGGGTCCGGGCAAGCACATTCCATGGCTCTTCCAAGTCTAAAAGCGCAGCTCCAGCCCGGTAAACCTTGTTATTATCTACGCCATGATAAATCAAAAGCCAGCCTGCTTCTGTTTTTATGGGAGGAGGTCCGGCTCCTAATTTATTTCCCTCCCACTCTGTTTCCGCTTTCATTACAAGCTTATGATTTGTTATCTTTTGTTCAAGGCTATCGGTGGTGGCAAACCAGATAGATGGACCTGAAGTTCCGTATTCTTCTCCTACCCAGTTAGCCGGTCGATCGAAGAAAGCATATTTTCCGTTAATTTTTTCAGGGAATAATACAACATCGCGTTCATCGGCGCCATACGGGGTGATGATACCATAGCGCTCAAACTCCCTGAAATTTGTGATCTTAGCCAAAGCGGTTCTGGGATGCGCGCTATATTTTGGCATCGGAATACCCAACCGATGTCGTACCGCGCCGGGAGGACTTGGGGTCGGTGTCGCAACATACGTCAGATAAAAATCTCCGTCTATTTCAGTGACCCTTGGGTCCTCTAACGACCTCTCCCACATTTTTGCATCCGGAATCATCACAGGTTCCGATTGCCGCTCGACTAAATTTAAATCTTCATCAAAAATCGCATATCCAAGACTTGAAGTGTATGGGAAATAATCTCCCACTGCGCGATAGTAAATGTGTATCTTGCCGTCTTTATAGACCGCAGATGGATTAAAAACCGCTACGGACTCCCAATCATCACCTCTCGGCTCTAAAATGGGATTCCCGGCAAAACGTTTCAATTCCATGTGGGGATAATTATCTCCTAAGTTTTATTTTTGTTTGGGATTTACCTTAAAACTCAAAAGATAATGAGAAGCTCTGGGTGTTTGTCAATCTTCCGAATTCCTGATAGCTGTAGTCAACCTTGATCAATACAGCCCTGTTGATATTATATATCAACCCCCCTCCCAAGGTAAAGTTTTCTTCGCTGTCAAGCAAAAATAGATTTTTATAACCACCCCTTAAAAATAGAAATCCGTCAAAGGAATATTCCATTCCTAAATTCACAAACTCCGTGTTATCATTAGGATGAGCGCCATCAATAGCAAATGTTATTTTATTGGAGCCTCCGTCGAGAATATCCATAGCCAAACCGACCCGGAAAACAATAGGCAGCGGGAATTTATCCGTTTTTAAATTGGCGGGAATTCGGTCGTTACTTCCATCCTGAGAAGGCGCTATATCAAAATTTACAAACGTATCCTTCCCGAGCATCTGCATCTTGCCGCCGAAATTGGAAACGCTCATTCCGATCTTCATGCCGTTAAATTGCGTGGTGAATAGAGTCCCGATGTCAAGGGCGAATCCGGTGGAGCTCATGTGCCAGATCTTTTGTTGAATATACTTCGTATTTAGCCCGATTGAGAACCTATCCGTGAGATTTCTGGCAAAAGCGATACCTAACGCAAGGTCTCCTACTCCAAATCTTTCGCCTGTCCCTTCCGGCATATCAATGGTTCGCACCATCATTTCCTCTGTGCTCAGTGAAGTAATGCTAATCCCTATAACGCCGACGCCGCCTATTGGAAAAGCGCTGCCCAGATAATTATAATTGATACCGGCTATCCACTTCGTGTGAATAAATACCATCTCGCTTTTCTTCAGGCGCGCTATTCCGGCGGAATTCCAATATAACGCCGTAGCGTCATCGGCAACGGCAACAAACGCGCCTCCCATGCCGATAGCCCTGGAACCGACGCCTATTTCTAAAAACGACGCAGCTGTGGTCGCCACCTTTGAAACGTTATCGAGAGACTGCCCAAAAACCGGATATGACAGCGCTGAAATTACCAATAAGATGAAAAGGCGAGACAGATTACCATTTGCTGAAAATACTCCGCGCGACAACTGTTGCTGAATTCGTTCAAAGAATGTCATTTAATCACCGCAAACTTGCCAATAAATTCACCGACTCCGGGCGCATCGATATGAAATATATAAAGTCCATAAGCGATGTCTCTTCCGTCTTTCGTCCTCAAATTCCAGAATTCACTACCGTCACTTATGTTTTTATTGTGATGTAAAGTTTCTACCAAATACCCGCTTACCGTGTAAATCCGTATGGTGCATTCTCTCGGGAGGTGTATGAATTCCACCATCCTCGCTCCTCTGCCTGTTGAGAAAAGGCTTTTCGGCTCCCACGTGGCAGACGTTACATAAGGATTGGGAACCACTGCTATCTTATCCAAATCGGATTTAGCCTGCTGTTCATCCGTACTGGCGGCTACGGTTGTGAATTGGTATATGTCTCCTAAAATCGGGTTTAGAGTGTCCCCAAAGGCTCCACGAAACGGTTTTATCGTCTTTACCAAGAATACATCACCAGCGGTAGGAGGAATCAATTCCACGGGAGTTTCTACTATAACCATGCTGTCGGCGGTGACAAAGATGGTGTCGAGAATTGGATCGGGGGGACCGAAAAATAATTCCCAGGTTTTAATATCGTTACCATCGTACATCTCCCAGAAATATATTTTTTCCGAGCCATCGGATTCAAGAATTCCATCTCCGTTTAGATCCTTGAAGAAGAACCTGCTGGGTTTTTCCTCTGTCACGTTCCATACGGTAAACTTTGCAGGATTACCGTTTGTCGAACTTTCCACAAAATCTTCTGTGAAGCGGATCTCGTAATTTGCTGGATAGGGGACACCATCGAGATTTTTTATATTAAGCTTGAATGAAACCGTGCTTTGGCTCCCTTCGCTCCAACCGGAAGCGCTTCTGTCCACTGAGATTGTATCATTATAAACTGATACCCGCAACCCCTCAAAGACATCGCCATCCTGAGCCACCTTCTCATATTTGCTTCTAATGGGGTCCGTTAATATAGAATCAATGAATACGTAGGGACTGTTTTCAATCAGAGCGACCTTCTGGTTTCCGGTAACATCAAAAACAGAGTAGCTGGTTGTTTCAAAGAGACCGTCGTGATGGAATTCTATCTGGTATGTATGATTTTCTTTTATTAACAAACGGTTAATTATTTCTACCGTGATACTGCCCGTACCGGGACCTTCTACATGTATTAAATTCTCCAATTCCGGCATTTGGTAACCGGCAGCCGGAGCGTTGGGAATCACAACGGCAGTATTCACATCCGTTTTCGTTACATTACCCTGATTATCGATGCTAATAATCGAAGTGGTTTCGGTAGGCGGCAGCCCCATGCCCCCTCCGATTGGAGGAGGAAAACCACGGTCATAAGCAACTATCGCATAATAATAGGTTTGTCCGTTTTGAACCGTTGTGTCGGTCCAGCTGTGAACCAGTCCCGTATCATCACCCATATCAAATTGGATGCCGTCGATATCAGCCGGGTGAGTTCCTTTTACCCACCAGAGTGAGTCCTGGTCGTAATTTATCAAATCACACTGGAAAATAGCTTTTCGAAAGGTTTTGATACCAAACGCATTAGTGCTGATCTTCTTTTC
>JACZYG010000030.1 GCA_022571215.1 Fidelibacterota bacterium | reverse complement strand
TCTTTTAGAGTCCATCGGCTGTAAATCTCCATGCAATTCTCCCCCTATTAAAATGTTTACTTTTGGTTCGCCCCACCAATCATCAGGATTATTATATTCCCTAACAGTGAGTCCTCTTGAACGTAACTTTTCAAAGAATTGCTTATTTAACTTAATTGGATTCAATTGAGCATCTTTTTGGAAGACATCTTTAAGAAATTCTATGGGCATATTTGTATAAATTTCTGTTACGGTCACCGATGAATGCCCCAATAGCTCTTTTACAATGTATATATCTCTGGTTTCGACCCATTTCCTGATAGCATAGGTATGTCTCAAGCTATGGAACGTTTTTTTACCTTCAATACCGGCAAGTCTTTTATATTTTGTGAATTGATGACTTAAGTAATCGCTATTAAAGTTTCTTATCTTTGCTATCTCATAATCTTCAATGATATCGCTATCGAGGGGAACTATCCTCTCCCTTTTTCCTTTAGTTTTAGTAATTATGATAAAGTTGCCTTCTCTCCTGCTATTATTTAATTCAGCAAGCCTCATACCTGTTCTTTCATACACTCTGAAGGTAGATTTTAAGTCATAATCATCCATTAACTTGTATATCGCTTGGAGCTCATCTGGAAGTAGGAATTTTGGATTTTCTTTTTCTGTTTTTACCATTTTGATCTTGAATGGAATCCTGTCTGAAAGATCATTGTCCACTATCCAGTTGAAGAATGCTCTTATGGCTCGTAGGTTGATATTTACCGTTGTCGGATTATATTTAGACTTTTCGAACTCTTTATGAAGCTGACTCTGGTCTGTTGATCTTATGTCATTAATTTTGACGCCTTTAAACGCGTTTCTAAGGTGTTGCAAGGCATATGTATAATTCAGGACTGTTTTTGAGGCCAAACGCTTAGAACAATCATTCAGATACATTTCGATGCATTCTGTTAGCATAGGTTTACTTTCTGTTAAAAGCCTATCCCTTAATCCTGCCTTCACCTCAAATTCTCGTTCCTGAATAATTTTCAATTTCCTCTGTGCCTCTTTTAAATTTTTCGTCCCAGTAGGTAGTGATTTTATTCGACCTTTTTCAAGATATATTCTGATGTAATACCTACCTTTAATTTTTCTCATGCTCGCCATGATTTAATCCTCCTAATGATTTATTTTATCAAGTGCAACTGATGCACTTTTCATCAGGTATATACCCTGCCCTAAAAATTTACCGGAATTAATCTCAAATCATTCCCTCGATCCTTTTAAGCTCGGCTCTTGTGGGCTTACGTCGCAATGAATTACGTTCAAGCATAACCGACAGGTCTATTTGTCTTTTGTTTAAGAGGATCTTGGATCTTTTCTTCTCGGGATAGAGTCTTCTTGATGGTATTCTACCACTATTTATCAAGTTCCTGATCTGCGACTGGGATATCGACAAATATATAGCAGCTTCTCTGATAGACATCCACGTTTTTGACTCAATTTTGGATAAGTCTTCCAATCTGTTGAAGATTTCTCTGATTATCTCTTCCAGAGTGTTGCTATCAGTGTCTTTTGGCTGGTTACTTGTCATTTATCTGGTCGTTATCGGCTTATTTAAAAGGGTCATAAACTGGAAATAACTGGAAACTGTCATAATGGTGCGTACCTCAAGCCCGCGTCCCCGTTAGCTTTATTTGGGTCAAGTCCTAAATGTTCTGTAATTTCATCATAGTCGTCTCAGGTTGTTCCTCTTTAACCTCCTCATTTTCAAGTAATTTCATATCCAGATAGATTTTTCCTGTCAGCCACTCTTCCGATTGTTCGATACATAAAGCAGATATCAACCGGAGGCATGATTCGGCATTGGGGAATATCCTGATAACTCTAGTTCGCCGCCTTATCTCCTGATTAAGCCTCTCAAGACTGTTTGTTGTCCGTATTCTCCTTCTGTGCTCAGAAGGAAAGTTAAAACACGCGAGTGTATCCTCGCATTGCTCTTCTAGGAACTCAGACAAGTTGGGATATGTAGTTCTCAACATCTCTACCATGTTCCCAAGACGCTCCCATGCCGTCTGGTAATCCGGAGCGTCAAACACTTCCCGGAGCATCTGTTTAACACGAGCCTTATCCTTGGGACGTACTTTATCGAGAACATTCTTCATGAAGTGTGTCTGGCACCGCTGCCATGAACATCCCTGAAAGTATCTGTCGATCGCCTGCCTCAACCCCTTGTGATTGTCGGAGATAACCAACTGTACGCCGTGTAAACCCCGATCGATGAGTCTGCTGAACACGTCTCCCCAGTTAGATACGTTCTCGGTATTAACTACCTCAACTGCGAGTAGATCCCTGTAACCCTCTTCGTTGATACCTTTAACTATCAGAACACCATTACTTTCGACTCTATGATCACGACGGACCTTCTCATAACGTGCGTCAACGATCAAGTAAGGATATGCCATATCCAACGGTCTATTCAGCCACGTGCCTATCTCATCGTCTAACCTCTTACACCAATCTGATACGCACGACTTCGAAAATGTAGTTCCGCATAACTCCTTCGTTATCTTCTGAACCTTCCTCGTAGAAACACCCTGGATGACCATCTCCTGCAGGGAGAGTATCAATGCCTTCTCCGAACGCTGATACCGCTCAAAGAGTTCCGTCCTGAATGTGCTCTCCCGGTCCTGTGGCAGATCGAGAAAGAGTTTTCCGACTCTGGTATTGAGTCTCCTTGGTTTATAGCCGTTCCTGTGCCCTGATCGCGATGATACACGCTCATGCTTACCGGCGCCTAAGTGCTCGGCTATCTCCGCTTCTAAATACTCTTGTAGAAAAGTCTGCACCAAACTCCTTAAAAAATCGGGATCGTCGATATATTTTTCTTGTTTACTCGCTTCTTCATTATTACCATTATTCCGGGTCATGGTTACCTCCTGTTAGTTGTATTTTTTATTTTCTTAATAAAATCTATACAACCTGAGGGACTGTGACCCTTTCTATTTTCCTCCTAAACCGAAATTACAGAAATTTACGGACGTAACTATATGGATTTTGTGATTAAATATATTAACTGAGGAACGTGACAGTGTTTTAGATGACGGAATAGGTTGTTGAAATGATGTAATTACAAAAAGGGGGATGAAATGAAAATCAGAAATAATATAATCGGATGCATGATGCTGATACTGTTTTCAGTATTGCTGATCGCACCGGATGAAGCAGGAGCTATTCCTGCCTTTTCACGAAAATATCAAACTTCATGTGTTACATGCCATGTTGGCTTCCCAAAACTCACACCCTTCGGAGAGGTATTCAGAATAAATGGATTTAGATGGATGAGAAATGATGAGGAAATGACAAAAGAAGAACCCGTAAAATTAGGATCTGATGCTTACAAGCGGGTATTCCCTGATGCCGTTTGGCCGAGCGAAATGCCCGGAACATCTCCTGTTTCCTTCAGAGCGAAAACCGGATTTAAATTCAATCCTAAAGATGAGATAACTTCGACATTCATGTTGCCGACCTTACAGATCATGACGGGTGGAACTTTCGACGAAAACATAAGCTTTTTTGCCGGAGCCCATCTCTTTGAAGAAAACCAAACCGGTTCGATCGATCGTTTCTATATTCGATTTTCGAACCTTTTAATTAAATATATTCCGGAAAATATTCTGAATATAAGGTTTGGACAGTTCATTCCTGATATTGTTCCGTTTGCCTCAAATCACAGGGGAACGACGCTTACTGCTTACGCATTCAATACATTCGGACCCGGTCAGACGTCGTTTGCCGCCGACCATGCTCATGGGGGATCGTTCGGATTAGAAGCGTTTCAAATAGGAACTGAAGCCTCAGGTCTTATAAATCCAAGATTGCGTTACACGGTCGGATTAGTAAACGGTAATGGCTTAGGTCTCCCTGAGGAGGAATCCGTGATAGATGATCATGGCGATGATCACGGTGATGATACGTCTGGTGATGATCATTCCGGCATTGGAGACAATAATTCAGCAAAAGATCTATATGGAAGAGTCGCTTTCAAATTCGGCGGTCTCAATTTCGAGGGTATCGGAAGTGGTTCAGCATCTAAAGGTAATTGGGTTGATAATTCCTTGATGATAGGAATATTTGTTTATAATGGTAATCCCACAATCAACGGTACTGATCTCGGATTACGCCGTACCGGAATCGATTTCAGTTTTGGAATCGGAGACTTTTTCATCTACGGGGGCTTCATAAGCGGTTACGACGAAATGCTGATCAACGGAGAGATAATGAAATCAGAATATTCTCTGACATCCGCAGAGGTCAACTGGGTTATTTACCCATGGTTTTTACCTACCGTCAGGTATGAAATTGCTTCTCCTGAAGATGTAGATTCGTTTTCAAGAATTATTCCAAGTCTTACTTTACTCGTGAGATCTAACATCAAAATTATAGCGGAATCCACTTATAACAGCGGTGACAGTGGATTCAAGGGATTGAATACGCAACTTGAATTTGCATTTTAATAAGAAAAGATAAACGAGGGGGAATAGAAATGAAATCCTTAACTACAATAATAATCTTGACAATCACAGCGGGAGTGGTGCTGCTTGGATGCTCTGAGAGCACGGAGCCCGAAGATCATCAACCACCTGTAGTCACACTTTCAACTGCCCCGGCAACTATAACCGCTGGGAACACCGTTGAAATCGAGATTACGGTTGAAGATCATGATGGAAATCATATGGGCGGGTTGACATTATCCGGAGAAATTCACTTACCTAATGATGGGGGTGAAGTAAGTCTCGATTTTCATGCTTCAACGGATGATGAAGGTCATTACCATGCTGAGTATACTTTCGCCATCGTGGGAACATATGAACTTCACTGCAGCTTTATGCATGACGGAGAAAACGTAGAGAATCACTTCGATATTGTGGTGCAATAATGATGAACAAATTCTTAATAATATTAGTCATAAATCTTGGGATGGTGGCAACGGTGCTTGCAGGAGAAATAAGCGGTGAGCTCAAGTGCCGGGGAGTTCGCGATTGCAGTGATGTGGTCGTATATATTGATAAGATCAATGAAGATGTTGAAGTTCCCAAAGAACATGTCGTCATGAATCAGAAGAATTTGAAGTTCATTCCTCATGTTCTTCCGATAGTGGTAGGTACCACAGTGGATTACTTGAACAGTGATGATGTACTGCACAATGTATTTTCACCTGACAAGTGCGCAGAAAAATTCAATCTGGGTACATGGAGCAAAGGAGAAACACGGTCCTATACTTATAACGACATAGACTGCGGCGCTGTCATGCTTTGTAACGTTCATCCTGAAATGGAGGCATGGATATTAGTTCTTCAAAACAAGTATTTCTACAAAACCGATAGGGATGGCAAGTACGTGATAAAAGACGTTCCACAGGGAAAATATGAACTTAAGGTATGGCATGAAAAAATAAAGGGAAAATCTCAGGAAGTCGAAATAACATCAGATGAAACAGTGATCGTAAACTTCAAACTAAAAAGATAATTGACTAATACGATACAAACTCACGACGTGAACTCAGAGTGGTTGAAGAGAAATTATCCATGTTTTTCCGCCTGCCCGGTTAATACAGAAGCCGGTCGATATGTTAATCTAATCGCTCAAGGACGGTTCGAAGAGGCGTATGCTGTCGCGAGAAGACCGAACCCGTTCGCCTCTATTTGCGGGAGAATATGTTCAGCTCCATGTGAGGATGTGTGTCGGAGGGGGGAGCTCGATGAGCCTATAAGTATACGGGCGTTAAAACGATTTGTGACTGAACGTTTTGGAGTAGAAAGCCTGATAGATACAAGAAAAATGAAAGAGTCGCTTCTTCCGCAAATAGAACCCAAGAATAAAAAAGTCGCAATTATCGGCTCGGGACCTGCAGGAATGTCCGCTGCGCATGATCTTGTGCTCAATGGATATGACGTAACAGTTTTTGAGGCGGCAGATGTTGCGGGAGGGATGCTGTTACTCGGGATTCCTGAATACAGGCTTCCAAGAGAATTGGTGAGTATGGAGATAAACGCAATACTGAATATGGGAGTTGAATTGCAGCTCCGAAGCGTTCTCGGCAGGGACTTTTCTCTAAAGGATTTAAAAATGAACGGATATGAAGCGGTCTTCATCGCAATTGGCGCGCATAAAAGCAGAGAATTGAATATAGAGGGCGTTCAATTTGACGGAGTTCTTCGCGGTGTGGATTTCCTCTTAAACATAAATTTGGGATACAAAGTTGATCTGGGGGACAAGGTCATTGTTATTGGCGGTGGAAATGTTGCCCTTGATGTGGCGAGAACCGCTGCGCGACAAGAGCCTGTTGAGGAAGTCGCGTCAAATATTACTGAAGCGCTTGATGTGGCACGGTCGGCAATCCGATTCGGAGCAAGAGATGTCCATCTTGTCTGCTTGGAGTCACGAGATGAAATGCCCGCAAGTGATATAGAGATAGAAGAGGCTTTGGAAGAAAATATTCACATTCATAGTTCTCGCGGCCCGCAAAGAATTGTAGGAAAGAATGGTGTTGCAACGGGATTGGAAACTCTGGTATGCAGCTCGGTATTTGATGAAACAGGTAAATTCAATCCGCAATTTGAAGCCGGGTCAAATGAAATAATTGAAGCCGACAGCATAATATTAGCTATAGGTCAATCCTCCGAGTTAAAGTTTTTATCTCCAAAGGATGGGATTGAAGTCACTCCGAGAAATACGATAAAAGTTGACCGGGAGACTTTGGAAACAACCAAGCCGGGAGTATTTGCCGGAGGAGATGTCGCATTCGGTCCGAGAATAGCTATAGAAGCGGTAGCCGATGGAAGAAAGGCAGCTGCCTCGATAAACATTTATTTAGGTGGTAAATCGCACGAGGTCGAGAAGTTACAGATAAATGTTTTGGATACTTTCGACTTCACGCAATATGAAGATTTTGAAACCACCCATCGGCAAAAGATACCAGTTCTTGATATAGATAGGAGGATAGGAATAGCCCAAGTCGAACTTGGTTACGACGAAGAAACAGCGATCAGAGAAGCGAAAAGGTGTCTTCGATGTTGGGTGAACACAGAATTCTCAGGGACAGAAAAATACGGTAGTGAATGCATCCTCTGTGGAGGTTGTGTGGACATTTGTCCTGAAAACTGTATAGAGCTTACCAGATTTCACCGTTTTGATTTTGACGAAGGGATGAAAGAGATCTTCGAGGAATCATCCGGCAATTTCATATTAGGTGAATCACCGGATAATCCCTTTGAACTCGGTTCTGTTATGATAAAAGACGAGACTATCTGTATCCGTTGCGGATTGTGCGCCAAACGGTGTCCTACTGACTGCATCAGAATGGAATCATTCGACATTATAAAGGAGTTTAGCATTGTCTGAAAGAGACCCCAAGTTAATAAAAAGAAGAGAGTTTATTTGGAATTTAGGTTTCGGGTCGATTGGAATATCAATCGGCGGAGCTTCAATTCTTTCACTCCAATATTTAAAGCCTAACGTTTTGTTTGAAGCTCCGACAAAATTTAAAGCAGGAAGATCTGAAGAATATCAACCTGGAAGCATAACAGTTAATGTGGAACGGAAAGTATATATCGTTCGGAAAAAAGAAGGAAGTTTTTACGCGCTCTCTTCAGTCTGCACACATCTTGGATGTATCACAAATTATCAGTCAGCAGTGAAGAGAATCGCATGTCCATGTCATGGGAGCCTGTTCGATCTTGAAGGTAATGTCCTAAGCGGACCAGCTCCAAGATCGTTGAAACGGATCCTTATAGAGCAAAACGACAGAGGGGTGTTAGTTGTGGATACCAGCGTTGACGTTAGCGAAGATTATGTTTTAAGGGTATAACATATGAATAAATTTATAGATAAGATCAGGAGTTCTACTGCATGGAAATCAATTTTCCGCAGCGGCTCGATCAAAAGTAATCTTGGCCGATCGCTTTTGATCTTTAACAATTTGTTCCTGCATGTGTTACCGGTTAAAGTAAAAGAAGATACTCTCCGATTTACAGCGACATTTTACTTAGGAATCACCTCTTTCTTTTTATTTATTATCCTCACCGTAACAGGAATTGTGCTAATGCTTTATTATCATCCCTCAATTCCTCAAGCCTATTGGGATATGAAAGATCTACAATTTGTGGTATCAAACGGTGTTTTCTTACGAAATATGCATCGCTGGGCAGCTCACGGCATGGTTGCATCCGTATTCCTGCATATGCTGAGGGTATTTTATGCAGGGGCGTTTCGTCCTCCAAAACAGTTCAATTGGGTAATTGGCGTGATATTGTTTGTGTTGACATTGCTATTGAGTTACACGGGATATCTACTGCCATGGGATCAACTTGCGTATTGGGCAGTGAGTGTGGGAGCAAACATGGCAGGAGCCGCTCCTGTATTTGGCGAACAAGTGAAATTCTTGCTTTTAGGGGGTAATACCATAGCAGAGAACACTTTGATCCGATTTTATGTTTTGCACTGTGTGATACTTCCTTTTTTTGTTACTATGCTTCTCGGCATACATTTTTGGAGAGTAAGGAAAGATGGAGGAATAAAACCTTTATTTGAGAAGGAAACGAATATAAAAGAAAATTCCGAGGTTGGCGTTGATGACTAAAAAAGATTATCTGGCTTCCGAAGATATCAAAGGTATGCCTACCCCAAAACGAGTAGTATTTATTAAAAAAGATTCGTCCGCAGCAGTAACTGAATTCGAGAAAAATGAGGTCATGACTTTCCCGCATTTGGTGGTGAGAGGCGCCATAGCTTTTCAAATTCTGACAATATCTCTTGCTATAATATCGCTTTTGTTCGATGCTCCTCTGAAAAATATAGCCGATCCATTGCATACCGAAAATCCTGCAAAAGCGCCGTGGTATTTTCTCGGATTGCAGGAACTTTTGCATTATTTTCCACCCTTTATTGCCGGTGTTCTCATCCCGATGTTAGTGATAATTGCTCTCATAATTATTCCGTATTTCGATGT
This sequence comes from Fidelibacterota bacterium, assembly GCA_022571215.1. Classification (GTDB taxonomy): domain Bacteria; phylum Fidelibacterota; class SORT01; order SORT01; family SORT01; genus SORT01. The sequence continues at coordinate 8,400 of JACZYG010000030.1, read as the reverse complement.
GAACGTTAAAGCTGAAGGATTGTGGGAGTCAGATAGAAAGCGGACATTTATCATTCTAACGGCATCCACATTTATTATATTCAGTTCAATGGCATTTTTTCATGCGTGGTCTGTGTCGCTGCCAACCTTATTCATCTATATCCTAATGGTCATCCCGTATTTTATTAAGACCGAGAGTGGATGGATAGGTTGTCTCCGACACGTTTCTTTGACCAACTGGGTTATGTCCTTATTTGTGTTGATCGCTACGGTCCTCACTGTCATAGGAGTATTCTTCCGAGGTCCCTATTGGTATTGGTCATGGCCTTGGATAGAAGGAATTTATTGATGCTGATCGAGAAAGTAAAAGATATGAGTAATGTTTTCGCAATTACTTCGATACTGTTTTTGGTAGTGCTCGCAATCTCTCCGGCAAAAGATTATTTCAGCGAATGGCGGGCATTTCAACATGAGTATAATGAGCTGATTGAAGAACAGCCGAGAAGGATAAAACCGGTAGAAATAGGGATAAAACAATTTTGGCTTCCCGACTTAGGCGTGACAGATCGCTGTACTTCGTGTCATTTGGGAGTCTCTGAAATTAATTTGGTCGATATACCGGCTCCCTTCAAAACTCATCCTGTAATGTACCATACAACTGATGAATTCGGCTGCACTCCATGTCACCAAGGGCAAGGGATAGCGACAACCACCAAAGAATCAGTCGGACATGAAGAGTTTTGGAACGATCCGATGCTGCCTCTTGAGTTTGCTGAAGCTGGTTGCGGAACCTGTCACGAAGGCGGCATTGCCGCTGAAGCCCCTGTTTTGACGCGTGGCAGAGAACTTATTCAGGATCTTAACTGTGTATCGTGTCATAACCTCCCCGGTTATGAGGATAAGTTCGTTGTATCATTGGATGGAATAAGTAATAAGGTCAATCGCAATTGGATAGTAAAATGGCTGAGTTCTCCTCACGAAGTAGAGGTCACAACAAATATGCCCGATTTTAAATTAACCAATGATGAAGTGGACCTACTTGCAGATTTTCTGATGAGCCTTGATGGTAATTCTGTTGAAATGGTTCCGCTGCCAGCTGATCTCTTAGAAGAATGGCCGGACGAGGATCTTGTGGAACTGGGTTCGACCCGTTTCAGGGAGGCGCGTTGCATTAGTTGTCATTTAATAAATGGAAAGGGAGGGCATCTGGCTCCCGAACTTGGGAAGATCGCGTCTAAAGTAACACGTGAATGGTTATTTAATTTTATCAAAGATCCAAAAACGCTACACCCGGGAATTCCGATGCCTATATATGGTTTTTCTAAAAAAGATGTCAAAGCAGTAACTGCTTATATGGTAACCGAGTTCAGAGATTGGGACGCGGAAGAAGATTCGGTACAGATAAAACACACTCCTGAGCCTGATTTTTATAAGAAAGGGATCGCTCTGTTCAACACATACAATTGCCAGGGGTGCCACGAATTAAATGTTCCGGGTGTGGGGAAAAATATGGGCCCTGATCTTAGCGCCATCGGAAGCATCCCTCAAACTCAACTCGAATTTGGTGATTCAGGTATAGAAACAACCCGTCCTTCATATATTTATAACAAGGTAAAAAATCCGAGAATATTTCTTGAGAACTCGAGAATGCCGATATTTGATCTTAAGGATGATGATCTCATTGCGATAACCACTGCTTTGTTGGCTATGCGAGATTCAGATATACCCGAAAAACATAAAGCAGAATACCGCCCCCCACCTGAATACAAACCACAAGGCGAGTTTGGAAGACTTGTAGAGAAGTATAGTTGTTTTTCTTGTCATGTGATCAATGGCGAAGGATATCTCCTGGCATCTGACCTATCAAACGAAGGCAGCAGAGTTCGATACGAATGGATGAAAAGTTATTTCAGACTGCCATATACACTTAGACCGATTCTCACTGAACGTATGCCCAATTTATTTATGAGTGAAGAGGAGATAATATTTATAAGCGACTACTTCGGTTTACTGTTCGTGAATGACGAAATCGATAAGATAGAAATTACGATAGATGCAGAATCAATATTAGACGGAGAACATCTTGTTAAAGAGATATACGGTTGTAACTCATGTCATCTTATCGACGGGGAGGGAGGATACGTAGGAACTCCATTTGATGAAACAAGTAAGAGGTCAACTCCACAGTGGGTTTATACATGGATAATGGACCCTCAGAAATATCGGCCTGATCTGATTTGTCCCGATCAAGGGTTGAGCGAAATAGAAGGTAAACATATAACAGCTTACATCATGAATCTGAGTAAAAAGTGAAACTGATCATCTCAATCACAACTATTGTCTTGCTGTTAATTCTCAGTTCATGTTCGTCCGAACCGAAAAAAGAACTTTCGAAATCGTTTGCTACCCAAAGCGCGCTGAATTATTCAGCGAGACAGGGTGAATTTCTATATAATAAATATTGCACTGTTTGTCATGGTGCCGGGGGGGAGGGAGATGGATTTAATGCCTTCAATCTCGATCCAAAACCGAGAGATTTCACAGATTTCGAGTATTTGAGTAATTTTTCGGATGATAGGCTTTTTGAAGCGATCAATCAGGGAGGTAGAGGAATAAATAAATCAGTAAATATGCCCTCCTGGAAAAACGTTATAAAAGATTATCAGGTAAGCTATTTGGTGTCTTATATAAGACATTTTTCTACTACGAATAATAATAATGAAATGATTGAAAAATAATTTCTCTCATTAAGAGACTACTCCTTAAAAGCATTGATAGCAGTACTTTTGAGTAGTACGCTCGGGTGGACTCCTCCCGCGGAGTTCCTTCGGAAGAACCATCGGCCAATGGCTTAAAAGGACATCACCCTATACTATGTATCAGCAACTTACGGCGATAGGGCACTCAAAAGTGATACCTGACAATAAAAGTATTAGAAAGGTCATTGATGTATGTATTCAAAAAATCAATAAAATATGGTTTGCATAAAATGTTGATATATAGAATATTTCATAAGTATAATTGACTGATACTTAGAAAATAATGGTTGTATAATATGTTAAAAACAAACATATTGAGCAACCTAAATAATATAATATTATATAGATAATGGTTGCATAACATGTCAAAATAATACATATTACGCATGTGATATAAAAAATAAAGTGGATAGATGTAGGATAATTTGTTGGATGATAAGACATCAATTGGAGCAAATAACTTGCCATGAAACCATTAGAGTTCATAAAATCATTTAATAATAGAGGAATTTGGTCTTTTACATTTAAGGAAGCAGAAACGCTGCTCAACAAAGACCCAACAAATATTATACGGTTCCTTCTGAAGAAAAAGAGACTTTTTAATCCCGGGCGTGGTTTTTATGCTATTATTCCTGAAGAATTAAGTGAAACTGGCCGTTTACCGATGGAACGTTATATTGACAGTCTAATGAAATTTTATCAACTACCTTATTATGTGGGGTTATTATCTGCTGCAGCTCATTATGGTTCTTCACATCAAAGCCCTCAAGTGCTCCAAGTAATCATAGGTAAACCCCGAAGACCAATTATCAAAAATATGAGTAAGATAGTTTTCTTCGAAAAGAAGTCTATTGAACATTCAATTATCATTCAAAAGAATACTCCAACCGGTTATATGAAAATTTCAACTCCTGAATCTACCTTCTTTGACTTGATAAAGTATAACGGCAGAATTGGAGGATTAGATCGGGTTTATATAGTGGTGTCAGAGTTGATGGAGCAATTTACGGTGAGCGGATTGAAAAAGGCAGCGAGAACATTTCCCATAGCGATAGTTCAAAGGGGAGGCTACATCTTAGAAAAACTAAATTATAATAAAGGTAAAAATGCTTTATTAAATTTGATAGATATTCAAGGTGCAATTACATCATCTCTGAATCCATCGTATTTGAATGAAGGAGTTATGAACAAGAATTGGAGATTGATCATTAATTCCGAAATCGAGACAGAGGATTGATTCCAGAAGCATTTATTATAGGTTGGCAAAAAGATGCACCGTGGCAAAGTAATGATCAAATTGAGCAGGATTTAATTATAAGTCGAATAATTGTAGAACTATATAATAATGAATTTCTAAGGGAAGAACTTTTATTTCGAGGAGGTACTGCACTAACAAAACTTTTTTTAGATGAACCGTTAAGATATTCGGAAGATTTAGATTTTGTTCAGAAAAAAGAAGGTCCAATCAAACCAATTATCGAAACGATTCAAAGAATATTGGATCCCTGGCTTGGGAATAGTCAGACAAAATCAAGAAAAGATGCTTTTAGAACCTTATACAATTTTAGTCCAGAAAGTAATCCTCAAATTAACAAACGTGTGAAAATTGAAATTAACACTCGAGAACACTTTTCAGTATATCCTCAATTGAGTTTATCATACGAAGTTAAATCTCTGTGGTTTTCAGGTGAATGTGAGGTAACAACATATGAGCTTGATGAACTTGCAGGAACAAAATTAAGAGCATTATATCAAAGAAAAAAGGGAAGAGATTTATTCGATCTTGACGTACTTCTCCGTAAAGGATTAATTAATGAAGATCGAGTTTTAAAATCGTTTCATCAATACCTTGATTTTCAAGGATTAAGTATTTCCTCTAACAGATTCATTGCCAATTTAGATGAAAAGCTAGATGATCCTATATTCATTCAAGATATGGATGCTCTAATCATTCCATCATATCGGTACGATCCAATTGAAGCAGGAGAAAACGTTAAAAGTCTAATTCGTATGCTTTAGATGAGTTTTTGTCAATAAGTTTATAGTTTCAAAAACGTCAAAACGATTGAGTTTTGGGAATATTCAATCGAGACGGGGTTTTGGTACCAAATTAGAGGGTTTTAGTCCCAGGTATTAAGACTTTTGCTACAAGTCCCAAAAACGACCGTTTATGAGACACATTTCCTGTGTGCCAAAACTCATATGTTTATGCGAAATTTCGTAGCATTCGATATGTGTGATTGATATTATATAAACGGAATGTTCTTATATATCCGAATGGAGGAATACAATCATGAAGCAATTAGGATTGGTACTTTGTGTAATCCTTTTTACTACTATTTTCGAGAACTGCTCGGTACGAAATAATTTTTCATCAGGCGAATGGATTGACCTTACCCATGACTTTTCTTCAGAGACAGTTTATTGGCCGACTGCGGATTTGTTCAAATTGGATGAAGTTTATAGAGGATATACTGAAAGAGGTTATTATTATTTTTCAAATAACTACAGTGCAGCAGAACATGGGGGTACACACATAGATGCTCCCATTCATTTTGCTGAAGGAAAAAACAGTGTTGATATAATTCCACTAACTAATTTAATAGCCCCAGCCGTGGTTGTGGATGTGTCTAAAAAGACGATGAAAGACAGTGACTACCAAATAGGTGTAGTTGATTTTAAAGATTGGGAGGCTCAACACGGCATAACAGTTGATGGAATGATTGTATTATTAAACACTGGTTATGACAAGTTTTGGTTTGATTTAGAGAAGTATACGGGAACAGTAAAAAGAGGGGAGGATGCAGTTTCAGAATTGCACTTTCCGGGTCTTGATCCGCAAGCAGCACAATGGCTTGTAGAAGAGAGGAATATTAAAGCGATTGGACTCGATACTCCGAGTATAGATTATGGTCAATCAGTTCTTTTCGAGAGCCATCAAATTCTCTTCGGTAGAAATATTCCTGTCTTTGAAAACGTTTCTAACATTGACAAATTACCTTCTACTGGCTCCTTTGTAATAGCCTTACCCATGAAAATAAAGGGGGGTAGTGGCAGTCCGCTAAGGATTGTGGCATTTGTTCAGGATTGAAGAAAGAATAAGAAGATAGTGTTGCTAAAATGATGACAAGACCTCTCACTCAGGGTTTCTTCTATTTGCTCAAGTTGTTAATTTACTTGCAGATAGAAGAGACTATATAATTGAAAAAGTAGGCGGATATTTGTTCTGATAGTAAATAGATGGGAGAATTTGGCCCCTCCTGATATACAAAGAGAAGGCTGAATGTTAATCAGCACAGGATAGATATATGAAAGAAACCGTGATAAACAAAATTAAATGGCTAATACCCGAAGAAGAGGTAGAACAAGGCGCGATTGAGCAAATTTTTAATGTAGCCAGACTGGATATGGTTATAAAAATGGCAATAATGCCCGATGTTCATCAGGGTTATGATATGCCTATCGGCGGGGTAGCACTATTAGATAATCATATTTCGCCGTCTTTTGTTGGATATGATATTGGTTGTGGAATGTGCTACGTGGACACTGGACTTCCTGTAGAAGATGTATTCCCTGATGAAAGGGAGAAGATTCACATATTTGATTCCGTGTATGACAAAATTCCAATGGGTGTCGGTGGCGGACATGATGCGCCTCAAGAATATTTAGGTTTTAAAACAGCGTCTGGCGATAAAAAATTACAGAAAATTGTTGATGCAAAGATCATATCACAACTTGGCTCACTTGGTTCGGGAAATCACTTCATTGAAATCGGTAAAACAACCCTAAATACAGTTTCAATTACGATTCACAGCGGATCAAGGGGCGCCGGTTGGCAAACCGCTCAATATTACATGAAAATTAGCAAAGTTTCGGATGGAATGTTTAATCTCGATTCCGATTTAGGACAGGCGTATCTCGAAGATATGAATTTTTTTCTCGAATATGCTCTGGCAAATAGATCGGCAATAATGAAGTCAATAATAAACATCCTGGGTGAAGATTGGGATCGGTTTAAAGGCGGGATGATAAACAAAACTCACAATCATGCTGAAATAACAGAAGATGGTGTGTTACATCGGAAGGGCGCTACATCTTCATATAAAGATGAAATGGGGGTTATTCCGGGTAATATGAGAGACGGCGCATGGGTAGTAAAAGGTTTGGGGAATGAGGAATTTCTGAATTCAAGTTCTCACGGAGCGGGGAGAACAATGAGCCGTACGAAAGCTAAACGATTAACATCAATGGATAAATTTATTGAATCTATGGATGGAATTGTCGCGAAGATTCATAGGAAAACTTTAGACGAATCACCATTCGCCTACAAGGATATTGAAACAGTAATATCAAGGCAAGAGGGAGTCGTGATAGACGTAATAGATATTGCAAAACCGATAATAAATATCAAGGCATAATGTGGTGAAAGAAACCAAACGATATCATGGTGCTTTTCTCTTCTGCCATGAATTAGGGGAAAAATTGAAGTTTAAAGGCGGTTGTGCGTAAGCTTATGGCATTCTCCATCAAATTCTGTAACCCTTTAATAATAAAACTTTCAGCCCATCATGAATGGTCATGTGATTAAAACGTGACTGAATAGTTGCCGCATTAAGAAATATCCTTACGATTGAACTCACGAAAACGAGGGCTTCTGATAATTAGCTTTTGAGACACGGGGCAGTCGTCCAGCTGCACTACGGACTCGCTCAGAATAACAGAATCTGTTCAACCGGCGAACGCAAAATATCTTTTTTCATCAAATCGGTGAAGTCCGGCTTCTTTAGCCAGTGAGTAAGCGTCTTCAAGTTCCGCACTGGTTATCGGCCTGTTTATTTCGGAATATTTCTTCTCATTTACCTTGCCGTACGGGGAATACTGTGCCATGATATTGATATAGGTGTCTTTTGATATCTCTTCGGCAATGAAGTTGACTATCATCCGGGTATCCTCCAAACCGCCGGGCATGACAAGGTGTCTGAGCAGAATTCCCCGTTGCGCAAGTCCCTTCTCGTCAAGCGCAAGATCGCCAACCTGTCTGTGCATCTCCTTTATTACATTTTTAGCCGTTTCCGGATATTTGGGAGTCTTCAGGTAACGCTGCGATTTACTTTCGCTCCAGTACTTGAAGTCGGGCATGTATATGTCCACAATACCGTCCATGAGCTTCAGGCTGTGCAGCGAGTCGAAAGCGCTCGTATTATAGACGATCGGAAGCCTGAGACCCTTACCTATCGCCACGAATAACGCTTCCAAAATCTGAGGAACGACATGCTCGGGCGTTACAAAATTTATGTTGTGGCATCCGGATTCCTGCAGCTGCAGCATCATCGCCGCCATCTGCCCGGGTGTCACTTCCTCTCCTGCTTCTTTCTGACTGATATCGAAGTTCTGACAAAATACACAGCGGAGATTGCACCAGCCCAGGAATATGGTGCCGCTTCCGTTCCATCCTCTCAATGGATCCTCCTCGCCAAAATGCTGAAAAAAACTGGAAACTCTTGCATACCTGCCCGTGCGGCAAACTTTTCTCTTATCCTCCATCCTGTTTATACCGCAGTCCCACGGGCAGACTTTGCACTCTTTCAAGCTCTCGAGAGCTTCATCTACTCTTCTCTCCAGCTCGCCGGATTCATAAAGTTCAAGATAATTAGGTTTGTAC
>JACZYG010000015.1 GCA_022571215.1 Fidelibacterota bacterium | reverse complement strand
AGAGCTGCGTCTTGAAAGAGATAGCGATCTGTCGGCTTTGAGTAAAGATGAACGATATTCGGAGGATTACAGAAAGATAGAATCGCGGAAGATAAAGTCAGATTATAACTCTCTTATTGAAGCGGAGAAAGCAAAGCATCGCGCAGCGATACAAAACAGTCTCACGGCGTTGCGCGCGGAGGAGCAGTCTATCATCTACGCCGATGATGAAGAAGAAGGGGCGTATCGGAATCTTCTGAAAGAAGCGCAAACGTCAATCAGAGACGCGGTGCTGACAGACGATAAGGTCAGCCGGAAGCTTGCGTTGGAGACGGCTATGAACCTGCGGAAGATCGCTCAGATAGAGGAACAGCGTGAACTCACCAAACAGATACGGCACTACCCGCTCGAGGCAATAGAGAAGTATAAAACCGCGCTTGCGGAGAACAATACCCGGCTAATCAACTATTTCGAATCGGTCTGGCCAACCGTGAAGCTGAAGAGCAATCCGTTAGCGGTGGGCGACATGGAGAAGGATAGCGCATCTATGCAGGTCATCGAGGATAAATTCAGGAAACTTCGTGACGCGCGGCTGAAAAAACTTAGCGACAGGCTCGGACCTGTAACCCGGAAGAAAAACGCGCTGCAAGTCTATCTGAATAACTTAGAATTGGCGAACTCAATGAGACGGTAAGCGGGATTTCTCAAACTGCAACATTGGGATTACTTCGTCCACAATTGGCTGTTAGGCAATGACGGTCATTTGCTACTTTTGCGTTTAGTAACTAATAATGAAGTATTACTTAAGTTTGATTTCTGCGTTGGGGTTGTACAATAATTTAACGCCAATAAACATGATGTTTTTGATTGGAGGTAATTCTATTCTATTAGTAAATCTCGCAAAGGTTTTTCGGTAATCTGACAAGTCTCTTGGATTAAAAATGACATGGCGTTTATTTTCATCGTGAAATTGAAGATATTTAGCTGACACAATATTATTGAAGTATCCAAAATAATAGGATTTTTGTATGTGCAAAGTTATGTGAAAATTTTTAATCTCCATTTTTCTACCATCAGGGACAGTTATCCACTGAGGCTTGGGAATATCAGGGTAAAATTTATGCTTATTCATGCCATCTTCACACTCTATTTCTGTATCATTCCAGTAGTTTGCAATTATTTTAGCAAGTGGAATATCATTAAAATTTGTTATTGATTGTAAGTTAAGCGAATTTCCAATTGCAGTAAATTCAAAACTTGGTGATGATTTCTCACAGGCATACTCCGTAATTACAAGAGGAAGTTCAAGAGCAAATTTCCATTTTTCTTTTGAAGCGCTATGGGCTGTGCATAGAGAAATGCCTAATCTTTTGGCCTTTATTACTGCTTTTCGTGAAAAACCTTTTCTTGCTACTAACACAGCTTTTTGAGCCTTAACATCAAGCATCTTTGAATGAAGCGCATCTATTTCCATGATATTCAAATTTTTAGAATAATCTTTACACTCGATTATTGTTTTAACTTCAAATGGACCAACTTTTCCTGTCAGTAAAACATCAATCTGCCTTTTTCCATCAAGACCATCAAGCATAACATCATGCTGAACTGATTCAAACTCTCTATCCTTCGATAGCTGTGAGAAGAGGTCTGTTGTTAATAATTCAAACTCAGTGCCTTGTTTCATAATTTATCCATGATCTATTTTAACTTTCAAATTTACATTAAAGTTCTATGAGAAGGCAATTTGATTTTATCAACCTGACAATTTACCAGAGAGTGAAAGCACTTAATCAACAGTATTAATGTAGGGGTGTAAATGGCATTCACCGATTCAATCAAGTGGAACGGCAAATCTATTCGTGACCTCTTTACCGAGATAACGAATGTCAGCGGGCGTGGTAAGCCTTCGATCGAGGTTAAAAGCGTCGCCATCCCCGGGCGGCATGGAAGGATGGCGTTCAAGCAGACGTATAAGCCGAGAATTATTGAGATCGAGGGAACCGTCGAGGGTGTTTCCCATGCGACTTTGATGAGTAATATTGAGAATCTGAAGTCTCTATTCGCCATGGAAGATGAGCTGCTGCCGCCCGGTGAAGAGTCCATAACGGATGGAATCAAATACGGTAAGCTGGAATTCGGTGATGAACCGGACAGGCATTACAATGCGGTCTTTGACGGTATATTTGAATTGCCGGATATTTCCCATCAGTGGATGAGTAACGAGATGAAACTTTTCCGCGCGCGCTTCCGATGTGACGATCCGTTCGCAATTTCCAATACGCTTACGGAGGCTACGATGGCGGGAAAAGCGGATGAGTTCAAGGTTTTCACTACCGGCAATGTACGGAGTAAACCGGTCATCGAGGTGAGCGGAGCGGTCACAAATCCTATGCTGATTGAAGGGGACAAGGTTGGAGTAGCGCACTTCGACTATAACGATAACCTCAGCGATGTTACTCTCTCGACCGTATCAGGAAATTTCACCAATAAATTCGGGTATAGGACCCGAAAAGCTCTCACGTCTCAGCGATCAAAAGCGATACAGTTAGTCAATAATGACAATCTGTATTACGACAGAGGGAATAATGTCAACGGTCAGAATTACGCTAATTTTAATCCATATCAGGGAACAATAGTTTTATGGGTTAAGCCTTATTTTGACGGTGATGACGGAGTAAATCATTCTCTGTTTGAAGAAGTGGGCGATGCAAATAATAGTATTGTTATTCGCAAGCACGATTCGGATCTCTTAGCCATTGATGTAAAAGCCGCAGGAACAAATAGGAACGCTTCAATTACCGTTACCTCCGCGAACTTTGCGGCGGGAAGTTGGTATTTTATACTGTGTAGATGGGACCTGAATAATAATATTGACAGTTCCTCGAACAGTGTTCAGATAGATCTCAATGCGGCTGAGGGCGGCGATACGGGCGCGTTAGGGGCTGTCGCTGCGGTGGACTCCACGCTATCAATGGGACAGGACACCGGCTTGGATGCCGGTTTGTTATTTGACGGTTTAATTCACTGGCAGATATTCGAGCGGGCGTTGACCGATGCCGAAGTAGCAGCTCTCTACAATTCAGGCGCAGGCGCAGAGCCTTACGTTACGCCTGACACAAAGCTTCTCTCGGTAGGTGAACTGTCAAGCGGTGAACCCGTTAGCGTTCAATATCCGTGGGTTGATAATAAACTTTCAACGGGCAATCAAGAGACCAACCCCGCTGGCGAGTGGATTTCTTCAAATGTTGACATTACCAATGAAACTACTATTGTTAAATATGATACTCAATCCGCTAAGTTAGATTGGGTGGGCGACCCAAGCGGCGCATATGCCCAAAATCCTACAAGCACCCTCATAGATAACCAGGATTACTTTTATAGATTTTGGGTCTATGTATCTACCCTTCACGCTTCTGACGAATTGCAACTTGATATCGTGGGTAACACAATTGTTTTGACTCGCAGACTCGATACGGGCGCAGATGATATGGGTGTCAGTTTCGCAACGGGAAAGTGGCTTTATTTTGAGGGAACTTTTGAGGCAGACGGCGGCTCCTCTCACCAATTCAGAATAAGGAAACTAAATGCTAACGGTGACGCAACAGTATATATAGACCAGATGGATTGTCAGCCAAGCCTTGTTCAAAACGGATATTTCGGCTCTGATACAGACTGGGATAAAGCCCCGGTCGGTTCATCTACTCTCACAATCTCGGGCGGAACGGCAAACTTTACTTACGTTGATGGCACAATAAGATTGTCTCAGGTGATTTCAAGCGTTACTGATGATACATGGTATATGCTAAATTACGAAATTACAGCGATTTCCGGGACTCCTGACTTAAGGTTGGAAGATGGAAATATAACTATTGCGTCCGTCATTCTTGCAACCACCGTTAGGAAACATATTGTCTTAATAAAGAGTGCTTCTACCGGAGGAAATAAGAAAAACCTGCAATTCAGGACAACGGGAGGGACGCTTTCTCTTGATAATGTAAACCTAATCGAACTCGACATTGTGACGGCAAACGCTGCCTCACAAGCGACTCCCGAAATCGTCTCCTATTCACAAGAAAAGTTCGGTCAGGGGTTGCGTATAGACGGCGGAGACACGCTTTCGTGGAGCGTGACGGGAAATAAGAACGAGGGTAGCGTTATTGTATGGTTCAAGCCGATGTTTGGATCTGACTGGGTTGACGATACAAACGAACCGATGATATTCGAGCTGTTCGCAAACGTAAGTAATTATCTGAAGGCTTATTATGATTTTACGGGCGATTTCTGGACTTTTAGAAAAAGGGTGGCAAGCGTGAACAGGGAAGCAATATTCGCCTCAACTCATAATGCCGGCGACCGAATCTGTATGGTCTGCACTTGGGGCAGTATGAACGGCGTTCAGATATATATTAACGGAGTGGCTGGCGCCGCGCACAGCAACACCGATGCTCTTTTAAATAATCCGAACGTATTAAATTTTGTGGGTAACTCGGAGCCAAATATTCCTGATGCCATATACGATGAAATTTATCTGTTATCAAGAGAATTATCTGCTGCCGAGGCGCTGAAATACTCGAATCAGAGCAAACCTGTTAAAAATAACAATGCAAAAATCAGCCTGACCAAAACTTTATCTGACGGTGATAAGTTATTGATAGACAGCGAGAAAGAAACGATTGAGTTTGCTGATTCCACGGCGAACACGTTTACGAACGCGATAGCGTCAATGGATTCAGGTTCCTTCTTCCCGAATATGGATAGCAATAAGTCGGTTTTGTTCAACAAAGTTGCCAACGCCGGAATAAAGTTAAATTATAATAAGAAGTGGCTCTAATATGACAAAGCATAGGCTTGAACTTTTCGATAGATCAGACAGCGCCCGCCGTTCGATCTTTCCGACGGCAGATCTTATCTATGCTAAACGAGTAGATGAACTAAACGGTATAAACACCTTATCCATCGGGATAACGCTCAGTAGTGAGCTGTGGAGTTCGATAAACCCGCTTGAAGTGATTCGAGTCGTGAACCTCGATGATGAGAGCTACGAGTCGTTCAGGATTCGGCAAAAGCTTGAGCTGCGAAGAGGGAACAATTCCCCGGAAGGACGGCTTGAATGCGAACATCTGAAATACGATATGCTTGACGAGGTCTATCCGAAATGGACTCCATACGCGCAGGCGGAACCTTCAACGGTTATAAATGAAATTCTCGGAGAATCGTCTTTTTCCGTGGGAACGATAAGCCCCGCAACCAAATTGGATCTGGTTTTAAGTTACAATTCCGTTCTTGACCTTCTTAATGTGGTTAGGGAGAGACTCGGAACCGATCTGATTGTAAATAACGACAAAACGGTCAGCATAAAGAGGCGTGGGAGTCTGAAGGAGGCTCGTATCCGTTATGCGCGGAACCTCAAAGGCATACGCAGGAATATTGATACAAGGGAACTATTCAACGTGGTGTATCCTGTCGGCGGCGGAGAACCGCCAGCGGATATAGGCGGCGATGCTGTTCTCGGCACAGAAGCCGCAGAACATATCATTTTCTCCATTTCAGGCGCGACACTCTCCTCGCATCAGCGGTTGGTACCTTCGGACGACTCCTGGAACAACTACTATATGGAAATTACAAGAGCATTAGGCAGCGCCACAATCGGAGCGAGAAGGCTTATAACGGACTCGATAGCAGGGGGTCAACTGGTTGTCACTACGGTGTTTTCGGGACTCAGCGTGGGAGATTACTTTAAGATAGTCGCCGATGCTTCCGGGAGCGATATTAAACAGATCAGGGATGCGGGTTCGATAGATTCCTTCGGAAGGATAGAATCAACGTATTTTAACAGATCAAGGGTCGAGGCGAGAAATTTACTTTTTAACACCGATTTTTCGGGAAATTACAGCTCCGGAATAGCGGATAACTGGTCGGTAGTAACGCTCGGGGCGGCGTTCCCCGTTACAGAAAACATAAACACTGATTTCATCAAATACGGCTCCAAGAGTCAGCTGATCACCGAGGCGGATCCGGGAGAGGGAATGAAGCAATCCGTGACACTCGAGGTGGATAGCGTATATTCCTTATATGTATGGGTATATGTATCTCAAGGTAATGTAAAACTCGAGCTGTATGACGGTGTCGCTGACCAACCGTCGAACTCGGGAAAAACCGCTCAAACAAGCTTGACCGGAGTCTGGACTCAACTTCTAATAGAGGGAATCACGGCGCAGGGTACCGGAGGAATCGTTAAGATACTCTCCAATTCAATTGACACTGACTTCTATATAGATTCGGTGATTCTCGAAAAGTCCACTAAACTTAGCGTTCCCAACGAATTTTATCCGATAAGCGGAGCCAGAATCCTCTGGGATGAGGGATTTGACGCCCTTCAATCGGCTAAGAACACGAAGATTAAGTATGCCGTTTCAGCAATTGACCTGTATGAGGCGGATCCGGACGGGTATCCGTATGATAAGCTTGAAGTCGGTGATACCATTACGTTACAGGATGACGAAATCGGGATAGACATAAGAGCCAGGATTCGATCGAAACGTTGGAATCTGCTCGAACCATGGAGCGCGGAGCTTGAAATAGATAATTTCACTGACAGGCTGCCGCGCATTTTTAAAAAAGAAAACAAAAATCGAAACGATACCGCTACATACATCTCAAACCTTATGGGCAGAAGGGTGAACGACCGTCAATTAGAAGAGACCGCGCTTATCGTGAATGTGCGGGAGAATCCGCAGATTCAATAGTTTCTACCTCTCGGTTAGTCTATCCTAAATCATAAAAAGTCTTAATTTGTTATCATTACCACGGAAATCACAGTGGAAATAGAAGCGGAAATGGAAAGTAATCAAATTTGGTTATAAGCTGTTAAATAGCGGTAAAATTAAGAAATTGAGCAGGAAATGAATGCGGAAATAAGAACTTAGAGGATTCAATTATTTAATTGCTAAAAATCAACCATCATGGAACAAATATTCTACATTTACGTATATACTCATGCAAACGAATAGTGAGGATAAAGATAATGGAATGGACAGCATACGGGTGGGCACACTGACCCGTATTTAATGATAAAAGAGAAAAATAAAGCCCTGAGGAAACTCGGGGCTTTTTATTTTATTGTAGCAGACATATATTCATTCTCTAATTAATATTTTATGAGAATGAACCGATGTTAATGTATCTGACCGTAATGGCTGCCGCGCTTTTAGTGGCTGCTTTGACTCTCTTTTCCGGGTTTGGCATCGGAACGCTGCTGATGCCCGTCTTTGCGATCTTCTTTCCTCTTGAGGCGGCGGTAGCGATGACCGCTGTTGTGCATCTCTCCAATAATCTGTTCAAACTGACGCTTGTCGGGAGATACGCGGATTGGAAGATAGCCGTTCGTTTTATAATTCCGGGACTCGTCTTTTCTGCGTTCGGCGCTTATTTATTGACCCGGATGGCAACGTCAGAGCCGCTGTATTCTTACGAATTCTATGGTGTCCGTGAATTGACGATTCTCAAATTGGTAGTCGGTCTGCTCATGCTGCTTTTTGCTCTGCTGGAGTTGTCCAAACGATTCGATGAGCTCTCCTTTCCAAAAAAGTATCTGCCGTTAGGCGGCGCTCTTTCGGGGTTTTTCGGCGGACTTTCGGGTCATCAGGGCGCTCTTCGCAGCGCGTTTCTCATCCGTTCTATTGATGATAAAACTAAGTTCATAGGCACGGGAGTCGTTTGTTCTGTGGCGGTTGATCTGTCGAGAGTCGCTGTCTACGGCACTCTGTTTTTCGGAGGAACTCTCACTACTATCGTTGATTCGGGAGGGTTGAATCTTATATCCGCCGCTGTGCTGACGGCGTTTCTCGGTTCTTTTATAGGGAGTCGTCTGATGAAGAAGGTAAAGATGCGTTACGTCCGGAACTTAGTTGGAGGGATGTTGCTTGTCGTCGCTCTACTGCTTGGCAGCGGTCTGATTTAGAGAGATTGAGAGCTCTTTTATTCTACCAAGTTATCGTAACGCTTATAATAATTCTTAGAAGTGTCTCTGACGTGCTGAAATTGATCATCAATGAAATCGTACATGAAATAAGTAGCGGCGGCATTGAGGAGAATAATAAAAAACAGTTTGACACCCCATTTGAAAATTGTGTCTTCGAACACCCACATTACCAAACGAGTTAGGGTGATGTAAACGAGTACGAGTATTACTGTCATTGAACTCCTCCGTTAAATATACTCAGGCGGTTAAGCCCCGACAAGGGAATATTTGAATACTCTTTAGATGTCATTGCCCGCATGGCGTCGAAGCAATTTCACAATGATGATTCAGTTCAATTGTAATATTCTCGTAAATAGGTTCTGAGATTGCCCGCCTGACCAAAGTCGGGCAGGCTTCATCCGCCAGTTGGTGGATTCGCAATGACGATGAATTTCCCCTCCTTGAAAGGAGGGGACGCGCTGTAAGCGCGGGGGTGGTTGACTTATTTTGTGGCGGTCAGGGCAAGCCCTGACTCGCACATAATTGACAAATAGTACGTCACTTTCGGTTGATTCTATTGACACTTACCGTGTTCCTCCCCCGCCAGAATTCAGTCAGACCCAGCTAACACCTGTATTTGCGAGGAGCGTAGCAACGAAGCAATCTCAAATCTATCCACAACCGCAATTATGAGATTGCCACGTCACAGCATACCCCGCCAACGGCTGGGTTCGCTGCTCCTCGCAATGACGATGAATTTCCCCTCCTTAGATAAGGAGGGATTATAAATTCCCCTCTGTGTAAGAGGGGCGCTCGCAGGACGAGGTGTGTTAAGAGTTAAGATTCGGTCAATATCTCACTATCCGGTTCGAGTTCGCTAATTCCTAATATAACTCTTGCATGTTTTTGATTGTTGCTGTAATATTTTTCTTCGAGAAATCGACATTATTGATAGACTATTAAAAGAGCGAGGGAACTGAACAATGCGAATCGGGATCTTAACGGGTGGAGGAGATTGCCCGGGATTGAACGCCGCCATTAGGGCAATTGTCAGGCGTTCTATAGATGCTCATGGTCACGAAGTGTACGGAATCCGGGACGGATGGAGGGGACTGGTCGAAGGCGACGTTTATCGGTTGGAATCATCTGATATGGCTGGATTAATTCGTGAGGGCGGAACTATTCTCGGTACCTCCCGCACCAATCCTTACAAGGATGAAGAACAGCTTAAAAGCGTAAAAGAGAATATTAAGCGATTCGAGTTTGACGCTATTATCGCTATCGGCGGAGACGATACTCTGTCGGTCGCCACTAAACTCTCGGAGGATGGAATAGCGTGCGTCGGAGTGCCGAAAACTATAGACAATGACCTGTCGGCGACAGACGCGACATTCGGATTCGACACCGCTCTGACAATTGCCGTAGATGCCATAGACCGGTTGACTACCACCGCAAGATCGCATCACAGAACCATAGTCGTGGAGGTCATGGGGAGACATGCCGGGTGGATAGCTCTTCACGCGGGAATTGCCGGAAGCGCTCACTGCATAATGCTTCCCGAGTTTAAAATGTCTATCTCCGAGGTTGTGGCTATTATCAATAAGCGGAAAGAGGCGGGAAAGAAATTCCATATTATCGTCGTATCGGAAGGAGCGGCTATCGAGGGCGATGAGAGTGCGGTAACTCAAGATGATTCTTTGGACGAGTTCGGGCATGTACGGCTTGGCGGCATAGGCGAGTATGTCGGTAAGGAAATCGCCAAGCAGACGGGCGACGAAATTAGGACGGTCGTGCTCGGTCATACTCAGAGAGGCGGTTCGCCCACGGCATACGACAGGATGTTGGCGACCCGTTTCGGTTTAGCGGCGGCGGATTATGTGAATGACGGCGATTTCGGCAAGATGGCCGCGCTCAGGGGTAATGAAATAGTACCCGTTCCGCTTTCGGACGCTACGAGCGAGCTGAAGCTCGTGCCGGCGGAACTGTATAACCTCGCAAAAACGTTCTTCGGTTAACGATGACTAAACGCACTCTCGATGATCTGAAACTATTGAATAAGCGAGTGCTGATGCGCGCTGATTTTAATGTGCCTCTCTCCCCCGAAGGCAAGATAGAGGATGATCTGCGTATCAAGGCGGCGATTCCGAGCATAGATAAAGTGTTGGAGGATGGGGGGAGTCTCATCTTAATGAGTCATCTCGGCAGACCCGGCGGGGAGGTTGTGCCTAAGCTGAGCCTCAAACCTGTTGCCGAGTCACTTTCAAAAATTCTATCGAGGGAGGTAAAGTTTGCTGACGATTGTATTGGAGCCGATTCTCTCGCTCTGTCATCATCGCTTGCGGCAGGCGAGCTGTTGCTCTTGGAGAATCTCCGGTTTCATAAGGAAGAAACGGAGAATGACAGCGAGTTTGCTCAGGCATTGGCGGCTCACGGCGATATTTATGTCAACGACGCCTTCGGTACGGCTCACAGGAAACATGCTTCTACGTACGGAGTACCGGAGTTTATGGATACAGCGGTTGCGGGTTATTTGATGGAATCCGAAGTAAAATATATGAGTGAATTGGTGGAAAACCCGAGGATACCTATGGTGGTGGTTCTCGGCGGAGCGAAAGTTTCGGATAAGATACCGGTGATAAAAAATCTTTCAAAACTTGCCGACGCTTTTCTCATAGGTGGAGGAATGGCGTTTACCTTTCTGAAAGCTTTGGGGCATCCGGTAGGGAAGTCGTTGGTTGATGATAACCTGGTAGACACCTGCAAGGAAATATTGAGAGAGTTGAGCAAAAAGGGGATAAATTATCATCTCCCTACGGATTGTGTAGCGGTCAGCTCCGTTGATTCACCGGAGTTGGGCGATGTATGTCTCATAGACGAACTCGGCGACGACAAAATGGGAGTTGATATTGGTCCGATGACGGTTGCGGAGTTCGATCATGTGCTTGAAGGAGCAAAAACGGTGATATGGAACGGTCCTATGGGTATCTTCGAGGTTCCTTATTGGTCTAACGGTACCGTCTCCATCGGTAGAAAACTTGTGGAGCTGACAAAGGCGGGAGCCACAACGGTAGTAGGCGGCGGAGATTCCGCGTCGGCTATGAAGCAGATGAATCTCTCAAACGATGTCTCTCATATTTCGACGGGCGGGGGCGCGACATTAGAGATTCTATCCGGGAATCCACTGCCCGGTCTTGAGATGCTGGAGGAGAAAGAATGATGGGTAGGCGTTTGCTCATAGCGGGTAACTGGAAGATGAATTTGGATCTTTATGAGTCCTATCAACTTGCCAAAGCGGTAGCGGAAGGCGTTGAATCCTTTAAGAATATAGATGTACTGATAAGCCCGGCTTTCATCTCTCTCGGCGTTGTGGGTCAAAAATTTAAAGATTCAAACTTGCTGATCGCCGCTCAAAACTGCCACTACGAGGACTCAGGGGCGTACACGGGTGAGATTTCCTTGGATATGATACGCTCTACCGGAGTGGATTGGGTCATTATCGGACATTCGGAGAGGCGCGCCATCTTTGGCGAAACCGATGAGATAGTCGCGAAGAAAGTAAAACATGCGCTTTCAAACGGATTCCACGTTATCGGATGCGTAGGGGAATCGCTCGAACAGAGGGAAAACGGGGAGCAGGAGAAGGTCGTAAAGACACAAGTAGAGGCGTTTCTTCAAAACCTCTCTGAGAACGAACTAAAGAATCTCGTTATAGCGTACGAGCCTGTCTGGGCGATTGGTACGGGGAAGGTCGCTTCTCCCGAACAGGCGGAGGAGATGCATAAACAGATAAGAAATATCGTGAACGGGAACGCGGGAGAAGAAGCGGGAGAAAGTATTTTGATTTTGTATGGTGGCAGTGTATCTTTGACGAATGCCGAAGAGTTGCTCGGTCAACAGGATATAGACGGAGCGCTTATTGGCGGCGCAAGCTTGAAACAGGAATCGTTTAACGGTATTGCAGCTATTGCGGAAGATATAAGTAAGGAGTAATGATAATTTGTACGGAATTTTAGTGACGATTCACATCTGTGTCAGTTTGACTCTTGTGATCACGATCTTAATGCAGTCGAGTAAAGGCGGGGGTCTTGCCGGCGCTTTTGGCGGAGCGGGAACAAGCGCGGTTTTCGGCGGCAGAGGAGCCGCAAGTTTCCTTCAAAAATTGACAGTTGGTCTTGTAGCGGCTTTTATGGTCGTAGCCATCATGATTGGTTTCATGTCAAATCCTGATAAGGGGAGTGTCAGTCTTATTCAGGAAGCCGCGAGGGAACAAACACCGGGACCGGGCGCAACCTTGCCTGCTCCATCAACTCCCGCGCTATCAGATGACCCGAACTCCGGTAATTGAGTGAGAGTAGCCGAAGTGGTGGAACTGGTAGACACGCTGTCTTGAGGGGGCAGTGCTCTAACGGGTGTGCGGGTTCGAATCCCGCCTTCGGCACGTAATTGGAGAAACGATAATTATAAGGGATAATTTGGAATGAAAATCACCACAAAATTAGTTATCTACGGAGTAATGCTATTACTGTCGGGAAACGCGCTTTTCGCGCAGGGCGGTGAAACGGATGAAGAGGCGAAACAGCGGATAATCAATAATCTTATGGTAGGAGCGAATAGAGCGTTTACAGATGGAAACATCGCCGTCGCCAAAGATTCGCTGAAAAATCTTCTTGCATTGGATTCACAATTTGCCTCTGCATATTTCCTCCACGGCAAGATAAACGTCAGGGAAAAGAAATACGCTGAAGCGGGCAGAAATATTCGCCGCTCGATTGAACTTGATCCGGAAAATGTAAAGTACAGAAAAGAGCTCAAAAACATCATCGGTATAAACTACAACGATGGGAATCTTGAATATAAAAAGGGCAATTATGCCAAGGCGTTGAAGAAATATGATACAGTTTTAAACTTTGATTCCGGCTACTCAAGCGCTTATTACATGAAGGGCATAATCGCGAAGCGTCAACGAAACAATAAAGAGTCTATCAAACAATTTACTCTGGCAATTAAAGCCAATTCCACGATGTCCAAAGCCTACTATGCGCGCGGTAATTCATATCTTTCCGATCGGAATTATGACGAGGCGATCAAAGATTTTGAGACAGCGACCTCGCTTAATCCAATGGATGCGAAAGCATGGACGAATATCGGCGCAATTGAACTCAATCGTAAAAACTACGACAGGGTAATCAGAGTCACGCAGAAAGCGATGGATGCCAATCCGAAAATGGCAAGGGCATACAGAGATCAGGGCATAGCGTATTCCAAACAGGGTAATTGGACAAAAGCTGTTTCGCTTCAAGAAAAGGCGACCTCTCTCAACAAAAGAGATTCGAGAGCCTTCTTTCATCTCGCCGAAGCGTATAATCAATTGAACAATTGTGAGAGCGCGAGGGATGCGGCTCTTGCGGCCACGGGAATAAAAGCGACCAACGGCGGTTCATGGATAGAACTCGGGTTGGCTTACAAATGCCTCACGATGGAAGCGGAAGCCATTGCGGCATTCGAAAAAGCCAAACGTGACAGTCGGTGGAGAGAACTAGCTGCTTACAATATTGACATTATCGTAAATAAGTCTAAATATAAATTAGACGAATAGTCTCAGATCTTAGGTGAAGTAAGAGCGGCGGTCCTTGCGGATCGCCGTTTTTATTTGAATTGTCAGCCGGCATATGAAAGTGCCGATTAGGTTTTTCGCAATTACGATCTATTTGGAGTGCATTGACTGTGTCAATGCTGCATCAACTCAGTTGAAGCACTCCATATAACATCGTTTCCCCTCCTTAAAAAGGAGGAGAGAATAAATTCCCCTCTAATAACCTGCCCAACATCGGTCTGACGGCCAATCTCGATACATTTTAAGAGATCGGACAGCATGGATTATGTTTTGAAGTTAAAGAAACAAGAAAACTAAATTAGATTTTCAGCGAATCAATCCTCGAAGATGAACTTTACGAAGCCGATAGCTGTATCGATTTCAATGACCAGTTCGCCTTCCGTACTGCCCCAATTCGGACTTTCGTATTCGTCCTCATCAACCTCGATAAGCCCGTTAGTGTCAAAGGAGGTGAAAGGCGATACTTCGGCGTAAATTTTTACTCCGATATTGGTAGGCAGTATTATTGTTGTGGAACTGATACCGAGTTCAATCTCTACATAAAATTTATCAATCACCTCACCTGTGAAATCCAAAGTACTTTTGCCGATACCGCCTTCGATCGTCATCTTCTCGAAATTTGCGTTAAGGAGATGTTTCCCTCTGAACTTTGCCAATCCGAGTTCTATATTGAATTCTTCCATCCTGATGGGATTCGGTTCATCAAAACTGATGAATGTCTTACTTACGCCTGTTGCTATGTTCAGGTTTCTTATCATCATGCCCGTGAAATCAAAATTCCCTTTTATGGCGCCTGCGGACAGGTTAATATTTAGGGGAACTTTGTCGGTGAATTTCAGATCCCAGGAGGTCTTTTTTACTGACGATATTCCGATGTTGAAGTCATCATCATCAAACAGGAAACTTGTCCAGTCATCATCGTCGAATATGTCGTTTTTTGATTGAAGTCCGAAGGAGAGTGATGGATCGTCATCTTCATACCGGTATCTCGGTCGTAACTCTTCACTGTTATATTCGACCTCTATCATGAAGAGTTTATTGTGCGGTGATTTGGTGAACCAAACCTTCCCGCCGCTCAGCCTCAAATTGATCTCAAGGCTTTCCTGATCGGTCAGATCTTCTTCCTTGGAAAAGACTGACATACGCTGGGCGAAACTGTTTCCGGTTATGAGCAACAGAAAAATGACAGCGTTTATAATGGGCACGCGGAGATTCATCTTAGATTCAATTCCCTGAGCGACTTTTTCAGAATCTCACGAGCGCGAAAGATGCGGGCTTTAACCGTGCCGATCGGCAGATCCAGCTCCGTGGCGATCTCTTCATAGCTCTTGTCCTGCTTGTGCCTCAAATTTATAACCTCTCTGTATTTCTTCGGGAGTTGATCAATAGTATGATGAATTGTATTGATCACCTCATTCCTTATTATGTCTTTCTCCGGATTGTAAGTGCTATCCGGAATATCCTGTGTTATGCTTCCATCCATCGTTTCGATAGGCGCATCTATCGAGATTGTGCTTAAACGCTTTTTCCTCAGATGATCGATACAATTGTTCGACGCTATCTTAAAGAGCCATGTGCTGAAGGAATACTGCTTATTAAAAGTTCTAAGAGCCTTATACGCCTTGATAAAAGCCTCCTGAACCAGGTCTTGCGTCTCTTCCTGGTTTCGAACCATCCTGTATATGATTCCATGAAGCGAATTCTTGTACCGCTCCATGATAATGCCATATGACGCCTCGTTACCATCGATCGCTTCATCTATCAATTCGTAATCGGTTTTCTCTTCACTGTTCATATAAATATACGGTCAGGCGTCCTAAATGTTGCGTTTAAACCGAACAAAGATACCTTGAAAGCAAGTAAGAGTCAAGATAGCGAGGGAAACGGACGAGTAGAAAAAACCACGACCCGCCTGAAATCCACGCCTGACATCAGTTGGACAGGCTTCATCCGCCGGCAGGCGGATGCGCAAAGAGAGCGGGTGCGAGTCAGGATTTATCCTGACCGCATAGTATCGTTCTAAAGGCGTCAGGACAAGTCCTGACTGCCACAAAAAACTCCTTCGGAGTCCTGTGACTGCACATATCCCATCGAAGATGGGATTAAAGTTCCCCTCTATATTAAGAGGGGTGTTCCGAAGGAACTCCTTCGGAGGAAGTTTATCCCGATCCATCGGGAGGGTGTGTCGTGTCTCCTCCTCCCTGATTTCAATATGAAAACCATTAAAATGGTTAAAATATTTTACCTCTCTCGATAACCACTGTATAAATCCAGGGGTTACTGATACGAACTGTTAAGAGAAACCGTTAAAACGGTTAATTTACTATGATTTATATCAAATCCCCTGGATTAATCCAGGGGTTAATAAGTTGTTGAATCTATTATGCTTATCTCGCCGGGGCGGGATTAACCCCCGATTTTAATCGGGGGACATGAAGTTGCAAGGCCCTTTCTGAAACCGTTTTAACGGTTTTATTCGATGATCAACTACACCGGTTTAGGGCGGGACTCTGCCCGCCTCTTCGATACTTCGCCTCCTTAAAAAGGAGAGGGGAACAGAACTCCTCCTCAATAGCGTAAAAGAAACTATGCGTTCACGCACTTTGCACTTGAATAATCCACAAGTTGAAGTTAATTTTCAAAGTTGTATATTATTATAAACTCAGTAGAATAGATGATACGCGCCTTAATATTAGACCTCGATAATACAATTATAGACTTCGTCCGGCTGAAGAGGAACGCGATTGACTCGGGTTTGTCTTCGATGGCGGAGGCAGGAATGATATTCGACAAAGAAGAAGCCCAGAAGCGAATTATGGAAATATACGAGGAAAAAGGCTGGGAGTATCAAGAGGTGTTCAACGATTTTATACTCGAGACTAATAACGGTATTCTTGATTATAAATTCCTCGCATCAGGGATAGTCGGGTACCGAAGAGCGAAGGAAGTATCGCTCGTCCCTTATCCGCAGGTGACATCCACTCTCTTTAAACTCGCGAAAAGAGGTCTGAAACTCGGCATAGTAACGGATGCTCCAAGCCGCGAGGCATGGCTTCGTCTGTGTTATCTTAATCTTCACAATGTATTCGATGAGGTGGTCACTTCAACTGACACGGGAAAATTAAAACCTGCCCCCGAACCGTTCAAAGAGATACTAAGACGTCTTCAGGTCAGCGCTGATGAGGCCTTGATGATTGGTGACTGGCCCGAGCGCGATATGGTCGGAGCGGCAGCTGTGGGAATGAAATCGGTCTTTGCCCGCTATGGCGATTCGTTCGACACAGTAGATTCCGGCGCTGATTATGTGATAGACGATTTTAACGAGATACTCGATATTATCGACAGGGAAAACGAGAGTTGACGGAAGTCGGCATTGATATTATCGAGATAGACCGAATCGGAGCGGCGCTGTCGCGATGGGAGAACAGGTTCAGAAACTTGGTATTCCTAGCTTCGGAAGTAGAGTTTTGTGAGGCTCGCTCCAATCCCGTTCAGCATTACGCGGCGCGTTTCGCCGCAAAGGAAGCCGTCGCCAAAGCCTTGAAATCGCACAAACCGGTTTTCTTGAAGTGGACGGACGTTGAGATAATATCGGACGGCAACGGCGCTCCTACGGTCGTTCTTCACGGTGAGGCTGAAAATCTTTTCAGCGGCTCCAAGCTTTCGGTGAGCCTTTCTCATTCCAACAGATCAGCAATAGCGATAGCGCTGCTGACGGATTGAGAAGCTGTTGATACCGGTAGTCAATTCTGAGCAGATGATGATCGTAGAACGGCGTTCTATCGAGTCGCAGAAAATCACCATAACCGCCTTGATGGAAGCGGCGGGTCTTAAGATCGCCGAGGCTGTGAGGGATCTGACGAACGGATTGGATAACCCGAACGTCGCCCTTGTTTGCGGAAAAGGGAACAACGGGGGCGATGCTCTTGTAGCGGCAAGACATCTTACGGCGACCGGAATATCAAACAAGGTTTTTCTTATCAGCAAGAAGGAAGCAATGAAAGGAGACGCTCTCGCCAATCTCGAGATACTGCTGAAAACCCAGCCCGAGACGGTGGAATTCGTCACAAAACCGGAAGAGATGGCGCTGGATTCTTTTGATATAGTCGTTGACGCCATACTTGGCACGGGGAGTTCAGGCGCGTTGAGGGAGCCTGCCAAATCCGTGGTCAAGCAATTCGCGAATTTATCCGCAAAGGTGTTAGCCGTAGACATGCCTACGGGAGTCAGCTCAGACAACGGGTCGGTGGGCGAGGATTATGTAAAAGCGGATGCCACCATTACGATGGGATTGCCGAAAATGGGACAGCGCTTCTCTCCCGGCAGAGAACTTTGCGGCGAGGTCAGGGTAGCCCATATCGGATTTCCCGCTTCGGCGATGGAAGATGACGCGATAAACAGTTTTATTCCCGAAGTTGCCGACATCAGAAAGTTGATTCCCGATCTACCGAAGGACAGTTATAAGCATAAAAGAGGCAAGGTGCTGGCGGTAGGCGGTTCGCGGGGAATGACGGGGGCGATTGTGCTTTCAAGCCGAGCCGCTCTTTCCATGGGTAGCGGGTTGGTGATAACAGCCGTGCCCGCAAGCCTCAATCCGATCTTTGAAATTAAACTTACCGAGGAGATGACGCTTCCCTTGAAGGACGATTCTAAGGGTTATTTCACCGCTGAGTCAAGCGCTCAACTTCTCGATTTTTATGAATGGGCTGATGTGATGCTGATAGGACCGGGCATGGGTGGCAATCCGAAAACAGCCGAATTTATAATCAGGATAGCGGAAGCGACGCGTATACCGATGGTGATAGACGCGGATGCGCTTGCAGCTTTTCATGACCGGACCTCTCTTCTCGCTCATCTCGGAACTGCGGCGGTATTGACCCCGCATTGGGCTGAATTCGCAAATCTGTTTGATTGCGACATTGAGATGATAAAAAAGGATCCCGTCTCAATCGCAAGAGAGACGGCGATTAAATACGGAATAAATATCGTCTTGAAAGGCGCGCCGACCGTCACCGCCGACCCGGACGGTAATGTTTACATAAACAGCACGGGCAATCCGGGATTGGCTACCGCGGGTTCCGGCGATGTCTTGACGGGAATGATAGGCTCGCTTATGTCACAAGGCATCTCTCCCAAGGATGCCGCGTACGCGGGGAGTTACCTTCACGGTCTCGCGGGAGATATTGCGTCAAATAAAATGGGAGAGAGGGCGATGAAAGCCTCTGATTTGATAAGTCACTTTCCTGAAATGTATGAGAGTCTGAAATGAACATAGAAAAATATAACTACCAAAAATTAAGCGCGGCGTTTGCAGTATTAATCTTGGCATTGTCAAGTATTCCGGCGGATTATATGCCTCAAAGGATGTTTTTCTCATGGGATAAGGTCTACCATACGATAGAATATTTTATATTCATACTGCTCGTCGGAATGTCTTACATAACTTCCGATAAGAGACGGTTGCGAATGAAGTGGATTCCCTATACATTGAGAATCGGGATCGTATTTCCCATAGTGGACGAGCTTTATCAAAGCCTGATTCCGGGACGGTATTCGAGCTGGTTCGATGTTCTCGCTGACCTCTCCGGGGTAACGATCGGGATATTTATTTTAGCGATTTATTATGAAAAATACCTCAGAGATAAGAGTTAGATGCTCAAACGGCTGAAGATAAAAGATTTCCAGCTCTTCGAGTCCGCTGATATAGAATTCGGCTCGGGTTTGAACGTCATCACGGGTGAGACAGGCTCCGGAAAATCCATGCTCATCAACGCCATCAACGTTCTGCTCGGAAAACGGGCAAGCACGGATGTTGTGCGTAAAGGCGCCGGAGAGTCAAGCGTCACAGCCGAGTTCAGCCTCTCTTCCGGACTGGCAGCTGACCTGGATATGGAGCTGAACGGTAAGAAACTCTATCTCTCGCGAATCGTAAATGCGGCAGGCGGGTCCAAATCGAGTCTGAACGGAAAGAGCATCACCGCGGGAACTGTTCAGGCAATTTCAAAGCATCTGATAGACCTTCACGGACAGCATGAGCATCAATCGCTGTTGGACTCAAAACGCCATGTTGAGTTTGTAGATGCGAGCGGGGAACTCAATGAACTCGCAGGCAAAATGAAGTTCAAATATCTTGAGACGAAATCGGCGAAAGCCGCTCTTGACCTGCTCCTGGAGCGGAAACGTCTGATAGAGGAAAAACGGGAGCTGTTGGAATTCAAGATGAAGGAGTTCAACGAAGCAGCTCCTCAAGAGGGTGAAACGGACGCCTTGGAGGAGGAGGTAAGACTGCTCGAGCACGGCGAGACTCTCGTGAGCAAGAGCAGGGAGTTAGCCGAGATTCTTTATGAAAAGGACCGTTCGCTGTACGAGCAGATAGAATCCGTAAGGGGTGAAATTCAGGAGCTTTCGCGGATTGACGATAGTTTGAATGAGCAGTCCAAAGAAGCCGCGAATGCGTCAATCACATTGAAAGAGATAGCGGGTTTTTTCACGAATTATGCGGACAGAGTAGACCTTGACCCCGCCCGGCTTGAGCAGGCGCGGGAAAGGCTGAGCGCTCTTATATCGCTCGCGCGGAAATACGGCGGCAACGAAGCCTCTATGCTGTTGGAATATGAAAAGACGCGCAGCGAGTACGAATCCATAGAAAGCGTGGGGGAAGAATCCAAAGAAGCGGAAGAGACGTTCAGACAGTTAAAGAGTGAACTTTCCGGTCTGTGTCTAAATCTTTCCACGAGAAGAGCCAAAGCGTCGAAGCAGCTCTCTTCCGCTATTGTGGAGTCTATGAAGGGACTCGGCATTGAGAATTCCCGTTTCAGAGTGAAAAACAGTTATAGCGAAGACGAGAAAGGATGGGTCGAGGCTGCCGGAAAGAGTTTTCTGGTCAACGAGCAGGGTATGGACAACATGGAATTTCTGATCTCTACCAATCCGGGCGAGGACTTGAAGCCTTTATCCAAAGTAGCCTCAGGCGGGGAAATATCGCGAATAATGCTCGCCATAAAAGCGATACTCGCCGACAAGGATAAAATACCCGTTCTCATTTTCGATGAAATAGATATAGGGATATCGGGAAGGGTGGCGGAGGCTGTCGGCAACAGGCTGAAGGAGCTGTCGAAGTACCACCAATTGATTTGCATTACCCATCTTCCTCAGATAGCGGGCAAGGCTGATAACCATTATTTAGTGGAAAAACACGTTAAAAAGGGAAGAACATTCGCGACCGTCCGGGAGTTGGACGAGGGGCAGCGAAAGGAAGCGGTCGCCACGCTGTTGGCGGGAAGCGAGATTACAGCTGCCGCCCGGAAACAGGCGGAAGAGATGATAAGTTGAGAGCCGGAGCCAATGGATAAATTCGTAATTCACGGCGGGAAGGAGCTGAACGGCTCTATCAATGTCAGCGGGGCGAAAAATGCGTGTCTGCCTCTGATGGCAGCTTCTATTCTCGTTAAGGGGAAGAACGTGATTCGTAACGTTCCGAACCTTCGTGATACGCGGACGATGGCGAAATTGCTCAGGATAATCGGCGCTGATGTGGTTTTCGAGAACGGCGTGATGGAGATAGACGCAACGAAGGCGGACAATCCCGAAGCTCCGTACGAACTGGTTAAAACCATGAGAGCATCCTTTTATGCGCTCGGACCGCTTACCGCGCGCTTCGGAAAAGCGAGGATAAGCCTTCCCGGCGGATGCGCCTGGGGACCGAGACCCGTTGACCTCCATCTCAAAGGTATAGAAAAATTAGGGGGTAATGTCACGCTCGAAGAAGGCTACATCAATATAGAAACGGACGGGCTGAAAGGAGCGTTGCTTCATCTCGATATTTCAAGCGTAGGAGCGACAGGGAATCTTCTGATGGCGTCTGTATTGGCTGACGGGGAGACGGTGATAGAAAACGCCGCCCGTGAGCCGGAGATAGTCTGTCTGATCGATTTTCTGAATAAAATGGGAGCGGATATCAAGGGAAGAGAGACGAACGTCCTGCGTATCAACGGTGTCAGCGAACTCCGTCCGGTCGAGTTTGAAGTGATTCCCGACAGGATAGAAGCGGGCACATATCTGCTCACGGCTGCGGCTGTCGGCGGCGACGTCCTGGTTGACGGTCTTGACCCGAATCATCTGACGGCGGTGACGGACAAGATGACGGAAGCGGGTGTTAATTTAGAAGTGAATGAGAAGAGCATCAGAATCACTTCCGGCGGTCGGCTCAAAGCCACGGACGTCAGAACCGACATCTATCCCGGTTATCCGACAGATATGCAAGCGCAATGGATTGCGTTGATGGCTACGGCAAAAGGCAAAAGCGTAGTTACGGACACTGTTTACGAAGACCGTTTTACTCATGTGGCTGAACTGGTGAGGCTCGGTATTGACGTGAAGCTTAAAGGGAATTCCGCTGTCGTCAACGGCGTTGAAAAGTTGAAGGGAGCGCCTATCATGTCAACGGATATCAGGGCGAGCGCCAGCATGGTGATCGCCGGGCTGATGGCTGAAGGGCGAACGGAACTTCATCGCGTCTATCATCTGGATAGAGGATATGAGGATATGGAGAATAAATTACGCGGTATCGGCGCCGACATCAAGAGGGAGAGCGGCCCGGAGGTTTGATGGAGGGTGCGTGCGAGTCAGGATTGTATGGAGTGCATCAACTGAGTTGATGCTGCATTGACACAGTCAAAGCACTCCAAAATTGTCGATACCGAACAATAACATCCCCCGCCTGACATTAGTCGGGCAGGCCCGCTCCTTCGGAGCACCCCCTTCAAAGGGGGAGGAAAACCGTGCTGGTCAGGATTCTGTGGCAGTCAGAACCACAGCAGATGGCGTGGTTTTGAAATCCTAACTCGCACGAACTATCGTCTTTGCGATCCCGATTTATCGGGAGAAGCAATCTCGTAATTGTGATACCGATAGCATTGAGATTGCCGCGTCGTCTTCGACTCCTCGCAATGACAGAATCTCTACCCTCTAAAAACAAGCCTATTCATAAACCGGAATCCTCTGCCTATATCGTCCAATATCATATAGAGACAGGGAAGGAGCAGAAGAGTAAGTGGTGTTGCGAAAAGTATGCCGTATCCGAGCGCCAATGCCATCGGAGCCAGGAATGGATCAGAACCGCCAAGTCCGTAAGCAAGCGGAAGAATACCCGCGATGGTCGTTATTGATGTAAGAATTATCGGACGCAAGCGCGTAGCGGTGCCTTCGGCGACTATCCGCTTGACGTTCTTATCCGGCTCGGATTCACGATGGACGTTGATATAGTTTACAAGTATAAGCGAATCGTTCACGACAACGCCCATAAGACCGATGACTCCCATTATTGCCAGGAAGCCTAACGGTTCTCCGTGCATTGCGAATGCGGCGATGACTCCGATGAGTCCGAACGGGATTGCTATGATAACTAATAACGGCTGTGTCACGGAGTTAAAGAGCAGTATCAGAACAAAGTAAATTCCAATCACAGCCGTCAACATGGTAATGCCGAGACTGACGATTGATTCCTGTGTCTTTTCGGCTTCTCCGCCGATTACGAACCGCATACCGGGCCAGTCTGTAGTGAGATCAAAATGGTCGACGGCTTTTTGAGTTGCCTGAA
Organism: Fidelibacterota bacterium; assembly: GCA_022571215.1. Taxonomy (GTDB): domain Bacteria; phylum Fidelibacterota; class SORT01; order SORT01; family SORT01; genus SORT01. Next base: position 41,052 of record JACZYG010000015.1, on the reverse strand, counting down.
GAGGTGTTAAATCACCCAAAGCGATGTCTGCGGTGATAGTGACAGTGCGTTCCTCCTCGTAATGAAAATAACGGGAGGGACCCGGTCCAATTTCAAATTGCGCCACTTCTTTCAGTTGAATCAATCTGCCGCGCCTGTTGGGGATCTTCAGCTCGCTAAGGTAATCAGGTCTGTTGCGGGTAGATTCTTCGAGGATGACGCGGAAACCGACATCTTCGTCACCGTATCGAACTCTCGTAACGACCTGTCCGTCGTATGCGAGCCGGACGTTCTGGGCTATATCGGCAACTGTGAGTCCTAATTCCGAAAGCCTTTGATAGTTAATCTTTATCTCTACTTGCTCTTTACCGAGTTTATCGTCTCTGTCAATATCCGTAACGCCTTTGATGCTCGCTAAATATGCGGTCACAGAATCGGCGAGCGAAGTTCTCATATCATTGTCTGCGCCAATTACACGAATGGCGATCGGGCGACCGACGGGAGGACCTCCTGCGTCTACCCTATATCTTACGGCATCGAAACCTTCTAATTTGTCTGTCTGCTCCCTAAGATCCGCCACTATCATGTTGGCATTTCTTTTTCGCTCGTTATAAGGAGTCAACGTTACGATTATGAATGCCCAGTTTTCGCTTTCACCCGGTGTAAAGAATCCGCCGCCTCCGAGACTTCCGAGAATTGCCATATGCGACTGTATTTCATCTTCAGGCAGAGCTTGTAAGACAGCTTCTATCTCTTTTATCTTGTCTTCAGTCGCATCGAGAGAGGAACCTGTAGGGAGCTCAACCGTGATGAAGAAGTTTTCGGCGGTATTGCCCGGAAACAAGATAAATTGCATATGCAGATATGCAAAACTGACCGCCCCGATCAACATAACTATAAACACTAAGAAAATGACGTACCTGTAAGACAGTATAGCCGCCATTAACCGCTGAAACTTATCTCTTACCCTGTGAAACCAGTCATTTTTAAGATTGGGATTATCAGCTGAGCCTGTCTTCGCCAACCGTTTCTTCTCCCTTTTTTCCATCCCTTTCATAATGTGGGATGGAAGAATAATGAGTGATTCAAAGAATGAAACTCCTAAAGCGAGTATGATAACGATGGGGATGGAAACGATAAATTTGCCCATTATACCTGACATAAAAAACATTGTTCCGAATGCAAGCGCTGTTGTGATGATAGTAGCAAAGACAGGTTTAATGACTCCGTAGACCCCGTCAACTGCCGAATCGAGAGCCGATTTACCCTTTTCACGGTGCCGGTGTATGTTTTCAGCGATGACGATGGCATCATCCACTATCAGTCCGATGACTATGACCATTCCCATCAGCGATATAAGTTCAATAGTTACATCAAAAAATGGCGCTAAAAAGAGTACGCTCAACATGGCAAGTGGTATTCCCATCGCTACCCAGAAAGCGGTGGTGAAATTAAGGAATAACACAAGTACAACGCTGACCAATATCAGACCTATAATTCCGTTATTAGCGAGAATACTAAGTCTGTTCTTTACAAATCGTGATTTTTCAGACGCGTGAAGCAGCTCGATTCCCTGAGGAACTTTATCTCTTTCGTCTTCCATCAATTGCAATATTGAATCTGTTACACGGATGATATCGGAATTCCCTTTTTTGAAAACGGTGAATCCGATAGCCTGTTTACCGTTCATTCTGAATCGCACTTTTTCAGGTTCGAAGCCGTCATAAATTGTCGCGAGATCGTTGACCGTGATATGCGGGCCCTCAAATGTTGAACGGACTATAACCTCGCCTACCTCTTCGGGTGTTCTGAATTGAGCCAACGTGACGATATTCTTATCGCTTGTGTATGATTCAAACGACCCACCCGTAGCGCGTACGTTTCGTCCTTGGATAGCAGATACAAAATCTTTGAGTGGAATTTGATATGCCTCAATCGCCGCGGTTGAGACCTCAACTTTTATCTCGCGGTCATGAAGCCCTTTTTCATCAACACGAGATACACCATTGACGTTTTCAAGTTTTTTCCTGAACCCTTTGGCGTATTCTCTCAGTTCCGGGTAAGGCACTTCACCGGCAACTCCGATCCAGATAATTTCTATATTATCAGTTGTAATCTCGAATATATATGGTGATTCGGTTACCTCCGGGGGGAATTTCGTAACCCTGTTAACGGCATCTCTGATATCTCTTTTAACTTTTTCGCTATCATCTACATCAGTATCAATGTTTATGCTGATCACTGATATATTCTCCATAGAATACGATGTCATCAGGTCTATTCCGTCGACACTGCTGAGTTCCTTTTCAAGCGGATTCGTTACATTGAGTTCAACATCTTCCGGTGAGGCGCCGGGATAGCGGGTCGTGATCATCAACTGACCAAAGTCCACGGATGGGAACATATTTCTTTTGATGGTTCGGGCAGAACCTAAACCAATTATTAGAATAACAACTATCAGTAAATTGGCAAGTAGATGGCGTTCGGCAAAAAATCGAATAACTCTCTTCATTTATGATGCTCCATTACGTTTAATATCTGAAAATAGTCATAAAAGTTGGTCGGTAAGTGAGCGGTATTGGATGAGCAAACTGTGATACGTAAACGCGTTTACCGCATGAAGCAACTTGGCATTCTGTTCATTATCCCGGCTCTGAATAACAAAAGTAAGATCACCCCGTCCCTGATTATATAGTTTCAATTCTTCTTCGGTTTTTTCGCGCGAAGAGTTTATCTGCTCGACATTAAGCCGAAGCACATTTTCCATCCCGATCATTTGCGTATGCAGATTGGAGATTATCGATGTCAATCCGATAACCACTTCCCTTATCTGGCTTTGAAGTTGCGCTATCTGAACATCGGTCTTGCTGATATTCGATTTTGCCGTCTTATTTCCTAACGGAACGCTGAACTGAATAGCGACCAGCGCGTCTGTCTTTTCCAAGCCGAAACTTCCGCCCAATCCTTCATCCAGCTCTTTCTTGCTGACTTGCGCGACCAAGCCTAAATTCGGTTTGGCGGTTTCCTTGAAACCTCTTCGGGCGAGATTTAATTGTCCTATACGGATGCTCAAAATTTTAACAATACGAGAATCTGTTTCTATTTTTGCCGACACTTCATCCAATGGCGGAAGCGATTCCGTTTTGTACAGCTCATACAAAGGGGTTCTGCTGTCGTAGTCTTTTTGCTGAGTAAGGACAGACAATTCGGCTTTCAGTCCCTTTAACCTTGATTCAGTTAAGAGCAAGTTCTGCTCCGCTATCCGGACAGCGTCGCCCGCCCGCATGAGATCAACCTTTTCAACAAGATTGGCTTTCCGTTTCCGCTCTGTCCGTTCGAGCTCTGTTCTGCTGAGGTTGAGCCTCTCTTCGATTATATTCCGTTGTTCGACGAGGAACACCCAATTAAGAAATTTACTCGCGGATTCCGTAAGGAAGTTTTCCTCGTTTTCAAGAGCGTTGATTTCAGAGGCGTCAATATCGAACTGCATGAGATTATATTGCAGCCTGTCGAGGAAGCCCTTTCTGTTTTTCATAAGAGGGTGGATGTAGGTAAGAGCAACCTCGCTTTGATACCAGTCGGTAGGGAACGCTCCGAATTCCGGTAGGTTCGGCAGAGTGAATTTTAGTCTTGTTGTAGTGAGAGTTGTAGATAATCGTCCACCCGTAGCCCAAAATATCTTCTCTATGCCGCCGTTAAAGGTGCTGCCGACTGTCTTATCGGGACCCGAAAAATTTATGACGGGCTCCCGGGAAAAGTAGCCGATTGAAGAGGTAATATTCCAGTCTTGAACCCCCGCTAAACTTTGTTGCCGGGTTCGGAACAGTTCAGAGGTCAAACTCTCTTTAATGAAGAGAGGATGCTCATTCTTTAATTGATTTAAAAATTCTGCCAGCGTAACGGTTCGCAATTGCTCGCTTTCCTGGGCGTTTACCATGTTCAGGCCGCTCATGAATGTAGCGAGCAGAATTATGGTAAATTTGTACCGAATGGAAATTACTTCTTTCTTTTTCATATCGTTTTTCCCTAAATGTTTTAGAAATTATTGAGCAGGTAAAATAACTGTTATGATGAGTTAAGTCAACTCCCGCCTGTGCATTTCCGCGCCGATGCGGGACTAATCACGCTGAAAGCGGGGCACCCATTTATCCCCTCCTTAAGAAGGAGGGGTGGATTTAGGCGGAGCCGAAAGACGGGGTGGTTTCAAAGTGACGGAGTGTGTAATAATCACTCATCGCATCTCTGATGCGAAAAATTCCCCTCTAATTAAGAGGGGAAAGCCGATCCTTTAGAAATCTTATAGCATAAGGCTGAGGTGTGTCAAAAGTTGTAGATTATTGTCATTGCGAGGAGTGTTGATCCGAATCAATTCAGTATTCATCGTTTAACCGGACATGAGATTGCTTCGACCTGATAAATCAGCTCTCGCAAAGACAGTGAATTGGAAGCGTGTCGGGATTGTCTGTCAGTAGGTAAGTTTTAGTTTCAGTTTCAGCTGCGTAAAACCTGTTTCATCGTGTGGATGCTCCGACAACTCTATGAATCCAAATTTATCGTAAAAAGTTCTACCTATCTCATTATCTTTAAAAACATAAAGTTCCAAAAACGGTCGTATTGATTTCGCATAATCCATCAATGCTCTTCCGATTCCACTGTGCTGAAAATCAATATCGACGAAAAATGCATAGACTAATTCGTCCATAAGCGTAATGAAACCGACTACCTTATTATCTTTTTCATAAACCAATGTTTCAGTTCTCTGTAAGTTAGGATGAGTGAATTTCTTTCTCTCGCGTTCGAAAAAATCTTCATTTAAGAAATGGTGCGCGAATTTCGATGCATGGTACCATACCTTGATAAGTTCATCAATATCCTTTTCTTCATATTTTCTGATCATATCAATTCATTCCCTGTTACAGCTCAAAAATAATCCTAAATGTTCTCAGTTCCAATCAAGTTCCATGTACGATCTTCCACTATTAGTTACAGAGCTTCTTATAGCAGAATATAAAATGTTTTCTTTCTCTGTCGAATCTCTTGCCTTTTAATTCAAGGCGTAATAAACTTTACGCACTGTGGATGAAAAAAGCTCATAATGATCGATATAAGGAGCGATACAGTCACAAAACCCTCCGATGAGATGAGGGATGTGATTTCAAGGGCGGAGGTTGGCGATGATGTCTTCGGAGAGGATCCGAATGTCAATGAGCTACAGTTATCGGTCGCAAAACTTTTCGGAAAAGAATCCGCCCTTTATGTTCCCAGTGGAACGATGGCGAATCAGGTCAGCATAAATGCTCATACGCAACCCGGCAATGAAGTGATATGCGAGGCGGGGTGTCATCTGTATAATTATGAATCCGGCGCTCCGGCGCTCCTTTCGGGAGTTATGTTACGGACGATAGAGGGAGTTATGGGCTCCATCACCGCTGAACAGGTGGAAGCCAATATACGTCCGACCAATGCCCATTTCGCTCAGACAACTCTTATCGCCCTCGAAAATACACATAACAGGGCGGGAGGAACGATATTTCCAATCGAGCAGATAAAAGAGATTTCACAAGTTGCTAAGAAGCATAATATTAAGATGCATCTTGACGGCGCGAGACTGATGAATGCCGTTGTTGCCACGGCTGTCGAGGCGGCGGAATGGGCATCGTATTTCGATTCCGTCAGTATCTGTCTGTCAAAGGGGCTTGGAGCGCCTGTCGGTTCTGTAGTTGCCGGCACCAAAGGATTTATTGAAAGGGCGCACCGTTACAGGAAAATTTACGGCGGCGGAATGCGGCAGGCAGGCTTATTGGCGGCGGCGGGAAAATATGCGCTTGAGAATAACGTTGAGCGGTTGTCGGACGACCATTCCAATGCCCGTACATTTGCGGAGGGAATCGCTTCTCTTGAAGGTATAAATATCGAGCTTGATTGGGTTCAAACGAACATAATTATGATAGATATTGATGAATCGCTCGGCAGCGCCGCTGATTGGATACTGGATTTAGCCGAAGCGGGAATAGCAATTTTATCAACATCTCCTCAACGACTTCGCGCGGTGTTTCACCTTGATGTAAGTTCAGAAGAGACCGCCGATGCTCTGACCAAATTTTGCGATGTTCATGAAATAAGAATGAAAAAAGTAGGAATTGCCGTATGAAAATAATCATTATAGGAGCCGGTGAGGTAGGTTTTCACCTTGCTAAAATGTTATCGGAAGAAAATCATGATGTCACTCTGCTCGATATAGATTCTGAGAAATGCCAGCACGCGAGGGAGCATCTCGATGTTCTTGTGCTCGAAGGAAACGGGGGGAGCGCGCAAACACTCTCTGATGCCGGAATAAAAAAAATGGACATGCTGATAGCCGTAACAAGTATTGATGAAGTGAACATAATGTCATGTATGTTCGCTAACAGACTCGGAGTTGAAACCAAGGTAGCGAGGGTCAGAAACGCTGAATATTCCAAACCGCGAGCTCTTATAACGCCTTCGCAGCTCGGTATCGATAAAATGATTCACCCCGAAGAGGAGGCTTCAAAGCAGATAAAAAATCTCATCAGACGTTCTGCCGCAAGCGAAGTAGCCGAATTTTCAGGAGGAAGGATACAGCTTGTCGGAATCAAACTCAGAGAGGAGTCCCCGATTATAGGGAAATCGCTGCAAAAAATTGCCCTGGAACATCCGGATATTCAATATAGAACAGTTGCTATCAGCAGGGACGGAGAGACCATTATGCCGTCAGGAGCGGATACATTCAACCTCAAGGATCATGTTTATATTATTGCTAAGTCGGAGGATATTCCTGAAGTACTAAAATTTGCGGGTAAAGAGCAGCAACCCGCCAATAATATTATGATACTCGGCGCCGGCAAGATTGGCAGGCGTGTTGCGCAAATGTTGGAGGACAAGATCTCCGTCAAACTAATTGAAATGAATTCGGCGAAGACAGAAAAAGCTGCGAAAATGCTCAAGAATACATTGATCATAAAAGGTGACGGCACCGATATAGATCTTTTGAAAGATGAAGGGATCAGTGAGGTTGACGCATTTATTGCAGTCACCCAAACCGATGAGAAGAACGTCATTTCGGGTATCCTCGCAAAAGACCTGGGAGTAAAAAAGGCTATAGTTCACGTTACCCGGAACGACCTTATACCTGTCGTGAATCAGATAGGAATCGAATCGGTCGTCAGTAAGAGCGCTGCGACCGTTGACGCAATATTGAAATATATTCGCAAAGGAGAAGTGGTTTCAGTTATCTCGCTTGAAGGGACTGACGTCGAGGCGATAGAACTCATTCCTCAATTAGACAGCAAGGTGACTAAAAAACCGATCAAGGATTGCAATTTCCCTGCCGGTTCGATTGTAGGCGCTCAAATTCATGTGAACGAGATAACGATTCCCACAGGTGACAGCATGATAGTTCCGGGAGACAAGGTAATAGTCTTCACCCGTACTGAGGCGATCTCTGATTTAGAGAAACTTTTCAGCCCTTAATAATATTAATATTTTACTTTAGATGAATTATACTACTGCCTGATAAACACTGCAATACACTATAGAGTTCTCTGGTTTAATCAGAGCCGAGGCAACATGAAAATATGAAATTGACGATGACGTTTCCTTCCTTTATTAAAGGATGGAAGGAGAAATTTCCCTCATCAAGAGGGGTGTTCCGAAGGAACTCCTATGGAGGATTCAAATCCCTAAGGGATGAGAAGACGGCGTGTTTTTATATGGAGTGCATCAACTATGTTGATGCGGCATTGACACAGTCAATGCACTCCAAAAGGGCCGTTAACGTAAAAGGCGATCATACACTCCGACTGACAGGCGGGCAATCTCATACTACCGATTGGATAAATATGAGATTCTTTCACTTCGATAAATCAAGGTTCGGAATGACTACGGTTGAGTATGTAAAATGCATCTGAAACAAATATTAAATGTTCTCGGGGCGTTATGGATCTTCCTCGGGACAACAATGCTTCTCGCGCTGCCTTTTTCCATTTACTACGGTGACGGTGATACAAAAGCTATTCTTCTATCGGCGGGAATAACCATCGGTACAGGATTCCTTCTATGGGTAAGTACCCGGGGCGGCTCTGATATCAGGGTTAGAGACGGTTTCGCCATAGTAACGTTCGGCTGGATAACGAGCGCTTTATTCGGAATGCTTCCTTTTCTCTTGTCTTCCGCGATACAGTCTCCGGTAGACGCATTTTTTGAGTCGATGTCGGGATTTACGACGACCGGAGCCTCTATTCTCACCGATATAGAGGCGTTACCTCATGGTATACTTTTCTGGCGCTCTCTGACTCATTGGCTCGGAGGGATGGGCATTATAGTCTTTTCTCTTGCGATATTACCGATGTTGGGCATAGGGGCTTCACAACTTTTCAAGGCGGAAGCGCCCGGTCCTACGAAAGACCGTTTTACTCCCCGGATTAGAGAGACGGCAAAATTGTTATGGATCACATACATACTCATAAGCGTTGTTGAAGCCACGATGCTTTGGGCGGGTGGCATGGATCTCTTCGATTCCGTCTGTCATACTTTCGGTACGATGGCAACCGGAGGATTTTCGACCAAGAATGCGAGCATAGCGCACTACAACAGCGCATATTTCGATTATGTGATAATATTTTTTATGATTCTTGCGGGTTCGAATTTCGCTCTTCATTTCCGAATGTTCAATGGAGATATCAAAGCGCATATACATGATAAGGAATTCAAATTTTATTTAGGCATAATTTCTGTTATCACCGTTATTGTTCTCGGAATCGTATATCTGAGTGAAACAATCTCCCCCGAATTGGCATTGAGACATTCTCTCTTTCAGGTAGTCTCTATAGTGACCACAACCGGTTATATAACCGCGGATTATGAACTTTGGCTGCCGGTAGGACAATTATTGATAGTCGCATTGATGTTTGTAGGAGCTTGCGCAAGTTCAACGGGCGGTTCAATGAAGGTGATAAGAGTGGTTATCCTTTTTAAGCACGCCGTATATGAGATAAGGAAGCTGGTTCATCCGACCGCTGTCTATCCCGTTAAATTGGGCGACCGGATAATATCAGATGACATTATAAAAAACGTTCTCGGTTTTTTCTTATTTTATATGGCTATTTTCGTTGCGGTAAGCATTATTATGGCAGGATTGGGGTTGGATATAGTCAGCGCCGTCTCGGTAACCGCGTCAGCTCTCGGCAATATTGGTCCCGCCCTCGGGAGTTTAGGACCAACGGACAATTATTCCCATCTGCCGGCGGCGGCTAAATTGCTTTTGAACTTTTGTATGCTTCTTGGAAGACTTGAACTTTTTACCGTTATAGTATTGTTTAGCAGGACTTTCTGGAAGAGAAAATGAGAATTGGGAGAAAAGATGCCGTATAAAAATTTGCTGTTTGAAGTGAAAGATAAAATTGCGGTTGTGACCGTAAACCGTCCGGAAGTTATGAATGCGCTGAATCAAGAGACCGTCAAAGAGCTAAAGGCAGCTGCGCTCTCCGTTAGAGACGACAGTTCGATAGGCGGTATGATAATTACCGGAATGGGTGAGAAGGCATTCGTGGCGGGCGCTGATATAAACGAGCTTGCAAGGGAAAGCGTTTTGAGTGGAAGAGAAACATCCATTCGGGGACAGGAGACTCTACAAGTCCTTGAGCTAATGGGAAAACCGGTAATAGCGGCAATAAACGGTTATGCCCTCGGCGGCGGGTTCGAGCTCGCTCTTGGATGTCATATCCGTATTGCGGCGGAAAACGCGAAGATGGGACTGCCGGAGGTAGGACTTGGGATCATGCCCGGATTTGGCGGTTCGCAGCGGCTTCCACGGCTGATCGGCAGTTCAAGAGCTTTGGAACTTATACTCACAGGAAAAACCATAAGCGCTCAAGAAGCAATGGATATTGGACTATTAAGTAAAGTGGTGCCTGAAGGTAAATCCCTTGAATCAGCAATAGAAATGATGAAAGTTATTCTATCCAAAGCGCCTGTTTCTATAAAAATGTGTATCGAAGCTGTCAACAGAGGGATGAACATGACGCTTGACGAAGGACTTGCAATAGAATCCGACCGGTTCGGGATTCTTTGCGGAACAGAAGATATGAAAGAAGGTATGAATGCGTTTCTTGGGAAAAGAGAGCCGAAATTCAAAGGCAGCTGAGAGAGGACACTTCTGATGAGTGATGAGAAAGATATCGGCGAGCTTATATACGATTGGAACACGGAGGGGAATTCCAGTCCGTCAGGGCTTATAGATATAGAATTTGACGATGAGACCTTGCGTGACGGTCTTCAATCGCCATCCGTTCAGGACCCGACAATCGGGCAGAAGAAAGAACTGCTGCACCTGATGGAAGAGCTTGGTATTCATACGGCGGATGTCGGTCTTCCGGGCGCGGGACCGAGAGCAAGAGAAGACGTTCTCGCTCTCGTCAAGGAAATAGCGGACAACAAGATGAACATAACTCCGAATTGCGCCGCTCGGACTCTTATTGCTGATGTTACTCCGGTGGTCGAAATTTCTCAGAAAGTGGGGCTGCCGGTCGAAGTTTGCACGTTCATAGGAAGCAGTCCGATTCGCGTATACGCAGAGGAATGGACCTTGGAGAAGATGGTGAGTCACACTGTGGAGTCCGTTAGTTTTGCCGTGAAAGAAGGCTTACCTGTCATGTTCGTTACCGAGGATACGGTTCGCGCGACCCCCGATACTCTCAAAACACTTTTTGATGCCGCCATAGACTCAGGCGCGGCGCGGCTTTGTCTATGTGACACATGCGGTCATGCGACTCCTGAAGGAGTTAAAAACCTCGTGAACTGGACAAGGGAGTACCTCAAGTCAAAGGACGTTGATCTGAAACTCGACTGGCACGGTCACAGAGATAGAGGATTGGCGCTGCCAAACGCTCTTGCGGCTATCGAAGCGGGGGTTGACAGAGTGCACGGAACGGCAATGGGAATAGGCGAACGCATCGGCAACCTCCCGATGGACACGCTTTTGGTCAATCTCAGACTGTTAGGATTGATAAATAATGATCTGACCAAGCTGCCCGAATACGTTCAAAAAACTTCCGAATATACCGGAATCCCGCTACCTCCGAACTATCCCGTGATTGGAGAGGACGCTTTCAGGACGGCGACAGGAGTTCATGCGGCGGCTGTTATCAAAGCCGAATCGAAGGGCGACGATTGGCTCGCCGATAGGATATATTCCGGTGTGCCGGCGGGAATGGTAGGGCGACATCAGACTATAGATATAGGACCGATGTCGGGAAAATCAAACGTCATTTATTGGCTTAATAATAACAATATAGAGCCGTCAGATGAACTTGTGGATGAACTATTTAGAATCGCAAAAGAGTCGGATAGGATCCTCACAAAAGATGAAATAATGACGGTCGTGGAGCGTGTCAGTAATTGACTATAAAGAGAAGCAGTGTCCGATACGCCATACTTGCGGAAGGAAAATTCAATCCGAAAGAATCAAAAACCGCAAATGCGGTGCTCAGGTTCATTCCTGATTCTGCCGCGGCGCTGATTGACAGCACTCAAGCGGGTAAAACCGCGGAGGAACTGATAGGGTATGGCGGTGATACACCGGTTGTTTCATCGTTTCAAGAAACTCTTAAGTATTCACCAAACGCTCTTTTAATTGGTATTGCTCCGATTGGCGGCGATCTCCCCGATGAATGGCGGCCTATAGTGCTCGATGCCATAGGAGAAGGACTTGATATAGTTAGCGGATTACACGCTTTTCTAAACGATGATAATGAATTCGCTGCAGCTGCAAGAGCAAATAAGGTAGAGATCATTGATCTGCGTAAACCACCAGCTGACCTTGTCGTATCGGAAGACAAGTGGCGGGAACGTTCGTCATATGTTCTGCTCACTGTCGGAACCGATGTCGCAATCGGGAAAATGACCACACTTATACAACTTATAGGCTTTTTGGATAAGAGTACACTAAATAGTGTGTTCATCGCCACAGGACAGACCGGTCTCCTATTTACCGATAAAGGAGTATGTGTCGATGCTGTAGTAAGTGATTTTATAGCGGGTTCGATTGAATCGGAGATCATGAAAGTAGATAAAGATTTTGATCTACTGCTTATTGAGGGACAAGGTTCACTCTTTCATCAGGGATACAGCGGTGTTACATTGGGACTTATACACGGCTCGATGCCCGACGGGATCATACTATGTCACGAACCTTCAAGAAAAGTGAACGATTACGGCACGAACCTGCCTACTCTGACGGAGGCGATAGAGCTTCATAAAGCGGTCATGAAACCTTTTAGAGAGATTGATGTTATCGGAGTAAGTCTCGATACCTCAGAGCTATCCGAGGATGAGGCTCGAATTGCCATTAAAGATGCGGAAGAGGAAACGGGTCTCCCGGTGGATGACCCGGTAAGGTTCGGTCCTGATAAATTGGGAGGGGCAATTTTAGATGGCGTGAGGGGGAAAAATTGAAAGCGGAGTGGAAAGACGTCAGACTGAACCTGATACACCCGTTTACCATAGCTAGAAGCACTCGGACACACTACGATTCTATTATACTGACACTTGAATATAACGGTGTAACCGCCTATGGTGAAGCGGTTCCGACCTTGAGGTATGACGAAGATGCCGGAAAGGTGAACGCGGCTCTCGCAAGCATCGATTTTGACTCAGAACCGTTTAGCGACCCGTTCAAACTGGAAGATATTGACTCAGCTTGCCGAACGAATCCACTTATGACTCCATCGGCTATCGCCGCCATAAACATCGCGTATTGGGATTTGCAGGGGAAACTTTTGGGGCAGCCGTTATATCGTTTATGGGGTTTGGACCCGATGAAATCGCTTGTTTCTACATTCACCATAGGCATTGACGAGATCGATGTTATCAAACAGAAGGTAAAAGAGGCTGAAATCTATCCGATTTTAAAGGTAAAACAAGGTCTTGATAACGACAAAGAGATAATACTGGCTATACGTGAGCTGACCGACAAGCCGATCCGGGTTGATGCGAATGAGGGTTGGAGCAAAGAGGAAGCGCTTGAGAAGATAGAATGGCTCGCGGGACAAAACGTTGAATTTATCGAACAGCCGCTTCCCGCTGATAAATTGGATGACACCGCCTGGCTGAAGGAACGTTCGCCTCTGCCCATAGTCGCTGATGAGAATAGCATTGTCAAAGAGGACATTCCGAAGATAGCTTATGCGTTTGACGCTCTGAATATTAAGTTGATGAAGTGCGGAGGTCCTACTGAAGCGTTGAAAATGATTCACACCGCGCGCTCTTACGGATTAAAGATAATGCTCGGCTGCATGTGCGAGAGTTCTATCGCTATCGGAGCGGCTGCGCATCTGTCGCCGCTTGCTGATTGGGCGGACCTCGATGGAAACCTGCTTCTTTCTAACGACCCGTTTAGAGGAATTGATATTAAAGACGGAAAACTGCTCCTCCCCGACAAACCGGGCATCGGAGTCGAACCTATCGGAGTTGATTGATGAACAAGTTTATGCCTATTATAATGTTATTCTTACTAACTATCTCTTTTGGCTGCGCGGCGGGCAAAGTCGGAAACGATACTCCGTTAGAGAGGCTCAAAGCGGAAGTTGACCACCTCATCGCGGATCCCGCTTTCGCTTCGGCGAGTTGGGGAGTTTATATCGAAGCTCCTGATACGAGGGAGGTGCTTTACAGACATAACGAGGATAAACTGCTGATTCCGGCATCCAATATAAAGCTCTTTACCACGGCAACGGCGTTGGTTCGGTTCGGTCCGAACTTCACGTATAAAACCAGATTGTACTATGACGGAACCGTCTCGAATGGAACTCTTAACGGTAATCTTATCGTTCGCGGTTCGGGTGATCCGACCATTTCGGGCAGGTATAACGGCAATAATATTACAGGAACTTTTCAGGAGTGGGCTGACTCCCTAAAAGCGATGGGCATCAGAAAAATCACGGGAGATGTCATCGGGGATGACGACTATTTCGACGATGTCGCTATGGGGTACGGTTGGAGTTGGGACGATGAGCCGTATTACTATTCCGCTCGCATTAGCGGTCTATCGTTCAATGATAATACCGTAAAAGTACGTATCAAACCGGGCGAAAATGTGGGGGATAAGGCTGTTATCGAACTCGATCCGCCGACAAAATACGTCACCATAAAAAATAATATTAAAACGACACTGCCTGATTCTACTCTTTATTATGATTTCAGCAGATCGGCAGCCGGCAATCTGTTTACGTTTTGGGGAAAATTTCCGATCAATAAAAAAGCGAAAACGGATTGGATATCGGTCAGAAATCCGACTCTTTATACGGCGACGGTTGTCAAAGAAACCTTTGAGTCGGCGGGAATATCTGTGGGTGGAAAAGCGAAGGACGGTGACGATCTGAAGCGTAAGCCGAATTATGATAAATTACAAACTGTAGCGGTTTATACGTCACCGCCGATGAGCAGGATGATTCGGACTGTGAATAAATCGAGCCAGAATTTTTACGCGGAGCAACTGCTCAAAACAATCGGCAGGGAATACAATCATGAGGGGAGCGCGAGTGCAGGAATTAAATCTGTTAAGTCCCTTTTGAGCGGAATCGGTATCGATGCAAACGGTATCAAGATAGTGGACGGTTCGGGACTGTCGAGGATGAACCTTGTGAGCACCCGACAGGTAGCGACACTTCTGCGTTACATGAGAGGGCATAAGTATTTTGACAGTTATTATGATTCTCTACCGATAGCGGGAGTTGACGGAAGTATCGGTCGTCGCATGCGGGGAACCAATGCTCAACGGAATATGAGAGCGAAGACGGGGTACGTCAGTTATGTCAGGTCGCTGTCGGGCTATATCACGACGGCAGACGGTGAGGACATTATTTTCAGTTTCATCGTGAATAATTATGCTGTCCCGACAAGTATGGCGAACGAACTTCAGAATCGTATCGGCGTTATTCTATCCAACTATTCACGGGGAAATTGATTCTTTAGAATTATATATCACATCAAGGATGGGATAAAAGATCCCCTCTTGAGAGGGGTGCCCGAAGGGCGGGGTGTGTAACTATATCATGGTAAAAATTGATCTCAAATATAATCCCAAGTTAAAACGTGTAGCACGAATGCTGAGAAAAAATTCCACGTTATCTGAGGTATTGCTTTGGAATGAATTAAAAGGGAAAAAGTTGATGGGAATAGATTTCCATAGGCAGAAGCCTATTGGTAACTTTATAGTTGATTTCTTTTCTCCCGATTTAAGGTTAGTTATCGAGATTGATGGCATTACTCATGCATATAAACAGGAGCAGGACATGAAAAGGCAAAAGATTTTGGAATCAATTCCTTTGACCGTTTTGCGCTTTCAGGATTCTGATGTAAGAAAGAATTTAAATGCGGTTGTGGAAGTCATAAACGATTGGATGATAAAAAATATTGAGAACTCCTGACACCCCCCGTCTTCTCGACTCAAAAGAGTCTCGAATCCACCCCTCTCAAGAGGGGATTAATATCAAATCAACTTGACTCTGACGGGGTGAGAATATAATTTTATTTGGACATTGGGGAATAGTCTAATGGCAGGACAGCGGTCTCTGGAATCGTAGGTCGGGGTTCGAATCCCTGTTCCCCAGCAAATTGTTTAGGCAGGATGAGAGCGATGCGGAATGTTCGCCCCGCTTTATCTGTACTGAGTTACCAAATATTAAATAGTTAAAAAAAGGATGAAATGGATGAAACAAAATTTTCTTATCGGCATATTGCTTGCCGGCGCGCTTTTGAGTCTTGGGTGTCAGAAAGAAACAATGAAGACTGAACCACTGACCTCGACCGAATGGGATTCATTCGTAGCCGATTTCATGGAGAGTTATTTCGTTGCTAATCCGACATTCGGAGTCAGCGCCGGACGCCATGAATTTGACGGGATTTTACCCGATTGGAGTCCCGAGTCTTTAAACGCTAACATTGCGATGCTGCGTTCTCAGCGTCATACCGCTATGGCATTTGAATCTTCCAATCTAAGCGAAGAGCAGCGTTTTGAGCGTGAATATCTTGTGAGTATTATAGACAAGGAACTTTTTCAGTTGGATAGAGCGCGGCTGCCGTACAATAATCCACTTTACTATTACTGGCAATTTGATCCGGATGTATATATCTCACGTGAATACGCGCCTCTTGAGGTTCGCATGAAAGCATATACAAAATACGCGAATGCCCTTCCCAAAGCGGTTGAGCAGGCAATGGCAAATCTCAAAACACCGATGCCGAGAACGTTCGCCAATCTTGCGCACACAGCTTTTGGCGGCTTAGCGAAATATTATCGAGATGATGTTCCGACGGTTTTCGCTGAAGTCAGTGACCCGGTTTTGCAGTCGGAATTCAAGGCGGCAAACGGACTTGCCATTACAGCGATGACAAAATTGGACGATTGGGTAGTCGCTCAACTGCCTGATGCGACTGAGGATTTCGCGCTTGGAGCGGAGCTGTATCAAGAGATGTTGTGGGCGACCGAAAGGGTAGACGTGTCTCTCGCCGAATTGAAAATAGTCGGAGAGGCTGACCTTCGGCGAAATCTCGATGCCCTTCAAGAAGCATGCGATGAATACGCCCCTGATGTTACTATATACGATTGCATCGCCAAAATGCGGTCGGTCAAAAATAAGGGTGGGCCTGTCGAAGGAGCGAGAGAACAGCTAGAGGGTCTCAGAACATTTTTGATAGAGAACGAATTGATTTCAATACCCGGCACTGAAATAGCGTTAGTGGACGAAGCGCCGTCTTACGCCTCGTGGAATTTCGCCTACATAAATATTCCAGGACCATATGAGGAAGGATTACCCTCCACCTATTACATAGCGCCGCCTGACGAATCATGGTCGGAAGAGGAGAAAAACGATTACCTTCCCGGAAACGCCGATCTGCTATTTGTGTCCGTACATGAAATATGGCCCGGTCATTTTTTGCAGTTCCTCCATTCAAATCGCTCAAAATCCAGGTTCGGTCAGGTTTTTGTGGGCTATGCGTTTGCTGAAGGATGGGCGCACTACACCGAGGAGATGATGTGGGAAGCGGGATTTAGCGATGGAGATCCGGAAATTCATATCGGTCAATTGCAAAACGCGCTGCTCCGAAACGTTCGATTAATTTCTTCTATCGGAATGCACACTGAAGGGATGACGGTTGAAGAATCTTATACGATGTTCAGAGAAATGGCATATCAGGATCATGGAAACGCCGAACAGCAATCGGCGCGGGGTACTTACGATCCGCCGTATTTGAATTATACGATGGGCAAACTGATGATAAGGAAACTTCGTGAAGATTGGATGGCGGCAAAGGGGACGAATGGAACGTGGAAGGAATTTCACGATAAATTCCTGTCGTTCGGTGGACCTCCGATACCTCTCATCCGTAAGGCGATGTTGGGCGATGAAGGAAATTTGTTTTAATTCACAAACGGGGATTAATGTTTCCCTCTATCAACCAGACCGATGTCTGGCTGGCGGGCGGGGTGTGTAAACCTCCTCCCTCGAGGGAGGAGGCACAGAGTGACGGATGTGTGATTTTGATGTTCTTTCCAGAATTATTGTCATCGAGCTATGACACCCCTCGTCCGTCAGTTGACGGATGACAAAGCAATCTCATCTCTTTCCTGCTACCCCAAAATCTGAGATTGCTTCGCCCTGATAAATCAGGTCTCGCAAAGACGGTAATTAATGGTATGTGGGGGTTAGGGGTTGATAAAAGTTGAAAGAACTTGACGAACATAAGAAGATCATCATACTCCTATCGCTCTTCGCCGTTTTACTTATTGCGGTGATGCTCATCGGTGAGATCGAGCAGTATCAGCCATATCACAATTTCGCGGATAACAGAACGTTCTTCGGCATCCCTAATTTCTTCGACGTCAGCTCGAATCTTCTATTCTTCATAGTCGGAATGATTGGTTCCGTTTTCGCTATCACACATCTCAGTAGTGAGGCGCGCTACTCATGGACAACGATGTTCGCTGGCGTCACTATCGTTTCGTTCGGTTCCGGATATTACCATTGGAACCCTAACGATGCCGCTCTCGTCTGGGACAGATTGCCTATGATGATAGGATTTATGGGGCTATTCAGCGCCGTGCTGACAGAGTTCGTGAACCCTAAAATCGAAAAGTTTTTGCTCGTTCCGGCAGTGGTTATCGGAATGCTCAGCGTTTTGTATTGGCGCTACACGGACGACCTGAGAATTTATATCTATTTGCAATCTGTCACATTCCTTGCCATCACGGCGGTTCTCCTTATGTATAAGGGACGGTACACGCTCGGTCGCTATCTGCTTTACGCGTTCGGATTATTCATGCTCTCCAAATTCACCGAATTAAGCGACCGGGAGCTCTATTCTGTCAACTATGGTCTACTAAGCGGTCACACGCTGAAACACATTCTTTCCGCCCTCGCCGTTTACTATCTCTACCTCATGCTAAAAAGGCGGGAACCGCGGGAGGGATGATAGTTAACAATGCGCGAGTTAGAATAGGTACTGCGACCGCTTGCGATTGTCATTGCGAGGAGCATAGCGACGCGGCAATCTCATAATTGCGATTGAGGATAGTTCTGAGATTCCTTCACCTCAATAAATCGAGGTTCGGAAAGACGGTAAGGTGCGGGTCAGGGAAAGCCTCATCCCTTGAGTGTGGCATTGCCACCGGGGCAAAATGGAGTGTGTGATATATGGAGTACATCAACTGTGTTGATGTTGCATTGACGCAGTAAATGCACTCCAAAATTATCGTTACCGAACGATTACACCCCTCGCCTGACATCTCATCCCAGCAGCGTGTATCCCATCGAAGATGGGATTAAAGTTCCCCTCTAAAAAGAGGGGTGTCCGAAGGACGGGGTGTGCTCATAATAGAAAATATCCTGGAACTCTCATTTAAAAAAGGCGGCCTACGTTTCAAAAATATTTTCCTTAGATTCCCCTCCCGTGTGCGAGTCAGGATTCATCCTGACCGCAATAAAATGCCAAACAGCGTCAGGACCACCACAATGGCGAGACTTCACAAGTCCTGACTGCCACTGAAGATTTATTACCCACTTGTTCCTACCTCCCCATCTCACTCGCAATCCATTCATCCACATTGGCTTCAAGGACCATGAGTGGGACGGAGCCGCTTCCGAGGACGACATCGTGGAAGGCGCGGACATCGAAAGATTTGCCAAGTTTGTCTTCGGCGCGGGCGCGCAGTTCGCGGATTTTCAGTTCGCCTGTTTTGTAGGCAAGCGCCTGTCCGGGCCAGGAGATGTACCTGTCGACTTCCGTGGTGATGTTATGTAGAGTCAGGGCGGAGTTTTCCGCCATATAGTCGATGGCTTGCTGTCGTGACCAGCCGAAGTAGTGCATCCCTGTATCAACGACGAGACGGAGCGCCCGCCACATCTCGTAGGTCAGTCGACCGAAATCGGAGTAAGGGTCCTCGTAGAAGCCGACCTCAAGACCAAGCCGTTCGGCGTAGAGCGCCCAACCTTCTGTGAAAGCCGTAAAACCGCTGTAGAGCCGGAAAGTCGGCAGGTTCTCAAGTTCCTGTTGAATCGCTATCTGGAGATGATGTCCGGGTACAGCCTCGTGCAGAGAGAGAGCCTGAATTTCGTAAGTCGGTCGGCTACGCAGATCGTACGTATTCACGAAATAGAAGCCCGCCTTCGTGCCGTCGCCTGAGGGACGATTATAATATGCGGTTGTTGTTTTCGGCGCGATGAAATCCGGCACTTTTTTTATTCCGTAAGGCATCCTCGGCAGCTTCCCGAAGAGGCTCGGCAGTTGCCCGTCCATTTTTTTAAGAACGACGGCGACTTCCTTCATAAGTTGTTCGGGCGAGTCAACGTAGAATTGGTCATCGGTGCGGAGGAATTCAACGAACGCTTTGAAATCTCCCTCAAACCCTGATTCTTTGATAACCTCGTCCATCTCGGCTCGGATACGCGCGACCTCCGACAGTCCTCTGTCGTGAACCTCCTGCGGTGTCACGTCTAAAGTGGTGAAGGAGCGGACGCGATATTCGTAATACGCTTTTCCGTTCGGCAGGGAGGAAGCGGCGATCTCATCGCTTGATGCGGGCAGATATTCGTTCTCCATGAAATCGAGGAACAATTTATAACCGGGAACGACCGAGTTCATGATAGCGTCCACACCCGCTCCGGTCAACCGCGCTTGATCGGATTCATCTATTCCTTTCGGATATTTTTCAAATGGTTTGTAAAGAAGGGACTCGGTTGCGTCGGTGACTATGTGCGGTTCGATGGTCTCCTCGGCGCCCTCAAGAACTATCTTGGGAAGGACGTATCCGCCTTCCATTCCGACACGCATCACCGCGATATGTGATTCGGTATATTCCTTGAACGCATTCAGACGAGCGATATAGTTCGAGTAATCCTCTACATTGTTCAGGGGAATCCTGTTAGGCAGTTCCGGAAAAGAAATATGAAATCCGCCTCTATTCGTTATCGGTCGGAGGTAGGATTTGAATTCAGCGCTCTCAACCGCGTCTTCGGTCAGCAGCTTATAGATGTCGTAGTTCAGCTTTTCGTTCTTAGGGAGGGCGGAGCGGTCTATCGCTTCCAAACGCGCAAGAAACTCTTTGTTTATCTGATTGAGCTCTTCGCTGTGAGCGACAGAAACAACTGATAGCCTATCACTGTAACGCTTGTCTCCGAGCATAGTCGCAAAGATAGGATTCTCTATCAGTGTCAGTTCCCAATCGTCATCAAAGAGTCGGTGAAGCTCGGCGACAGCGGGATTCTCCTGTGTTGCGTCATCCGTTATGACCTCAGCAGAACATGAGAGTGTTAAAAGCGCAAGTAGCGCTGAATAAATAGTGAGTCTTCTTTTCAAGGTGTTGCCTCCGTTTTGAATTCTATTTAATTGCGAGTAGTGCGTTTAATGTAGAATGTACTATTAAACGCGCAAATTGGAAACGACTAAATATTTATCAGTGTAGTCTGTTTTTAGCAATGACGTTAATCTTCAACTCTTGACACACCCCGTCTTCTCATCCTTTGGATTCGAATCCACCCCTCTATTAAGAGGGGTGCCCGAAGGGCGGGGTGTGTCAAGAGTTACATAATGCAGGCAGCCTCACCTATACCTGTCTTTGCTCCGTAGGAACTTCGTTGCAAATTCTGGCTCGTAGATGAGCCTAATAAATCGTCATTCTTCGAATCCCTCAGGATAGAGTGAAACCTGCACGTAATTATTATCATTGAGATATTTTCGTGCGGCATTTTGGATGGTTTCGAGGGAGAGTGATTCCACAAGCTCGTCATAGCTGTTCATATCAGAAAAATCCCCGTTATGTTTAGCGATGTTTTCGAGAGCGCTGACCCAAAACCCGTTTTCCTTCAGGTCTGTCTCGCGACTGCGAAGCTGAATCTCCTTGACCTTTGTGAGATATTTATCGGTAGTGCCGAAGTTCTTCAGGCTGTCTATCTGCAAAAGCACGGCTTCGGAAAGTTCGCTGACTCGTTCGGGAGCGCTTCCGAATGAAATATCCACGCGGTATTCCTGATCCGGAAACTCTTGCGCTGTCGCCCGTACCCGCGCGCCGTATGTTCCGCCGAGATCTTCCCGCAGCACTTCCCGCAGCTTGATACCAAGTACTTTCGCCATTGAAGCTAACTCGTATCTGTTTTGGCGATTCCATTTAAAATCACCCGTGAAAGCGAATCGCGTAAAACTTTTCGGTTCCTGTCCCTTGAACACGCTCCGCTTGATGACTCCGACAGGGGGGTCAACTCCGTCGTCCCGCCAATTTTCGTTTCTGTTTAGCGCCGGCAGACTACCGAGATACGTTTGAGCCAGTTCGGTCAGTTCGTCTATCTCGAAATTGCCGACAAAAATGAATGTGAAGCCGTCTACATCCGCGAACCGGTCGCGGAAAATCTCAAACGACCTGTCGTGGTCGAACTCGTCTATGAAGTCTATAGACCATGGACGGTAGCGGGGACTCCGCTGTGTCAGTATCGCCGATACGGTGTCCCGGAATGCTGCTTCAGGACGCGCTCTGAGATTTTGGAGAAACCCCGTCATCCGTTCTTTATACGCTAAAAAAGCGGTAGTGTCCTTGCGTGGAGATTGGAAGATAAGATGTATAAGTTGAAACATCGTCTCTAAATCTTCGGGCGAGGATGAACCTGTGATCCCTTCCATCATCGAACCGATGTAAGGGGATACGCTGACAATCTTACCCGCCAACCGTTTTTTAAGTTGGATATAATTAAAAGTTCCATATCCGCTTTCACCGACAATATCGGTTGCCGTTCTGCCCGCTACTATATCCTCATCGCTGAGGAGGGATCTGCCGCCCCTGCTGTATGCCCTGAAAAGTATCTCATCGTTCTTGAAATCGGTTTTCTTCATCAAGATGCGAACGTTATTAGTCAACGTCAGTTCGTGGACGTTGATCTCCTCTATGAAGCGTGTGGATAAGACGCCGGAAGGTTCTGCTAAGTCGGGCAGTAAAGGAGCGTCGGATACCGCATCTACGTATGGTTCGAGATCGGATGATTCAACACTGCTGAAGATGGCAAGCAGATCTGATTCTCTCACCTCGTTGATACCTTCTTTCTCGGGCAGGTTTATCAGCACTACACGATTTTCGTCGGGCAGCCAGCTGCGGGCAAGCGCGTTAATCTCCTCGATTGAGATGCCGGGGAGATATTGCTTGTAAAGATTATATTCATACTCGATACCGGGAATCGGTTCTCCAACGAGAAAGTGCCTGATATATTCAGCCGCATACGAACGTGAATTGGTTTTGTCCCGCTCCAAATATGCCTTTTCCATGCTGCGCATGATGCTGACTTTATTCCGTTCGAGTTCAGATTCGGTAAACCCGTATCTTGCAATCCGTTCCGCTTCCGTGAGCAGCGCTTCCACACCTCTCTCGATTCCATTGTCGCCGACACCCGCGCCGAGATAGTAAACCTCTTTGGTTCGGACGAATCTGCCTTGCGCGGAAAATCCATATAAGAAGGGCGCATCCGGCTCGGTCAGCAATTCTTGAAACCGATTGTTCAGCATGTTATTGTAGAGATTGGTTATGATTCCTTCGCGATACGCGCCGTGACTGTTTTGTTCTTTCGGCTCGACCTTGTAGTAGATAGCTATTCTGGAACCTGTAGCCTCAGGGTCTGATGCTATGGCGGTGAGAGTTTCCGCGTGATCCGGAATACGGAATATCTCACGTGTTTTCACGGTTTCGCTTGCGGGAATACGGCTGAAATGCTCATGAATCAAACCCTCGATCCATTCGGGGTCAAAATCCCCGACGGCGATGACCGACATCAGTTCCGGGCGATACCAATCCTTATAAAAACGTTTTACGGCTTCATACGGGAAGCTCTCCAAAATTTCCTTCTTCCCTATGGGTAAGCGTTCGGCATAGCGCGAATCTTTGAAGAGAATAGGGAGCTGCTTATTGAACATCCTCATTTCGGCGCCCTGACCACGACGCCACTCTTCAATAACGACACCTCTTTCCTTATCTATCTCTTCATCGGAGAAGGTGATTCCCTTTGCCCAGTCCTCAAGTATTAGAAACGCTTTTTCAACTATCGCGATGCTGTCGGTCGGGACTCTTAACTTATAAACAGTTTCATCAAAACTCGTATATGCGTTCAAGTCAGCCCCGAAACGTGTGCCTATTGACTCGAGATAATCGATGATTTCATGCTTCGCAAAGTGCTCGGTACCGTTGAAAGCCATGTGCTCGGTGAAATGCGCAAGTCCTTGCTGGTCATCAGCTTCTAACACGGAACCTACATTTACGACAAGCCTCAATTCCGCTCGATTTTCAGGCTTTTTGTTCACAAGGATTAGATACTTGATACCGTTTTCCAATTCTCCCTTTATGACGTTCGGGTTAATCGGAATGGTTGCGGTTAAAGGAGGTTCAAAGGATTCGGAAGTTTGTTTTCCTGCCTGCCGGGTGGAGCAGGTAGAAAAAGTAATCAGCAGTAGTAATGCTGCAAAAAGGCGTAGTTGTTTCATTCTTGTTCTCCAATTTTTCATCGATTCAAACGATGAGTGAATAGTATGATACTAAGGAAGAAGTGGTGTAATCAAGGGAAATGTGGGAGGTTGTTTTATGAGTGCGGTCAGGGCAAGACCCGAGCTCAGTTCCGTGTCTTTGCGAGGAGTCCAATCCTCGCAAAGACGATCAACCTCTCCCCTTGAGGGAAGTGTCCGTCATCTGACGGACGAGGGGTGTGATTTATCCTATTTGGTTAAATTAGAAATTACCGATAGATAATATCCCCCGCCTGACATTAGTCGGGCAGGCCCGCTCCTGCGGAGCATTATTTTCCCCTCCTTTTGAAGGAGGGGAAGCCTCGAAGAGGCAGGGGTGGTTGACTCGTGAGTGCGGTCAGGGCGTATTAAGAGTGGTATAATGTGCCGTCTTTACGAGGAGAGAAACGACGAAGTAAACTCGGGTCTTTCTGTATTGCGATTATAAGGTTGCTTCGACCTAATGAATTAAGTCTCGCAATGACGGTGACTTTCCCCCTCCTTTTTAAGGAGGGGAAGCCTCGAAGAGGCAGGGGTGGTTGACTTGTGAGCACGGTAAGTCTGTCGCCGCCTAAGGCGGGATTGTAAAAATTCCGACCCGCATGAATTTCTTGCCGTCAAAGTGAAAAACCGTTAAGTTACCGCATGACCAATAATTCACTGATCAAAATAATCATGCTCTCTTTTTCATTTTCGGCTTCCATCTTTGCGCAGAGTGAAAAAGCGGATAGGCTCCAGCCCATCACCGTAAATAGTCCTTCGTTAGAAGGGAACCTGCTTGGTGATTCGCCCCTCAGAAATGTCATCGTTTATCTCCCTCCCGGATATCACGATGAGGAAAACAAAGAAAAAGAGTATCCCGTTATCTACCTGCTGCACGGCTATGATGCGGATTATCAACTGTGGACTTCGGGCAAGGAGTGGCTTGGAAGGGGGTGGAGCATTGCGGATGTAGCGGATTATCTTGTTGAGGAGGGGACTATCCAACCGATGCTGATAATTATGCCGGGCGCGAAGAACAGATACGGCGGGAGTTGGTACGTCAATTCCGGAGTGGCGGGCGGCTGGGAGGATTTTATCGTTAAAGACCTCGTTTCTGAGATAGATAAAAATTATCGAACGGTGAAAAGTCCATTGGGAAGGGGAATCGCGGGTCATTCGATGGGCGGATTCGGAGCGCTTTGGATCGGATTGAATAATCCCGACAAGTTCGGCGCCGTTTACGGAATGAGCGTTGCCGAACCTTATATAGGTTCCGGTTTTCTCGAAAGTAATAAGGAGCGGATGCTGAAAGCTTCAACGATGAGCGAACTCTCTTCGTTCGACTCACTCAGTTATTCTACGCGAATTATGATCTCGAAAGCGGCTGCATTCTCTCCGAACGCTCAGAATAAGCCTTTCATGGGCGACCTGCCTTATGTTTATGAAAACGGCGAAGAAGTTTTGAACGAAATGGCCTGGGAAAAGTGGCTTTCGTTCTCTCTTACAAATGACGAATTGCTGATAAAATATATGAACGCTATAATCGAAATTGACGGTCATCCGAAAGCGTTGAAATTCGATTTGGGTTTTGCTGACAAGCATATGAACTCTAACGGACAATTTTCCGTTAAGCTCAAGGAGTGGAATATCAACCACCGGTTCGAGTTGTATGACGGGGACAACTTGAATCGGATACACAACCGTATCACGAAGAGCGTTTTGCCTTTTTTCTCAGCGAATCTTACGATAGTGGAAAAAGAGTCTGAAGGATTCTTCAACAGCAAGTATTCGCTTCTATATCAGGGGACGGCGCTGCTGTTGTTCTTTCTGTTGATCAGGCGTTTTATGGGGCGGGGGAGAAGACCGTCTTATCAAGATGAAGAAAAATAAATAACAATAAAAAGGAGTGTTGAATGTCGGAACCTAAAGCGCGCGCGAGTGAAGTAAATTACGTATTTCCGTGGTTACTTCATTTCAGAATCAACGATGAGCGGATAGGTGATTTTAGAGGTGACGGCTATGCGTTAAAGAGCAGTGACGGATTGGTCGTCATCGATCCTGTAACGCTTGAAGATGAGATAACCCATGAAGTAGCGGAAACCAAATATGTCATACTCAGCGCCGGTGGTCACCAACGCTCATCATGGCGTTATCGGAAAGAATTTGGCGCTACGGTTTATGCGCCGGTCGGTTCTAAAGGACTCGACGAAGAGCCGGACCATTGGTACGGTGAGGGAGATAAGCTTCCTGCCGGAATAAAAGCGGTTGCGGGCAACTGGTTCAAAAATACATGTCACCTTCTATACACTCACACCGACGACACAACGGTTCTATTTTGCGGAGACCTGATTACTCAGAGCGAGGGAGGACCGTATCGCTTTCCGATAGGAGAAAATATGCCTCCGTATGAACAGGCAAGAGAAGAGGTGAAAAGACTTCTTGAACTTTCCGCGACTGCATTGTGTCCCGGACATGCTGAGCCGACGGCTGACGGTTGTAATGCGGCGTTGCAAAACGCTTTAGATTACAAGTATTAGAGGATTTATATTCCCTAAGTCATTTCAGCTATAATTATGCCGGACTTACCGCCGGAAGCAGTATTTTGAACACGGTTCCTTTACCGATCTCGGATTCAACGGATATTTTACCATTGTGAACTGTCTCGATTATCTCTTTGACAACAGAAAGACCGAGTCCGGTGCCCATATCTTCTTTTTTGGTGGAAAAATATTGGTCAAAAATCTTACCGATTATTTCGGGCTCGATCCCGGTACCGTTATCAGAGACAAAAGCCTCAACAAATTCACCATTTTCAAAGGGATTAACGCCGACGACTATTTTCCTCATCGGATTAGCGGCTGAAGCGTGAACCGCATTCAGCAAAAGATTCCTGAATACTTGCTCGAGGCTTGAAAAATCAGCAAAAACTTCCGGTTCACCGTCGGCATAGGATTCTTCCAAAGTTACATATTTAAGTTGTCCGAGCGGCTTTAATGAATTAACCGTAGCGTGTAGTACCTCGCTGAGAAGCAAGTTTTTCTTTTCAAATTCTACGGATTTGCCGAGGTTCATATAACCTCTGGTCAATTCCTTTATATTTTTAGAATGTTTGACGATAAGATTAAGAGTGTCGCTCATTGCCGAGTTTTGCTCCTTTTCAAGCTCCAATTGAGCGTTCATTATTATAACGGTGAGCGGGTTATTTATTTCATGGGCTATCTTCGCGGACATTTCGCCAAGAGATGCGAGTCGTTCAGCTTCGATAAGACCCCGAATGAGGTCCGAGTTCTTCAAGGCTATGTTTACTTCGTGTTGCAGCGATTTCAGCAGCTGAATGTCTTTGAAAGAGAAGCTCGCGCCGGAACGTTTTTTCCCTAAGCACATAATGCCTATCAGCTTATTGTTGAGCGCGATAGGCACAAACAGCTGAGAGTGGAAATTGTCCATATCCCGGCGAAGCGCTTTTAAGCCTTCGGGCAGATCGGGAAATATCCAAATCTGGTCAACATGTATCGGATCTAATTTCTCGACGAACCGTGTCATTATCGGTGAAGACATCTCTAAATCAATACCGCCGCTTAGGTTGTCACTGCTCGAAATCTCTTCTTCGGTCAAGCCTTGAGCCGTAGAAAGACGGAAGGTGTGAATGTTACCCGGTTTTTCCTCTATAAGTTCAAAAAAGAAAGCGTTGTGAAGATAAAGTATTTCAACAAGTTGTTTGACTAATTCCGCGTAAAGAGCGTGTGGGTCTGAGATAGAGGAGAGCTGTCTGCCGAGTTGAAGGAGTGTGTTTCGATAGCTGTACCAATCGCGGTAAAAGAATCTGTCTATGAGATATTGTATCCTTCTTCGCGCCGGCTCAAACAACAACGCGGCTCCAACGATGGTCAGAGTCGTGAACATCCTGTCATTCAGATCATAAAAAGTGCCTAAATATAAGGAAGAAAGATAAATTATAATTATATATACTGTTACGAGAGAGGATAACACGGTGAAATAGACTAAACTTCTGTTGATGACGACTTCGACGTCGAAGAGCTGGTAGCCAAAGACGGAAATAGCCCACGAAATCGGCACCGCAAATAGCGTCAGAAGAACCACTTCCCACGATATAAGAGTTTCGAATCCTAATATTTTAGGTAATACACGCAGAAACAAATATGGAAATAGACCGACAGCGGACCCGTAGATAAACCAAAGTACCTGCATCTTCTGCTTTCTTTCCATCGGATTACGCAGGACCTTGAATAAAATAAAGTAAGCGATCAGTATGTAAATGAGCATATAGCCGGTGAACAGCTTATAAGTTATGTCATACAGAGGATAGGCTACGAGTTCCTGATAAAGACCTCCTTCAAGGAGCGCGGATAAAAGAATGGGAATGAAAATCACGGTAGGCAGATAAATTAGAAAAGCGATATAAGGCCGCTTTTTTAGTATTTCCTTTTTATAGGGAAACCGTAGAGCAAAATTCAGAGTTATGGGAGGAATCATAGCAAAGAGTACCGACCACCATAAAGGAATAACTATACTGAACAGGTCAATCCCCGAACGCTCACTTATGGGTACACTCACAGAGAACGCGAGAAGCATAAATATATACGACAGATTGCGGACAGAATGGATCAACATACGTTTGTAAAAAATAAACATACCTAACGCCAATAACAGCGCTGCTAAAAGAATTCTAAGGATTATTTCCGTGTTCGAAAAACGATTCCTGAGCGTTATATACAGTGAGAGCGTCTCTCCATTGCGTTTGATGAGGAAAGTTCTTTCGGTTGTAAGAGGTTTCGCCCATAACTCTCTTAATAAATTGAATTTATTATCAACACTATTCCCGTCTATGGAGAGTAAGGTGTCCCCAATTCTTATGTCTTTCTCGTTTTCATTGATTTCAAGGACAACAGCCTGCTTGTTTTCGAAAGAAAACACCGCGCCGACTTGCGGCCAATCGGATAACCTTCCTGAGTTAATAGTAGCAAGGAAAACGGTGATAAAAGCTACAACCGAGAAGACGGTTATTCGAGCAAATTTAGGTAGGGATAACATCTATAAAATCAGTTATAATTAAAATATCTGCCGCCTAATCTGTCTTTAGAAAAAGGATAATTCCCAGAAATTGAAAAGTATATCCTGATACGCTCCAAGTCAAGCAAGAAATACCTACTGAATATGAAATTTATTGTATTAGATAAATATCGTGTAACCATTGAAATTGCTTCATTACTTTAAAAAATAGGTTGTAATTGAATGAGGCAAATGCTATATTCCCAAGTCTATAGGGCAATTTGAGAAAAGTAATTATATCGTACAAATAGGAACAAAGAGGTAAATCGAGCGTTCTAATATTATGATGATGGACAAAAAATACTTATCAACGGGGGATATAGCGGGTTATTGCGAGGTAAACGTTACTACCGTGAAACGGTGGATACGAGAAGGTCACCTTTCAGGTTTTCAGACTCCTATGGGTCATTTTAAGGTTACAAAAAGTGATTTTATCAGCTTTTTGAAAGAAAACCATATGCCTATCGACGAGTCAATTTTAGGCAGTACAGAATTAAAAGTGCTCGTTATAGATGACGATCCCGGAATGATAAAAACTATTGTCCTTACCCTCGAGAGTCTCAACCGTGATCTCAAGGTAGATACAGCCACAGACGGCTATGATGGTCTTATGAAGATAGGAAACTCGGTTCCAAATCTGTTAATAATAGACTTAAACATGCCAAAAATCGATGGATATGAGGTGATCAAGAGGGTGAAAGATACTGATGATTACAAATCTGCAGAAATTATGGTGGTTTCTTCCACTCTGAATGAGGAAACGGAGAAGAAACTTATGGACATCGGTGTATCAAAATATTTAAAAAAACCTTTTAAACTTTCAGAATTAAAAGAAGAAGTAACGATTTTACTCGGTTTGAACGGGAATTAAAGCATACAGCTGACCTGAACTATATATATACGCGCTGTAACTCTTTAATTAACAATGCAGTAGGGAATATATAATTTTTATACAAATTGTGACAGTCATCACGGACAATATTCAGGCATGTCGTATATTATTGACGTTATGGGAGAGGGAAGCACAATCAAAACTATTTTCAAAAAATTGACTATTAAAATAAAGGACGCGGAGGTACGAACAATGAATACAAGCAGAAAGCACTTCAGAAACCTGCTTTTACCGTTAACAGTAGTAGCGATGTTGCTGAGCGTTGCTTGCGATTACGCAGCGACGACGGCGCCGGAATCGGCTAAGACATCTGCTTCGGTAGCAGGAGCGGCTACATCATTAGAAGGTGTGAACTTTCTAAAGTGGAGCCCGAAATCAATGGCGAAGTTGACTGCGCTCAACAAATCAAATGTGGCGGAGAAGACGATCACGGTTAGCGCCGGTGGTTCGGTCGGCGGTCAGAAGACATTTGGCAACACGGTAGAGATACCTGCCGGAGCGGTTGACGACAACACAACGATATCGGTACAGGTAACCTGTATGGATGGAAAGAATCCCTGTTCAGCCGAGGTAGAGTTCTTACCGAGCATAACATTCAACACCGATGTAAAGGTCACGTTGAATTATGATGCTCTTGGTTTTGACGGTGATCCCTACCTGATACAGGTCTACTTCATATTAGATGACGGTACGGGTGGTGAGGTAGTAGAGTACACTGTAAACGAAGAGGAAAAGACACTCGTATTCTACATCAATCATTTCACACGTTACGGATGGGCATACTAAGGTAAGATGTTGAATCTTACGGCATATAAGGTAAGCGACATGAGCGAACTGTTATCATTGACAATGATACTTACCGCGTCCATCATTTCATTGACAACGGGGAGCACGGTTAGATAGTTATGGCTACCGAGACTTTCACAGCAGACGTTTTAAAGATCGCTTCTAAGGCTTGCGGCAGAGGTTTCAGCCGGAAGGTTACGAAGCTTCTTAAGAGTAACGAAACCGGGCTGCGAGAGACATGGCGGACTATCCTACCGACAGACCTTACCAAGAATGACCGTAGCAACCTTACCATAGACACCAAATTTGAAATCATCTTAAGCGTATCACAGGAACAGTTAAGCGGAGATTCTTATGACGCGTTGCTGTTAGCGATAGCGGAAGCGTCTATAGCCGCTAATCAGTTTGACCGCGCGATGAACCTTTTAGACGAGATCAAGAGTCGTCCCGACAGCGAGACGAACAAGAGTCTCAAGGGTTCCGCGAGCCGCTTCTTAGGCGAGATATTCGCCAAGCAGGCTAACTGGTCGAGAGCTCTTGAGGAGTTCAACACGGCAGAGTCATACTTAAGAGACTCGGGTGACACCAAAGCGTTATCCGCTACCCTCAACACACTTGGTATTCTTTATGCCGAGACGGGCAGACTCTCTAACGCGTTAGAGTCGTTTGAATCATCCAAGAAGTTAGCCGTAGCGAACAAGGATCGTGAACTTCTGCTCAAGATCTACATGAACCTCGGCAACATACTCAATATCCGCGGCGACCATGACAGCGCCCTGGAGTCTTACAACTCTGCTCTCAAGACACTCGGCAACATGAACAACGATCCTCTGAGAGCTCTGATACATCATAATATCGGCATCGCCTATAAGAACAAGGGCAACCTTGAAGCGGCGGAGCGTAAACTTGATGACGGTCTCAGGTTCTCCGAGCGCGCGGGCGACGAACGTATCGCCGGTCTCTCTTACCTGGAGAAGGCAGAGATCTATCATAAGAAGAACGAGATAGACGAGTCTGTTCTTCTTGCCACCAAGGCATTCAAGATATTCAGTGAGATGAAGGACAGGCTCGGCGTAGCAGAGGTTTACAAGCTTATGGGCATGAACCATAAGAAGAACGGCAGGTTCGACCTTGCCGAGGTCTATCTTGGCAACTCACTCAGGATCAACGAGCGTCACGACAACTCCCTCAATAAGGGCGAGACCCACCTTGAGATAGCGCGTCTGCACAGAGAGACGAAAGACGCGGAACAGGCTGAAGTTGATTACGGCAAAGCGCTCGAATGCTTTACATCTATCGAAGCGCAGCAGAAGATAGCGATGGTCGCCAAAGAGATGAGCGCCAAAGCGCTTTAATCACTCCCCCGGTAACACTTTTTCCCGACAATCCCCACGAGGGGATTTTTTTGTGCTTAGGAATAATTGATTCGTGGCGGTTGAGAGGCTTGTTGCCTAATCAGCACACAGTTGATGTTCCGTAGGAACACCGTTGGGAGCACTCCATAAAAACCCGCTTAGTCTTATTGTGCGAGTTAGGGCTTGCCCTGACCGCACGCTAAAAAGCCGACCACACATCACGGTGCAAATTATAATACAACCACCCCTTTATCCCCTCCTTTGTAAGGAGGGGAGATTCGTCGTCTTTGCCCGCTTAACCGATGTCGGGTAGGGTTCCGATAGAGGGGAATTTTTCATCTCCCCATTATAAATAGGAGGGGAAGTCTCGAAGAGGCAGCAGTCCGCGCCGTCCGTACGGCAAAGCCGGACACGGCATCGGTATGGCGGGGAATTAAGGCGGAAGGTGGTTGACATCAATTAAAAAGCCCCGAATCGATCAACAGATACGGGGCTTCAAAATTGGGCGTGAATAAGTTATCTGATCTTTTTGATACGAATATCACCGTTCTTAGTTCTTATTTTGATCTTATCACCACCGCCGTTTATATCACCTTCGGCAATTATGATTTTATTTCCTCGCCACCCATCAGCATCGTCGCTTATGCTAAGCGGAAAATCCGAATATATCTTGTAATCTCTCCAGGCGCGACGTGTAATCTCAAGTTCAACATCAAAAGTGGCTGAGAGTTCGGCGGGAAGATAGAGCGTTATATCTCCTCCGGCTGTTTCAAGAGTGACATGAGTATCTATATTCTTGTCGCTGACGATCAGTTCAGCTTCCACATCTCCACCCGCTGTTACCGCTTCTATGAATCCCCGGGCATTGGTGATTTCTATGCTTCCGCCGGCTGTTTCAACTATTACCGGTCCTTGCGAACCTTCGACGCTTATGCCGCCGCCGGCAGTGCTTGCGTTGACCCGACCGCCGGATTCACCTATGTGGATACTCCCTCCGGCTGTACTTGCGTCAATATCACCTTTTGTGTCGCCAATGGAAATGCTTCCGCCGGACGTGCGAACTTTCACGGGACCGTTTGCGTAATTAACAGAGATGCTTCCGCCGGAAGTGGAGGCGTCTAAGTCAATGCCGCCTTCCTTGACCTTAATGCTGCCACCGGAAGTATGAGCCTTCGCTTTGCCTCCGATTATGCCCAATTCGATGCTGCCGCCGGAAGTATGAACTTTAAGATCACCGGATACATCGCCTACTTTTATGCTGCCGCCTGCTGTACTTGCTATTCCGTTGCCATTTTTAATCCCAACTATCTTGATGCTGCCGCCCGCAGTCTCAACATTTAGGTCACCATTCGATATTTGCCCGACTTTAATACTGCCACCGGCAGTTTCCGCGTTTAGGTTGCCTTCAAGATCAGCTATTCGTATGCTGCCGCCGTCGGTTTCAACATCCACGTTATATTTATATGGTACGGTAATTTCAAAAGAGAGGACGGAACTTCTTTTTCTTCGCCTCCATGGCGTTCTAGCCTTGACCGTAACGTCTTTGCCCGATTTGGTTATGGTTACCTCAATCTCTTCGAATATCTCTTCAGCGCGCGACTCGTTTCTAACGTCAGCCCTCTTGATTACAACAACACGCACTTTATCCTCAAACCATGTTTCAACATAGATAGGACCCTGGTCGGAGCTGAGAAAAAGCGAACCTCCTTTTTTTACTTTGTAAGTTTTGTCGATCGTTTCAATAAATTCGCCCCGTTCTCTGGTTATTTTTCCTCTTTCTTGAGATAAAGCGACAACCTGCGTTGATAGCGATAATAAAAGAACGAGCGTGATTTTCAGTGATTTCATTATGTTTCTCCTGCGCGATCAGATCTCGCGTCCTGTTTTATCTATTGTCCAACCGGATACCGATTCCTTTGACTGGTGTCTGATATATTCATTTTCATCTGATTCCATCTTATGTTTTAAAACTTCCAATACTTTTGGATCCTTATTGTCCTTCAAGGCAAGAATAGCCTGAATACGCACACCGGCATTCCCGTCTCTTTTCAGCGTATTCAATAATGCGTTCTTTACGTCCGTATTATCCGTGTACGGAGCGAGCGCTTCTACGGCTTTCAGCCTGACGCCCGGATTATCATCACCTTGAAGCGCCTGTATCAAGGCATTCACTATCTCTTTCTTTTCAATATTCATTTTAAGCAATTCAATGGATTTCAACCTAATTGACGGACCTAAATCACTTTGAAGAGCGGCTGCCAAAATGGTCTGAATTTTATTATTACTGATATTCCCTCTGATACTAACGCTTGCAACCGCATCAACCGAAATTGTTATCTCTTCCGAATCGGCGTCGTAGGCTATAATCTTCATGTCGGCTATCTCCAATGCATCAGAACCCAAAAGTTCGCTTGATATATTTCCATCCATCAAAGCTGTTCGCTGATGGACTTCTATGCCGTCATCAAAATCCACTTCTATAGAGACATACTTTCCCAAAAGGATACCGATTGTCAGCATGGAGAGCGCGACCATCGTCTTGACGGGGGAGCCGAAAAGAATATAGATTATACCTTTTGACAAGCGTGATTTGGCGGTCGAGCCGGTGTTTTCCTCTCTTAACCGCTCGCGGAGTTCAGACCTGCTCGCTTGCAATAGCGAATCCGGGATCGTTTTATCGGATCTGAGTGAGTATAGCTCGTGTAATTTTTTTTCTTCCTCATATATTGTTCGGAGATTATCGTATTTTGCGAGGTCTTCCTCAAATAAAAGATTGTCATCATCAGATAATTCTCCATAGAGATATAACAATACCTGTTCTTTAAGTTTGTCTGCGGACATTCTAATTCTCCATGTACGGTTTTAAATGGGCTTTAAGTTTTTCCCTTGAACGGAATAGATAGCTCTTCACCGAGCCAAGGGAGCAATTCATGAGTTCTGCTGCTTCACGAAGTTTATATCCTTCTTGATGGCATAATACAAACGCCATCCTCTCCCGTGTTGACAGAAGCAAAACAGCTTCATCTATGATAGTTTTCAATTCTTTTCTTACGGTCACTTCTTCGGGTGTATCCGAGAGAGAAATTCGTAAATCATGGTCGGGAGCGTAAGAGTCTGAACCTGATTTTGTAATTGATTCAACCTGATATTTTAAATTCTTCCTTTTGAAATTTATGGCTTTGTTCACCGCGATACGATAGAGCCATGTGAAGAAATTGCTCTCTATACGAAATTTTGGGAGCGCTCTATAGGCAGCGATTAGAGCTTCCTGATAAATATCTTGAGCATCGTCCGGATTTCCCACTATAGAATAAGCGAGACTCAGAACTTGTCTGTCATAGCCGCTGACAAGTTGCTCAAACGCGAAACTGTCCCCATTTTGAGCTTTGTGAATCAATTCAATCTCCCTATCCTTCATTTAAATTCGCATTCTCCCTAAAAGTATGACCTGTCACCTGTAAAATAGTTGGCATAAAAAGCATACGTAAAAATTATCCGATTGTTTTAATAAGCGGTGCCATTCATATACTTTGTTTTCATTCAAATAATATATGCGATTAAAATGGCGATATACCACCGTAATCTTATCCTGCCGCAGTTATTGATGATGTCCAAAACCGCTGTAAACCAATGAAACAGGCAAATACTCCATTTTGGTACAAGAATTGCAATAAATCTCATCAGACGCGGATAACTAATAGATAGGAGGCGCGCATATGACCACTCAAGATCTAGCAAATGCCATTGCTGCGGAAAGCGGATTAACAAGTATCCAGGCTGATAAAGCGTTAAGCGCATTAGCCGCAAACGTAGTCAATGCACTAAGGAACAATGAAGAGGTATATCTCGCGGGGATTGGTACCTTTACAACTTCGCGAATTCCAAGAGAGATGGAAGCGAGCTCAATTGCAAACGGCTCTACAAGATTAGAAACGACTCGAGTGCCACATTTCGAGCCGACTAATGATCTAATTAACGCTATTAGATAGTCGAGCTAAACTTACTATTGGGAAGCAGCTGACTTTGGTCAGCTGCTTTTCTGTTTTATATAAATCGTCAAATTATTTATTAATTAGGGATAGTATATTATATCATTAGCTTTTATGTTATGGTTCATAAGAGTTAATAAGATCAATATAAGCTTATACTTATTATAGAGTTGCCGGAAATGACGATACCGCGTAATATATCATTAATAATTTTGTTGCTGCTTTGCTACGACGACGCTCGGAGTCAAAAAACATTTCAGGAAATAGCGCTATCGGCCGGCATAGATTATCAGCACGTTGGATTCATGTATATTGGCGGAATAGCTTTGTGCGATTTCGACGGGGACGGTAGTGAAGACTTTTATATCACAAATGGCGCGGGCTCTCCAAATCAGCTTTACCTGAATAATAAAGATGGGACGTTTTCGGAAGTTGGTCAAGAGTCCGGTGTGGCTGATCTTTCTGAAGGATGGGGAGCTGTATGCAGCGATATAGATAACGACGGCGATGCGGACATCTATCTGACGAATTATTTCGGGGAGAACAAACTATTCCTGAACAACGGAGCGGCTGTTTTTTATGACGCGACGGAAGAGGCGGGAGTAGGGGATACCGGACCAAGCACAAGCGCGGCATTGATGGATTTCGACAATGACGGAAATCTTGATATTTACGTTTTAAACCGCTCGCAGGCTATCATAGATTATGCCAACAGGCTCTATCGCAATAACGGTGACGGCACATTTAGTGATGTCACCGAATCATCGGGCACCGGGTATACGGGAACGGATTTAGCGGTTGGGGTTTTTGACTATGATAACGATAATTACCCTGATATTTACGTAGTAAATGAGTTCGGACGGGACGCTCTATATCATAATAACGGCGATGGCACATTCACTAATTTGGCAGCTGAATTGAATATTCCCGTCGGCGCGGGTATGGGAGTGGATTTTTCCGATTACGATAATGATGGCGATATAGACATCTATGTTTCAAATCTTGCAAGAGATTTTCTATTTACGAATAATGGCGATGGAACATTCGAAGACAGCGGCGAAAGATTAGGGATCTTGAATAAAACAATGGCATGGGGAGTGAATTTTTTTGATTACGATAACGATGGCGATGAGGATATTTATGTAGTGAACGGAGCCATGTCCTGGGACTCGCTATACAGCGAAGTCAATGTTTTCTATAAAAATAAGGGAACAGCCGGTTTTTCGGAGATAGCGTCAAGCATAGGACTCGCGGACGCCGGAGACGGGAGAGCGAGCGTGTGCGCTGATTTCAACGACGACGGTTATGGCGATTTGCTCTTTATCAATGTATTAAGAAGCGAATTAAAATTATTCATTAATCCGAATTCAGGTAATAATTGGATAAAAGTGAAATTAGAAGGCACAGAAAGTAACAGGAGCGGAGTGGGAGCCAAAATTAAAGTGGAATCCGGTGGCATAACTCAATATAAAGAGGTGGCTGCCGGAGCGAGTTTTGCGTCGATGAATTCACTCGTGATAGGATTCGGTCTCGGCAAAGCGGAAACAGTAGATAATATCACTGTTTATTGGCCATCAGGAGTGATACAGGAATTCAGCGATATTGCCGTCAACCGCGTTTTGAGAATAAACGAATCGGCAGGATTTATTGTATCCGCAGAAAAAATTATGGAGCTGCCTCGTTCGTATTTATTATCACAAAACTATCCCAACCCTTTTAATCCTGTAACAACCATAAACTATGAACTGCCTATTTATGGAGAAGTAAAAATCTCAATTTTCAACTTGAGTGGTGAGACAGTCGCTCTGCTGGATGGAGGGATGCAATCGGCAGGCAGTCATCAACTCAGTTGGGATGCGTCCGAACAGCCGTCGGGAATATATTTTTACAGATTATTGTCCGGTAATTTTTCTCAAACCAGAAAAATGCTGCTTATCAAATGAAATCGTCATGCCGGTTCGGATCTGTTACTTTAAAAACTGAATATTAAGAAAGCAGCTGTATACTACGAAACTTCAGCAGGCTGAAGCTCAAGTAACTTATCGGTCAGAATGGCGTCAAATTCCGCGCTGAGAGCGTCGAGTTCGGAAAGAAATCGTTCCCGTTGTTCTTCTATAAATTCTTCTACGAGAGTTCTGTAGTACTCAATTCCTTCTTTAATATTTTCTTTGAACTCGCGGAAATATTTTGGCGTTCTGTTCGATAGTTCAAAACTATATTGCTCCGCTTCTTTTCGTATGTATTCAACGTAGAGGCTGAGTTCTTTTATGAACATGTGCGGTCTGTAGGATTTTGTGAGAAGCGACTTCCTGCCGTAAATATGATCGACCATTTCTTCAAGCGTGGATTTTTTAGAGTAATTAATTATTCCCGGTCCGCAGCAGATCAATATTTTGCCGTTTCTTTTAACATTTAAATTTTGTGTGGCGGATGCTGCCAAGTCACGGCATAAACACGCTTTCGCAAGAACATTTTCTTTTTGTTTTTCGGCGAGACCATTGGAAGATCCATTCGTTTCAAGCGTATTTAGCTTTCTTCTCATAAAATTTCTTGAAGCTGAACAAATATGATGTTTTGTAAATTCTGTGTTAGAAATTAGAAAGCCTTTGGGGCAATCGCTTCCCGGTTTCCCTATTTCGATCAGCCTGTGTTGTTCCTCCGTGGCTGCTGAATTTCTTAGCACCCAGAAGGGTAACCCTAAAGGCGAGGCATCGCTAAGATACACATCATCATCGCCCGCGTCAGCAAGCCTTTTCCGATGGTCGTCATCCAAATTGGTTACTTCAGATACGAGAAGGAAGGGGGTAGCCCAGCCGGTGGTGTCAACCTTGTAATGATCATGAAGCAGATTCCTCTCCTCATTTGTGCCGATTCCGCCTTGAACTGTAAGGCTGACCTCAGGCGGGGAGGATGGCACGATTTTATCGAACTTATTAAGCGCCTTGGTGTAAATATCAAATAGCTTTTCTTTAAGAATCTCCCGCTGCTCTTTAAACTCCTCTAATATCGGACCCATCAGATTACCTTTTGTGGCGAAAGCGTGCCCGCCGCAATTGAGTCCCGACTCAATTCTGAATTCGGATACCCAGAGTCCCTTTTTCGCAAGGAATTTACCCTGAATGGCGCCCGATCTGAAGTCGCTTATTTTGAGCGTTATCTTCTTTTTTATCTCTCCGAGCTTGTTGGGAAAGAAGTCGGCGAAATTGGCTATGTATGCGTACAGTCTCGGGTTAAGACCCGCGGAGAAGATAACCGATGAATTCAGTGTGCTCTCCGCGTAACCTCTGAGAGCAAGAAGCGCGTCACTTTGACCTTTAGGAAGGTCTTCATTGCCCCTCGCTCCATTTCTGTCGATCTTAGTCATTATATTGACATCAACGCTCCCCGGAACAGCCTTATCGCGGAGTTCGTCCTGCATTCGTTCTCTGTGTCCCAAGTCTTTTTCATTAAGCATCTTTAGATATTCGTCTTTTAGGGGCGAGTCCGGAAGCATATCGTAATAACGAGTGATGTCGCTGCCCGGTTCAAAAGGAGATTTACGTAAAGAGTCCATCTCTTTATTAACAATACGGTGAACAAGGTTCAGATATTCCCTTATTCTACGAACACGTGAGTCTTTGCTTTTGCGGGGAATCTCCTCGTAAGGTTCGCCGACACGCTCGGCATGGTATTTTCTCATCTGTTCCATGAGCATATCGTCAATAATTGAAATAACTGATGAGATACCAAGCTTGGCAATCCGAATTGGCGTATCAATGGTGAATCCGGTTCCCATTACAGGGATGTGAAATTTATGAGCGGATCTTTCGATTACCGGTTCCTTTAGGTAATGTGTTGCTAACTTTGCTTAACTATTCCTCAACGGAATATCGGCTAATATCGTAGCTAAGATAACAAATTAGAATATCGTCAACAA
This sequence comes from Fidelibacterota bacterium, assembly GCA_022571215.1. Classification (GTDB taxonomy): domain Bacteria; phylum Fidelibacterota; class SORT01; order SORT01; family SORT01; genus SORT01. The sequence goes on along the minus strand of JACZYG010000015.1, from coordinate 1,038 downwards.
GTGTTTTCTCTTCCTATGCGAAACAAAATAGTCAGAGCTTTGATAGTTGTATTCATAAGGAGCGCCGTATTTTATGGGATAAGCTGCTTTTCATGAAGTTTTTATTGTTATTGTGACTAATTAATCCTATATTATTCATAGCAAAATTCCATATGGCTTAATTCAATGATAAAACCGGGCAGGTCATTCTGGATGTCAGTTCAATACGTTAGGTCGAATGGAGTAATTACTAATTCACACATCAAATAGGAGACAGGTATGCGAATCAATCCTTTATTTATCACGGTAGCGCTTATATGCATCATGACTGTAATCTCGTGTAGTTCCATGGAAGAGAAAAAACCGGTTGCGAAAAGCTCTCGGGCTGTTTCGGAGATTAATGAGGGAACTGTAAGGAGAACCTACATTGACAAGCCGCTCGTTGGCGCAAAGGGTTATGTAGTTGGCGATTGGGAAAAGGGAGAAGCCAGGGTTGAAGTAATAAACTTCCCGCTCTCGGAAACAGGATATGAGGCATTTCTCTTTGAAATTGACGTAATGGCATATATGTCAATGATGTTCGTTGACGGCAATCCGGAAAAAGGGATTGTACCTGAACCGCCGCCCTTTGGTGACGTAGCAGGTTTAATAAGCCAATGGTACAGTTTGGGAGATATTGAGATGGACGATAAAGGGGGTGGTACGCTCGAATATCGGGAAGGTGATGACCTTGTAGCCAAAGGACTCAACATGATAATGGTATTTGAAAAGGTAACAGCCGGAAGGCACGATGGTCCCGAAGACATCAGCAAGCTCATGGTCGAATGCAACGGGCCGCTTGCCGGGTTCCCAGGTGCGGATGCGATGGCTAAGGCGATAAATGTATTTTAGGATTTGTAACTATTAAGTCTTCCTGAATATCGAAAGAAAAGTAACGGCACGAATACCGTCGCTGGAAATCTAAGATTGGATTTACGGCGTTAATTGATGGTTATATTTTTAATCGGAAATTGTAATTTCTACTTTTTTACCTTTGACCGATCAGGAGGGAAGTCACGC
>JACZYG010000029.1 GCA_022571215.1 Fidelibacterota bacterium | reverse complement strand
AAGACGTGTTAAACAGTGGCGTTCAAAGGCTATATTAACTTTTGATTATGAGTGGATGAAGGATGAATTGTTTGTAAAAGATAATTTTACTACTGAACTCCAGGGTAAGCTTATCCGTGAGGCAGATCTTTGATTAGGGTATGATTTACTCGTGAGGCAATACGACCCTCCACCTCTGCTAAGAATACGCCGTTTGAATCAATGCTCCCTACCCGGTTCGTAGTAAACTCCCAGGCGAGGGTCGTATCGATCAGGTTTCCTGAGCTGTCCAAAACTTCGGTGACAAAATGAGTTGTATCACCTAAAAAAACAATCGCAATTTCAGGACTTATCGTCAAAGTCAAGTCTTTAGCTTGACCGGGCTGCGATAAGCCGAAAACGCCGAAAATCAGTGTTACAAATATGATAAAAAGTTTCCGTAAGTCGAGAAATCCACCACGTTAAATGGTTTCACATTAATTAAGATGCTCCACCCGGTAGATAGTGTTAATAGTTTTATTTAATAAACGGATTGGGAATAAGCGTTATAAGGCATGAAACAGTGACCTTGCCTACAAATTTTTTATCAATTTCATTGTTACAGACCAAGCGAGACTAATTACCCAACTAAATCTTTGTTTCTATTCTTTGAATATTTGCCGAATGTGTAACATTGAATCTGCAAAAACCTTTAGGGAGGAGTCCGTATCATGCCGGGAGCTAATACGGTAACTAAAATTATTGATCAGAATATTCCAAGATAAATCAGGAACGGCAGCAGGATATAAAGAATCCCGTCACGGATAGCATAGAAAATGATGATTGTCCAAAGAACCTTCCAACCTCTTTTCCTGACAAACACCTTAAAGCCTTCTTCACGAAGTAATTTTACCCATTCGATAATAAATAGCGGCAATAAAAATTTCATGTCATAATTGCTTTTTTCATAAGATTTGCGCCAATAATTTATCGCGATTTTTCGAGTGCAAAGACACTCTTCTTAATTGTAACTTCTATATCCTCACTCGAGTGCGCAAGAGAGATAAACATCGCTTCGTATGCTGATGGGGCAAGGTAGATTCCCGAATCAAGCATGGAATGAAAATAACGCTTATATCTCCCCGATACGGAGTCAGGAATATCCTCTAATTTTTTTATCGGTTTATCCGTAAAGTATAAGCAGAGTAACGAACCGACCCGTTGGACAGTTGCGTCCACTTTCACTGTTTCAATAGCGTCTATTAACCCTAATTCCAAATCGGAAGATCTCTGTTCCAATTTCTCATATGTTCCCGGTTTCGACAATTCATTCAAAACCGCTAATCCAGCCGATGTTGCCAGTGGATTGCCTGAAAGCGTTCCCGCCTGATAGACTGATCCTACCGGTGCGATCATATCCATCAATTCCGCCTTACCTCCGTAAGCTCCGACAGGAAGACCGCCGCCGATTATCTTTCCGAGAGTCGTAATATCGGGCATTACGTCATAAAGTTCCTGCGCGCCGCCGAATGCGACACGGAAACCGGTAATTACCTCATCGAAGATCAGCATCGTTCCGTTCAGATCGCAACGTTCCCTCAGCCCTTCAAGAAAACCTTCTTTAGGAGGGACACAACCCATGTTAGCGGCAACCGGCTCAACGATTATCGCCGCAACTTCTCCTTTATTATCGGATAACAGTTTATCCAGAGAATCAAGGTCGTTATATGGAGCGACCAGTGTATCAGCCGTAACGCCTATTGGCACACCCGGGCTGCTTGGCTCGCCTAATGTCAGCGCTCCAGAACCTGCCTGAACGAGAAAACTATCCGCGTGTCCATGATAACAACCGGTAAATTTAAGTATTTTATCACGCCCGGTTGCTGCTCTAACTAATCTGACAGCACTCATGGTAGCCTCCGTTCCCGAACTGACCAGCCTTACTTTTTCGATTGAGGGAACAGCTTCTACTATCTTTTCAGCCAAAAGAAATTCGTTCTCTGTTGGCGCCCCAAAACTTGAACCTTTCTCCGCCGCATCTTTAATAGCCGCTACGACAACCGGATGCGCATGACCGAGTATCAACGGTCCCCAGGAACAGACATAATCAATGTATTCATTCCCGTCAACATCGTAAATTTTTGAACCTTTTGCGCTCGAAATAAAAGGCGGAGTTCCTCCCACCGCGCCGAAAGCCCTGACAGGCGAATTAACACCGCCGGGGATGACTTTTTCCGCTTTACGGAAAAACTCCTCACTTCTTTGCAGAGAAAAACCGTTGGTCATGAGATCGCTTTTGCTGCTTCTTTCGCGAAATATGTCAAAATAATGTCCGCGCCCGCGCGCTTGATAGAGATAAGAGATTCGAGCATCGCCGCCTCACCGTCCAGCCAGCCTCGCTCCGCCGCGGCTTTTATCATTGCATACTCCCCGCTGACATTGTATGCCGCAACAGGCAGATCCCATCTATCTTTCAGTTCTCGAATCAGATCGAGATAAGGCAGAGCAGGTTTTACCATTATAATATCCGCTCCCTCTTCCACATCGAGCGCTACTTCCCTGAGAGCTTCCCTACGATTTGCCGGATCCAATTGATAAGCCTTCCTATCACCGGATTGAGGCGACGAATCAACCGCTTCGCGGAACGGTCCATAAAATGAAGATGAGAATTTAGCGGCGTAACTAAGTATCGGGGTTAATGTATAACCTTCATCATCAAGAGCAGACCGTATAGCGCCGACCATGCCGTCTATCATGCCTGAAGGGGCAACCATGTCAACACCCGCCTTAGCATGCGAGATCACTTGCTTCTGCAAGTTTAACAGCGTAGCATCGTTGTCGAGCTCGCCTGTTTTCGTCACCACACCGCAATGACCGTGATCGGTGTATTCGCAAAAGCAAACGTCAGAAATCACCAATAGCTCCGGTATAGAGTCCTTCAAGGCTTTTGTTGCGTTCTGTATGATGCCGTTATCGTTCCACGTTTCCGAGCCTACCGAATCTTTACTATTAGGGATTCCAAAGAGTATCACTGCTTTTATACCAAGAGAAAACGCCTCTTTCGCGTCCTTGATCAGCTCGTCAATTGAAAGTTGGAACTGTCCCGGAAGCGAACCGATCGGATTGCGTACAGATTCTCCATACACAACAAAATATGGCTGTATAAAATCGTCAGCGCTTAATCGTGTTTCGCGAACAAGGTCTCTAATTGCGGCGGTTCTTCGCAGCCGTCTCGGTCTGCGTTTAAGTTCAAACATATGTTACCTCGGTCAAAGAAGCTTTATTTAGTTTTGACAGCTGCCCGGATATTTTAACCGCCGTAGCCTTGCCATTCGCAATACAATCTTCCACAGATACACCACCCCTGTACGCTCCTGTGATATAGATTCCGGGATAATTTTTCTCGACTTCTTCCAACGATTTCATTTTGTCACTGTAGCCGATAGTGTATTGTGGGATGGCTCTCTTTTGTATCTGCACTTCATTTAATATCGGCTTTCCCGTGATGCTGAGAATCTTTTCCAAACTCGTATGAGCTAATTCTACAAGTTCATTCGGTTCTAATTCGGTTAATTCGGGATGTCTCTTCCCGCCGATAAAATTGGTGAGTAAAACTTTACCGGCAGGCGCCCGTCCCTCAAAAAAAGTCGAGGTCCAAAGCGATCCAAGAAACTTATGAGGTTCGCATGGCGGAGATAACATTCCGAATCCGTTTAGGGGATGTCCGATATCCTTCCGATTGTAGCCGAGCGAAACTACCGCCATAGGAGCGTATTCGATTGTTCTAAGATCATTTGCTGCGTTTAAAGAAAACGGCTCTATAAGTTTTGCCGATTGATATGACGGAATGGAGATAACCACGGCATTAGCGTTAACTGTTTCGGTCGTCCCATCCTTTTCAGCCGTGACCTTATATAAAGAACCTGCTCCATTCAAAAGCGATATATTTTTAACGACCATTCCCGTTTGCACCTTATCTCCAAGAATTTTTGTCAATTTTTCCGGCAAAGTCTTAAGTCCTTTTCTGAATGAGAAGAGTCTTGGACGGTTACCTTTTGATTTATTCCCTGACTTATAGAATAACTTTTTCAACATGCCTCCAATCAGGCTACCATATTCTGTTTCCAGGGCGTGTAATCTCGGAAATGTGCTTCGTAAACTGATCTTTTCAGGGTCACCCGCGAAGATGCCTCCGACAAATGGAGCGACGGCATAATCAAGAATCTCTCTTCCCATACGTCTCGCTACGAAATCAGCTACCGATTCATCTGCCCCGTCGGAAGGTTTTATGAAAGGTTCCCTTAATAGTCTCAACTTGGCGGAAGCTGAAAACAATTTCGTGGTTAGAAATGAAACCGGTCCATGCGGAAGAGGAACCGGTTTTCCTCCCTTCAATATATAACGGTTCTTCTGAAAGTCGTTTGCGTATAACAGTTCGTCTTTTAAACCGGCAACATCGATCAATTCCAGGAGTTCATCCGTTCTTCCTTGAAGCGTGGATGGTCCGTGCTCAATGAGAAACCCGTCTTTCAAAGTAGTGTTTATCACCCCTCCGATTCTATCGCCAGCCTCGAACAGACGAACAGGAATTCCTAATTTATCTAGCCAGAATGCGGTAGATAAGCCGGAAATGCCACCGCCAATAACTGCAACAGGGATAGTATCAGATTTAGTCAGTTCCAGGATTCTATCCTTTGCAAAACCAACTCTTTCATGGCGCTGATAAATTTCGGAGAATCATTCAAGGCGGGCATGACTTCATATTGTTTTATTCCGGCTTTAATAGCCAGATCACGGTTAAATATACCGAGTTCAAAAAGGGTTTCCGAGTGGTCGTTCACGAAAGCGACCGGAATTACGAGAAGGTTCTTAACTCCGTTTTTTCCGAGTTCAGGTATAATTTTGTCCGTGGCAGGACCGAGCCACTCCGCTTTGGTAACTCTGCTCTGGAAACTAATCGAATGGGAATACCTGTTCTGCAAGTTAGTCACAGCCAGATCAACCGTAGCGCGTATCTGTCTCTCATAAGGATCACCTTTTTCTATCACCCTTAGCGGCACTCCATGCGCGCTGAATAAAAGATGCAAATCTTTATCGCCGACACCATTAAATTTTTCAGCTCCCTCACGAATCTTATCCGTGAGCGCATCGATATAGGAAGAAAAATCATGGTAGTCGTGTATGAGTCTAAATTCTATTTCGGCGTCTTTTCTTCTTTTAATTACCCGTTCAAATTCATGTAAACTTGAGCCTGTTGACGTAATAGAATACTGTGGATACAGCGGGAGAAGTATTACCTTTTTTATCCCTTCTGCTATTAGCTCCTCTACGGCGATCTCCGTGAACGGATGCCAATAACGCATTGCGATATAAACCTTAAAATCACCATCTTCGTTTAGTTTGGATTCGAGCGCTTCCGCCTGTTTCTGTGAAAGTTTACGTAGAGGAGATCCTCCTCCGATCTTTTTATATATATTCATAGATTCCGGTAACCTCTTTTTCGTAATTCTCTTTGCTAACAATGGACGAAAAAAAATTCCCATTGGCAGGTCTATTATATCCGGGTCATTAAAAAGATTTAGTAAAAACGGTTTAACGTCTTCCAAAGATTCAGGCGCGCCCAAGTTCAGTAATATAACGGCGATCTTATCTAAGTTTTTATTCATATGGTTTTTGAAAATTTCTTTTCTTTCTTATCGGTGAGGTATTCATCAAATGACATTGTGATATTTCTTATGAGAAGCCTCCCGACGGGTAAAACCGTGATGCTTTCATCTGTCATCTCCAGCAGACCATCTTTCTCCATCGGCTCCATTGCTTCAAGCGCGTCTGAGAAATGTTCATCAAAAATTAAATCATTAACTTCACCAAATGACGTTTTATTGAGATAAAAATGGCACATCAGCTGCATGATGATCTCTTTTCTCAGTTTGTCTTCCTTGCTGAGTTTGTACCCCTTAAAAGTGGCAAGTTCTCCGTTATCGATAACTTCATAATATTCTTCCAAAGTTTTAACGTTCTGCGCATAAATATCTCCGACTTCGCTTATCCCCGTTATCCCCATCGCGACAAGGTCACATCCTTTTTTTGTAGTATATCCCTGAAAGTTTCTATGGAGCGTACCGTTATTCTGAGCGATAACGATCTCATCATCCGGAAATGCGAAGTGATCCATGCCAATAAATTCATAGCCAGCAGATGTGAATTCGTCAATTACCAGATTGAGTAATTTGAGTTTCTCATCCGTGCTTGGAAGCCATTCTTCTTTGATCAGAGTCTGATGTTTTTTCATCCATGGAACATGAGCGTAATTAAATGTGGCTATCCTCTCCGGTTTTATATCAATAACCGATTTGATAGTTTTACTAAACTTTTCGACGCTCTGATGCGGTAATCCATAGATAAGGTCTAAATTAATGCTTTCAAACCCTAACTCCCTGCACCAGTCTACCACCTGAATCGTCATATCTTCCGGCTGTATTCTGTTAATCGCCTTCTGAACATCAGGATCAAAATCCTGAACACCCATGCTTATCCGGTTGAATCCTATTTCTTTAAAGGCTTCGAGATGTTCGCGGGTCAGTCCCCGCGGATCAATTTCAACACTCACTTCCGCATCATCGTCAAAAGTGAAACTTTCACGAATATATTTTCCAAGACTGACTATCTGTGAAGGAGGAAGATAGCTGGGAGTTCCTCCCCCCCAATGCATTTGCGATACCTTGCGGTCATTTTCGGTCAGTTCCGCAATCATATCAATTTCTTTCTTCAGATATCCGAGATACCTCTCTTTTTTGTCGTCGTCATGAGTTATCATCATGTTGCAGGCGCAGAAATAGCAAAGAGTGTCGCAAAACGGGATGTGGAAATAAAGTGAAAGATTCGCAGGCTCTGATGCGTCGTTCGTCTTTGAAATCTCATTCCGAAAATCGTCAGGTCCTATTTCTTCGCTAAACATCGGCGCCGTGGGATAACTCGTGTATCTTGGTCCCGGTTTTGAGTATCGTTTGAGAAGCTCCTTATCAAACAGTGTAGATTTATTTTTTTTGTCCATCATCAACTTTCTTTATGAAATTCAGGGCTTTCCGATCTGACGGTCTCGATCAATGTTTTCACATTTTCCACCGGTGTTTCCGGCAATATCCCGTGTCCGAGATTGAATATGTGCCCGTTCCCCTTTCCGTATGCCTCGAGAACTTTTATCGTTTCTTCTCTTACTTTTTCCGGGTTTGAAAGCAATACCACAGGATCCAAATTCCCCTGAAGCGCCACTCTGTTATTTACTGTTTTTCTCGATTCGGAAAGGCTTGTACCCCAATCAATTCCAAGACAATCAGCGCCGCTGTCGGCTAAAACGTCAACAGAGTGACCCGCGCCCTTAGCGAAAACTATCACCGGAACACTACCGTCTAAATTCTTAATCACTTCCTTCATTGAGGCGAGGGAAATATCACTGAATTGCTGTGGATTCAAAAGCCCCGCCCACGAATCAAAGATCTGAACCAAATCGGCTCCCGCATTTATTTGTAATTTCAGACTCCGTGTGACCGCTTCCGTCAGCAGTTCCAATAACTCTTTAAATAGGTCAGGCTCTTTATATATAAACGTTTTGGCATTGACGAAACTTTTTGAGCTCTCTCCCTCTATCATATAAACGGCAAGCGTCCACGGTGAGCCGACAAATCCGATCAACGGTTTTGAACTATCCAACTTCGATTTTACATTTCTGATAGATTCTGAAACAAATGATAGTTTATCTTCAAAATCAGACTTGATTCTTAGCCTTTCAACATTCGGTTCTGAACGCAGAGGATTTCCGAATACGGGACCTTTTCCCGGAATATAGTCTAACGACATCCCCAACGCTTCGGGAATCAACAGGATATCCGAATAGATGATCGCTGCGTCAACGGAAAGCAGTTCTATCGGTTGGAGAGTCAGTTCCGCTGCTATTTCCGGAGAATGAAATGCCTCCAGCAGAGTTACTTTCCCTCTAAGTTCGCGGTATTGAGGAAGATATCTCCCAGCCTGCCTCATGATCCAGATAGGTGTTCTATTAACAGGTTTACACTTGATAGCGTCAATGATCAGTGAATCTTGCGCAGTTCCGACTTTCTATCCTTTCCCTCTGTTAGTAAAAGTTTGCGTTGCTCGTCTATTTTCCGGAATTCCGTATGTTTTAGCCCAACTCTTCATCGCCTCGGTCAGTCCTAACGCCGTATGTTCTTCGGGAACGATATCCGTTTTGAAACCCAATCCTTTCACATACTTAGATGTAGTAGATCCTATGACTGCCACCGCTACAGACTTGTTTAAAGTTTTTTCGATAATTTCCCGTGGGAGATTATTGAGGAAAACCTTAAAGGTCGATGGGCTAAAAAACGTGGCGATCCGTATAATCTCATCTTCAAAAAGCGAAATAAGTCTTTTCGTATTGACATCATCGTTCGGTATGGTGCGGTAAACAGGAACCGAAGTTACGAGAGATCCAATATTCGTAAGGCGGTCTATCAGCCGATCCCGACCATATTCCGCGCCGGGGAAAAGTATCTTCTTTGCCTTTATACGCTCTTTTTTAAATAACTTCAAAAGATTGTCACCGTCATATTTTTTTGGTTGAAGAGAAACTTTCAATCCGATATCTTCAAGCCTTTTTCTTGTTTTTGGGCCTACGGCGGCAATCTTGTTGGGCAACATGTGACGTATATTTTTGCCGTTTGGTGTTACACGTCCACAAAAACCGTTAACTCCGTTGACGCTTGTGAATAAGATCCAATCGAAGGAATCGAGTTCACCAATAGCTGAGTCAGCCTTTCTCCACGATTCGGGTGAGGCAATTTTTATCAATGGTACTGAATAAGGAGTGCCGCCTTCATTCTCAATCAAAGACTCAATTTCAGAGCTCTGATGAGCAGCGCGGGTAACCAAAACTCCAATATCGTTTAAATATTTACTCAATTGACAGCTTCTCTGCTTCCGGGGCTGTGCCAAAATTTTCTGACTCTCTGATTTCACTCAATATTTCTTCGCCTCCATTCCAAAGTAATTTTTCAGCAAGTTCAATACCCAACTTTTCAGCATCTTCTCGATCCCCTGAGAGACTGTCTCTGACAGCCTTAACCCCGTTCAGTTCTGTTATTTGGGCTTCGATCTTCAATTCGTTATTCTCGACTCTGCTAATAGCGCCGATTGGAACCTGGCATCCTCCCTGAAGCCTCCTAAGAAGACTCCGTTCAGCGGTTACGGCATCTGAAGAGTCTTTATCGTTCAGGACTGAAATTGTACCGGAGATCTGCTTGTCATCCGATCTTATCTGTAAAGCCAACGCCCCCTGCGCGACAGCCGGAAGCATTATTTTATGATCGAGAATGATACAATTTTCATTCAAGAGATCTAACCTTTTCAGACCCGCATAGGCTAAAATTAATCCTTCCCAATCAGACTCGTTGAATTTTCGTAGCCTTGTCGGAACGTTACCCCTGATGTCAACTACTTTCAAATCCTCACGATAGGACAATAATTGAGCGGTGCGTCGCAGGCTTCCAGAAGCAATAACACTATTAGGACTCATGGAATCTAATCCTTTACCATCTTTAGTGATCAAAACGTCTGACGCTGTCTCGCGAAGCGGTATGGCGCCAATTGACAGACCTTCCGTCATTTCTGTAGGCAGATCTTTACACGAGTGAACTGCAATGTCAATCTCTTCAGATAATAGCGCCTGTTCGATCTCTTTCGTAAAAACTCCCTTGCCTCCTATCAGTGGAATAGGTTTGTCAAGGATCAGATCACCCTTTGTTTTAATGGTTTTTATTTCGATTTTAACAGATTGATAGGCATCAGTGAGTTCACTTTTTACCCACTCAGCCTGCCATAATGCTAATTCGCTGCCTCTCGAACCTATAACTAATTCATCTACCATTCGTATGATCCTGAAGTCCGAACAGTTTATTAAGAACTCCGTTCTTTAGCAGCATTTCACGTTGCGGGCCGTCATCGTTTTTCAAAAAACTCAACGGCTGATGAAGAAGACGTTTTACCAACAACGATGTGATCTTGTCAACTTTCTTGAATTCCTCTTCACTCATTTTATGACTGCTGACAGCAAGTATTTCATCCTTAACGACATTGAAATGATTGATAAGAGATTTTGAAATATCGATTTCTTTAGATTTCCGATGCCATTTTCTGAACAACTTTACTTCATTCAAAACGATCGCCTCCGCACCTGCAACCGATTGTTTCCGTCTTTTAATTGATTTTTGAATCGACTCATTTAAATTTGTAATATTGAACAGATGAATATCCTTAATTTTACCTATATCAGGATCAACAGTTCGAGGCATTCCGAGATCGATAAAAACTTTCGGCGACTTGAATTTTTTTAGGCTCTCAAGTCCTGAACGGTTAATTATTTCGAAATCCGCATTAGTAGCGGATATCAGGCAATCTACCTCAGGAATTAAATCATTTACCTGATCGAAGGAGATGGGAATTCCGCCATATTTTCTTGTTAAAGATTTAGCCCTGCGCTTATCCCTGCTGGCGATATAGTATGATCTGAGTCCTAATGACCTTAAGTATTTTGAAACTGTCACGCTGATCTTACCTGTGCCTAACAATATCACTTTTTTTCCGTCAAAAGAACCGATAACCTCTGACGCTTTCGCGAGCGCGGCAGATGCGTAGGAGGCATTTCCTTTGGCAATATTGGTTCTTGTTCTGACTCGCTTACCGGTCTTGATCGCTGACTCAAATAATCTTAAAAGAAATGATCCCGATGAACCGCTATCTCTTGATTTTCGGAGAGCTGATTTTACCTGTCCGAGTATCTCAGGTTCGCCAATTACTTGGGATTTGAGACCTGCGGACACTTCAAACAGATGATTCACCGCTTTTTCACCTTTTAACAGATATTTAGTTTGTTTTTGTTTGAGAAGAGATGACCCGGTCAGTTCTAAAATATAATCGGCTACCTGGTTCTCAACGTCAGCTTCATCGGAAACAAAATAGATTTCAAACCTATTACAAGTAGAAAGGACAACTATTTCTTCGATAGGGCATGATTTAATTAACTCGGTATAGATATGATCGATATAATCAGGTTGAGCGGATAATTTTTCCAAGTCACCTATTTGTGCGTGGTTATAATCAGAACCTATAAGGGTTAGCTTTTTCAATCTATATGAGTCCGCACTTAACCAAGCAGATAATCTTATATTTATCAGCAGTTATAGGTTTCTTCTTCGTATAAACTATAATTTTACGTTCCACTCCTATAATAGTGGCAATATCTATGCCACACGGTTTTTCTTGAGCCTGAATAGGTGTATACTATTGTTATTATAGGATGTTAGCAGATATTAAAGGTGTTCGATTCCTAACAGAGATTCATCGGTATTTTTTCATTATGAAAAGAGATGTTTCGTTATGAAACGTTATGATCTTCCGTTGATTTCTTGGTCTAACATTCTATTTAGCCAATAGTACGCACCGATTCCGGCAAGCAACTTTGAAATTGCTGATGCGCCGAATATACCTTTAATTCCAAATAGTTCCGATCCGAGGAATGCGAAAGGAATAAAAATAACGAACATTTGAATGAAAGCTATGGCTGTAGCATGAAGAGGTCGCCGCAATACATTAAGCGTTGAATTAGAGACCATCATAACGCCGAATAAACCATAACTGATCGGGACTATCCATAGAAAGAGAGTTACGATTGAAATAACCTCCGCGTCGGAGTTCAAGACTGAAGCGAGTGGCTTCGCCACCAATGCAAGAACAACGGTTGCAACCATTCCCCATTTGAGCGCGGATTTATTCACAAATCTTACTCCCTCTGTGACTCTCGCGAATTTTCCGGCGCCGAGATTCTGGCCGATAAAGGGATTAATTGCGCTTGAAAGCGCCATCATAATCACCAATGCGAAGGCTTCAATCCGTGTCGCGACGCCAAACGCAGCTACAGCCTCTTGGCCGTAGGTAGAGATAATCCGGAGTATGAACCCAATGCCTATCGGGTAAATTACTTGTGTGCCGGCTACGGCCATGCCTATGTATAAGATTTTCTTCCATGACTCCCATACTTCTCTCACACTTGGGAACTTGAAAGTCAACATATGTTCCCTGTAATGCAAGATAGAGACAGAGAAGATAAGCGTGACACCTCTTGATATGACCGTTGCTATAGCAGCTCCTGTGAGCTCCAACCGCGGAAACGGACCCAATCCGAAGATCAGTATAGGATCGAGTATCAGATTGATTAATACCGCGACACCCATTATCATTGCCGGTGTTTTCATATCGCCGGTTGCTCTGATGGCGCCATTACCGACCATTGGAATCACTACAAAGAGCGCTCCGGGGTAAATAAACGTCATGTAATCCCTTATCAGCAAAAGTTCCTCACTACTTGCTCCCATCATGCTAAAAACACTATCCATCGTCAGTAAACCGATACCGATCACACTGCCAACTATAATAAGGGAGAGTATAAGACTGTCTGTAGTGATGCGTTTGATCTGTTCGGTGTCACCCCCGCCGATAGAGCGGGATAGCAATGTCGTGGTGCCGATTCCGAGACCAAGCGCTATACTTCCTATGATAAATACAATAGGAAAAGTGAAACTGATAGCTGAGAGTTCAAGTGTGCCGAGTCGTCCGATAAAATAGGTATCGATAAGGTTGAACGCTATCATCCCGATGATCCCGAAAAACATCGGTAATGCCATTCTCATTATCTGCCCGCTAACATCCCCCTCTGTCAGCTTCGCTTTATGTTCGATGTTCACTCTTTCCGGTTTGCTCTTTCCGACTTTTTATACAGGTCATAAACAAGATTACAAAAATTTTCGGAAGCATCTATAGTCCTTACAGCAATAAAACTGCATACTTACTCCTAACCATACTATAACATATTCTATACCCATCATCTGTCGAAATAGTCCAGGTTTTATTCCTCCAGGTCTGCGTGAAGCAATATACTTTATATTAAGGAGATTTTTTACTGAAAAGGTCAATCGCTGTGGAATACCTTAAAGACGATAGTGAGATGATAAAATCCCCGCCAGACCGCTTGTCGGGCGGCTCCGAAGGATTTTTCCAAGGGAGTCCTTCGTGACCTTTGGAAGAACTCAGCTTCCATCTATTCGCGGAAGTGCCTGGAAATCGAATCCAGCGGACGAGTTGCCCCGTCCCAACGGTTTTGAAGATCGCGGTTGCCCTTGCTGCTTAGGCACTTACAGGAATCGCATCTGATTGCCCGCCTGACATATGTCTGGCAGGCCATTCTGTAAACCAATCCAGACCAATTGAGACTAATTGGCCAATTTTGTTAGACAATATATTAACAGCTGAAAATTTTCAAAAGTGGTACTTAAGTAGTTAAATAATAGGAAATTACGAAAGATATATACAGAACACTGGCTTAAAAGGACACTGTTTGCCCTTGAGTATCAGTCACTTACAGGGAGCAGTGACCTGAGAGTGACCATTTTTTGTCCCGATTTGTTTCGTAATGCCGAATCCGAGCTGCTTCCACAGTTGCTACAAATCCAAATAACCCACATTCCATCATGTTTAGAGCTTGGTGGTTTAGAAAATTCTGAATTGCAATCTTGGCACCTCCAGACAGGTTGATTAAATTCAGTATTCATTAATCGTCTTAAGCGATAATAACCAATATTCTATAAATCAGCCAACAAAACACTTTATAATTCTAAATTCATTCCTTCATATGCTGCAGTGCATTTTGTTCTATATTCATTTGAACTAAACCAGCTTTTAGACTGATCTTGAATATTATCAATTTCATCATCATATCTGTCAGGATCATGGAGAAATGATCTGCGCCCCACTATTTAGCCCATAGATTATATTACACATTGAGTCTTTAGATTACATTAAAAAAAATTACTCAAATTCTCATAACATATAAGTTTTGAGACAGCTGAGATAGTGTGTTATGAGGGATCTTTATGACACAGTGCTCGAATTGCAAAAATATTCCTATCCCTGTTTCGCGCTACGATTTTGTAAACCCATTCCCAGATTGGATCAAATGCGCGGGTGTGGTTGTAAATCCAGCTTAATGCTCTCAGCGGCGACTTGGAATGTTCTATCACCTTGAAAACTGCGGCAGTGCCGCCGTAAATCCTGCCTTCAGGATATATTAATTTGATTTCTTTTTTGAATTCTTCGATGGAAGTATGCCGGTAGTTATCGGAGATTTCATTGTAAGGAGTAAAGTCAATTTGTTCTCCGGTCTTTTCATGCCATTTTGAAGCCAATCTTTTGCAGAATCCACATTCGCCGTCAAAAACGAGCAGCGGTTTTTGTGAAGATTCCATTAACCGAGGGGCTGTTAAATTCGATTTCAACTTATTCATTTTGAAGTTGTCACCATAATCAGATTAATTCGTATGCGTTATTTGGCTTATCGGTCGAGATAGTATGTGAAATCCTATTTACGATGTCAAATGTTCTGCGGAACCTTAAGAAACTATTTTTCCCGGTCAATTCAAGCTCATTTGGAAATACCTACCGTCATGGTATGACAAGAACATTTGGCTAAGCATAGGATGCTCTATCTTCTTACCCGTTCGGTCGAATTCGAGATTTTCTTCGGCTACGTAGGTCTCGCTGCCCCCATCAACGAGTACATTATACCACGGTTGCCGTCGGTCCGGCTGCGTCCTGTTGCGGTAATACCATTCGTCAACAGCTTTACATGATCCATCGGCGTGAAATATCACACCGTAATAATCATACCGTTTATGATGGACTACATGTCCTATTTTAAATTTATACGCCATCTATATTTGCTTACAAAATTGGTGGAATTCAGTTTAAGCGCTACTTCCCATTACTCCACTTTTTCTAATATAGTACTTAGCATAAGGCAGGAAGAACGCTAAAGCAACAGAGTCAAGGTCAGGCGGAAACCTCATTCAATCTGCCGGTCTTCACGTCGAAAATGAAGCCTCTGACCGGAATGTGTTTGGGGATCCATGGATGAGATTTCAGTTTCTGGATTTGCTGCCGGACATCCTCTTCCAAGTCGCTGAAAGAATGAAAGTGAACGGGTGCCACGGTTGCAGTCCCTGTCTGCTGTTGGAGCTTCGCACGCAGTTCCTCATCCTTGAAAGTCAACATCCCGCAGTCAGTGTGATGGATTAACAAGAACTCCTGTGTGCCTAATAGGTGATGAGAGACCGGATGGTGTCTTCCGTAACAATGCCCCCGGCATTGCGAATGATGTGGGCATCACCGGTTTTGAGACCGAGCACTTCCTCGACTGTCAGCCTCGCATCCATACACGCGACGACTGCAAGTTTACGACCCGGCGGCATTGGAAGATCCCTTATTGTAAAGTTTTGGGCATAGCTCTCGTTAGCCTTGATCACCTCTTCTATTACAGCCATAGTTTTACCTCCGATTTCTGTTTTGTTTTTCGACTGTTGTTGTCCTCTGGTTGCTTCAAATCAGCCACACGGCCTTACTCCACCCATAATAAAGCGACCGAACCGCATTGGATTTACATAATCCGATATTCCCCATATCCAACTTAAACGCCTTCATATGAGTTTGAAATTGATACTACCATGAACATCTTTACGTTCGGAATATTTCGAATACAATACTGCATCGCAATATAACGTTAATTCTCTGTGTTTATCATCGCCAAAATCCAATCATCTTCCCTTAATAAAATTTTTCACCACCATTTTTCCGTCCTTCGGTATAGGCTGCCCGTCGCTTAGCAGGAGGGCGTCGAAATCGAGATCTACGAGTACACTGATCCCCTTTTGAGTGAGGGTGACGTCAACATACTTCTCACGCGGTAGCAGCGAGACATCGCCCGGCGGTTCACCGATGAGTGCGTCACCTAATATAAGGATTTTTCTCGCCTGCCAGTAGAGTGCGGTTTCGCCTGGAGATTTATTGTTCGGAACGTGCACAGCCTTAAGAAACCCTGCCAAAGCATCACCGTCATCGAAGGTGCTGTCAACCTCGATTTCCACCAAACTGGCATCTGCAGATGGCATCCTAATCGAGGCGTCAAACTTATTCTTCAGCTCATTGCTCCAGCGGATGTGATCCCTATTGGTGATGATAATCTCCCTCACTCCTCCCAGAGATCTCATCTGAGCGAGGTCATCATCGGAAGGCTGTGGTGGGTCAATAACTACATTCCCGAATAAGGGGTTTTGCTTTAGGATGAACCAGCCGTTGAAGTTAAACCCCTTCTCCGAAGAAAATATCGACCATGTGTAAACATTCTTGAGGATTTCTTCCATTGGCATCCACTTTACTTATCTATATTGAATATTTCAATTAACCCGGAGTTTGACCGACTCCCACTCTTTAGCCCACTTTCTGTCTTACCCATTAAATCACTCATGTTCTATTGAGCCTAACCAGTCAAACTCACAATCAACAGTATTAAATTACTCTAATGATTTAAGGAATACCCATCACCATTTACTATTCAGTGTAATTTTAAAAGTTTATTTCTCAATTGGGGCTCGGACTAAGCTGCCCCATTCCGTCCAAGATCCATCATAGTTCTTGACATTGTCATATCCCAAAAGGTATGTCAGCACAAACCACGTGTGACCTGAACGCTCGCCGATTCGGCAGTAGGATATCACTTCATCGGAGGGTTTCAATCCGTTTTCTTCTTCATATAGCTTTCTAAGATCCGTTATTGACTTGAAAGTTTCATCAGGATTTGCAGCCTGCGACCACGGTATGCTGAGCGCCCCGGGAATATGACCCGCTCGCTGCGCACCCTCTTGAGGATAACCTTCCATAGCTATAATTTCTCCTGCGTACTCGGCTGGGGAACGTACGTCAACCAAGGGCTTCTTTGACTCTAACTGTGCCTCGGTATCATTTCTAAAAGCCCTTATGCTGGTATCCTCCGAGCTTCCGTGGTAATCCGTTGTAGGTAAGCTTGGTATATCAGTCACTAACGGTTTTCCTTCTGCTATCCATTTTGCCCTTCCGCCGTTCATCACACGGCAGTCGATATGCCCGTAGAGCTTAAATAGCCAGAGAGTATAGCAAGCCCACCAATTGTTTTTATCTCCGTAGAAAACCACCGTTGTGTCGTTAGCAATTCCTTTCGCAGCCATGAGTTTTTCAAATTCATCCTTGTTTATAAAGTCTCTAATGACCTGCGCTTGCAGATCTTCCTGCCAGTCGAGCTTCACTGCCCCCTGGATATGCCCTGTGTCATATAGATCGACATCCTCATTCGCTTCCACGATCCGTACAGACGAATCGTTTGCATGTTCCGCCACCCAATCAGTGCTTACAAGCACATCTGGATGTGCGTAGTCTTCTGTATTCATTGTAATTACTTCCTTTCCTTAACTTATGGATCCTAATTCGGACATCTGTTGTCCGAATTAACTTAAGGATTATCTAACCTTATGTCAAGAGTATAAAACTATTATCCTTTACCAGCTCAATCGGGATTGGGCTGATAGAACCTCCCTTTCAAAATCTGCTACATTTATAACTCTGATAAATTTGAAACTCAACTCGGCAACCGCTATAATCCCGAAAAACGAAGATGTCAAAACCTTACAGTTCAATAAGTTAAATTTCGTTAGTGTGACCAATATGTGTCCACAGAAAAATCACTAAAAGACATAAAACAACACGATTCAACACAAACAACAATTGGGAAAATCCTCGTATTTAGGGGATAAACGGAGCACTTTTGGCTCTATTATTGAATAAAACAAATTTCAAGGCATAGCGGGAATGTCTGAGAATCCCCGCCTGAACAGCATAGTCGGATAGGCTCCATTGAAGTTCTCCAAGGGAGTCCTTAGTGACCTTTGGAAGATCAGCTTCCATCTGTTTTAGCGGAAGTGCCTGGAAATCGAATCCAGCGGACGAGTTGCCCCGTCCCAACGGTTTTGAAGATCGCGGTTGCCCTTGATACATAGGCACTTACAAGAATTGCTGCCATATAATTGCCATTCTGCAGACCACTCCAGACCAATTGAGACTAATTGGCCAATTTTGTTAGACAATATATTAACAGCTGAAAATTTTCAAAAGTGGTACTTAAGTAGTTAAATAATAAGAAATTACGAAAGATATATACAGAACACTGGCTTAAAA
>JACZYG010000054.1 GCA_022571215.1 Fidelibacterota bacterium | reverse complement strand
AAAAAACCGGTCAATTGCCTGTGGACCCTAATCTGGACCGATCTCAATCGCAATCAGGTTTACTTCCTGAATCAACTGCTGATATTGCCGATGAAGCGAAGGAAGAGTTTGACGAACTATCTCAGTTAGATGAATTTGAAGAAATAGAAGAGAAACCGATAGCAGGTGAGGCGCCAATCGCCGGTGGTGTGTTAAGACCGTTCGGTTATGAGATATTTAATCTATCACCGAAAACATTTGAGCCGCTTGAGAGTGGTCCTGTTGATCCAAACTATCCGCTAGGTCCGGGAGATGAAATAGTCCTAACTCTTTGGGGAGACACAGAACAATTTCATAGACTACGGATTGATAGAGAAGGTAAGATACTAATTCCTGATATCGGTCAGGTGGTAATCACCGGCCTAACTATGGAAAGAGCTGAAGAAAAGATAAAAAATCGCCTTTCAGGCGTATATTCGGGGCTTGATCCCCTCTCAGGATCCCAAAGCACCTTTTTTGATCTCTCTCTTGGTAAACTTAGGTCTATCAGAATATTCATTATGGGTGAAGTAAACAGACCAGGTGGATACACGATGCGCGCAACCGTGACAGCGTTCAACGCTCTGTACTATGGAGGGGGACCTAACCAAAGAGGATCGTTACGAGATATAAGAATCATAAGAAACGGTAAAGTAATCAGGAAAATGGATCTTTACACATATCTATTATACGGAAAGACCGATGAGGATGTGAGGCTTCAGGACGGAGATGCTCTATTTGTACCGATTCGGGGTCGTAGAGTGGCTATTAAGGGTGAAATAAATGCGCCAGCTCTCTATGAACTAAAATCCTGGGATGGACTCCGAAATTTAGTCTCTTTAGCGCGGGGACTTAAACCTACTGCGTACATTGATCGGATACAAATCGATAGGATTGTTCCCTTTGAGGAAAGGGATTCATATCCGGAGGAACGGAAAATCATTGATATAGATTATAAATCTTATATGAATGATAAAGATAAAGATTTTCAGCTGGTTGATGGAGATGTCATTTCCGTGTTTTCGATATTGGACTTCAAAATGAATCTTGTGAGCATTGGTGGATCGGTAACGAGACCCGGTACCTATGAATGGATCGAAGAGATGCGTTTAACAGACCTCATCGAGGAAGCGGATGGCGTGTTGGGTGAAATTTACCTTGATAGGGCTGATATTACCAGGACAAAACCGGATCTTACGAAGCAACTGATACAAATAGATTTAGGGCTGGCAATGTCTGGCGACACCACTCAAAATTTGCAATTGCAGAAGCTCGATGAAGTTAGAATATATTCTATTCATGAGATCGAAGGTTCATATACCGTCACAATTAGGGGACACGTAAAAAAACCAGGTAGATATCCTCTTTTAGAAAATATGACGCTTTACGACATTCTGTTTAAAGCCGGGGGTATGTTAGACCCTGCGTATATGAAGAATACGTATCTCGAAAGAGCAGATATTATCAGAATGGGAGATAATTCTCTCAAAAGAGATATCATTACATTTAAACTTGGGAAACTTTTAGACGGGGATCAAAACGAAAATATTGACCTCCGGAATCAGGATGAAATTTTCATCTATTCGATGACCGATATAGAAGGTCAACCTTCTGTAAGAGTTTCAGGTCATGTCAAGCGTCCCGGACGCTATCGGTTCCAAGATAATATGACCGTATACGATCTGCTGTTTAAATCGGGCGGGATGTTAGATGAAGATTACAGAAAAGAAACCTATTTAGAACGAGCGGATCTGCTAAGGTTAAATGAAGACGGGATAACACGTAAAACAATACCTATTCACATTGGCAAGGTTCTTCTGAAGGATCCCAAAGAAAATATGCAGTTGATTGACAAAGATGAGCTAATTGTGTATGATATTTTCACCGTTGAGCGAAGAAAGTATGTTACGATTGATGGAAAAGTGAAGCGTCCTGGTCAATTTGCACTTACCGAGGGGATGTCTATCAAAGATCTCGTGATGAGAGCAGGTGGATATACCGACGACGCATTCCGATTTCAAGCTGAGGTGGCGAGAATCGATCCTTGGAAGATAGATGGTAATTCTCTTGCTGATATAATAGAGGTCAATTTACCAACAACGCTCTCCGAGAATAACGTTAGTGAAGAGAATTTCCTGCTCAAAGAATACGATAGAGTCTCGATTAAGAGACATCCAAATTGGCAGCTTCAGCGGACTGTTTCGATCTCAGGTGAAGTAAAATTCCCGGGCACCTACTCCCTAAGTGCCAAAGATGAGAGGCTGTCAGATATTATCAGGAGAACCGGAGGTTTAACCTCCGAGGCGTTCGAGGAAGGAGCGCAGTTTTCAAGAGGTGGGCAAAGAGTCATATTAGATTTTAAGAAAGCAGTGAAATCCAACTCTTTCAAGGATGATATTGTGCTTCTACCGGGTGACATTATTACAATTCCTAAACATCCGATGGTTGTTGCTCTTAGCGGGGCAGTTCAAACTCCGGGTCTTCTGAAGTATATACCTGGAAAGAAGTCAGGGTATTATATTGATCGTGTAGGCGGCTTTCAAAAGGAAGCTGATAAAGGAAGCATCTTAATTGCTCGAGCAAATGGGCGAGTGGATTCTGCTACAAGAAGATTTTGGTGGGACCCAAAGGTAAATGAAGGGGATGAGATCACGGTAGCATTCAAAGAGAAGAAGGAGCCTTTTGATATGTCAGAGTTTCTTAAAGAGACAGCGAGTATAGCGGCAAGTTTTGCAACAGTTATATTTGTAATATCCCAATCATCAAAATAGTCTAAACTGTTCTTTGAAACCAGATTATAAATAATGAGCATTTTATCCTGAATGTCCCCGGTCCGATTACTGCGGTTCTAAAGCTATCGAGATTCCCGATGTTGACTTTTCCAACATCAATGGGAGGTTATTCATTCGTGATGGACCGGCTCGTACATGACGCTTACAAGATAATTCTAAAATGAAAATATATGTTTTTTCTCAATCGAAATAACTATCAAAGAACTCCAAATTGCTTAGTAGTGTATATAAGATAATCGAAAGAACAAGCTGGATCATTATATCATGAAATTATCTGATTCAGGGCTTTGGAGCCATTCGTCAAGCGATTTTTGTTTTGTATCCTTTTCTGACAGTATAGGAATATCAATAGGCCATTTAATTCCGATTTTTGGGTCATCCCATTTTATTCCCGACTCGGCATACTGATACCCGACATATCTTCCTGCAGATCACCGATTTCTATTCCCATAATGTATCGATCCACCGCTTTGAAAAACTTATCTTTCAGAGAGCCGTTCACTTTATAATTTTGCTCCCTTTTTTCTAAGTACTCGCTATCAGGTCCAAGCCGGAGTTCTCCGCTCAAGTCTACCGTTAAATGAATGCCCAATCTGCCGGAGTCTTTAGGCGGAACAGGATAAATAAGGTGATTTACTAAAGATTTCTTGTTTGAGGCTATTCGAAAGTAACTACCGCGATTATAATGTAACAGGTAACCATTGGTTTCTAAGTCGAAACCCACTGATCCGGCTATCGTATCTGAATCAAGCCCGGCGGAGTTTATGATCCTCCTGGTTGTTACCGATATCTCAGCCCCGCTGAATATGCGATGTCCTATCGAGAGAAAAGAAAGCCAGTTAATGCATTGAAATCATTGGAAATAACTTGATAATGACTGAAAATTCTCTCATTATACCTGGTACAGAAAATGGGGGCGGGACACACTTCTGCCTCTCTTAACTTAATTATGATCTTCTCTGTGGTGAACTTCCTGGGTCGCATCTTTCTTCCTCCCTTTAGTTGAAAATATACTAAATATGTAACTCTGTATCTGTTCCAACTTTAGGGGGCAAGGTCATCGCCAAATGTGTAACATAACTAGTGGACCTATTATTGGAGGCAGGTCACTAATTGAATTTTAAAAGGATCCTAATCATTCATAATATATTTTCTTAGTGATAGTTCTCTCGGATCCATAACCTCCGCCGACACCGTCAACACCGGCACTAAACGCTTCTAATGCCACAGCGATACCCTGAGTACTGTAATATATGTCGGTTGTTCCTGTCATTCTTAGTGTTGTTGTTGTATCACTTGTTCCAAGGGAAAAAGAGCCATAAATCTCCGGATTTCCGCTTGCTGAAAAAGCGTCAAGACCGTCACTGGAGTTGACCAAGACCATACCATACCACTTTGAGCTTCCACCCATATGTAAGGATCCGTCTACCGCTAAAATGCCATAACCCGATGTGCCGCTTCCCAAATCTAAATGCCCACTGCAGTAAACAATCACGGGATTAGCCTCACTGCCGAATGTTATTCCATTATAAGATCCGGCTGAAAGAGTAGTATCCGCTATCGTAGCATAAAATTCTACAAATTCAGCAACTGTTTTGGCAGTGGTATCAGAATTGATTTCAATAGGCGGATCGCCCGTTAGAAAGCTGGAATCAGCGGCGAGCGCAGAGCTATCAGCGTCACTTCCTAAAGTGAATGCCGCCATATCCGGTCCGGGACCGTCGGTTCCGTCAAAGTTAGTGTCATTTCCTGTTATAGAAACATTACCTCCAAGATTAAATTCCATCAAACCAGATCCCCCTCCGACCGAAGCTCCACCTGTAGCATCCGGAAAGAAAGTGATCCTCCAGGTCATATCGACTCGACTCGTATATGTCATTCCTTCATAAGTAGCAATAACGGTTAACCTCAGAGTATCACCAAGATCTGTAAAGGTAGCTGTGAAAGAGCCTCCTAAGAAATCGCTGTTGGAAAAAGATGAGTCGTTCCCTGTTATAGTAAAAACGGAGATACCATATTCAACGGCGCTGTTAGCTATGTTGCGAGCAAGCAATGATTCTGTAAATTCGGATGAGTTAGTTGAAGCACTTTCTGAAGTCTTGTCTATATTAATGCGAACCATGCCGAAGATTACGATGAAGCCTAATACAAATATGAGTGCTGCTCTTCCCATTGTTTATATCTTACTTCCTATAATATGTAAATATTCTTGACATGCGTATTTCATTGGGAAGCGATTTA
>JACZYG010000028.1 GCA_022571215.1 Fidelibacterota bacterium | reverse complement strand
ATGGCAAAATCATAGTCTCAGCGGGAGTTACCGCAGGCATAGATATGTGTTTATATGTTGTAGCAAAATTGCATGGAACAGATAAAGCTAAAGAAGTCGCCGAATACATCGAATACGAGAATTATGAGTATTTTGAGAACTAAACTATCTCAAAGAAAAATTTTGCTTGGATTGGCAATTTTATTTACAGTTGTTCTATGGGCTTCAGCATTTGTGGGGATTCGTGCTACTTTGCATGATTATCCTCCTCATCACTTAGCATTGCTGAGAGTAATTGCATCGTCAATTTTTCTTGCACTACTGACGCTTATAAGGCCAGTAAGGTTGCCGGCTCGTGAAGATTTACCAAAGATTCTATTAACGGGATTTTTAGGAACCACATTTTATTTCATAGCGTTAAACTATGGCGAATTGAGCGTATCGGCAACAGCTGCGAGTTTTATAGTCAATACGGGCCCTATTATTACAACAATATTATCTGTTTACATGCTAAATGAGAAAATTAACGGACCGATCATTTTTAGTATGGTGACAGGATTTGTGGGAGTAGGATTAATCTCAATGGGAGATTTAACCGCACTATCATTGAATATCGGTTCAATGGTCATTCTACTCGCAGCCATATCCCAAAGCCTTTATTTTGTAATTCAAAAACCTTTACTTCTGAAATACAGCGCTTTGGAGTTGGTAAGTTATTCTATTTGGAGTGGAACACTTATCTTGATGGTTTTTTCTCCCGGGCTCATAAATACAGTGCAAACAGCTTCTATTTCAGCTACTACCGCAGTAATTTATATTGGGATATTTCCGGGAGCAATCGGTTACGTCAGCTGGTCTTACGTACTCTCCCGTTATCCTGCCTCAAAGGCAACACAATTCTTATATTTGGTACCGATAGTGGCAATTATTATCTCATATGTATGGATTGAAGAAATTCCTTCACTGATTTCTTTAGTCGGAGGAGCAATCACATTAGTAGGTGTAGCAAATTTAAATTTCCAAAAAAGAAGACTCGCAA
This sequence comes from Fidelibacterota bacterium, assembly GCA_022571215.1. GTDB lineage: Bacteria > Fidelibacterota > SORT01 > SORT01 > SORT01 > SORT01. Next base: position 17,406 of record JACZYG010000028.1, on the reverse strand, counting down.
ATGAAAATATGTAAAATCTTTCATAAAATTAATGCCAATTTGTTAGACGTAATGTGTTAAGTGAAGAAGACGATAAAATCGAAGAAAGGACATTGATAGTACTATCGCCATCTGCTTGGATAGCTTGCTTAGAATTAAATTAGAGGATTATGATGCCCGCAAAACTATTAAATCGATTAAACGAATTAGATAGCTGCGCAGTTTCGGATGCCATGGATTATTTTAGTTTACTGGGAGCGTCAGAAGGAATGAAGCCATATCTCAAAGGAGCAAAGATATCCGGAAAAGTAATAACTATGAAGTTGGGGCGATTTAGACTAAATAAATCAAAGTTGCATATTGGTGTCCGAGCAATTGAATCGTCAAATAAGGGAGATATTATCGTAATAGACAATCAGGGTAAAACAGAGATGTCATGTTGGGGAGGTATTCTTTCAGTTGCAGCAATATTGAAGGGAGTAAAAGGAGTTATCGTCGATGGAGCCTTCCGAGATTCTCAGGAGTGCAAAAATCTAAATTTTCCCGTCTTTGCTAAGGGTGTTACCGCCGTCACTGCAAGAGGTCGAATTGAAGAGGTATCAGTTAATAAACAGATTGACGTCAGCGGAGTAAAAGTGCGTTCGGGTGATTATGTAATAGCCGATGAAAGCGGAGTTATTTTTATACCAAAGGAACTATCAGGTGAGATAATCACGAAAGCAGAAGAAATTATACAGCGGGAAGATGCAATCATAAAACAAATATCATCCGGCGGATCGATCTCCGAAATTCTGGGTGAAAAATTTGAAAACATGGTAGTTAGGCATTACGAATGAATAGTATAAAACAAGCATGGTCCGGATTATCAACATCGAATATAAGTGATGCACTCGATCGATATGAAATTAGCGGTCAGTGTCTTGGGATAAAACCTCTGAGTAATAGTTTTAAATTGTTTGCCCGGCATTCACAATTCGGATGATTCCTGATACTGAACAAAAAGGCAGTGTTGGAGATTATATAGATGATGTCCCCCCTGATAGTGTAGTAGTTATAGATAGTGATGGAACTTTAGATGCCACGGTTTGGGGTGATTTATTAACAACGGTGGCAAAAAAACGAAAAGTCGGAGGTACTGTCATTAACGGGGTATGCAGAGATAGTTCGAAAAGCCTTGAGCTCGATTATCCGATTTTCAGTCTTGGGAATATAATGCGAACCGGTAAGGGCAGACTTCAAGTCGATAAATATGAAACTGGCAAAACGGGGCTATTTTAGTAGAAAGTAGCTAAATCGGCATTACGGGACAAACCGGGACAAATTGGGACACGGAAATGGTCTCTATTTGGTCACTGATTCAACTTAGGGTAAATCTTGATATTACGACCATATAGTCTCAATTGGTCTGGAGTGGTCTGCAGAATGGCAATTATATGGCATCAATTCCTGTAAGTGCCTAAGTATCAAGGGCAACGACGTTCTTGAAAACCGCTGGGAGCAATCCCTTAGAGGTTCGAATCCTCTGCCCTCCGCCAAAATAAACCCACTGTAAATGTTGATAACAGTGGGTTTCATTGTTTCATTATGTGAAGAAATTCACAATTTCCTAGTACGCTATATGTTTGCGATATATACGCCTTTTGGTCTCTATTAGTCTAGTTTGGTCTGTATTTTGGCAGCTATATGGCAGCTGTTATTCAGAATCGAATTGCTTTGAGGCGTGATTTAAGAGAAGGGATATATCCTCATAGTCCTTCTTGAGCAGATCGATATAATGCTGTTCAGTAACTGAAACACTTGAATGTCCAAGCCACTTACTCACGCGATAGATGTCAACTCCATTCTGGACAAGAAGTGATCCGCAAGTTTTTCGTAATGTGTGCCACGCAATTTCGCAGTTCCAAAACTCGTTAAATGCAATATTCATGGGACTTTGATTTTGGGACGTTTATGGGACTGTCCCGAAAACGGCCGTTTATGAGACGCATTTTTCGTGAATTCTTAAAGTTTAATGTTTAACATAGAAGCCGGGCTAAAGAGTGTGGTGACCTTGCCCCCAAAAGTTGGAACAGATACAGAGTTACACATTTAGTATATTTTCAACTAAAGGGAGGAAGAAAGATGCGACCCAGGAAGTTCACGACAGAGAAGATCATAATTAAGTTAAGAGAGGCAGAAGTACTGATAAGCCAGGGTATGGATGCCGATGAGGCATCGAGACAGATCGGTGTAAGTAGACAGACCTTTTATCGTTGGCGTAAAGAGTTTGGAGGAATGCGTGTAGATCAGGCGAGAAGGCTGAAGATCCTGCAGAAAGAGAACCTTCGGTTAAAGCATATCGTGGCTGATAAGGAACTCGACATCCAGATTCTTAAGGAGACGCTCTCTTTAGAATCAAAAAACTTCTAAGCCCGGCTAAGCGTCGTAGAGTAGTGGATCATCTGTGTAAAAGATTAGAAGTATCCTTACGTCGGGCATGTAAAGTATTGGGAGTTCCGCTGAGTACATACTGTTATCAGCCACGGCTTTCTTCAGAGGAAGAAGAACTTACCGGGCGGATCAATAAACTGGCAGTGGATTATGGTAGATACGGCTATCGTAGAATAACGGCATTACTACAGATGGAGGGTTGGAAGGTCAATCATAAGCGTGTAGAGAGGATATGGAGATCAGAAGGGCTGAAAGTACCACAGAGACAGCCTAAGAGACGAAGACTCTGGTTCAATGACGGATCATGTATCCGTCTCAGACCGGAGTATCCTGACCATGTATGGAGTTATGACTTCGTACAACATTATACTCATGATGGAAGGAAGTTCAGGATACTGACCATACTAGATGAATATACACGTCAGTCTCTTGCCATTGATGTAGAAAGACGACTTAACCGTGAATCGGTACTAGATAGGTTAACAGATCTGTTCATACGCAGAGGAGTACCGGAATATATACGGAGTGACAATGGAAGTGAATTTACAGCTAAGGTTGTTAGGAGATGGTTAACCGCGGTTGGTGTTAAGACTCTGTATATAACACCCGGCAGTCCCTGGGAGAATGGGTATATAGAATCGTTCAATGGGAAACTCAGAGACGAACTGCTTAACAGGGAGATCTTCGACACTCTACTGGAAGCAAAGATACTTATAAAACGATGGAGAGATGAATATAACCATATTAGACCGCATAGCAGCCTCGGATACCGTCCACCGGCTCCAGAGGCTATGATGACCACCGAAATAGGAAAAAACTTAACAAAAAGCGAGATATTTAGTGCTATATAAACACCCAATGTGTAACATAACTAGTGTTCCAACTACTGGGGGCAGACCAGGACGGGTATTGAAATACTGAAACTGACTTAAATTGGATGTTTTTGAAGTACGGAAAATTGATTCAAAAACGACCGTTTATGAGAGTTGGCAATTTTCTTAAAGCAATCTAAGGGTATAATCTGTAAAATAGCATGTGGTATAGCTATCGGGGATGGTCAGAGGATTTATTGAAGTGTAATCAAGATTTGAACTCCCAATTGAGAAATTGAGTAAGAAAAATATTGGGTTTAGCATCACAATAGTATCCTAATCACCCTATTTAGTTCCATTAATCACTACTCGGAGAGAATCCAATAGAACATTTAGTTTGATCCGGCATATACCAAATTTAAGACTCTGCATTTCGCAAAATTAAGAATTGTATCGATTTCGGCTTTGTTCAATCTTTTTTATTACTGAATGTACAACCTTAATTATTATGATGTTAAGTGTTTACGATCCAAAACCTTACCATCTTGGCATGATATTTGATGGAATTAAGTTAATATATTGCTAATTTTTGGTAAAAAAGTTGCAGAAGTTCATTTACATACTTTGTGTTTTACTGCTCGCATCTATAAAGAATCTCTATGCAGGAGATCTAAAAGGATCAATTTTATCCTCTCGAAATGAAGCGGTTGTCGCAGTACGCGGAGTCAAAGGTTCTTTTGTACCGAATGAAAATACATCTACTATGAATCAAAAAAACATGGAATTCATTCCCCGAATACTTCCAATAATGATCGGTAGTAAAGTAAAGTATCCGAACAGCGAGGATATTTTATATCACAATGTTTACTCGGAGTCTGGAACGAACAGATTTGATCTTGGTACTTATAGAGCCGGTACGGTAAAAACAGTCGAGTTCAGCGAACCAGGGATAGTGGAGGTGATGTGTAGTATTCACTCTCGGATGTATGCGGCTATCATTGTACTTGATAATCCGTACTATGCTTCAGTTGATAAAAACGGAAGGTTTTCTATCAGAAATATTCCCCGGGGCGATTACGCGATTGAAGTGTTCACACTGGGTGATTTTGAGGTGCAAAGTAAACGTTATCAAATTAGTATACCCGAAAACGGAGAAGTTGAACTCAACATAGACTGATTGTCCAAGAGAGGGAAATGTGACCAAAAATGACTTAGGAATAAGAATGAGTATTGGCGTCATCATCATTCTTGGGATATTCGTAATTTTTATTCAGCGGGCATATGCAATTCCATCGTTCGCTAGGCTGTACGGTGTGAGCTGTTCGACTTGTCACGTGAGCATTCCGAAGATGAACGCATTTGGTAAAGCGTTTAGATTCAACGGATATAGATTCCCAAAAGAGCAAAAAGAATTGCTCAAAGAGAAACCGGTTTCGTTAGGAGGTAAACCCCAAAAGAGTAGGTGGCCCGAAAAGGCAATCTGGCCGGGAGAGATTCCGAGCAATCCTCCGATTTCAATTCGCTTAGAGATGGATATCGACTATAATTCAGATCTATCAGATGAACCCCTTTTCAACTTTCCTCATGAATTATATCTCCTTTCGGGAGGTAATTTGGGAGAAAGCATTTCATATTTTATAGAATTAGTGGTGTACCGGGACGATTCGTTTGGAGGAGTACGGAGATCGTTTTTACAGTTTGACAGCCCCATCTGGAATAACAAGTTAATTAATCTTAAGATAGGTAAAATAGAAATTGCGGCGGTGCCGTTCTCGAGGATAAGACGCGTAACGGTGATAGGGGATAACGTTGTTAATTCCTTTAAGAACGGAGGGAACCCGTTCACGTTATTTGAGCCCAAAAGTGGCGTTGAACTATGGGGAATAAAAGACGGGAAGATGGGCGGTGGACTTTTTTATGGGATAGGAGTTGTAGAGCGGTTAGATGTCACACCGTCTGCAGGTGATAAAGATCACCCGGGCTCATCGTCAAAGGATCTTTACGGGAGGTTATCGTATAAATTCGGTGGATTAGCGCTGTCAGGAGAGTCAGGACCCGTGCCGGAAGGCGGCAGCTGGAGAGACGACCATTTCAAACTCGGACTGTTTTCTTACTCAGGAAACAATGCAGGGGCGGATTTTTTAAGAATTGGTGGAGATGCCGCATTACAAGTAAATGATCTCGAATTATTCGGCGGATTAATATTCGGAGATGATTCATCTTCTGACAATATATCTGGAGAAAATACTTATTCAGCTTACTTTGTTGAGAGTAATTACGTGTTTTATCCCTGGTTGGTGGCAGCTATTAGATGGGATTCAGCGATGACCCCGAACGATTCGAGCGTGGACGACTTAAGAAATTTATTGCTCCACATCTCTATTTCCATAAGACCCAATGTAGTGTTTAGAACTGAGGTTCAAAAACAGTTACAAGGTAAGAAGTCAGTCATCGGAAAGGCAAGATTTGATTTTGCCTTCTGAGTAGAATGAGAATTCCACAATTAAATATTACTTCGAAACTTATGATCCCTGTCCTTGCGATGTCATTTATAGCGGCGATTATTCTTGGATTACTAACCGAGATTAGAGAAAACTCACATCATACCGAAACAGAAAAAGAAGCGTGGATAAACGTCGGAATAAATATGGTAAATGCTTGGAAAACAACCATGTTATTCACGGGTTCGGATAATCTTGCAAGAGACCAGCTGTTCAGTCAAGTTAGTGGAAAAATTAAGGCTCTGAATCTGAAAAGAAATCCAAAGATGTTTCAAATTAACCCGGAAAGCAGTCCTTATATGTCGACAGATTTGGAATTGGAAGTACTCAATCAGGGTAAACCTATATCCCATATATCAGAAGAAGAATCAGATCGTATGCTATTTACCCTCATCCCTATAATAGCTGAATCAAAATGTGTCGATTGTCATCTGAAGTTGAATAAACATGACTTCGCGGAAGGTGAAGTCATGGCGGTAGTAACTCTTATTACATCTCTAAAAAATGTTGATGCTCTTATTTCATCAGACAGAAATGGTGTATTTATCGGATTGATCGTGGCGATTCTATTTTCTGTTGCATTTATATTCATTTCAATGAAACGGATTACCAATCCGATTAAAATATTAACGAATGCTGCAAAAAAAGTAACCTCGGGCGTGATTGACACACAGGTCGATATAACCTCCGATGATGAAATTGGAGTGCTGGCTAGGACATTTAATGAAATGACTTCAGAGTTAAAGAGTGCTAAGGATGAGCTTCAAAAATATACTGAACACCTTGAGGAAGAAGTAAAGTTAAAAACAAAAGAGGTACAAGAGTCAGAAGCGGCCCTCAAACGATTGATGAAGGGAACAGCGAAATCTACCGGCAAACAGTTTTTTGAGAATCTCATACTGACTGTCACAGAAATGATGGAGTGCCGGTGGGGTATATTGGGAGAAATCATCGATGATAAAAGTATTAATACACTTGCATGGTGTGAGGATAAACGGATCAAAAAATCGATTGATTTTCCACTCCAAGGTACACCATTCGAAGATCTTGAAGATTCCAGCTTCAGGGCAATTACCAAGGTGCGGGAACAATATCCTGATGATAAATTATTAAAAAAATTCGGGGTTGAAAGTTATTTTGGGCTTCCATTCAGCGGTTCAAACGGAAAGGCAATCGGTGTTTTAAATATACTGCATGACAAAGACTTGAAACCTCCGAAGTATGTCGAAGAAATTGTCAGTGTATTTGCTGAAAGAGCAGCGGCAGAATTGGAACGTCTTCGTGCCGAGGAAGCAAAAGAAAGATTAAGTGAGAAATTGAAACTTGCAGAAAGAGAACGAGCGCGGGCTGCGTTACGGGAAGGTGAACAAAGATACCGTACTCTGGTCGAGTCGATCAGTGAGTGGGTTTGGGAGGTTGATGACAAAGGTTCCTTTACATATTCGAGTCCGATGATAAAAAAACTTCTGGGATACGAACCCTATGAGGTAATCGGTAAAGCACCTTTTGATTTCATGCAGCAGGAAGATGCCGAACGTTTTAAAAAGAAATTTCATGATCTCCTCTCTTCAGATAAGCCATTTAAAGGTTTGGAGTATATAAATTATAATAAAAATGGGGAACGGTTAATCTTCGAAATGACCGGAAATCCGGTTTTCGACACGACGGGAAATTTACAGGGTTATCGGGGTATTACCAGAGATATAACCGAGCGTGTAAAAAATGAGGAACAAATCCGTCAACTCTCAAGCGCAGTCGAACAAAGTCCCAGCAGTGTAGTAATAACTGACACAGATGGAAAAATAATCTATGTAAATCCTAAATTCTGCCGTGTATCAGGCTATACAGCAGAGGAAGTCATAAATAAAAATCCGAGAATATTGAATTCCGGAATCCAGACTAAAATGTTTTACAAAGAGCTGTGGGACACAATCATAGAAGGAAAGGAATGGAGTGGTGAATTTCAAAATAGAAAGAAAAACGGACAAATTTACTGGGAATCGGCATTGATTTCACCAATCAAGAATTCCACAGGTGAGATCACTCATTTCCTTGCTGTAAAAGAGGATATTACCGAGAAAAAAAGAACACAAGCCTCTCTTGAACAATCTTCTAAACTTGCCGCGATAGGTGAATTAGCTGCAGGAGTGGCGCATGAAATTAATAATCCATTGACAAATATTATCGGTTATAGCAGAATACTAAGCCGAGAGATAGGTAGTGATTCAAGATATGCCGAATACCTTGAAGGGATTAATGAAGATGCTCAACGCGCTCATAAAATAATTGGTAATTTACTTTCATTTGCAAGAGAAGCTCCGCTTGACGTTCAACCATCTAACATAAATGAACTGTTGGATAAAGTAATTAATCAGATTGACAAGGTGAAATCTCCACCGGATATCACTCTTAAAAATCACTTTCAAGAGAATTTACCAGAAATTTATATTGATCAAAACCAGATACAACAGGTATTTATAAACTTGATAAATAATGCGTTTCATGCTATGCCCGATGGCGGGGAGTTGTTCATAACAACCTCCTTAGATAAAGAAGGGGATCTATTGAATATTGAATTTAAGGATACAGGAATAGGTATTGAGGAAGAAAAATTAGGGAAAGTGTTTAACCCATTCTTTACAACGAAAGATGTAGGTAAGGGAACCGGATTAGGATTATCGATTTCATACGGAATAATCAAAGCACATGAAGGTAGCATTTCGCTTGAAAGCGAGGTCGGGAAAGGCACCCTATTTACCATCTCTCTTCCGATAACGAACGGACTGGAAAAATCGTGAAAGGGAAAATATTATTCGTAGATGATGATAAAGGTTCAAGGATTATTATACCGAATCTTTTATCCGAGGCTGGATTCCAAGTGACCGCATGTGAAAGCGGGGATGAGGCAATTGCAGAGTTTGAAAAAGAAAATTACGATCTCGTATTAACAGATATTAGAATGCCGGGATTGGACGGGATGAGCCTGCTAAAATCACTCAAACAGAAATACCCTGAGCTTATAGTAGTAATGATTACCGCTTTCGCGAGTATTGATTCGACTGTTCAGGCGATAAAAGAAGGAGCTGAAGATTATATTACAAAACCTTACACAGAAGAAGATTTAATAAGAAGATTAGAGATAGTAATTGAGAAAAAACAGATTTTGGATGAGAATAAACGGCTTCAACTCGAGCTATCCGCTAAATATCAGATGGGCAATATTATTGGCGTAAGCTCAGGAATGAAAGATGTGTATGCGTGGATTGAAAGAGCGTCAAAAAACAACTTAAATGTAGCCATATATGGAGAAACAGGAACTGGAAAAGAACTTGTTGCTCGGGCTATCCACTTCACAGGCGGAAGAGCGGATAAAAAATTTGTCACCGTTAACTGCGGATCCATACCGGAAACTTTACTCGAAAGCGAGTTATTCGGTTATGCCAAAGGGGCATTTACAGGCGCAACAAAAGATAAAATCGGGCTGTTTGAATCTGCTGACCAAGGAACTCTATTTTTAGATGAGATAGGCGACATCAGTAAAAATGTGCAGGTAAAGCTTTTACGTGCTTTGGAAGAGGGGTTTATCAGGCGAGTCGGAGAAACAAAAAATAGAAGGGTGGACATACGCATAATTACGGCTACGAACAAAGATCTGGGTAGCATGATAAAAGAAGGGAGTTTTAGAGAAGACCTATTCTACAGATTACATGTCATCCCGATCTATCTACCGCCACTGAGGTTAAGAAAAGGAGACATCTCGTTATTAATTGATCATTTCTTAAAAAAATGTGGGAGTGAAGCTGGCAAGACCGTGAATGGTTTTACGTCAAAGGCTGTGGATTATCTTCTATCATATTTCTGGCCGGGTAACGTCAGAGAATTGGAAAATGTGATTCAACGTGCTATCATGTTAACAGAAAAGCCAATTATATCTCACTTGAACCTTCCACCGCAAGTTAAAGATCATGCCATCACCGACAGGAGGCAGGACAAAGACTTAGTTCGCTTAGCGGACCACGAGAAAGATTATTTATGCAGAGTATTAAAAGAGGTCAAAGGAAATACCTCAAGAGCTGCAGAAATTCTCGGTATTCAAAGAAGTACGCTCTACTCGAAGCTAAATCGATATAAAGTAAAATTAGACCGGTTCAGATAGAGCCTTTATAATATACTAAATTCCATAAATTGGACAGAATCCATCCAACCGTTGGTAATAGTAAATTACCGCTATTTAGTGTCCAATAATCAAACAGTAAATTGAAGTAGTGATTCGAATGAAATCCGGATATCCGGCTTATGTTGCCTCACTAAAACTTAACCCGCGTTAATCTTCCATCCGCTATAGCTAAAATCAGCCGTTTCTGGCATGTGTTTTGCCTTTAGTGATAGTGTTGGAATAATATGTATAAATCAAATCGACAAAACAAAAATGAGGGGATGATTATGTTTGTTAAAAAATTGTCTATAATAGGCTTCATAGGAATATCACTATGTCTATTTTATGGATGCGAAGGTCCGGAGGGTCCGGCGGGAATCGCAGGTCAAGACGGTGTGGACGGAGTAGATGGAGTGGACGGAATAGATCTTACTGGGCTTTCGCCGGCCGGCACCTATTTTAGTCTCGCTGTAAACAATAATGCCGGAGATATGCAGTTCGGTTCATTCGTGAATTACCTTTCTTTTGATACGATGAATACAGGCGTATTTTCAACTGTGCCGCAAATTGTTTCGGTAAAAACCGAAACTCCGCCGGAGATCGACGGGATTTCGGCAACAGGAGAATGGTCAGGAAGCGGAACTACAGTCACACTTGAACGCATAGAGGATTATGAGAAGTATGATGGAATCAGTCCTGTTGGTGTTACTTCTGTAAGTGTCAGTTCAATGTATGACGAAACCTATATCTATTTTAAGCTTTCATGGTCTGATGCTGATGAAAGCGACGAAAAGGATAAACTGGCTTATGATGGTTCGAGTGACAGTTGGAGTAAATCGGGAAACGAGGATAGGTTTTACTTCATGTTCCCAATTACGGGATACTCGGGCACAGATTTCGCAGACGGTAACGGGTGTGCGGCATTCTGCCATTATGATGAGAGTTCAGCAAATGGAAAGGGATATATGTTTACGGAATTTTCTGATCAGTTAGTTGATACCTGGCAGTGGAAGGCTTCTCGAGCTAATCCTGTTGGCTATATTCACGATAAGCATTTGATATATCAGGATGTAGCTGCATTCGATGCCAGCGCTGATAAACCAAAATCTTTCAGTGGCCGTAAAGGCGATCAGGGATTGGACACGTATGTGGAAAATAAGATTCAGTCTGACGGATTTCCGCTTTATATGCATGCGAAAGATCCGGATGCCAGCGCAGGATATCCCTCCTTTGTCTGGGATATGGTTCCGTTTGACACAAGCGCCTCTTTTTCGGACGCAGCAACAATTCCGGGTGTATTTCTAAGATATCCTACAGGAAGTGGTAGTGATGTCGTTGCTTACGGAAAGCACAATGGGTCAGGTTGGTTGGTTGAGGTCAGGCGGGCAAGGAATACCGGTAATGGAGACGATCATCAATTCGTTTCTGAATAATTGATTGACAGTATGAATAAAATACTTAGATAGAAATGTTTAAGGTGATTGACCTAAGTAGAATATCTTACAATTATACCGGCTGGCTTGTTTTGGCCATTCTATACGTGTTATGGAGCCAGTCGGTTTTCTCACAGCAATTACCTAATGACGATGTGGGGAAAGGGGCTGTTATCTTTCGGGATCATTGTTCAGCCTGTCATGGACGCACAGGAGAGGGCGATGGTCCGGGAGCAGCAGCCCTTTTTCCTCCACCGAGGGATTTTACTACCGGAGTATATAAATATCGATCTACTTCTTCGGGATCAATGCCGACAAATGAAGACCTTGTCAAAGTAATTAAGCGGGGATTGTCGGGTACATGGATGCCGGGATGGGAGCGACTATTATCTGACGATCAAATTCTCTATGTCATCTCTTATCTAAAAACATTAGTTAGTAAGGAGATAGAATGGCAAACAGGTGTGCCCATATCCACAGGTTCACTTCCTGAATTGCCTGAGGGTGATAGAGGTGATGGAGAAGCCCTCTTCTTGATATTGGAGTGTTGGTCATGCCATGGACTAAGTGGGAGTGGGAAGGGTCCCTCGGCAAATACGCTAAAAGATTACAAAGATCGCAAGATCACTCCAACGGATCTGAAAGATAAACACAAGTATAGAGCAGGTTACAGAGCAGTAGATATCAGGAATTCGCTTCTTACCGGAATTTCAGGCACACCAATGCCGTCATATGAGGGACTCTTTCTTTTAACAAAAGACGATTTTATGGAACTCGAAATGAACGATGGGGAATATTTGTCCCGGTATGAAATTGAGTTGATGGACAGGTTCATTAGAAAACTTCCATCGAATTACGAAATTGAAGATCTACCAGAAGCAGATCTCTATAACATCTCCTTAAGAAATGAATGGGCGCTGTCACAATACATCGAATCGTTCCAAAGGAAAAATGGATTGTTCAGATGGCTGTTTTATTCTAATCCAGAGGATTTGAAACTCAGGATTCAGAATGAATAAGTTTAAGAAGTCAGCCAAAATACTGGTAGTTACAGGTTTCGTTGTAGCAGCAATTCGCTGCTCGGGAGATGGAATCGGGTTGAACGAATTTGGCGATCCTGTGGATTCACTTTCTCTCAATGTTGTTCCGGTTTCGCTTGATTCTACACTTGAAAGTATTCAGGAGAACATATTCAATGCAGTATGTGCTGTCAAATGCCACAAAATGCCGCGTCCTAAAAAAAATCTCAATTTAGAGCAGGGACATGCTTACGAAAACTTAGTAAATGTTCCAAGTAAGGAACTATCTAAAATGATGCGGGTTTTTCCTGGAGATGCTGAGATGAGCTATCTCGTTTGGAAGCTCGAAGGGAGAGATGGCATTAGGTATAAGCAAATGCCGCTAAATTTACCCCCTTTATCTGATGAACAAATAGAAGCAATCAAAACATGGATCAATAACGGAGCTGAAGAATGAACTTCTCCGTTGGATCAATAAGTCGATTTTGCGTTCTGATATTCATGACGTTGATAGGAACATCGGTGATGTTCCTTAATCAGTTGCAAGCGGAACCCTATCTTGCCCTACGAACCGGTTTTAAATGCTCACAATGCCATGTTAATATTTCCGGGGGAGGGAAAAGAACCGAGTTTGGAAATATATATGCCGATCAATATTTAGCGGCAAAATTCGTTAAGAGTCCGAATACAGGTTTATTTTCTCCAAAACTATCGGAATATATTTCGTTAGGAGCCAATTTACGCTTCAGTAACACATTACTTTTTGGTTACACCGATACGATAGCGGTTGATGTTCCCGACGAGGTTTTTATGGATATAGCAGAGGGGAATATTTATTTAGAATTCAATATAATACCAGAAATATTGACGTTATATGTTGACCAACTTGTAAGCCCGGAACCGGGTAACAGGGAATCATTCGGACTGATTCAGGGATTACCTTTAAAATCATATTTTAAATTCGGAAAGATGCTATTGCCATATGGCTTACGCCTCTGGGACGATGCCGCATTTATCAGGGAGGAAACAGGTTTCACGTATTCGGATCCTGATTTAGCAGTGGAAATGGGATTTGAACCCGGAGATTTATCCGTAATTTCAGCGATTACACTGAATCAAATCTCCGGTGTAGCCTCATTGGTAAAGGAGTATTGGCGAATTGGAATTTCATGGCAAAAATCTACTGAGACGTCTAATAGCAAAATATTGGGATCTTTTGTTGGTTTCCATGCAGGAAGATTCACTCTACTTGGGGAAGTTGACCAGCTAAATGTGTTTTCAATCAAGCAATACGCTTACCTTACTGAGCTGAATTTTCTTTTAATAAGAGGTTACAATATTAAGATATCTTATAATCTTTTCGATAGAAACTCGGATATCAAGTTAAGCAGAGATGGTCAGGAACGAATAAGATTTGGATTGGAAATATTTCCAGTTCAACACATGCAATTTTCAATTTTCTACAACATCAATCGATTCATACCTCAGAACCGGCAGCTAAACCAAGATAGATTAGTTGCAGAATTGCATGTTTTTTTCTAAGAATTTTAAAAGAGGATAATGACCTTGCTCCAAAAGTTAACACAAGCCTAAAGTCCATAAATCTGCCTCATAAACGTAAGTTATGACACACAATTGACGTTTATTTAACACTAAATATCTCACTTTTTGTTAAGTTTTTTCCTATTTCGGTGGTCATCATAGTTACGTCCGTAAATTTCTGTAATTTCGGTTAAGGAGGAAAATAGAAAGGGTCACAGTCCCTCAGATTGATTAGATTATATCATTGAATAAAACAAACAACTAAATAGGAGGCGACCATGAATAGAACCCTTAGTTTGATATTCACAGTATCGGTGATACACCTACTTGCCCCCTCATCTGATACTAACGCGCAAGTCAACCTCAATGTTGGCATCCGAGGAGGGCTCTCCACTTTTGAGGAGCCTATTGGTTCAGGACCTCAATTCGGAGGGCACGTGAGTGTGAAGGCTACTTCTAATGTGGATTTTGACGTCATGGCGGAGTTGTTCTCGAGTACTTGGGACGAGAACCAATTGGAGACGACATGGAGGAATCTCTTAACTGGTGTCACAGGCAGGTACAACTTCTCTCCACCAACAGGAAGTGTCATCCCGTATATTGGGGCAGGTATGTGCCTCCATCGGATTACCAAGGAGTTTTCAAGTAGTACTCTTGGTGTAACGCCGCCGACAAGACAATCCTCGACTGAAGGTTGCATGCACGCCCTGAGTGGCGTGAAATTCAACTTAACCGCTGTACCCATCAGTATTTTCGTTGAAGGGAGATATATGGCTGTGGGTGATGAGAAAACCCCTGACTTTCCTTCCCTTCTAGTAGGTGTCACACTGAATATTTTGGATTGATTTTTTTACTTGAAACTTGACCCTTGTCTTGAGAGGCTAAAGCAAGAGAGTTAGCAGGCTTAATAGTATCACTCTTACTTAATATTCGTTTTATTAGGGCTTAATCTGTGACATAGTAAATAGTTCAGCTATTGAGCCTGGTCATAATATCAGCATGAATACCGCTTTAAATTAAACGCTTTAAAAATCGGTGCTATAAGGTATTCAATAAGACATCAAGAACCATATGCTTGAATAACTTCATCGACTTCGCGTTTTTACTTGCCTTCATCCTAAGCAAAGACCCTTCCATGCTGTTTATAATGAATTCAGACAATTGTTCAACATCATGTGAAGAGCTTATTTCGCCATTTTCTTGGGCTTCACTCAAACATTCTTGGAAGGGTTCCTTGAGAAGATTAAAAAATTTATCTGCTGCTTTCCCTATAGGTCTACTGATATCACCCATCTCTTCGCATAGATTACCTACAAAACAACCTTTTGTGAATTTCTCCTCCCGAGAAAAATGGTCGATCATTCTTGAGAAGAGGTTGTCTATTCTCTTAAGGGGAGAGACACTCTTATCAGATAGGATCTGGTTAAATGTCTCACATCTATCTTTGCTGTACTTGTTCATTGCCGCTATTGCAAAATCTTCCTTGCTCTTGAAATAGTAATAAAAAGATCCTTTGGGAATTGCTGCAGCATCTGCTAACTCCTGCACGCCAGTACCGTTATATCCTTTGAGATACATGAGATCAGAACTCTTTTCTATTATAGCAAGCTTCTTTTCTTCCCAATTTCTCATATCATTAAGATGTGGCCGGTCATATTGTTTGTTAAGTATTTTATATCACAACTATAATCGGGAGCAACATTTCCGCGGGAATGTCAGAGGAGGCTTCAATTAATGAGTGGGTGTTTGAAACAAAAATTGAAAAATATAGGTTGACATATAGATGAATATATATATATTTATACGAGTCAAAAACACTATAAAGGTTATGAACGAAAGAAGTTTTTTTAAGATAGCCAAAGCCTTATCAGATCCAAGGAGGTTTAAGGTTTTACAGGAAATATCCGGGCAGGATGAGATTTCATGTGGTGATATTGCGGAACTATTTCCTATATCGCAAGCGACAGTCTCCCATCATTTAAAAGTTTTAACAGAAGCTAATCTTATAGAGGTGAGGAGAGAGGGTCAGCATGGATATTTTAGTGCAAGACAGGATGTGTTATCTGCATATTGCCGGGAAGTCGAAAAAAGACTGCAAGTTCTGAGTATAATATAAGGTATTTTTTTAACCATTTATATAGATAATTGTATATATATCAATAAAGAATCGGAGTCCTGAAATCAGTTCCAATAAGAGAAGATGAGATCATGACGATAAAGTTTATGTTTTTAATACTCGTAATTGTGATGAGAGACATGACCTACAAACATATTATCAACCATGAAGGGAGGTAATTACTTAGGCAGTGCTCCCTACTCTTTTATCGTTGATTGTGTATGCTCGTCACCGCCAATTCTCGGGAAAAACTAACACGGATAAGTAAACTATGAATATAACGATTAAACTTTATTCTGATTTTGTCTGACCATTCTGCTTCATTGCGGAGCGTAGCAGCCTGGTCAGGTTGAAAGAGAAACACGAAATCGAAGTTGATTGGCGTGGTTTCGAGCTTCATCCGGAGACACCGGAAGGAGGAATGCCTATCACAGAAATTTTCCCGAAAGCGAGGGTTGACTCGATGCGTACATATATTCATAATTTTGCCGAGAAGTTCGGTGTACATGGAATGGGAGAACCGGAGCGATTAACAAATACCCGGCGAGTTCTCGCGGTCGCTGAGTTTGCTCGTGATCAAGGTAAACTTGATGTGTTCCGAACAGTAGCGATGGATGCTTACTGGATGCATGGTAAGAATCTCGAAAATGAAGAAGAGATACGGGAGATTTCTCGGCAGGCGGACTTAGACGCAGATGCTGCAGTCCGCGCTCTAAATGATTCTCGATACCTTAAGCGTGTTGATGATCTTCGCGTGGAGGCTACCCAAATGGGAGTGACCGGAATTCCCACTTTCTTCATTGGAGATGAGTGTATTGTTGGTTGCCAGCAGTATGAAATTTTGGAAGAGGCTGTAAGAAAAGTAAAATTTGATTAGAGATGTAGATATTTTGAATAACCAGGGGGAGAGTTCAGTTAGAGTTATTCCTCCCAATATGATTATGGCTCAATAGTTATCAGCTGGAGGAATAAAACAGATATAATTGTCAAATATTGCTTTATAACGTTGGAAATAGGAGATAGACAGCATGAAGGTGTTTGTAACAGGTAGCACCGGATATATAGGCAGTGCAGTTGTCAGTGAGTTATTTCAAGCGGGTCATAACGTTACTGGACTTGTTCGATCGAATGAGAAAGGAGATAAACTAAAAGATTTTGGAATACATAGTTTGCCTGGAAACTTAAGAGATACTGCTCTACTTAAAAAAAAGCAGCATCTGAAAATCAAGCTGTGATACATCTAAATAACATAGTAATGACCGGTGCACAACGCACAGAAGTGTTGAAAGAGTTTATTGAGGATGAAAGGAGCATTGAACAATGAAAAAGAAAACCGTTAAGGAAAGTAATGGATTGGCAATCGGTGACAAGGTAAAAGATTTTAGTGGTATAGATCAAAATGGAAACACGATCCAATT
>JACZYG010000053.1 GCA_022571215.1 Fidelibacterota bacterium | reverse complement strand
TCTCCATAATGGATACTTTTCTCTATGAATCACAAACTGGTCAGGGTGGTGGCGATGCCACTTTTATTTTGGTGCGGATTAGGAGGCTTGTTGGCTAAACTCCTCCGGAACCCTGACCGCCTCAATTATTCAACCACCCCTTTTATCCCCTCCTTCCTAAGGAGGGGAAACCGCTTTAGCGGTGGGGTGGTTAACCGGTCTCGAAAGAACGGTGTCAGGAGTTATCATAAATAAACACGTATTAATACACTTGACAATACACGTATATTTGTGTATATTTTATGTGGATTCAAAAAAGGGACAGAAATATGAGTGGATTAACTAAAGAAAAGAGGAAAGTAGAACGAATTAATTTAACAATTTCCGGCTCAATGCACTCAGAATTATATGCCATTGCGCAAAAATCTGATATGAAGATTCTCGATGCAATCAGAGAGGCGATATCTGATTGGATGAAAGAAAAAAAGTCTGAACTAATGAAAGAGGGTTATTTGGCCAGAGCAAAAGAAGATTTGAAGATTATGCAAGAATTTAAACATTTAGATAACGAACTGTGGTAATGAAAGAGCTAACAATATTGAGGGGTGATGTAATTCTTGTTCAGCCTGATACTACCATAGGTGGAGAACAAAAGGGAACCAGACCCGGTATTGTGGTTCAGAATGATGACGGTAATATGTTTTCACCTATCACAGTTTTTGTTCCGTTGACAGATGCAAAGGGGAAAAAACAATACCCCTTCATGGCAAAGATCAAGAAAGGTGATGGCGGGGTCAGGAAAGATAGTTATGCTCTCGCCAATCAAATTCGGGTTATTGATCGGTCAAGGATATTAGAAAATTGGGGACACTTAAGCGATGAAGCGATCAATGAACTCGATAATTCCCTCAGAGACGAATTAGACCTTTAAAAATTCTTATCCAATCGCATCTCTGATGCGATAAATTCCCCTCTATGAACCACTCTCCTCAAGGAGAGAAAAACACACTCTTGCATAACTCTTATAAATATGTATATTGAAAGAACAATCAAGCGTTCACTATATCGAGGAACAATGAATAAACGCAGAGAATTTCTTATACCTATTGCAATGATTATCATATTGATGATCATATATCTTACATCGTCTGATGAGAACGAAAAGAAAGGCAAGATATCCGGGGCATTCAGAGCGCTGCAGGGATGGGCGGTTCAGCGCGCTTATCCGGATGAGGATATTCCCGCAAGCGGCTTCTATCAGGCGTTTGAACAAACTAAATTGATGCAACGCTCTCTAAGTAAAAGCGCTGCTTCTCACCCCTGGGAAGCTATCGGACCGAAAAACATCGGCGGCAGAACGCTTGCAATTGCGTTCAACCAGCAAAACCCGAACACGATCTATGCCGGTTCTGCCGGCGGAGGATTATGGCGCAGCTACACTCTCGGTGAGGGTGCGCAGGCATGGGAACACGTTTCGACAGGCTTCCCCGTTCTGAGCGTCAGCTCGATAGCGATCTCACCCGATGATTCCAACACTATGTATATAGGGACGGGCGAGGTATATAATTCCGAAAGCACAGGCACGGGCTACAGCATCAGAGCCACAAGAGGCAGCTACGGGATCGGCATCCTGAAAACCTCTGATGGCGGCGCTACATGGGAGAAGAGCCTTGATTTCTCTCTCGACCAGCGTAAAGGGATCGAAGCTATTAGATTGAACCCGCAAAACCCGAACACCGTTTGGGCTGCGACGACCGACGGAGTTTACCGCTCTTTTGACGCGGGAACCTCCTGGACCCTCGTTGATTCGGTCATCATGGCGATGGATCTGGCGGTTAACCCTGTTGATACGAATATCGTTTTCGTGACACATGGCGATCTGTTCAGTCAGGGTCACGGCATTTACCGGACTCAGGATTCGGGCGGCAGCTGGGAGAAGCTGACCGTCGGTCTGCCGACAACTTTCGGAGGAAAGGCTGTACTCTCTATCTTTGAGGCAGACCCGAGCACGATTTATGTCAGTATCGGCTTCAGTCACGGCGGCGCGACAGCTACACAGCTTTGCAGGTCAACAGATGGAGGCGACACATGGACACTGCTTTCAGATTTCGATTACTCTATCTATCAGGGCTGGTATTCTCACTTTGTCGGCGTTCATCCGACCGATTCCTCGAAGGTGATTGTGGGCGGTATCGATATCTTCAAATGGAATGAGGATGCGGGTAATTTCACTCAGAAAACCGATTGGTGGAGATGGTACTTCGGTGTCATAGTCCCGCCCGGCGATCCGGAAGGTCCCTCCAATTTCTCTCATGCCGACCACCACGCCATGGTTTTCCATCCGACAGACCGGGACACCATTTATTTCGCTACCGACGGCGGAATATTCCGCACTATCGACGGCGGAGAAACATTCCGAAGTTTGAACGGCGGTTATCAAACGACTCAATTCTACTCGGGATTTTCGAGTTCAAGGCTCGACTCCAACCTCGCAATGGGCGGACTTCAGGATAACGGAAGCGCAATATATTACGGCGGTGACGGCTGGATGAAAGTCATCGGAGGCGACGGCGCTTATTCCGCTATCAATACGAGCGACGACAATATCATGTACGGTTCATGGTATTATCGAAACATTGTCAAATCCTACGACAGAGGACTGACATTTTCCAATTATGTCGCTCCTGCAAACACGACGAACGAGGATCTTAACTTCATCTCGCCCTTTGTTATGAGTCCGACATTCCCAGATCATCTCTATGCGGGAGGAAGCATCGTTCATAGCACGACCGACGGCGGCGCCTCCTGGACTGCGGGGAATGACGGCGCAGATTTAGACGGAAATCCTGTTCTCACAATGGCAATAGCCGAAATTGACCCGAATGTCGTTTATGTCGCCACTGCTCCCTGGTATTCGAGGGCGCACGTTTTTGTGACGCGCGACGGCGGAATCAGCTGGACTGATATCACGCAGGATCTCCCTGACCGGTACATAGTCGATCTCGCGGTCGATCCGACAGACAATAACATTGTCTATGCGACTCTATCGGGATTCGGCTCCTCCCACCTCTTCCGTTCTGCAAACGGCGGTGCCAGCTGGGACGATATCGGAAGCGGATTGCCCGATATTCCGACAAACGCGGTTCTTATAAACCCTGAACACCCTGCCCGTCTATATGTCGGAAACGACATCGGTGTTTACGTATCATCGGATACCGGCAATACTTGGCAGACTCTGATGGACGGTATGCCCGAAGCCGTTATCGTAATGGACCTGGTCATCTCGCCGCAAAACAGAAAACTTCGTGTGGCAACGCACGGCAGCGGAGTCTATCAACGGCAGCTGCCCGAGGCGATCGTAAGCGTAAAACCGGAACCGTCAGCAATTTCGCAGCGCTTCACACTCGCGCAGAATTATCCGAACCCGTTCAACCCGGTCACAACTATAAAATATCATAACAAGGTCGCGGCTGCTATCTCACTGATCATATATGACGTGAACGGTCGTGAGGTCGAACGCCTCTCGGACGGGATGCAGCCTGCGGGTGTTCACGTATTCGAATGGAACGCTTCGAACGTCTCTTCCGGCATCTATTTTTACCGCCTTCAAGCCGGCGATTTCGTTGCAACCAAAAAGATGGTGCTGCTGAAATGAGATTTAAAAGTCCCCTGCGAGTCAGGATTTTCTCGATCCCGCCATCGGCGGTGAATCCTGACCGCAAGATAACAAAAGAGTGCGGGTTAGGGCTTGCCCTAACCGCAAGTATAAATCAACCACCCCGCCGCTCAGAGCGGCTTCCCCTCCTTTCATGAAGGGTGTATAGACCGGGTACATGGGTTACAAGTGTTCGGAGAGATGGGTAACACTTTTGTAACTTTGCATGAAAGTCCTAAATTTGTGAAAAAGGAGGGATATCATGCCGTGGAGGGAGAATTCGATAATGTCGCAAAGACGAGAGTTAGTTATGTTTGCATCAGATAATGCCAATATATCACATCTTAGCAGAGGATATGGTATAAGTCGGAAGACTGCCTATAAATGGATTAAGCGGTATATGCAAGAGGGTAAAGAAGGTTTATCTGACAGGTCACGCCGTCCTGGTCATTCCCCCATGAAAACACCGACTCTGTTGGAAAGAGCTGTTTTGAAGGTTCGTGAAGATCATTGCGCATGGGGAGGCAGAAAGATACGGGCGCGTCTTATAGCGATAGGATACGACGACGTACCATCGGCATCGACCATCACAGGGATATTACACCGTAACGGAAAGATATCTACTGAAGAATCGGGTAAACATCGTTCGTGGAAGAGTTTTGAATATGAAGAACCTAATGAGTTGTGGCAGATAGATTTTAAGGGTCATTTCTCGTTGAGAAAGGGTCGCTGCCATCCACTGACTATACTCGACGACCATTCGAGGTTCTCTGTAGGACTAAGAGCTTGCGCTGATGAGAAGCGGACAACTGTTCACAATGAGTTAGAGAATCTGTTTAACACTTACGGACTACCCGAGCGAATCCTCTTCGATAATGGATCGCCATGGGGAGGTAGAACCCGCGGGGATTACACGAGACTGGCTGTCTGGCTTATACGTTTAGGTATAAGGGTAATACACTCACGGGCTTATCATCCACAGACTCTTGGAAAAGAGGAACGCTTCCACCGGACGCTCAAGGCGGAACTGCTTGCAGGACGCGAGTTTAGTGATATTGAAGAGTCACAAGCATCCTTTGACAGTTGGAGAGAATGCTATAACTTCGAGCGACCGCATGAGGCATTGAATATGGCTACACCAGCGAAGAGTTATAGACCAAGCAGTAAAGAGATGCCCCAAACTCTTCCGGAGATAGAATACGGTCCTGATGATCATATAAGAAAAGTTCAAGCAAACGGAGAGATACACTTCAAAGGCAGAGAGTTTAAAGTAGGAAGGGCGTTCAGAGGAGAACCTGTTGCGGTAAGACCTATAACCGAAGATGGTCAGTATAAGGTATTTTATTGCGGAGAGATGATCAAGAAGATTGACTTAAATATAGTAGATAAAATCAAATGAAAAGTGTAACCTATGTCCCCGAACGACTGTTACCTATCTGTCCGGTCTATACAAGGAGGGGATAAAGGGGTGGTTGTTTCATGCGTGCGGTCAGGCGATCTACTGATTTAAATAAATCAGAGATCTCGCTGAGTTAGTCCATCTACTTCAACAAATGCGCCTATCTATAAATACCGAAATCTTTATTCATAAATACTCT
>JACZYG010000027.1 GCA_022571215.1 Fidelibacterota bacterium | reverse complement strand
CTCCGCTTCAATAAGAGAGTTATAATCTGACTTTATCTTCCGCGATTCTATCTTTCTGTAATCCTCCGAATATCGTTCATCTTTACTCAAAGCCGACAGATCGCTATCTCTTTCAAGACGCAGCTCTTCGGTTCGTTCTTGATGCTCCTCTAACAGTCCGGGAAAGAGACTCTTTACCCCGCTTATAATATCCCCGCCGTATATCGGCTCCTCCTGCAAACTGACTTCAATCTTCTCTTTAGGTTCTGTAGTCATTTTTTACTCCTGATAAAATTTTTAATCCCTCAATCCCGCTGCCCTGAGTTGCGCGATAGTCTCGTTCGCTAAATACTCTGAGACCTCCTCTACTCGCGCGCTATCCGGGAGATTTGTCTCCCCGCTGAAACTGTCAGTTATCTCAACTGCGCCGCTGCCTGTCAGCGCCACCGCCGATGACGGGACTATCGGTTGTGTCGAAGAGACTCTCCGATGGATTCCTTCATGACCTAAGGAGACTGACGGCGGATTATAATTCTCGGACCTTCTTTGCGGGCCGCTCCTCCGCAACACGATACTCTCCCGCCGGATACTCCTGTTCTCAATGCCGATTCCGGCAAAATGCCTGAGCGAAGTCGAAAGTTTCTCCTCTTTGACAGCCGCCAGAGAGAAATCCCGGTCGTTGAATTTTCCAATGCTCTCGCCGAGCATAGAATTAATCCTATGTTGATTCACACTTACCTCCGAACTCTGTTAGTACTTTCAAGGATGAATTATCAATTAGAACACTGTTTTCAGTGTCGGGCTGAAGGTCATAGGCGGGATACCTGTCCATGATAAGCAGTAGCTGCGGATAGGATAATTTATTCAGGATTTGATCCACACTCCAACCGGTCAGTGAGATCAGAGTGGCGACTATATCCGCCAACTCGAACCTCAAAGAACCCTCAGCCCGCTGATTTTTTTTAATATGTCTTCTAAATTGTGCATGTAGAGGAGCTTGCCGACAACCTCTTGGAGATTGCCGAAACCTATCTTCTCGAGTTCATCTGTTTTCACGGTCGAATTTTCCTTATCGAAAACCTCATTCTCGTCAAGGAACATCTGCACTATCCGTATGATATGGTCGAACGGCATATCAAGAAGTTTGTCCACATTCGATCCGTTCTCGCTGCCGTTTTTCGATTTCAGAGATTCGACCGCCATGTATACTCCGTCTCTGTATTCCGCGATAGATTTCGAGATCGCCCGCATCTGGGAAAGCGTTCGGGGCTTGACAGTGTAAATATTCTCCCCTACCGCCACCTCTTCCGGCTGGGCCGTGATAACAGCCGCCGCTTTTTCATCTGTCATAAAAATTCCCTCCTATATTAACTGAGGGAGTAAGGGAGAAGCTGTTTTTAAAAGTTTAGGTCAGGTCAAGTGGTAATTTATTCCCTGCATATACATTATTTTAGGTCAGATCAAGATGTATTTTTATACCTTCATCAATAATATCCATCTTCGTTTTCTTTAGGGAGCCCATCCTGCCTATCACACGTGCCTTTGAAATTGTACGAATCTGATCACACAGGGCAAAACATTTCTTATTGACTCCTCCCTCCCCCTTGCCGATAGGAATATGCACTAACGAATTTCGTTTTAAATTTGAAGCGGAAAAGGGAACAAAAGTTACATTCGGGCTTAATTCATTTGCAATATCTTCTTGAATATTAACTCCCGGACGAATTTTTCCGATCTCGTACTTATCAAAATGTGGTTCACAATTCACGAGGAATACCTCACCGCGAGCATACTTGGGCTTCGGTAAATTAGAATGTTTTAGCTTTTTCTTAGCAGTTTTTTTCACAACCCTTCAACGCTCACATAATCCCATACTTCGGCTTCTTTTTCTAACAGATCGTTATTTGCTATATAGGCTTCTCTGAGATTTTGTTGAATTCTTTCTCTTTTAGCCTTTTTTACTATCTTCCTTATAGAATCACGTAATAGCTCCGCTTTTGAACTATTCAGGTAATCGATTGCCTGCTCGAATTCAACGTAGAGATCTATCGGTAAACCGAAGTTAATAAACTTTTGCCCTTTTGTTTTTCTGGATAAAGTGGCCATTTCATTCTCCTTTTTAATATCAAAACAATATATATTATTTCATATCAATATGCAATACATAATATTCATATCGGTATTATGTATTACTTTCTTAAGTATTGATTTAAATGAGAATGATATGTCTTGCCGTTTCCTATCCTATATCAAGCCGTCGCATCGTTGATGGTGAAGAATGTGTCCGCGCCGTCCGCCGACGGGAGTATCTCGAACTCAACGGGTACGAATGTGATTCCGTCTCTTTTGAAGGGTGATTCGGAATTTCCGAGTGAGACTATCTTAGCGAAAGTGAACGTCCTGTCGAAGCCTGCCGGGTTGCCGTTTGACACCACGAAACTTCCAGTCACGGCTCCTCTGTCGGTTCCGCCGAAAGTGAGAGTCTGTCCTGATATGCCGCTTGCCGGCAGTCCGTAACCGATGGCGAAGTTAGCCAATGCCGCTTCGGCGATATTCGCCTTTCCGAAGAGTCTTCTCCGGACGAGTTTCTTCTTCTGGACTCCCACGGACTGGTCAACCATGGCGTCGAACCACTCCTGTTCCTGGCTGAGCACGAAACCGCCTTCCGTTGCTCCTAAAGCGACTCCGTCTATACTCAGATCCCCTTGCCCTACAAGTATGTTATCAGTTGTTATAGCCATATTTTCCTCTCATGTTGAAGTTTCATTAATAGCCGGGTTGTCAGGTGGGAATAAAATAAATCCCATGTAAAAAAACGGGGCGTATATTTATGGAGCACGTTTATCCGTCAGCCGACGGATTGATGCAGCATTGACACAGTCAATGCACTCCAAAAAGGTCTCTTATACTGACGGAGAGAAAACGGTGTGTGTCAGGAGTCAAATTTCACAGCGTCAACCTTGTCCCTACCCCCCCCTCAAAAAAACCGTAATGCGGCGTCCTCCGTTAATCAAGGGGGAATCTGAATTAACGCTCTGAGGCTCCTGCCGCATCACGTAGATTTTATTGCGAACATCTTGAACGTCAAGACCTGATGATGCTCTTTCTGATGCTGAGGGTCATACACCGCCTCGGAGCTGCCGTCGAGATAGATACTCCTGATTCTGCCTCCCGTGATCGTCATCTCCGCGTTGTGCAGCAGATCAACGACCCTGTCGGTGATATTCCCTAACCGTGTCATGTCAACGCTTCCGTTATCCGCGTCATCGGCGAACGCTTTGATCAGCAGCTGCCATCGTTCCATTTGTGACTCGTGCAGCTGCCGGCTTCCCTCGATCGTCAGCAGAGGATTATCGGTCTGCATCGGACGCTTTGAACCTGTCCAAATCTTTCCGGAATTTTTGAGATACGATGCCGATTGCAGTGTTGCGTCCGTGTTGAGTCTCCTCCACACCACAGACAATATTTCGTTTTGAGCAAACATCAGCTTCTACTCCTTTCCCTCAGCAGAATCTCCCAATGAGAACGCCAGTCCCGCTTGGCGACAATTTCGTATTCCGTTCCCCCGTCGGAAACGATATCACGAATCTTAAAATCGGAGCTTATTTTTGTAGCGGTGAACATGACGAGGTCGGCGCTAATCTCCTCGCCTGAACCGTCGCGAACGATGTCTCCCCGCTTGGTGGTGTACGGCTGAATGTCACACTCGATCGCCGCTTGAATTGTTGTTGTGGAGCTGCTGAATTCACCGCTATTTGAGTCTTGCGTGCCTGTGTGTTTCCGGAGAATGGAAACGGTCCGCCTGGAAGTGTCGTCTATGAACGTCATCACTCCTGTTCCCTCCTCTTAAGCGCTTCCTTTATCTCAATAAGCGACTCCTCGATGTTTTTCAAGCGGATATTCAAGACATCCTTGCGCGCGTAATCTTTCTTGATCTCCGCGACTTCTTCTTTATACCCTGCGATGCCGCCGTAGTTTATTCCCGCCGTGAAGATGACGGAGATTATTCCTATCAGCAGGAAAACGCTGTTCAAGTTGAAGCCGCTTCTGAGTTCTGAATTATTCATTTCTTGCCAAGATTCATCGAAACATTTACCTCTTTTTACATTTCCCTATTATGTCAGGGAAAAGATGACCGAACCGATAATTCAACCACCCCTTTATCCCCTCCTTTGGAAGGAGGGGACGTAAAACTTACTCCCTTAAGGATGTCATTGTCACCGGCGCGAAACAGAGTGTGTCTTACATGGAGTGCTCCAAGGGAGTTCTCCAAAAGGGTCTCTTATACTGAAGGAAGGACGTGTATTCCCCTCTATCAACCAGCCCGACATTGGTCTGGCGGGGAGGGGTGTTCCGAAGGAACTCCTACGGTGGATTTTGTCCCGATTATTCGGGACAAAAGACGGGGTGTGTACATCCTACCCACGAATTGTCCTGATAGTCTGCGGCCGAAAGCCTATCCGTTCAAAATTGTCCGCTAATTTGAGTAGGTCCCTCTTCTCGAGTTCCACCTCCCCCCGCTCGTATCGTTGCCACGTATCATCGTTCGAGACGATAGCGCGGTACGCCAGCGCAAGAGTCAGAAAGAGATTGTGAGAATATCCTTTGAGCCGCAAAGGTGTTGATTGCGCAGCGCTGAAACTGAACAGCCCCTCAACCGGAGAAGACGCGTCCGCCGAGACGACATTGCCGCCGCTGTCTATCAGCGTGAAACCCGATTCCACGTATCTGGTTGGAGATTCAAAAACCTTGTCATCCGAATCGTGCGACAATATCGTTTTGTCAATATATTTTCTGTTCAGGTCAAACAGGTTCTCCACCTGCCCGTCCGTCATTACGGATGAAGAAATATCTCCCCTGAAAAGCCTGAACCGGCTTATAAGTTCCGTCATTGTGTTCCGCGCCATCTTTTTTTCTCCTGTCTGTCAGTCTACAGACTGATTTCTATTTATCGGAGAGTTGTCAGGCTGATTATAGTTGCAGAAATGGATTGACTCTTCATCCGAACCGAAATATATTTTTATTTGGATTTTTCGTTAATGTTGATAACTTGGGTTATCATATATTAAAAGGTTAGTTAGATACTCTGTTCTTAGACAGTTCGTTCGTTTTGACTAACTATTAATTGCATTTCAAATAAAAGGAATAATGTGACAAGTACTTTCAAAATATCGTTGATATTACTGCTCGGGATTATAAGCCTCGTGGCTTTCATAAGCAATTTTGAGGTGTATATCCACCCGCTATTCAACTTTTTCCTTTACTCCATACCGTCAAATGCGGCAATCTCCCTATTCCCTCACGAGCCGGTATTGGTACTGCTCGGAAAATCATTCGATCCCTTGCTTCTTGCTCTTGTCGGCATATTGGGTACCATAGTCGCGGGTATACTTGATTATTTTATCTTTGTTCCGTTATTTTCCAGTTCAGTCGTTGATAAGCTGAAAAATACGACCGGATATATACGGGCAACGAGGTGGTTCGATCAGCAGCCCTTTTGGACAATCGTAATTGCAGGATTCACGCCCATCCCTTTTTTCCCTTTTAAGTTTGTCGCGTTCTCTACTAAATACCCGATCGGCAAATATTTACTCTCATTAGTTATCGGAAGATACCCAAGATATTATCTCTTGGCGTTATTGGGATATTCATTTAACATTCCGGAGACACTGATAATAGTCGTATTTATTATCATGCTAATGTTTTTCATGATTCAATTACTGCCGCAGTTAATAAAGCGTTGAAAATCAGTTGATCCATATATATATTAAAACCAGCAAAGATAGAGTTCTTTATAGCCATAAATATAATTTACCATTATCGGCATCCTCGCTGATAATTATAAAGAAAGGGCAGCACATTGAAGGACTTTCCCAAAAGCAGATACGCAGCGTTATTATTCCGTGGTCTGAATAACATCCTTACCAAAAAACCCTTGTCTGTTTCATTTGAAATCACTCATCAATGCAGCGCAGATTGCAACCATTGCAATTGGGGCGGTAGAGTCGATGAAGTGAAACTAACGCCTAAAGAAT
Organism: Fidelibacterota bacterium; assembly: GCA_022571215.1. Lineage (GTDB taxonomy): Bacteria > Fidelibacterota > SORT01 > SORT01 > SORT01 > SORT01. The sequence continues at coordinate 13,363 of JACZYG010000027.1, read as the reverse complement.
ACGCAGAAATTTGCAGAAACCTCCAGCCTGTCATCGCTCATCTTTCCGGAGGAGAACCCACGCTTCGGACCGACATCATTGACATTATTGCTGAAATGTCCAATCCTAAGGGATGGCCTGTGACTCAAATTATAACTCATGGCGCGAAGCTCTCATTTAAAAGGTATAAGGAATTCAAGGCCGCGGGACTCGATAGGGTCTGCATCTCACTTGATTTTCCCGATGAGAGACACGATGATTGGCGGCATATCCCCGGATTGTTTGAAAAACTGAATATAAATCTGCCGAAGATAGCAGCTCTTAAATTAAGAGATATAAATATGAATTCGTGCATAACCGCCGATAATGTTCATGACCTTCCCGATATACTGCGCTTGGCGAATTCGTGGGGTATTCCCGTGAATTTTTCGGCATATACACCCCTAAGAACGAATGACAATACGTTTAATATCAACAATAAAAAGGATCTGGGAGACGCTCTTACCGAATCGATAAAAGAACTAATATCAATGAAGCGCGCCGGATATTCGATGGTCACGTCTGAAACTCAGTTGATGAAATATAAAGAATATCTCCTATATGGAACTTCCGGCAAATGCCAGGCTGGTTACCGCTTCCTCGTCATTCAGCCAAACGGAAGGTTCACTCCTTGCGCCATGATACCCAAATATTTCCGCTCCAAAGATCAAATGATCAGAGAGTTCAGCAAGACAAATGATTGTCAGGGCTGCTTCATAGCCACAAGAGCGGAAACGGAAAAGACTACCTCAGAATTTATCAAAGACATCGGGAATTACGTTTGGGGTAAGAGCAGCAAATTAGGAGAACCGTTTCATAAGGAGACGCGCCAGGCGGTTGCATAATCGAAAAGAGTACGAGCTTTTCCGCTCTTATCATGATTTAGGTTTTTCACCGTCGCATCTCTGATACGGCGCGGGCTTTAATTTATCTAATCGCCTAAATATATTTTATATAATCCCGATTCAGCTTTAACTATCAATTTCATTGCTTCAAGTTTAGATAGATCGCGACCGACTGCCCTTACATTGACTTTTCGGTACAACGATTCGAATGGAGCATTTTTATAAATACTTTTAGCAGAGAACTGAAATTTTTCATCATCCAAGCTTAATATTGACGTAAGTAAGTCATACAGACGTTGTGATAAATCCCCGTCATTCCAAAGATCCGAATAATTATTTTTCAACGCTAATTTCCTTACCCATATCATCAATTTTTCATGAATATTTTCAAGTGACCAAATCATTCCATTCATCATAAAATCTATAAACGGAGTTAAGTCCTGTTCTTTATCTTTAATAGTTTTACTAAAAACTATAAAATATTCATCCAAATTTCGATAGTAATAGTTCGATAGCATCTCCGGGGCATATTTATAAGCGGAGGTCAATAATAAAGCTTCGATTATCCGTGCTGTTCTGCCATTTCCATCACCGAAAGGATGAATTTTTCCTATGTGAAAGTGAGTAATTGCGGCGCGATAAATAGGATTAATATCCATAAGCTCATCTGAATTTATCCATTTCACTATAGCATTCATCAAAAACTCGATATCTTTTGCTATCTTGGGGGGCTTATATACTCCACCATGTTCTTTATCCCCAACTTCTACACCACTTCTCCTATATTTTCCGGGAATATTACCTTCATTTTTTAGTCGTAAAGTAATTAATTTATGAAATTTAAATATAAGAGGTTCTCTAAGGATTAGATTTTTAACATTCAAACCATGCTCTTTTAAAATACCATAAGCCAATTGTAAATTTATTATTTGTTGTTCGGCATCATCTAATAGATCTTTCGAATCAGTTTCATCCAGCAGATCGCCAACTTCATCTTCAGTAAGTGGATTACCTTCTATTCCGGCTGTGCCGTGTATAGATTTCCTGATAACCTCTTCCTCAAGGGCATCTGCAAATTTTTGCCCTATCGGAATCTGATTTGCATTATATAGCGTTTTTATTCTCAGCAGTTTTTCATTCAGTTTTTCTTCATCGAAATATCGACTGAATTTAAATTGAGCCTTATTTACAAGTGTAACTGTTTTTATTTTATCATTTTCTGTCATTTGCTTCTCTTCTAAAACAAATATAAGGCATAATACCTTATTTGTCAAGTATTATTGCCCATATATTGTACATATATTGACATATTTAACCATCTGTTTATACACATATTATAAGGCTATCAAGTGAATATTATGGTAACTATTATTGCACTATTTATTGCATTCTATTTAGTAAGCGATATGACGTACTATATTACATTGTTTTCCATGTAAAAATTACTTCTTCCTACTGAGTCTTCCTTGACACCTTCCCATCCCACTCGGCTATTGTGACGTTCTCTTCCATCTTCGGCAGTCGCCAGAGACCCGTTATCTCAGCTTTTATGAGTTTCCCTTTTTCGTCGATGTGATGCGCGACGAGGTCGGACACCTGTTTGATATTCACTTTGCCTTTCGGTTTGTTGTCGAGCTCTAATATAAGTCTGCTCCCGTCCACGTAGTATTTCAGACTGTTCACGCTGCCTCCTTATCGGATTTTCTCCCCTTGAGAATCCCCCTTATGCTTTCCATCTGTTTCTCTATTGAATATCGTTCGGCGATCTTCCGGTAACGCTTTGATTCGTAGTGTGAATCCGGCATCATCATCGCCGCCGCTTCTCTGACAGATTTGAAAAGAAACTCCTCCCCCCAAATTGCCTCAGCTCCCGGTCGGTCGATAACAACAGGCTTGATTCCCTTCGCCATCGCCTCGCCTATCACATAGGAAAACGATTCAGAAATGCTCGTGGAAAGCAGATAATCAACGGACTCGAACCAGATGTTCATATCGTCCTGCCACGGTTCAACCGATACCCGCTTCGACAGACCTAATCGTTTTGTGAGATGTTCAAACTGTTTCTCTTCCTTGTCGCATTGCCATTCGCCTGCTATTTTCAGATCATAATCGTTCGGCAGTTCGTTCAATATATTCAGCATCAAAGATACGTTTTTGCCTGCCTTCAGATAGCCGGCATAGCCGAGAGTTTTACCGTGCGAACGTTTTTCGTATTTCAATTTTGAGAGGTCGATCCCGTTCGGTATGACATGACTGTTCGCCGCTTCTGCTTTAGGATATTTGCTCAAGAAATCATTCTTCAGATGTTCGGAAACAAAGATCAGATCGTCAACGCTCTCCCAATTCACCTGCTCAGCGATGGAAGTGTCATACGCCTCGAAGCCATGCACGCGGCAGATGATCTGTTGCTCCCATCCCGCCATCCGTGTCGCTTCAACGATATTAGCATCACAAAAATCGAACCAGAGAATATCCGCCCACCACGCCAGTGACGGATTGAATTCTTTGGAAACCACAACGGTGTAGTCTCCATCGAGGGAATCGGCTATCTCATTCGTAAACGAGCCGAAGGAATCGAATATGACCAATTTCGGTTTTCCGCCGTGAACGGTCGCCACTTTCGAAACCTGTTTATCGGTTGCGGTCAATTGCTCCCGTATAACATCTCGTAGTTTTACGATTGCGTCATCCGCTTTATTTCTCAAGTCGGGCGGAAAATCATTGAACTTCCTCGCTTTCAAAACGCAGAAAAGAGACTGATCGTACATGGCGTTCATCTCGTAAAGCTTCCCGAGATTCCAGGCGGGTAGCCACGAGTAAAACGCGCCCGGATAGAATACGGTCGAGTCGGGCATCGGGTTCTCTTCGGCTAATTCGATCGCCCGCTTAAAATAATCTTCCGCTTCACCCCACTTCCGTTGAAGGATTTTGTTTTCTTCATTGTCTCCTTCGGTTTCCAAATTGGCGTCTGTGATGCTCTCATCCATTGCCACCGCATCTTTCACGGCTATCTCGCCGAGCGTTACGTAAGCGAGCGGAATTTCGTACCTCATCATGATGCAGTCGTGGAACACTTTCTTTGCCTTCTCTTCCTGACCCAACGCCATTCGGCATCTGCCCTTCTGCCAGGTTACGAGGTATCGCTCGACGCCGTCCGAAGCGTCTTTAGAAAATCGCAGGTAGTTGTCGTAAAGCCGTATCGCTTTTTTAAATTTGAATTGCTCGTGCGCTATCGAAGCAAGATAGAAAGCAGAGCGGATGTCTTCGGGATTATCCTTCAGGATGGCTCCCATATCCCGCTCTATCTGTTCGTATCGCTCCTTTTTGCGTATCTTCCTGTTTGCTTTTGTCGGACGATGCTCGATGATAATATCGCGAAAACCCATTGAAAGTCCGTCCGGGTCAATTTCACCGCTGTTCAATTGGTTATGAACTTTACCGTCGTATTTCCACCCGATTTTGTTCTTGAGAAGTCGCGTCTGCATCCCGACAGCGCCGTCCTCCATTAGCAGTTTGAAGCCGATGGCAGGGCAATCATCGCCGATAACCTGCCACATCTTGTCGCGGAGTTTCTCGACATGCCCGGGCGACATCCACTCATGCGCGTCCCAGATGAGGAGCCATTCTTTTGCGCATTTCGACATGGCAAGGTTGCGCGCGTCGGAGAACGAACCGTTCCAGTCAAAAGTGTATATCACGTCGGCGTATTCCGCCGCAATGGTCTCCGTGTCGTCGGACGAAGTGCTGTCGATCCCTATAACTATCTCGTCGCAGAGCGGTCTGACAGATTCTATTGCTTCCCTGATGGTCGCCGCTTCGTTCCGCGCGAACATGCAAAGCGAAATGGTGGGTCTTTTCATCGATTCCCCTTTTAATAGTTGTTGATTCAACTATCGGGAAATCGTCAGGGTGCGTGGCATTGCCACATAGCAATCTCCCCTCCTTCATAAGGAGGGGAAACGCTGAAAGCGTGGGGTGGTTCTCTGTATACGTGTAAGTCGAGATTCAAGAATGTAACCTTTTGGAGTGCATTGACTGTGTCAATGCAGCATCAACACAGTTGATGCGCTCCGACATATTATGCTGATTAGGGCTCCTCAAGAAGTGTCTTTGACACCCTAATCCGCACACAAAAAAGCCCCCATCCTTTCGGACAGGGCTTTTCTTTTTAAATCCGGGAACATTTAGAGAATCATGCTCAATTCAATTCCTAAACCCGTAGAGACAAGGTCGCCTAAATCATTGAAGTTCTTTATGAAGAACATACCGGGCACGAATTTACCTATCTGGTAACGCGCCCCCAAAACTAATTGATTCTGAAAACGGGAACCATCACCGAGATCATCTTCGCTCAGTATTCCGTACCCGACAAACTCGGCGTGTAGCGAAACCTTTTCAGACGGCAGGAATGTATAACCAATCCCATACCTTCCAAAAAATTCAATATCCTCATTTCTATCACTTACGTCTATCCAAGTGTCCACTCCTCCTTCTACCCTCAACACGGAGCGTGAGCCGTTGGTAACAAATGAAAATAAACCCTTAATTATCATCACCTCATCTACAAAGAACGGTATGTCGTAATAGTTATCGAGAGTCCCTTCCCATGCATCTTCACCGGCAGTCGGTAGAAACAGTCCCAACGACAGGTATTTTGCCGATTTGGAATCTCTATTTTTAAATCCTTTTATGAAAATGACACTAATATTTCCCAGCTCACTCGACTCATTTTCCCAGCTATCGCTCATCCCGTCGAAAGTGTAAGTCGTCTTGTGACTTTGGTACGGTACGGCGATTTCAATAGCAGAGTTCTCTCCAATAGGAAAAAGTCCGGACAATCTGTAACTACCGGAATTTAGTGATTCTTCCTTTTTGAAGAATCCGGTATCCGAATCTTCACCGGGATTGATAAACCGTAATTGAACTATCGAAGAAACCGGAATAACCCTTTGCATCAATATCGGACCGTTTAGGGGCGTGGCAGATCCCTGCTGAGCATCCGCTCCATCGGTTAATACGCTTATCAAAGCGATACCTATGATGATGTTGATAAATGATTTCATAACCGCTCCTATCTTATGATTAAACTTCTCGCCTTTTTCTGATCTACCTTTTCTTACGGCAATCTGATATAGGGCAATCTCCGTGCCATAGAAATATTTCTTACTCTTTAAGGTCATAATACCCTTTGTTTCCAACAATTTTGATGATTTCTGGTTAGGATTTGATACTGTCCTAATTGACCGTTTATTATGACAAAAACGCATGTTTTTTAGGGCAGTTTATAGCGCGGGTTAAGGCTTCTCAAGAAGTGTCTTTGACATCCTGACCGCAACATCTCGCATCTTTGATGCGATAAATTCCCCTCTCGAGAGGGGTGTTCCGAAGGAACTCCTTCGGAGAAAGTTTATCCCGATTCATCGGCAGACGGGGTGTGTCAAACCTCCTCCCTTGAGGGAGGTGGCACGAAGTGACGGTGGGTGTGATCTATATTCTCTTTCTATTTTGTACCTAACCCCAACGATTACATCCCCCACTCCTGCGGAGCACCCCCTTCAAAGGGGGAGGTATACGGCGCTAACTCTATAATTCCCCTCCTTCATAAGGAGGGGAAACGCTGAAAGCGTGGGGTGGTTTTTATACTTCAGTGTGCGGGTTAGGGCAGGTTATAACAGAGAAATGATCCTAAAGTTGTTGTCCTAAAATAAAATTATTATAATTCTAAAGAACGTCTTAATGCTTGATTAATGCTTGCCAGCACAATTTGTCCTAAATGACCCATATTTTCTGAAATCCGCGCACTGTCGATAACTCGTATTTGTTCGCACTTCGCTATGCTGTCTTTTGTAAGACCTCCTTCTCCCTCCGGAATAAAAGATTGATGAGGATATACTTCTTTGCCTCGCGCATCGGTGACAGGTACGATTATAGTAGTGTCGCTGTTTTTATTTCCTATATCATTCTGAATAATCACGCATGGACGTGACGCTCCCTGCTGCTCGCGACCACGGGTAGGTTCCAAATTTACCCTCACAATATCTCCACGCCTGTATTCCATTGTTTTCAGAACTACCAATTTTCATTGTCAACATGTTCAAATTCTTTCATCAGGAGCTGATTCTCTTCTTTACCTAACCGATAACCTTCAGCCATTTTTTCGGCGACTTGATGATCTATCCAATATTGTATAGCTTGACGAATCACCTCAACTGTCGACGTATTCTTCTTATGCTTGATCGAATCAAGTTCATCATATAGAGCGCTCGGAAGAGTTAGACTGATTCTCTTTAACTTTTCCTCGACTTGGATATGCAAACCCATTATGTTCCTCCATTTCAGAATGTATATTTCTTACATACATATCATACATGCTTTCTGTGTGCATGTCAAGCATTATTTACGTTTCTTATAACAAAAAAGCCCCCACCACACAGCAGGGGCTTCTTTCTTTGTCTATCTCAGACTCTATCTAAGACTCTCACTAAGAGCGCATCTTATTACGCGGCTGAGAGGTTACTCAGCTTTGCGAGCGCTTTCTTGCTGTAGAGAGCGAGTCCCGTGTACATCTTCACGCGTCTGAGCGTTGCGTCTTTCGTTTCCGAAAGGAACGGAACGCTTATGCGTATGCCCGGGTCGTTGTCGGCGGGCGATAGAGCGACAAGCCCTTCTCCCTCGCCGTAAACGCCCGCGTATATGCGGTGCTTACCGGAGCCGCTGTTGACGGTTTCCGTGCCGATGAAGTCATTCCTGAATATCGGAATGCCGTCGTAGGCGTGAATCTTCTGCGTGCCGCGGTCGCCCGTTATCGGGTCGAGGAAACCGAGTTCGACCTCTTCGTTGCTGAACCCTTGAGCGCGGACGAGAGCGCGGAATTTCCGTCTCATCGTCGCGTTCATCAGTATGAAGTCAACTTCGCCGTCCTTCGCCGTCACCTGGTCTATCAGTTGATCGAGTAGCGCGAGAGTCAATGCTCCGCCTGATGTAGTTGAGCTCGCCTCGATTATCTGCGATGCGTCAACGAGGTTGGATATACCCGAAAACTGCGGAAACGTTCCCGTTCCGGTGATTATCTTGTCCTTCCACATCCTGCCGACAGCCTTCGATTTGAGCTCCGTCTGGAGTCCCATCTGGTCGTTGATGCTCGACATCGCCACCTGCTCGAAGTCGTCCACCTCCACGTCTCCGACTATCCTGCCGAGAGGATATGAGTCTTGCGTGACGGTGGCTCCTGTTGAGTCGGTGGACCCGTTTATATCAACGAAACCACTGCCTGATTCGGTCAGTTCTCTGTTTATGACCAGCGCCTTGGCGTTCGTAGGAACGAACGGAAGCGTGTTTGCGAAGAGGTCAACCGTGAGGATGTGCTTCGCGACTCCCTGTATGAGCTGGTCTTGTGTCATTAGCGCTGCTTGCGCCATAGTTAATGATGCCATAATTATTTATCCCAATCTGGAATTATACCCCCATGCCACAGCTTCCCTTTGCTGCGCATATCGGCTTCCAACTGCTGGAAATTGCCGTTTTGGATTAGCTCACGAACACCATTTTCATTACTGCCGCCCGTGATGCTGCCGCCGGTGGTCGTACCACTTACCGGCGTATTCCGTCCGCCTCTGCCGCCTGAACCGCGGTTCCCCGAAGGGCTGACGTAATGAGGGCGTTCTGAAAGATAACCCTCGATAAAAGTTTTGAGTCCGATCGGCTTCCCGTCCGCCGAGACGAGCGGTTCACCAGTAGCCGGATTGACCGGGACGACGTCGCCTTCCGCGTCAACTCCGATAAGTCGTTTTGAATTCAGTATGAGCCAAATATCGTTCGGAGAGATGGCATTTGTCAAAGAAAGCGTTGATACCACTTCGTTTTGCATCACCGAGACTCTATTTTCCTCTCTCAACTTTTCGAGTTCCGATTTGGTCTTGCGCGTCTCTTCCGACTGTTTTTCTATGGCGAGCTGATACTCCGCTTTGAGAGTTTCTTCACGCTCTTTTAGCCTGATTGAGAGCTCGTTCTCGTCAGCCGGAGATTTTTCGGTCTCTTCTTCTAGCTTTCTGACGACTGATTCATGCTCCTCTTTCAACTTCTTCTCCTGCCGTGAAAGCCGGGACGCTATCACTTCATCGAATTGCTCCTGTGTCATCGAAATGATGCTTTCGCTCTTCCGGGTATCGGTATCAACCCCGCCGGCGGTCTTACTGCCCGACTCACTGTCGGGACTCAGCTTATTTGTATTCAAACGATTTTCTCCATATGGATGCTTTTCTCTATTGAAACACGATTTGGTCAGGGTTATCGCATCTCTGATGCGAAAAATTCCCCTCTTGAGAGGGGTGGATGCCGATTTATCGGCAGACGGGGTGTGTCAGGAGCATTAGGTACTGACACTAACTTTGACTTCACAGAAATTTAACAATGTAACTTCTGAAATGAATAGCTCTCTCGATTTGACTTTTATAATATAAAAGGTTACCTATGTCTGTGGAATCTGATAACAGTTCAGAGGAGAAAAATGAAATTAACCGTGATTATTTTACTTTCTTTTATGGTGTTTACCGCCTGTTCGGACAGAATACAGGACGAACCGGAAACGGTTTCAACGGAAATTCATCTTCAGTCAGGATTCTTCGGTCAGGTGACTATCTGGATAAACGGTGAAAAAGTCTTTGACGAAATGATGTCGAGCCAGGTTCCATTCGCCGGTCCGCAGAATCAGTTCGCGCTATCCATGGATAGGGGAACCTCTACAATAAAAATCTCATGGGGAGATTCAGCTGCGCGGCTGACAGACGAGGCATCGGTTCGTATAGGCTCATTTGATGAGTATTTCCTCGGTATAAACATCATTGATGACTCTCTTTCCCTTCTGCTTCAAAATTCCCAATTCCTCTATTTGTGATGCCTGACCGCATTGATAATATTACAGTGTCTTTGCGATCCCGATTTATCGGGAGGGTGTGTCAGAAATTAGAGAATACGGTAAATTTATAAAGACCGCTACTCTCTAACAAGCTTCAGCAGCGTAACCTGTGGTGGTACGCCGATACGCACGGGCGGTCCCCAGTAACCTACGCCCGTACAAACATAAATGTCAGTATTCTCATACTTATGAAGCCCTTTAACGAACGGCTGAAAGAGACCGACTACCAGATTCCATGGAAAGAATTGTCCGCCGTGAGTATGTCCGGAAAGTTGAAGGTCAAACCCCGCCTCCGCCGCTTTGAATATGCTTCTCGGCTGATGCGCTAAGAGTATCTTGTAGCTCTCTTCGGAGGCGCCTCTAATCGCCTTTTGAGGATCAGACGCGTTTTCCGGATCCATATTCCTTGACTCCAAGTCGGTAACGCCCGCAAGAATGATATGCCCCTTACCTTTTTTAAGCACTACATGCTCATTATTCAAAACCCTGAATCCCAATTCATCCCTGATATGAGCCACCCACGCGCTTACTCCCGAATAATATTCATGATTCCCCGTGACGAAATATTTCCCGTGAGGAATATCGAGTTCCGCTAACGGAGCGACATCTTCACGGAGCGATTCTACGGAACCGTCAACGAGATCGCCCGTCATCGCCAACAGATCCGGTCTGAGATCCCTGACTATCTCCACGATACGCTCAACGAATTTCTTCTTTATGGTCGGACCCACATGGATATCAGTGACCTGCAAAATCGTATATCCGTTGAACTCCTTAGGAAGGTTCGGGACTCTGATATCTATTTTCTTTACCCTTATTCGGCTCTTCGCGGTGGATATCCCCCATCCGATATAAGCTCCTGTAACGCCCAAAATACCTGCGTTTATCACGTTCAGGATTAATCTCCGCTTCGCGGGGTCCATCGGTATGGATTTCGCCGCTTCGGCGCCCTTTGTACCCTGCATAAGAGCTAACAGCTTTCCTCCGAGCAGGATCAGAAGCCAGATAATATCGCGGGTCAGAAAGAGTACGAACAAGATCGAAAAGAAAGCCAGCCCGAGAAATGCGAGCCAGGCAAACCAGTCAACCAACGTGGAAGAGTAACCTCGAAACCAAAAAACGAACCGTATAGGCACGGAAAGCCAAAAGAAGACAATCACTCCCCACGCGACATAATTCCATGGAGACGGAATTCCCGCCGTTGACATGAGACGCCAACCGACATAACCGTACATCAATCCAAGTATGCTTGTGAAGATGATTACAAACGCCACTACGTATTTACCTCTCTTTTATAGTAGAAAGTATCCCGATAAGATAACGTTTTAAGTGGTAATTCAAAATTGAATATTTGAAATCTCATTTAGACTGAAAACGATATTTACAATATAAGATTAGATCTATTTCTTATGTGGTCCGACCCAGAATAGAGATAGTGAACCTTTATTTAGTATTCCGAGTATTCTGAACTTATAGTCCACTCTAAATTGATACTCGTTCTTGGAACCTTTTAACTTTTTAAAATCTAAGGAAGGATGTGATGGGTTTTCTTCGAGTAACAGGATTTGTTTGAGCGCTTTGTTTTTTATTTTGATAGATAAACTGCGGAATTCCTTTTCGAAACGCCGAGTAGTCTCAATTTTCATCTATAGGGCTGATAGGTGTTTGACTGCCTCTTTAGCATTTTTAAGTTTAGTGACCTTACCATTCGCGACATCTTTCGCGCCCTGTTTTCTAATAGATTTCATTTTCCTGGAGTTATACCATTCTTCTTCATTTTCGACCGGTGTAAGAATGATCTTTTTCCCTTCTGTGCTCATAATAAGGTGGCTATTTGGTTCAATACCCTGCGAATCCCTTATCTTTGAAGGTATCGTGATAGAACCTTTTGATGAAACCGCGACAATATTTTGTGCCATTTTTCCACTCCTATTGTTGCTTTAATATACCACCACTCTGATATTTGTCAAGATATTAGTTCCAATTCGGGCATAAACGCATCTCTACCAACCCCCTATCCCGCTATCTCCTCTTCGATGTCATTGGCTTTTTCGTCGGCTATCTTCGGCAGCGCCTTCTTCGCTAACCGTTTCATCAGTTCCGCTTCGAACGTCGGCGAGATTTGCAGGCTTTTGAGTTTCACGGCATCCTCTATCTCTTTTTCCAACGATTTCACATCGAACTCGTCGGGGTAATCAACGGTGAACGGTGCATCCTCCATCCCCTGCCATTTGAGCCAGAGCCGAACGGCGTTCCGTTCCGCCTCTTCAAAGTTATCCGCCTTTTCGGCGAGGACGGTCGCGGTGGAGAGCCAGTCGAACGCCTTGCTGATCCCGCTTTGAGCCTTGGAAGATTTTATGTCAAATCCCGCTTCAAGCCGCGCGAGCCGTTGTATCTCCTTGACCGTTGCCGCTATCTCTTCCGAGAGGAATTTAAGCGGTTCCGTCGGCGGACTCATCCATTCGGGCGGATGGTTCGCTGTGTCGGGATACTCGAATACGGTTCGTTCGGAGACGGATACGTCCCCGCTCTCTCCGCCGGGTACCTGTGGATTCCGCAGCATCGGGAACGCCGCGCTGAATGCGAACTGGTCTATCAGCGAGCCGAGATTGAAGATTCGTTTGTTCAGGTATGCGATATCGTTGAGCGCGCTGATTCCTACCATGCTTCTCCCTAACTTCTTCCTGTTGAGTACGGGAACTATCGGCACCTCGCCAAGCGGATTATCGCCCGAACTTATGACCTTCCCGTCCGAATTCAGTAGACTCCAGCTGTCGCGCTGCCATATCTTATACAGTACCTTGCTCCCCGCCTGCTTCTCGAACGGATTGGACGGCACGCTCCTGTCAACCTCCAACAGCTTTACCCAATACGGTTTTCCGAACTCATCCAGATCCCAATCAACGACGTCCCACGGGTAATAATGCGCAAAGAACGGCGTTCCGCTCTCTATCTCTTCGGCTAAGGAAACAGCATCGCTGTCGGGCTTATCAACTACAATGTAGGTCTGTCCGAGCACCATCGCCGCCACCTGCACCTCTCTGCGGAATTCAGAAATAGAATCGTTTCGTCTGTTCACATCCTTGCTGAATTCAGCCCACGCTCCCGCCGGCTTCGGCACGCTAACGACAGGCGCCTGCTTATTCAGATGAGCGATGTAAGTGTCGATTATCGCGCCGCAGTAGTTGACATAATACGCCCGCTCCTTCCTGCGGTTGTAAACTGTCGTGTCCTCCCGCGGATGCTGAATGAGGTTGCCGCCCTCGATGTAATTCGCTCCGCCCTCGTACGACTGATAGAAGAAATCCCACAACACCTTGCTTGCTTCATAATCCCCGTGTCTCTTTTTCAATGCCGCTTTGTTCATAGCCATCTGATTCCTCATAAAGGTGCGAGTCAGGATTTATCCTGACCGTATAATGTTATAAAGTCCCTCAAAATAATGATATTCGTCAGGGTGTTGAAATTTGGAGTACGAGTCATGATTTGTGTCGAGACACTCCTGACCGTACAATCTACACGGATAGGCGTCAGGACAAGTCCTGACTGCCACACACCACCTCAACGAGGTGAAATGTTCCCCTCT
>JACZYG010000052.1 GCA_022571215.1 Fidelibacterota bacterium | reverse complement strand
CCAAGAGGTTTAACCTTGATGTTCTTTAGAATTCTTCCACTAGCTCTAACCGGAGGAAAACGAATCTTATGTTTGATTAACAAAAACCTTATGAATAATGGAATCTCAGTGCGAAAGGTGCTTGTATATGGAGAAAGTGATGAAGATCTAAAAATCGTTAAACGGTTCAAAAAATTCCCTGAACTTGGTTATGAAGTAAATGGTGTAATCCACGGAAATGGCAGCTTTAAAACGGATAAGAATATTTATAGCGGAACCTCAATACAAAATTACGATCTTTCTGAGCTACCAAATATTTTGGAGAAGAACCTAATCGATATAGTTTTTATTTCAACATCAAAGATAGTAAAAAACGGTTTTGACGGACTGATTAAGACGTGCAGAGATAACAAGGTCAAACTCAAGAGTATTTATCCGGAGTCTGAGCATTTAATTAGAAAATCGAAAATCGTAGATCTTGCTGGTGTCACGTTTTATGATCCAACCTATGTGGATAAGCCTTTCGGGAAGTTCATAAAAAGATCACTTGACTTAGTTGGATCAGCGATCTTATTACTTCTACTCTCACCAATTCTTATATTGACTTCTATAGTCATTTTAATTGAATCGGGCAGACCGGTACTATTCAATCAAAAAAGGGCTTTGGGGAAGGGGATTAGGTCATTTAAAATGTATAAATTTCGGACTATGTGCTCTAATGCAATCCAAGTAAAAGAAGAGATTAAATATAGAAATGAATCGGATGGATTATTATTTAAACTTAAAAATGATCCGAGATTAACAAGAGTAGGTAAAATCATACGAAGATTAAGTATTGATGAATTACCTCAATTATTTAATGTGTTGATCGGAGAGATGAGTTTAGTCGGTCCAAGGCCTCTTCCGGAAACGGACTTTTATTTGCCTATTGAAAAAGATCTACACGAAGTAGTAAAAGACAGAGGGAAAATGCTTCCCGGCATGACCGGGCTATGGCAAATATCGGGACGGAGCGATGTTGGATTCAATGAAATGATTTTACTTGATCTATACTATATTGAAAACCAATCATTCATTTTTGATCTGGAAATACTATTTGAAACCATACCAGTTGTCTTATTCGGAAAAGGCGCATATTAACGGGGAGACAGATCCTATTTTAATAATATTTGTCTGATTCAAGCTGGAGATTAGTTTAATTCCGCTGATCGACGGAAGTTTGATCGGAATATATTTTGGCTAACTGATACTTAGTTGTTCTGCCAAATGTAAATATGTCGCTAATCCATAGTTCGTTACAAAGTTACAATTTATTTTGAGTTGTATTTAAAGATAACACTTTGTAAAGTAAAAACTTGAAGATTTTTTTATTTTTAATATAGTGAGGAATTTAATTTGAGAGCTCTTGTAACTGGTGGTGCTGGATTTTTAGGGTCCCACCTATGTGACCGTCTTTTAGCAGAAGACATGGAGGTTATCTGCATAGACAATCTTATAACTGGTGATCATAAGAATATTGCTCATCTGATTGGGAACCCGAGATTTAAGTTCATTAATCACGATGTCACTAATTACATCTTCATAAAGGAGGAGCTGGATTTTGTACTACATCTCGCTTCACCGGCTAGCCCCAAAGATTATCTTAATTATCCGATACAGACTCTTAAGGTCGGCTCCCTTGGTACTCTAAACTCTATCGGTTTAGCTTTGGCGAAATCAGCGACATTTCTTCTAGCTTCTACTTCTGAGATTTACGGAGATCCTTTAGTTAATCCTCAGACTGAGGATTATTGGGGAAATGTAAATTCGATTGGGATCAGAGGAGTCTATGATGAAGCGAAACGGTTTGCAGAGGCGATGACCATGGCCTACCATCGATATCATAATTTAAGTACTCGCATTGTGCGAATATTTAACACTTATGGCCCAAGAATGAGACTAGATGATGGAAGGGCACTTCCCACATTTATCACTCAAGCGCTTCGAGGTGAAAGTCTCTCTGTTTTTGGTGATGGTACTCAGACGAGGAGTTTCACCTATGTAAGTGACACGATAGAGGGATTTTATAGAGTTTTGACGTCAGACTACGCTGAGCCATTCAATATTGGTAGTCCGGAGGAGTTATCGGTTGCGGAATTCGCTTCAAAGATTGCTGAAGCTGTTGGTGTAGAGCTTCACGTAGAAAACAAACCGTTACCAGAAGATGATCCAAAAGTCCGAAGGCCTGATATCTCGAAAGCCAAGGAGCTATTAAATTGGGAGGCTCAAGTATCTCTCAGAGAAGGGCTTGAGAAGACGATACCTTACTTTAAAGATCAACTAGGGATATCAGACCATTTAATGGATAGCTCGGGTTAGCTTTATGAGAATAACAATAATAGGAACAGGATATGTCGGACTCATTACCGGAGTTTGTTTTGCCGAGATGGGTAACCAGGTAATCTGCTTGGATATCGATGATGATAAGGTGAAGAAATTGAATGGAGGAAACATCCACATATATGAACCTGGTCTGAATATTATTTATTCAAGAAACAGAAAAGAAGGACGATTGCACTTTACCTCTAATTTAGCAGACGCTATCACTAAGACAGATATTGTTTTTCTGGCATTACCAACCCCGTCAAAGGAGGACGGCTCAGCTGATATTTCCACTGTTTTAGCTGTTTCGAGTAGCCTGGCTAAACTTTTCTCGGAAGGGAAAAAGAATGGTGATTTTAAATATAAAATAGTGGTTAATAAAAGCACGGTACCGGTTGGTACTTCTGCAAGAATCAAAGAAATATTAGAAGAGTTTGGTCTTGTAAGTGGTGAAGATTTTGATGTTGCATCGAACCCGGAATTCTTGCGTGAGGGGCATGCTGTTGAAGATTTCATGAGACCTGACAGAATAGTAATAGGAGTTTCAAGCCCTAAGGCTGAAAAAATACTCAAGGAGATATATAATCCATTCGTAAGAAGTGGCAACCCGATAATAGTAATGGATGAAAAATCTGCAGAGATGACCAAATATGCCTCAAACTCTTATCTTGCGGCAAGGATAACATTTATAAATGAGATTGCAAATCTATGTGAACAGATCGGCGCAAATGTAGATCATGTGAGATATGGGATGGGGACTGATAGACGAATAGGAACTAAATTTTTATATCCCGGTATGGGGTTTGGTGGGAGCTGTTTTCCGAAAGATGTAAGGGCTCTGTCCTCAATGGCGGAACAATCTGGTTATGACTTTCAGATGCTAAATTCAATACTCAACGTAAATCGACTTCAGCGAACGCGGATACTTAAGAAAATGACAAATTATTTCGGTGAAAACCTCAAAGATCTGAGAATTGCCGTATGGGGTCTCGCTTTCAAGGCGAATACTAATGACGTTCGAGAATCACCATCACACTATCTTATAAGGGAGCTTGTATCTAAGGGCGCTACAATTATTGCGTTCGATCCTGAGGCTTTGGAGACGACAAAGCAGGAGCTTGGGACTTTAATTGAATATGCTGAAGATCAATATGCCGCCCTTGAAAGAGCCGATGCTCTCGTAATAGCGACCGAATGGAATGAGTTTCGAAGACCGGATTTTAAAAAGATGAAAAAGTTAATGATAAACCCATTGATATTTGATGGAAGAAATCTATATGAACCCAATATCATTTCTCAATATGGATTTGAATACTTTAGCATGGGTAGACCTGAGATGTCAAGAAAGTAATCCGAAATCAACGAGTCGGATATTATTTGTCACTTACTTCAAGTATAAAACTCGAAGGAATTAGAACCAGCCCGCTTCAATCGTCATTTTAGGATAAATATATAGAATGAAATGGAACAGTGTCAAACTGCAAACTTTCTTCCTGTTATTCTACCTTCTCCAAACGCCATTTGATGGTGGAGGCTTCGAGCTTTACCAGCAGGCCATCTCTACTATATCGATACTTCTTTTTTGGTATCTTGAATTTTCCAGTAGTAAAATTAATGCGCAAGATCTAATACTCAAAGGACCATTTACGCTTAGGTTTTATGCTGTCTTTCTACTGTTTTCAATTATCTCTGTTATCTGGAGCGTGGACAGGGCGGTCAGCGCTTGGGTACTTCTCTATTGGGTGAACCATTTTTTGTTTTTCATGGTGATTTACAAACATTTCATTCGTAGAGGCGATTACTTCACAACAATTAAACGATATGTTCTACCGCTCTCAGCGCTGATGTCTATATGGGGAGGAGGGAGAAGTGGACCCTACTGTTTGGACAGATTTCATTGATTCTTAGGTGTCAAAGTTCCGGTGTTTATCATGCTGCACGATGCCTATTAAATTCAGAAAAATATACATCATCAGGAGTCATTCTGTCAAGTGATTGATGAGTTCTTTCAGAATTGTAAAAGTCCATCCATGTTCTGATTGATCTTCTTGCCTCTCTTACTGATTCGTAGGCCTTTAAATAAACTTCCTCATATTTCAAACTCCGCCATAATCTCTCAATAAATACCTGTCCAACCAACGACCCTTACCATTCATGCTAATCTTTATCTGAGCATCTTTTAGGACAGAGATAAAATCATCACTAGTAAACTGGGATCCTTGATCCGTATTGAATATCTCAGGTTTACCATACCGATCTATCGCTTCTTTCAATGCCTCAACACAGAAATCACTTTCCATACTGATTGAGATTCGCCAACTCAAGACCTTCCGGCTATACCAGTCTGTAATAGCCATTAGGTAAACAAAGCCCATAGGCATAGGGATAAAAGTGATATCAGCAGCATAGACCTGGTTGGGATGATCAATGGTCAGATTTCGAAGTAAATACGGATATATCTTATGACCCTTTCCCCGCTTACTGGTATTGGGCTTGCGGTATATAGCGTTGATACACATCAGTTCCATGAGTCTCTGGATTCGCTTTCGGTTGACCGTGTAGTCGATTCGGCGATTGACCTGATCCCTTAAACTACGGCTACCCATCCATGGATACTTTATGTGAAGTTCATCCAACAGTCGGCACAAGGCCAACTCTTGTACATCCGGTTCACTCCTTTTGAGTTTATAGTACAAGGTGGATCTGCTGATTTCAAATAGATCACACTTGGTCGTCTTTGACAGTGTCTGATCTTCATTTATCATTGCTCTGCGCTCTTCCTTACTCAACGACCGAACGCTTTGGCTAAAAAATCTCGTTCCATGGTCAACTGACCGATCTTAGAGTGAAGTTTATCAATTTCTGCTTCTGTGTCTTTCCGATCTTTCTCCCCGACGCCAAACAGATCAACTGCCCCATCGGTGAGCATGTTCTTCCAGCGTTGGATCTGATTTGAATGCAAATCATATCTGCCAGCAAGTTCCGCAAGGGTATATTCTCCTTTTAATGCTTCTAAG
>JACZYG010000051.1 GCA_022571215.1 Fidelibacterota bacterium | reverse complement strand
CAGTTCGCGACCATATCCGCTTTCCTTGACACCGCCGAATGGCAGACGCGGGTCTGACCTAACAGAGGCATTCACGAAACAGCATCCCGCTTCAAGCTCAGTTGTTGCTATTCTTTCTCCTCTTTCCACATCTTCGGTGAAGACCGCTGCCCCTAAGCCAAATACGGTATCGTTTGCGACTCTGATCGCTTCTTCCTCGTCTTTCACAGGAATAATTGCTGCAACCGGACCAAACAACTCTTCTTCGTATGCAGGGATTCCCTTCTTGACCTCGGTGAGAACTGTTGGAGGGTAGTACGCTCCCTTGTTGTCGGGAACCTCTCCACCGAGCAGACACTTTGCGCCTTTCTCTATACTCTCCTGAACCTGCCGGTGAAGATCATCTCTCAGGTCATGTCGGGCTTGAGGGCCCACAGTTGTGTTCTCATCCATAGGGTCTCCCATCTTCTGAGAACGCATTTGCTCTACAAAGAGCTCCTCGAATTGCTTTCTCTGTGACTCCACGACCACGAACCGCTTTGCGGCGATACAGCTCTGTCCAGCATTGACCAGCCTGCTTGTGACACAGGTCGTGACTGTTGTTACTATGTCGGCATCTTCGAGGATCAGGTAAGGATCACTCCCTCCCAGTTCAAGGACGGTTTTCTTGATGACTTCACCAGCCTTCCTTGCCACAGCCTTGCCAGCGGCTATGCTGCCGGTAAGAGTGACGGCCCTGACCAGTGGATTCTCAATAATCGCTTCCACTTGGCTGCTGCCGACCAGCAATGTCCTGATGATATTCTCTGGAAAGTTAGCTTTTTGGAAGACCTGTTCGATCGCCAGAGCACAACCCGGGACATTCGAGGCATGCTTCAAAACGCCCGCATTGCCCGCCATGAGGGCAGGCGCAGCAAAGCGGAAGAACTGCCAGAAGGGAAAGTTCCAAGGCATCACCGCAAGGACAACACCAAGGGGTTGAAAGATGACAAAGCTTTTGCTGGCATCAGTCGAGATCTCTTCTGGTTTCAAAAACGTCTCGGCAAGGTCGGCGTAATAGTCACAAACCCAAGCACATTTTTCTACCTCCGACCGGCCGGCGGTAATAGGCTTTCCCATTTCCAGTGCCATCAAAGTGGCGTACTCTTCCTTATCATCACGGAGAACCTGTGCGGCACTCTTCATCAGCTTTGCCCTCTCAGCAAAGCTGGTGCTCCTCCATCTGAGGAAATCTTCGTGTGCTTGCTCTATGATGCCCTTGACCTCTTCTGACGTAAACTCCTCATACTGTCTGATAGTTTCTCCTGTTGCAGGATTAACAGCTTCAATTGACATTACTTTCCCTCCAATATTCATTGAGTTTTTCAACGAGAGCGTCGTTGACACTCGTATCCACCGAAATCTCAACTAAACACAATTCTTTTGAGGTAATGGCTGAATTCAACTGCTCTCTGAGTTCGCTGAGATCGTTCGGCTGGTATGCCCTGATGCCAAAACTCTGTGCGTATATTTTGAAGTCTGGATTAGAAATCTTCGTGCTTACCGACCTCCCCCTGGACATACGCTGCTTCCAACTGATGAGACCGTAATCGTTGTCGTTAAAGATGACCACAGTGAAGCCCACGCCCAGTCGTTTTGCCGTTTCCAGTTCCTGAGAGTTCATCAGGAAACCGCCATCGCCCATTACTGCTACGACCTGTCTTTCCGGAGCAATTAATGAGGCAGCGATGGCACCAGGTAGGGAGATGCCCATGCTGGCCAGTCCATTGCTGATGATGCACCCGTTTGGACGGCAGACCGGGAAGTTCCGGGCGATCCACATCTTGTGAGTTCCGACATCACTAATGAGCAGGCCGTCGTCATCGAGTATCTCCCTGATGATGTTAATTGTACCGGGGATCGTGAAGGTTCCGCCATCTTTGAGATCGTAGCTGGCAATGTCGTCAAGTATTCGATGCCTAATCGGTTTGTACCATTCGTAGTCAAACTTTAATTTCTCTTCTCCAATCTTCGCGTTTAGTTCCCAAAGGGCGCCAGAGATATCGCCCACAATTTCTACTTCCGGGTCGTAGTGAGTATGTACTTCGGCAGAGACAAAGTCGATATGAACGATTTTCTTGTTGCCCGCTGGATTCCATTCCTCAGGGGCATACTCGGCGATATCATATCCGATCGCGAGGATGAGGTCTGCAGCTTCTACCGCTTCCATAACGTAATCTTTTAACCCAAGACCGATTGCAAAAAGAGATTGTTCCATTCTATCGGATATTGCCCCCTTACCCATAAAGGTGCACACCACGGGGATGTTGTACTTCTCCACAAATTGGGTCAGATGTTTACTCGCAAGCTTTCTAATAGCACCGTTACCCGCAAAAAAAAGTGGCCGTTCAGCCTCCCTCAGGAGCTCAATGGTGCGGCTAATAGCCTTGTAATCAGGGCTCGAGCGCCTCACCCGTTGGGGACGAATAGGCGTTAGTTTCCTCTTCACATCTTGCTTGGCAATATCTTCCGAGAGCTCGATATGGGTCGCACCTGGCTTCTCGTACTCTGCAACTTTGAAAGCCTTCCGGACTATCTCAGTGACAGATTCCGCTGCGGAGACAGACGTGTTCCACTTAGTGACCGGTTTGAACATGCTGACAATGTCGAGATATTGATGACTCTCGTGATGTAACCTCGTGAGGCCTCCCTGGGCGGTGATGGCAACCAACGGTGCTTTATCTAAATTTGCATCGGCGACTCCTGTAAGCAGGTTCGTTGCCCCTGGACCAAGGGTTGATAAACAAACGCCGGCTTTCCCCGTCAATCTCCCCCAAACGTTCGCCATAAAAGCAGCGCCCTGCTCATGTCTGGTGGGCACAAATTGAATGGACGAGCTCTCCAACGAAAATAAGAGGTCTTCGTTCTCTTCACCCGGCACTCCGAAGATGTACTGGACCCCTTCGTTCTCAAGGCTTTTGACAAATAAATCGGATACTTTCATTAATCGGCCTCCCTTATATAAAATGGCGTAAACTCTTAGCCTGCACCATGTACTTGGAACACATACCATGTTACACATTAAGCCCTTAGATTGCACTGAAAATTTCGCTCAATTTTCATAAACGTATGAGCTTTGGTACTTCGAAATGGTGTGTCATAACTGACGTTTTTGGGATAATAAATTGATGATCAGAGAAAGATTATTATATGTTGCAGGAAACATTTTAACGTGACTATCCTTATAGATTTTCAATTACCCAAATATCCCCACCCTGTGGTTTTACGCGGTCAAATAAAATCCAATTCCCATCTGGCGACCATACGGGATAATCAATTCGATTTTCAGAATCCTCAAATTCAAACACTTTTTCGGGATCACCTGATTCAACAGGAGATACCCATAAAGATTTATGACCAATCACATCCATGATCATAGAGTGATTCGGTGAAAACGAAATATGCGCACCACCTCTTATATCAGAAAAATACTCAGGATCTCCACCGGTTAAAGACACTTGCACCGTCCCGGATATATCGTCGTAAGGTGATATAAAAATTATAGAGTTCTTATCAACGGACCAGCGCATAAAATGCCCACCGATTCCCGTATTCGTGAGCTGCCTCTGGTTAGTCCCGTCGGCATTCATCACCCATAATTCCTTTCTACCTCCCTGGTCGGACTGATAAGCAATAAACTTTCCGTCGGAAGAAAAGAAAGGATTGATATCAAGCGATGAATTCTTGGAAATCTGTTTCAGATCTCCTGTCTCAACTTCAACTAACCAAATATCAGCATTTCCCGAACGAGCAGAAAAAAACGCAAGTTGCTTCCCATCCGGTGACCAATTAGGCTGGAAATCGCCTCCCGGACCTTTCGTCAATTGATAAACAGAACCGTCGTCGATTGAATAAAGCCAGATGTTCATCTCTCCCGTACGATCGGAATTGAAGGCAATCATCCTTCCATCAGGTGACCATACTCCACGACTGTCTTCCCTGGTTGTCACAATAACCTCCTCCGGATCCCCGGTAGATCGTCCAGTTTCAAGGGATATCGGCAGCTTCCAAATATCCGCGTTCTGCCTCAAAATGGAGTATGCTATTTGCCTCCCATCAGTTGATACGGTCAGCTGAACATCTTGACCTGCACCTGTCGTTATTTGTTGCACTTCGCCGGAAGGAATTCCGTTCTCAGAAACTGGAACGCGCCATATATTTAGCCCACCGCTGCGATATGAAGAGAAATATATTACTTTTCCTGACTGAGACCATACCGGATTAAGCTCTTGTATACGATCGTTTGTAATCCATTTCATCTTTTTTGAAAAGATGTCTATCACCTTAATATCAAACTTGGTCCCTTCCTTGTTCTGAAAGACGATGTTTGAACCATCAGGCGACCATTTTGGCATGATCTGATCGACACTCTCCGAGCTGTCGAAGGAAACCTGTTGGGGGTTTCTACCGAGATTGTCCGATATCCAGATGCGGCGTGGACCAGCCCAAGAAGCATCAAAAGCGATTCGATGACCGTCAGGAGAATAAGAAGGATTAAATGCATCATCCAGAATCTTGATCTCTTTGCCTGACTCTAAGTCAACCATCCATATATCTCCACCACTATGCACTCCGAAAATGTCGCCGGGCTCTAATTTACCATTTGGCTGATTCGATCGAACAAAAAGAATGTTCTCGCCGTCAGGAGACCAGGCTGGCTGAATGTTATCTGCACTACCGCTTGTAAGCTTTGTTTTCTCCCCACTTTCTAGATTCTTAAAGAAGATTTGTCTGTAGCCTTTCACTTCCCCGCTATAAGCCAGATGCAGACCATCCGGAGAGAACGTCGGATATTCCTCGATACCCCTGTCAAATGTTACCTGCTTGAATCTGAACAGCCCTTGGATTGCAGTTTCAGTTCGCCCGTTGTTTTGCAATCGGTCACCAATCTCCAATAAATTAAATCCTGCTACAATCAAGACAATCAGAAGACCACCTATTCCACCGTATAAAAATGCATGCTTCATATTCAGTTTTTGGAGAAATATTCTTTTAATAGCCGGATAAGGAAGACCGCTTCCGCTAATTGCATAAACTTCTATATGATGATCAACATTTTTTAAAGATTTATTTCCAATAAAAACAGCCTCGATATCCGGCTTATTTCTAACATCATCATAAACCTTACCGGATATGCAAATTCCACCGGGTTCTGCCAACGGCTCAATCCTTGAGGCTACATTAACACCATCCCCATATACCTCATCCCCTTTAACTACCACGTCTCCTACATGAATTCCTATTCTCAGATTTATCTCGTCTTCGCCTGCTAATGCTCTCTGGATTTCGATTGCACAGTTCACCGCCTCAATGGCGCTGTTAAAAGTACAGAAAGTTCCGTCGCCAACGTATTGGAGCACTTCTCCATCATGTTTTTTAACTAACGGAGTTAATATCTCCCGTTGACTTTCTATTAGCTCTCTAGCCCTCGGCTCATCTTTCTGCATCAAGGCGGTATAACCCACCATATCGGTGAACATGATAGCT
>JACZYG010000026.1 GCA_022571215.1 Fidelibacterota bacterium | reverse complement strand
TCCAACTGATAGCCTCTTTCCTCCAGCTCGGTAGCAAGTCCGCCATCCAACATCAGCATCCCTTGCTTTTCTATAAAGTTGTCAACCGGTGAAAGTTGTTTCATTTGTTGTCTTTATTTTACGCATGAGTGTGCATAATCTAATCAAGAGTCATAGGATTTAGAAGAGAATTTTGGCGGACAAGTCAGAGATCTCGCTGACCGCCAAGTGAATGTGCGAGTCAGGATTTATCCTGACCGCTATTACAATACGAAAACCAATAAAATGGTTCATGAGATTTGGATAATCTCAATAACCCCTGACTTAAGTCAGGGGTTATCAAGACGCATCATCGAGTAGAAACCGTTTTAACGGTTTTATATAAAATCATAGACACTCCTACAAGTCTCAACCACTCCAAATAAAAATATTACTTGATATTTAAATATTTTAATGTTAAAGTATTTTTATGCCCACACATTACAATGGCACAGCAAGAGAAAAACGTGCGCTCAACGCCTGGATCAAATTCAAAAGAGCCGGCATTACGCTTGGTTCCCGGATTGGAGATAGCCTCCGGACTTTCAATCTAACCGAAAGTCAATTCGCCGTGGTTGAGCTGCTTTACCACCTCGGACCGAGGAACTTGTCTGAAATAAGTGAAAAATTGTTATGTACGGGAGGCAACCTCACGACCGTAGTGGATAACTTGGAAAAACAAAAATTGGCTAAACGAATTCCAAGTAAGACCGACCGTCGTCAATATGAAATTCATATTACTCAAAAAGGGAAGAAACAAATTGAGAAATTATTTCCTGCGCATCTTCGGAGAATCGTCGATGAATTTAGCGTCCTCTCTGCTTCCGAGCAGGAAGAATTTTCGAGGTTATGCAAAAAACTGGGATTAGGAAACACAAACAAAAACAAATGAACGGAGAATAAAATGTCAGATAATGGAAAAATATTGGTTACAGGAGCAACAGGAAACGTAAGCAGCGCTTTGATCGCTAATCTTGTAGAAAAGGGAGCAAGCGTTAGAGGTCTTGTGCGGGACGAATCGAAAGGAGAATCGCTAAAGGACTCGGGCGTAGAGGTTGCTATCGGAAATCTCGAAGATCAAGACAGCATCGAAAAAGCGCTTGAAGGAATTGAGAAGGTATTTTTACTCACTCCGGTTGGAGAAGATTCGCCTCAGCAGGCAAGAAACGTAATTGACGCGGCTCTGAAACAGGGCAGCCCGTATATAGTCAGAATGTCAGCGATTGGAGCCGCTTTTGACGCTCCTTCTCGTAACGGCAAGGCTCATGCAGAGACTGAAGCCGACCTGAAAAAATCCGGCTTACCCTATACAATTCTTAAACCGCACTTCTTTATGCAGAACATCATGATGGCAGCTGAGTCAATTGCCTCCGAAGGAAATATATATATGCCGTTCAAAGATGGTAAATTAGGAATGATCGATGTCAGAGACATCGCTGATGTTTCGGCAGTTATCCTTACAGAAGAGGGACATGAAGGCAAGACATATACTCCTTCAGGACCGAAATCAATTTCACTTTCCGAAGTTGCTGCCGCAATTTCTTCTGCGCTTGATAAAGAAGTCAATTATATTGATGTGCCGATGGAAGCTGCTGATGAATCGCTTTCAGGGATGGGTTTTCCCGAATGGAATAAGAATGCATATCTTGAGTATTTCAAAGCATACAGTGAGGGTTGGGGAGATTATACGTCAAGCGACGTGGAAGATATAACCGGAAATCCCGCGCGCTCGATAGAAACTTTTGCGAAGGATTTCGCGCAAGTATTCGGCGGATGATGATTTCATAGAGACGATAGTATAAAATTCGTTAAAGCATGATTCAGGGCTTGTCGGGCTGAAGCCGGACAAGCCCTGATTGCATAGTATGAAGAAAAGATTTTTGGAGCGCTCCAAAAGTATTATCATCATAACTCCTGACTGCCGCGTATTTCGGGGATTATTCTTTCTCCCCGAGTTTCTTTAACATATCTTTCGCATTTTGATTATTAGGAGAAAATTTCAACGATTTCCGGTAGTACTTTTTCGCATTCTTCTTATCGCCTGCCTGCATGTAGCCATCCGCAAGGCTGTCCCATACGTTCCCGGACTCGGGATACTCTTTTGAATTTAACTTAAATACTTTGACGGCTCCCTCCGGGTTTTCTTTTTTCAACACTTCGTATCCGAGCTCGTTTAGCGCACCTTCCCCGAATTGGTACGCGCCTTTACCGTAATATTTCTCCTTCAATTCAGAATACTGAGTCAGGGAGGCGTCAAGCCCCTCCGTTCTATAGGTCTCTTTGAGTTGCGCGCTTAAAGTAATAGGTCTTGCGACCCCGCGATGGCAGGTATGGCACCACATATTAACGCGTTGATCTCCACTCGGTTCTATTTTATTCAAGTGGTCATTGATACTCCCAAGCATTCTCAACATTTCACGCGCGCGTTCTTTATTCGGATTTTCGTCGGAGGGAAAATCATAGGTGCTGAGTGGTTTACCTTCTTCTCCAACATGACAATATGTGCAACGCACTCCAAGCGCTCGGGTAAATCCTCTCATCGGAAAGCCCAACCGCGCTCCCGTTATATCTTTTGACAGTACCTGAATGTTTTCAGGCTTTTCCGGCCATTCCCAACCTTGCGCGTGAAGAGGGAGGTTTAATAATAAAAGAGCCATAAATACACTCGCTAAAAAACCAATAATCTTTTCCACAGTATTGATACCCGCGCCTTCGACCCTGCCTGAATAAAATAAACCGCTGAAATGAGTTACCTTGATAGCCATATTACACTCCATTTTTATTTGTAAAGTGAATATTATGTATCAGATACGAATTGTCGTCGCAAATTGTTTCAGAGGCATGAATAAACCCTGCCTCTTATCAGAATGGAATTTGCAGCATCGGATAGACGCCATGCGGCGCAGTCAATCCGAATCTAAAATCCCTTTTATTTGTGAATATAGATTCAAGGGATCGAAAGGCTTGGTTATCACTCCTTTCGCGCCTATGTCCATGAAACGTTTAAGATGTTCCGGTCTGTTTTTGGATGTAAGAAAGATGATAGGAATATCCCTTGATTCATCATTGCTTTTAATCATGTTCAGTAACTCATCCCCCTTAGTGTCTTCCAACATCTGATCTAATAGGATAACGTCGGGCGATTCATTGCTTAGTACGCTTATCGCTTCCTTACCTGAAGAAACTATAGTTAATTTAACAGCTCTTTCCTCTTTGAGCGTACGGCGAATAATAAGTTGAATATCCGGATCATCATCAATTAAAAGAATTTTCGTTGGAGAGGTCTGATGCTCGGAGATACTGCTTTTTAGCAATTGTAATAGAGCATCTAATGCCTTTGAAATATTTGAATCGGAAGATTCTTCCACTCTCTCCGCTAATTCGCTGATTTCAGGAAAACCATAAGTTCCGCCTGACCCTCTGAGGGAGTGTGATATTCTTCTGATAGCCTTTCGAGCAACCTCACCGTTAATTTCCAGCTCATTTTTAGATGCTGTTAAGGCTTTAACTCTCGATGATAGACCCTGGATATATGCTGACTTTAGTTCATCCATTTTGCGCTTTTTTTAATTATTCCATAATTTAACTTCTATAAATTTAAATTGGTCTTCAAAAATCGGATATTTTTGATTAATACATTCGCCTTCACTGACCGGAAAATTTTGCTTAATTAACAATAAACCATCATTTCAGCTCAAAAATTAAACATACGGCGCTATCTGCCGATAATACAATTATGAGACAGAGGAATCAAAAGGAACATACAAAAAAGTGACATAAGAAAGGATCAAAGAGATGGGAGGAAAACATAGAAAAGGCATATGGACAGTCATTTTTGTGCTTGCGTTTAATCTCTCACCACTGCTTAGCCAGAATGTTTTTATCCTTACGAAAAATGTAAATTATTTCTCACCCGGTCTTGCTGACGATCATTTTAATAACGCGCTCGTTCACTTCAATTCCGGCAACACAAAATCAGCGATCGAAGAATATGAAAAATCTATCTTTTATCATCCCGGTCACACGGCTTCCCTGCTCAATTTAGCCCTCATCTCATCGGAAAAAGGCGAAAACGGGATGGCGGTGAATTATATAGAAACAGCGCTGTCGATTGAGCCGGAAAATCCGACTGCTCATTTCAATCTCGGGGTTATTTACCAAAAAATGGGAAGATTGGACGAAGCAAAGACGTCATATGAATCGGCATTGAAATATAATGAACTGATGGTGGAAGCTTACTCAAACCTCGGCAGGGTTTATGAGCTCAAGGGGCTAAACGGTGAGGCGGAGGAAAATTACCGGAAGGCATTGGAGATTAAGCCGGATTATCAGGTAGCCCTGCTTAACGTCGGCGTGATATTGTTAATCCAGGAAAAATATCTTGAGTCCTTGATCTACTTGCAGAAACTGACCGATCTCGATCCTTCTTATGAATCGGCATACTATTACGCAGCTGTGGATTATTACTTTTTAGGAGATTATATGTCCGCATGGCATAATGTTCATCTCGCTTCAAAATCGGAGTTCTCTACGGATAACGAGTTCCTGCGCGCGCTCTCTTCTAAATTACCTGAGCCTGAGAATATCGGAGAAGCGCTTAACACTTCCCTGTCATCTAATTTACGCGACCTATCGAATTAAATAAAATTAGAGAGCCTCCTTGAACAAGGAGGCTCTCCGATAATCCTGATTAATTTTGCTGCAATTAAAACGCTACGTTAAACGAGACATTCCAGCGTCTCTCGAGTCCCATCCAAACAAATGCATCCGCTGCGGTGTGGTCACCTCCATCAGTGGCATCCGTGATGTGCTTCGTATCCAAAAGATTGAATACATGGAAGCCTATGTCAGCATTCATTCCGCCAAGCGGTAGAGCGTATCTCGCATGGAAATCTACGAGATTATAGTCCGGTATCTTCCACGCTTGAACTCTATCTGTCGGATCGTCCCTATTCGCCGGATCGAACCTTGCGTAATGATCGGTAAACCTCTTTAAGGTTAGATTAGCAGAAATATCGTCGGTCGGTCTTAGTGTAATTCCGGCAGCATAGGTCTTTTGAGCTGCATCCGATACTTTAAGACCGTCTGTATAAACATTTGACACAAATATTGTATCAAGTGTAGCCTCCGGAGAGAATTTCGCCTCGACGTCGTCCAACCATTCCCAGTTGCCTATCGAAGCCATTCCTGTAAGCTCTATCATGTCAGTCGCTTTGTAACGAGTATCGAACTCTATTCCGGTATGCAAAGCATCAATACCTGCTAACAGATAGTAGAAACTCTCACCTGCTACACGACTTGATGTAGTCCATGACCGATCCAGCCATTGTGTATAGTAGACATTCGCATTTGCAAACAGCTTGCCGCTGCGGTAACCGGTTCCGGCTTCAATTGCATTTATCGTCTCATTTATAGAATTCTGGTAGAGCGTGTTGTTGAAGTTATAAACCGCATCAAATATCGGCGCCTTTGAAAGCCTGCCGACATTACCATATACATTGACATTTTCATTTATGTTATAATTAGCTCCGGCTTTAATTGTGCTTCCGTTGAAATTCTCCCAATCGGTCTCCCATTTATCACCACTTGAGCCACTCGGATTCACGTTAAAATAATCAACGCGCTTATACCCGGTTTGAGACAGCGACAGACTACCGAACACTGTAAGAGGACCGCTGCTATTTTCAATCTGGGCAAACCCGCCGTACGTTCGTGTCAATCCGTCATTATGGTACGCTATCTTGTCTCCCAGACGTTTTACTGCGAGTTCGGGATTAGCACCGTAATCGGGGTTCTTATTGCTTGTGTTTATGAAGTAGTCCCCGCCGATAAGATTTCGAACCTCACGCCAGTGTTCACCCTTGTATTGACGAAGGTCTACTCCAAAGGTAAGTTTCATGGTTTCCGAGAGACGATATTTTGCGGTTCCGATATAGCCGTACCAGTTATGTAGATTCACCGAATTTCGGAGCACGAATGTACTTTGATTCTCTGTGGCACTATAATCTGGGTTTATATTGTCGCTGTTTTTATCGTAAACAGTCTGAAAGTCGATCTGTCCGTCATTAAGCGACCCAATCCAATCACCACCAAAGTAACCACCCGTTCCTACCGAAACGTAAAAGACGCTCGTAAGATGAAAGTCTTCCTTTATCTTCCAGTACCAGTTAAGGTTGTACTGCGGCTTGTGGAAGTAGTTTTCCCGCTCCATCAGAACATCTGCATCCCTTATGTCATGCTCTTTACCGTTAAAGTATTCTTTCAACGCATTCTCGGGCGCGCTAATAGGACCCCAGTTAGGATTATAATTGACGCCTCTTTCAGTTACAGCATCAGCGTCCGCCTGAGAAACGCCAGCTTCCACTGCGAATTCATTATCCCAGAGGGCAATTTTCTGGTTATAAATGCGCTGACCATGCCTCTGAGGAGCTCCAACTATGAACAGGTCAAATTTATGGTTATCGCTCGCGTTATAGCTCAACGCTCCAAAATATGACCAGGCGTTCGTCCAGGTTTGGTCGGCAATTCCTTTTCCGGTTTTTCTGACCGCTGTGATAGT
Organism: Fidelibacterota bacterium; assembly: GCA_022571215.1. Taxonomy (GTDB): domain Bacteria; phylum Fidelibacterota; class SORT01; order SORT01; family SORT01; genus SORT01. The sequence goes on along the minus strand of JACZYG010000026.1, from coordinate 13,929 downwards.
TGCCGCAAAACCGTTTTCCATCAGACCTGTGTTATACAGAGCGGTAGTCTTTAAAAAACTTCCGTTTCCCGCTTCCTGTTTGATGCTTGCTCCTTTCTCATGACTCGCTGCATCCGTAAGTATATTCATTGTTCCGCCAACGGATGAAATAGACAGATTTGAAGCGCCAAGCCCTCTTTGAACCTGAATTGAGGAGGTAGCATCTCCGAGACCGTCCCAGTTCGACCAGTAAACCCAGCCGTTTTCCATATCGTTGACCGGAACACCGTTGATCATTACAGCCACATTTCTCTGGTCAAATCCTCTGATATTTATACGGGAGTCGCCCGCGCCTCCGCCCTGTTCCGTTGCATACACACCTGGAGTCGTGTTCAATATCATCGGTACATCCCTGGAGCCGAGGCGAAATTGCATGTCGGCTTTTTCCACGTTGGTAAACGCGACCGGGGTTTCGCGAGGCCTCGCCCGCGCGGCAACAACTTCAAGCCCGGATAGTTCGACACTTTCAACTGACATAGCAATGTCCACTGTCTTTGTTATTCCCGGAGATATACTAACTTCAGCGGTTGTTTTGGAATAGCCGATAGCTGTTACAACTAAAGTATAATCGCCCAGTGGCGCATTTCTGATAGTGTATATACCATCATTATTTGCTGCGGCACCTGTGTTTGTACCGAGTAGAATCACGTTAGCTCCGGCGATTGCATCTCCGGTTGCTTCGTCTGTGATAGTTCCTGTTACCGTGCCTTGTTGCGCCAGTGATAAGACAGGTAACAAAATAATCGCTAAGATTACGACAGATATCTTTCCCGACATCAGAACCTCCTGCGTTTTGAGTTTATTGTTATTTATACTATATAAGGTATTCATAATTCTAAGAACACTATATACATACAAATTATTTATTCCTTAATCAAGAATTATTTTTCATAATTATATTTATCATTAAAGGATAGCACGCTTCTAATACCCTTTTGACTGATTAAACTTACGGTGGTAAATATTATAATATGTCTAAAGCCCTTTGTCAAGTTGATTCTTGTCCAATTGGATTATTTCTCATTCGGTAAACAAATTGGATTTGCCTGATGATCATAACCAGACGATTCCTAATCCGCAGGCAAAATTGACGTCTTTCAGGGCCTCGATTTATCGAGGTGAAGGAACGTTTGTTCCGTCATAGTCCAGAGAAACTAATTGTTGTCTGAAGATTCAACAGGCATATTCGGTAGAATATTATTTTTAAAAATGTACATTCCAAGCTCCCAGCCTGAATAAGAAAACAGAGGATAGATCAGATAGTAAATGTTCCGAAATGTCGTCAGTTTGTAAATAGCCAAAGTAGCTGCCATCAGTCCTAAAAACGCTCCACTTCCGCCGACTAACGCCCTTATCTTTCCCTTTTTGACAAAACTAACTCCCACAATCGTGCCTATTATCCCCGACATGACCAAGCCCATCAGAACAGGAGGAATAGAGACTAATCCTGTAGACAGAATAGTCATAAGATCGATATCTTCTCCGGCGATTTCAGTAATAACATATTCTCCGAATAAGAATCCTATATTTGAACCGATATATGATGCTATTATGATTTTAATTGTTTTCATATTTACGAAACTTTTATATTGATAACACTCGAATATAACAGACCCGGCTGTTACTTCAAGAGAATATTACATTTATTGAAACTGATTTGTGGGAGTCCGGATTTGGATGACCAGCCCCTTACTTTCGACATACTCCTCTAACGTATAGGGGAATTTGCATCACTTCTTTCTAAGAAGGCACGCGATAAAAAGTTGAAAAAGAATATTCGTTTGATATATATTCACCTGAATAATCAACCCTTACGAATTAACGCAGGAGGGCAATCTTAGATTTCGGGCAGATCTAACTTGCAAATTATGAAACTTATACCCGTGATAAATGAAAAACACTGAACCGGTAAAATTGGGTATCATCGGCTGCGGTATAGCAGCCAAAACGCTCCACTATCCTGCCTTAAACTCACTACAAGATAAATTCGAGATAATTGCCGTTTGTAATCATACGGAATCTAAGGCAAAAGAATTCTCGAAACTTGTCGGCGGTGTGCCTTACACATTGGATTATAAGGAACTTCTTGCAATGGAAGATGTAGAAGCCGTGGATATAGTTCTTCCTATACACCTGAATCGTTTGGTGATTTCCGACGCTCTGAAGGCGGGAAAACACGTTATAGCCGAGAAGCCCATCGCTGGAAATCTCTCTGACGCCCGCGAGATTGTCGAGCTCGCGGATGGCTCTAAACAGGTTACGATGATTGCCGAAAATTACAGGTATAGGAAGGTGTTTCAAAGAGCGAAAGATCTTATAAAATCGGGCGCTATCGGTGATCTGAATTCATTTTCATGGAATATTTATTATAAGTTTGATGAGAATAATGAATATGCGCGCACTCAATGGAGGATCGATCATAAATACGAAGGCGGAATCATCACCGATGCGGGTGTGCACAACATTGCTGCTTTAAGACTGCTTTTCGGTGATATCGCATCTGGTTACGCTTTGGTCTGGAGCATAAATCCCGCCATTGGACGCGCAGATTCCATTAAATTGAATTTTAAAACAACAAGCGGGATAAACGGAACGTTTAACATGTCAGCAAGCGTTGAGGGTTATTCAGAAAACAGGCTGCTGATTTTTGGGAATAGAGGAACAATCACCGTTGAGGAAAATGATGTTGTAGTCATGAATTCCGAAGGCGAATCGTATAAAGAATCAATGATTGACGATGGAGGATTCAAGGCGCAATTCGAAAATTTTTATGACGCTGTGCAAGGCGGCGGTGAGGTCGTCAGCACATTTAAAGAGGCTTATAAAGATATTGAAATTCTAATGAACGCTTATCTCTCCGCCGAAAGAGGTGTTCCCTTCAAAATAAAATAAATTTGAGGAAGGCAGAGAAATAATGGATTTGTAACACCTAAAAATAGATTGACATAAGCTTATTGATATATTAAGATTCCAAGATTATAATAGAATATATTACTCATCAAAGAATAGAGAAAGGATTTTTAATATAGTATAATTTGCATGACCCGTCCTTATGCGTCATTGGCTGGTTCATCCTATAATCGTAATTCTGATGTAGCGATATCCAAGTAATAAGTTATAGTGATAGCGTGTCAGAATGCTGCCTGATTTCCCGCCGACGAATTATTCATGATGATATTAAATATAAAACTAATATAAGTATGGGAAAAATATTATAAACAAGCGTACCGCCCAAAAAAACAATAAAGATCGCAATCGTACAAAGGAAGAAGATAAATTCCGAACTCTTCTTGAAGCAGCACCGGACGCGATGGTTATAACGAATGAAGAAGGTCTAATTACTTTTATAAACACTCAAACGCAGAACATATTCGGTTATAACAAAAAAGAGTTAATAGGCAAAAATTTGGAGATATTAATTCCTAAAAGATTCGTTGGCAATCATTATAAACACATAGCCAACTTTCATTCAGACCCGAAGTTAAGACCTATGGGAGAAGGTCTCAATCTATGGGGATTACGGAAAGATGGGTCTGAATTTCCGGTTGAAATCAGTCTAAGTCCGCTAAAATCAAATGGCGCTACGCATGTAATTGCAGCGGTAAGAGATATATCAGATAAGAGAAAAAGCGAAGCTACGCAAAAAGAGTTGGAAGACAAACTTCAACTTTCTAAACGTATGGAATCTCTTGGTCTGCTCGCAGGAGGCGTAGCTCACGATCTAAATAACATATTAGGGCCTATACTGGCGTATCCGGATCTTATTCTCACTGAACTTCCGAAAAACACACCTGTAAAGAATGATCTGATGATGATAAAAGATGCTGCTACTTACGCTTCTAATTTAATTAATGATATGCTGACATTAGCCCGGCGTGGTAAATATTCTATGGCATCTGTGAGCCTAAATGATATCGTAAATTCTTTTTTCAATTCTGCTAAGGTTTCTGAACTTAATAAAAATAATAAAGACATTGAGATAATATTCGACCTCGCCGATGACCTCAATAATATCAAAGGTTCGAAAACGCATCTTTTAGAAGTAGTTATGAATTTGGTAATTAATGCTTTTGAAGCAATTCGAAAGAGAAAGGGAACAATAATGATAAGTACCTATAATGAAAACGTTAAGCCTGAAGCGCTATTGTACGATGATATTGAAGGGGGCAATTACTCCGTATTAACCATTGCTGACACAGGAAGAGGGATTAAAGAGGAGGACCTGCCGCACATCTTTGAACCTTTTTATAGTAAAAAGACGATGGGTATAAGCGGGTCAGGATTAGGTCTCTCAATAGTATGGGGCATAGTTAAAGATCATGGCGGCTATATTGATATTTCAGCAGGAAAGAAAAAAAACACAAAATTTTCACTTTTCTTCCCGGCTACCGATTCAGACGAACAACCGTCGCGGAAAGACATTACAAATTTGGAAGGGAACGAATCGATACTTGTTGTTGATGATGAAAGTAAACAAAGACAGGTAGCCGACAGAGTACTATCGTCATTAGGATATGATGTTAAAACTCTTTCAACTTCCGCTGAGGCAATTGAGTATCTGAAAAAACCAAAGTAGCATTGGTCATTCTCGATATGGTCATGGAAAGCGAAGATGCGGGACTTAGAATTTATAAGAAAATCAGGGAATTTAAACCTGAACAAAAAACGATAATTATCAGCGGATTTTCCGAATCGAGCTATGTAAAAAAAGCGCTCAAACTTGGAGTTGGCAGCTTCACCAAAAAACCATATACTGTTGAGACTTTAGGCAAAGTAGTCAGGGATGAATTGGATAAAAATAACTAAATAAACCTGACTTAGCTCTTGTCCAGCCGCGCTTCCCGTTTATTAGAACTCCTGTTATTATCAGCATTAACCATAATTTTCGGTTTAACTTTATGAGTACCTTAGAAACCAGTAAAAGAGAGCTCGCGGGGCGGCCAATCAGATCAAATTTTTACCAATTCAATCGAAACCTGACGCACTTGCGAATTGAAATATTTGTTCATAGATTGCAAACTTGATATTGAGCCGGCTAAGCCTTGCTCTATATTTATAAATTTGGGTTGCTGACAGGCAAACCACTTTTTAAGAAAGGATGTATTGATGCCGCTTTATATGGATGTACATTATGTTCCGGATGCTTCGGAAGAGGATTTGGCGAAAGCTCATTTGGCGCACACCGTTCGAGAACTGTGTGCCGGTAAAGGATTTAATTTTAGAGAACTGGATGAGGTTTCGTTCAAGGGCTTTGATGAACCAACGAAGATAGGCTCAGTCGTCTGGCAGAACCAATAGATCGGATCAAAATAAGCATGACAGAGTTTCGCATAAGTGCGCGCGGCTAAGCCGTAAGCCAGTCCGACATCAGACTGCGGGCAGGTGATTTCGTTCAGACGAGAAAGATGGTATTGTTGAATCGTGTTAAAAGCTCAATCGGTGAGTGATTATCGATGGCGTATAAATTTCAAATAGGACATGTAGTCCATCACAAACGGTACGATTACTACGGTGTGATATTTCATGCCGACGAAACATGTATGGCTGATGACAGATGGTATTACGGCAATAGGTCGCAGCCGACCCGCCGGCAGACTTGGTATAACGTACTTGTAGATGGTGGCAACGAGACCTACGTAGCCGAAGAAAATCTTGAATTAGACCGTACAGGCAAGAAGATAAAGCATCCGATGCTTGAACAAATGTTCCTGTCATACCATGACGGCAGGTACTTCCAAATTAGCCTGAATTAATCTTTGACGCTGAGGCAATTTTACACGTCAATTCCCATCTTTATTAATTCTGCTTTAAGACCTTCGATCGATTTGTAGTGAATTCCGTCCATCCCTATCTCCCTGGCGGCGCTGATATTTTCGATCCTGTCGTCTATGAAAAGATGCTGAGAAGGTGACTTTGAAGTGGCGAGCATCAGTTTTTCGTATGCTTCAGCATCTGGTTTAATCGCGCCTATTTCGAACGACACTGAAATGTGTTCAAACAAACCTATAATCGGATAATTCTCTTTTATATGTTCGAAATGGACAGGGTTTGTATTTGAGAGAATCGCCAATTGATATTTAGTTGAGAGAGTCTTGACGAGATTGTCCATTCCACTGTCTCCCGGTTCAATGGCTTCGTTGGAGGCGCGTCTGAATTCATCGAAAGATAGCTCGATTCCAAGATGCTCTATGATTCTTTCATGGAAATCTCTTGCGCTTATTTCTCCTTTATCATACTGCCGCGTTAATTTAGAAATATTAGAATCGTCTCTGATTGTGTTTCCCGGCGCGCCGGAATTATCGAATAATACGCCCAATGGTGACTTGAAATTCACATTGACTATAACGCCGCCTAAATCAAATACAATGACTTCAATCAATTTTTTTATACTCATCCATAAGACGCATCGTATAAGCTTCTACGCAAGTGAAATAAAATAACTTACTATCGAGCCGTATAGAATACGGCTCCACCAAGCTCTGTTCGTCTAATCATCCTTCACTTGATGCATATGCACGGTTCTTTGGGGAAAGGGAATCACGATGCCCTTTTTGTTGAACGTCCGGTATATCTCTGAATTTAGTTGATCTGTCACCCGTCCACGAAGGACAGGTTCCTCAATCCAGCATAGCAGTTGGAATGACAATTCTGATTCTCCGAACTCTCGAAACCTGACTCTCGGTTCCGGCTCATCCTGCACATAGGAATTTGATTTGGCGATATCGAGAAGAATCTCCCTTACAACGTCAATGTCGGAGCCGTAGGCGATTCCAATTGATATTCGTATGCGTTCTTTTTCGTAAGGTCCTCCGCTTTCATTTACTATCTTCGAGGCGGCTATTACTGAATTTGGTATGGTAATCTCCATATCATCCCTTGTCAGTATGCGGGTGCTCCTGAGCCCGATGTCGGTTACTCTTCCCCTTTCTCCTCCGTCCAGATTTATGAAGTCACCGACCTTGTAGGGAGCGTCTACCATTATAAAAAATCCGGCAAACAGGTTAGCGAGACTGTCCTTTGCGGCAAAACCGATCATGATGCCAATTACACCCGCAGACGCTAACCAGGCGGCTATGTTGATATTCCAGGTGAGCAGAAAGAAGTAGAGAGCTCCCGCAAAGATTCCTATCTTGCCGAGATTATCAAAAAGCGGCAAAGTGCTCGGCTGAACGATTTTATAGCTTTTCGTTAATCTGGAGAGCTCCCTCAACAACAGGGTGGCGAATTTCAAGATCGATCCGGTCCATATCAGGAGCACGGTGGTTTTCATCAAGCCCACAAGGATAAACCGGAGGTTGTCGGGAAGCTCGAGAGTGTGAACAGCGATTGTAATTCCAATCAGCAAAACAGAGTAAAAGACAGGTTTGTCGAGTAATTCGAGCAGTTTATCGTCAAATGAGGTCTTGGTACGCTTGACGATCTTGCTTAAAACAGCGCTGAACAGCCATTTAACTAACGCCGCGGCAAGAACCGATGCCAATACAATCGTAAGCGCTTTAATATAGGAGTTGGAAAGAAGTGTTTTTATTAAATCCATTAAGCTTCATAATAATTTACAGACGGTTAATTTACCAGCTTTAATGTATTATATTTCGCTGAAGGCGAGGGATTCCCCCCCCCCTCCTTTTCACTGTCCGGCTTCTTACCGGGCGGGAAGGAGGGAACATCGCTCTGAGCGAAGCGGTAGTTGTCTCAAATGGGCGAGCCAGGCTTTGCGCGACGATAATCTATTTGGAGTGCATTGACTGTGCCAATGCTGCATCAATCCGTCAGCTGACGAATGACGAAGCAACCTCAGATGGGGAGTTCCGCTATTGACGGTAGCCTTGACCCCTGCGCCTTTGATTCGGAGGGAAGGGAATCTTCAGTTTCGAATTACCTTTTCTTCGGCAAGGGTATGAGCATTGATACCCGGTTTCGGTATTCTTCATAGGTGTCACCGTGGATGCTTACCAGGTCTTTTTCCTCAAAATAAATACCTACGAGGATGTAACCTGTCGTCATGATAGCGAAGAACAGATGTCCAAGGGACATCTGCGGAGTCGCCCAGAAAGCGATTATAAATCCTGACATTATCGGATGACGGACATAGTTGTAAAATAAAGATGTTTTAAAATCCAGTGGCGTGAGATCTTTACTCTTCAAATTCATATATACCTGTCTCAAGCCGAACAGATCAAAATGATTGATGATAAACGTGGACACGAGCACGATGACCCAACCGATCCAGAAGAGCGCCATCAGGATCATCGAGCCTGTACCGCTCTCGAAATTCCAGATCGAACCCGTCATCGGTCGCCATTGCCAAAACATAAGGAAAAGCAGCAAGCTAGCGATGAGTACGTAAGTGCTACGCTCGACAGATTTGGGAACAAATTTCGTCCACCATGATTTAAATGCCGGTCGCGCCATGACACTGTGTTGGACAGCGAAAAGACCAAGCAGTAAGGCATTGATCAGGAATGATTCCATTAAAGGTCCTTCCATACCCGAGTCAATGGATTTAGGAACTATCATGTTGCCGGTGAATCCTATGGCGTATAAAAAAGAAGCGAAAAATACTACATAAGCTATTATTCCGTATAAGAAAGCTATGAATTTACCCATTTCGATTATCTCCTTTTTGGAATGATGATTTTGGATTTTGGCGCACGAACCTGAATAAAGAGAGGGTTAATTGGGCTTTTCATACTAAAGTGGCGGTACATTTAACTTTATAAGCCTCCCGGTCGGCGCCTTTGTAACATATGCAGTTGCAGTAAGATTAAATGTAAACATGACCATTCAGACCATGTGTTAAGTAATATGAAGAAAAAGTTTCGCCATAGCAAGAAAAATAATTTCGTTTAAGGCTTACAACAATCACACAAACGGCGGAGACACTGACCAGCACTTCGATTGGGCTAAATGGTTACGAACTGACGAGCTGCCGTCAATAAACAAAAAACAGATGGAAATATAGAAGAGTCTGTCATATTTTATTAGACCGGTCAGTCCAATACGTTTTGATGACTTGCAGTCCCAGTTCAGGAGATAGTACATATAGAAACAATGATTTTAGTTTTAAATTAAACCATAGAAGAGGATATGAGATTCAAATTCGGGAAAAATTGTCAATCATTTTCTAAAACCGCGTTAGATAAACAGAAAATTAATCAGGCAAGAGTCCCGACCGGTTGTAACGAATTCGTTTTCGGGGGAAAAAATGAATATAATTAAATACTTTACACTCACGCATGTTTAAGCCTCTTATCAATAAAGCTGATTTTGATTCGTGGGCGGAATATTACTGGACTTATCAATTTACTCTTGCGGACAGGTATCTCATACCATATCTGAGAAATTACATACCATCTTTTGACGGACTCAAGATTCTTGATGTAGGCTGTGGTGAAGGCGGTACTGCGGCTGCGTTTGCGAGAATAGGCGCTGAGTGCTATGGAACGGATATTGATGAATATAGATTACAAAAATCATCAGAAATTCCGCAAAACAACGGCATTCATTTTGAACTTCTCGATGTTTATGATATCAACTCCAGTGATACGATTTCCAATACAAAGTTCGATTTGATCATCCTGCGCGACGTGATCGAACATCTAACCGATACCTTTGAAGCGCTGAGGGCGGTTAAAGAGATATTGGCTGAAGATGGAAAGATATTTCTGACCTTTCCGCCGTACAATTCCGTGTTCGGAGGTCATCAACAAATAATCGCGCCTATTCCTTTCATTCACTTGATGCCTTCCTTCCTATTTTACAATATCCTTAAAATGTTCGGAGGAGATAAGGGAAAATTATCCAAATTACGGCATATCAGGAAGGTACGGATGTCGATCTCCCGAATACTTAAAACAGTAAAACTATTAGACTTTCTAATTTTAGATAACACAAGTTACATCATGCGCCCTTCGTTCAAGGTGCGATATGGATTGCCGATTATAAAATCAAATTTTATCGGCTCTATTCCGTTGATCAGGGAGTTCAAAATTAGCGGATTCTTTTTGTTAATTACTCCTGACAGGGAAAGGTGAAGCTGAGTTTTTTCCGGTTTGAGGCTGTGTACTATAGAAAAAACACTACATGTTATGATCGGCTGACGGGCAAAGGTGATACTATTAAACGTATTTATTTCAACAACAACATCTTCCTCGTTTGAGTGAATTCACCTGCCTGCCCGACATCAGTCTGGCGGGCCTGTAAGCGGTAGATATAAACTCCCCCGATAGTGCGCGTCAACTGATACAACCAGTAAATTTGTCAGATAACACCCAGCTTTTATCGTTCTGGTTTGTAAGGTTTACCTGTTACTCACAACCCGCGCGGCCCATATATATAAAAATAATTTCTGAATTGCTGTTATTAAATAATATTAAGAATATTTGTATTGTCAATCTATCATTGCCTTGTATGACTCTATTAGTAGCTTTTAAGAAAAGTGTGATCACTGTCCCATCTTTTATACTTGAATAACAATCGGGTGTAATGTAAATTCAAATAGTATTCCAAGGTTAATTTTAATTATAGTAAGGAGAGCTTACTGACTTCGATATCTTCTAAACCGAGCCTTTTAGGGAGGCTAAAATGATTGTCGGGACAGCTGTCGAGCGCTATCCAAAAGAGAGCCGCGTGGCATTGGTGCCTGCGCTTGTGCCTGAATTAATAAAAGCTGGATTAGAGGTGCTGGTGGAATCGGGTGCTGGCGAAAAAGCGGGTTTCTCCGATGACGCATACAAGGAACAAGGAGCGCGTCTCGCCGCCGACCGAACCGAACTATTCTCCTCGGCTGATGTTCTCTTCTTAGTGCATGGTTTGAACTTAAACTCTGAGGCAGGCTCCGATGATTTGAAACTGCTCCGCTCCGGTCAGATCATGGTTGGTCTCCTCAACCCACTGGGTTCTCCTGAAGCAGCGCTCCAACTTGCGGACAAGGGCATTACGGCTTTTGCGCTTGAGCTTCTGCCGCGCATCGCCCGCTCACAACCGATGGATGCCTTGAGCTCGATGGCTACGGTGGCGGGTTACAAAGCGGTTCTTCTGGCTGCCGGAGCGCTTAATAAGCTGTATCCGATGATGATTACCGCTGCAGGGACGATCACTCCTGCGCATGTTTTTGTAGTGGGAGCGGGTGTAGCGGGGTTGCAGGCGATAGCCACGTCAAAGCGTCTGGGCGCTGTCGTCCGCGCGTACGACGTCCGTCCCGCTGTGAAGGAACAGGTGGAGAGCCTTGGAGCCAAGTTTGTAGAACTTGAACTGGAGACCGAAGAGGCTGAATCGTCGGACGGATACGCTCAGGTCATGGACGAGGAGTTTTACCGGCGTCAGCGTGAGATGATGAAGCGGGTGGTTGCAGAGAGCGATGTGGTCATTACCACAGCCGCGATTCCGGGCAAGAAATCGCCGATCCTTATTACGGAAGAGATGGTCAAGGGCATGGAACCTGGCTCGGTCATCGTGGACCTGGCTGCTGAAGGCGGCGGTAACTGCGAGCTTACGAAGCCGGGCGAGACTATCGAAGCTCACAAGGTCATCATAATGGGTCCCGAAAACATAGCCTCCACTATACCCTACCACGCCAGTCAGATGTACGCAAAGAATTTGACCGCCTTCCTTAAAAACATGATAGATGACGGAGAGATTCGTCTTGACCTGGAAGACCAGATTATCCGGGACTCTCTTATCACGCATAAGGGAGAGGTTGTGAACCCTCGTGTGCGGGAGCTATTGGGCTTATCCGCCTTATCACCGGTAAATGAAGAAAGGAGTAATGCCTGATGGATGTTTTCGTAGCAGCTTTGACAATATTCGTGCTGGCTCTCTTCGTGGGCTTTGAAGTGATCACCAAGGTGCCGCCTCTTTTACATACGCCTCTCATGTCCGGAGCGAACGCCATCTCGGGAATCACGCTGGTAGGAACTTTGGTGACTTCGGGGATGCAGCTGACCACGCTCACCACGATTTTGGGGTTTATCGCGGTGACAATGGCAACCGTCAACGTCGTGGGCGGCTTTCTCGTGACACACCGTATGCTCGCAATGTTCCACAAGAAGGAAGACAATGTCTAAAGAACTAATTGACCTGTTTTACCTTATCGCCGCCGTCCTGTTTATTTTCGGTTTAAAGGGTCTCTCCCACCCCCGAACTGCCGTACGTGGCAATTTTTTCGCGGCGCTGGGCATGCTGATTGCCATAGTTGTTACTCTTTTAGACAAACGAATCATCAGCTTCGAGGTCATCATTGCCGGGATTGTCGTGGGTGCTTTGATAGGGGTGGTAATGGCGTATAAAGCCCCGATGACCGCTATACCGCAGGTAGTGGCTATCTTCAACGGTTTTGGAGGCGGCGCTTCAGCTCTTGCGGTTGGGGCGGCGTTAGAGGAGGCTCTCAAAGGGGGATTCATCGAGGCGATAGACATGCAATTCACAATAGCTGCCGTTTCTTCCGGGCTGATAGGCGGCGTTTCTTTCACAGGCAGCGCGATTGCCTTCGCAAAACTTCAAGGGCTTATCACGGGAAAACCGGTATTGCTAAGGGGCAGACACGTGATAAACGTGGCTCTGATTCTGATCTGTATAGCGCTGAGCGTATGGCTGGTCGTAGATTCAACATCTTCGATGCCGTTCTGGATCATGGTCGGTGTTGCCTCTCTGCTCGGTATTCTATTAGTAATTCCTATTGGCGGAGCGGACATGCCGGTAGTCATCTCACTTCTGAACGCTTACTCGGGAATAGCGGCGGCAGGTCATGGGTGGGTTCTCAACAACAGCGTGCTCATCGTTGCCGGGTCGCTGGTTGGCGCCGCCGGTTTCATCCTCACCGCCATTATGTGCCGTGCGATGAACCGTTCTTTAGCCAACGTCATATTTGCAGGTGTGGGAGCAGTTGTAACCACCGAAGTTGAGAGTGATGACATTTACGCCGGTCGCGTGAAATCAGCCTCGCCTGAGGAAGTGGCGATGATGTTAGAAGGCGCCCAACGTGTGGTCATAGCCCCGGGCTACGGCATGGCTGTATCCCAAGCGCAATACGCTATTCAGGACCTGACGAACCTGCTTGAATCTATGGGGGTCGAGGTGGACTTTGCCATTCATCCTGTAGCCGGGCGTATGCCCGGACACATGAACGTCCTGTTGGCGGAGGCAAATATTCCCTATGAGAAGCTCAGGGAAATGGACGATATTAACCCGACCTTCCGGCATACCGACGTGGTGCTGGTTGTCGGCGCAAATGACGTGGTCAACCCTATGGCAAGAGAAGCAGACCAGTCTATTCCTATTGCGGGTATGCCTATCTTGAATGTGGACGAGGCGCGTTCCATTGTTATCATCAAACGCAGCCTCAGCCCGGGCTTCGCCGGAATCGCAAATCCTCTATTTGTGGCGGATAATTGTCTCATGCTTTTCGGCGATGCGAAAAAGATGGCGATGGATATTACCGCTGCCCTCAAGCAGGCTTAAAAATGAGCCGATAATCGGGTTCACCGGATAATAAAACGTCTTACAGGAAAGAGACAGACAGAGGAGTCAAGCGATGGAATCAATCAAGCAGCTCTTAAAAAATAAAGGTAGCGAGGTCTGGAAGGTTACACAGGATACCTCCGTTTTCGACGCTCTTGAATTGATGGCTGAGAAAAATGTTGGAGCCTTGTTGGTATTCGATTCCGATAAGTTGACAGGGATATTCTCGGAACGGGATTACGCCAGAAAGGTCATTCTGAAAGGTAAAGCATCGAAGGAGACTCATGTCAAAGAAATCATGAGCACAAAAGTGCTTTATGTCGGTCCGGACCAAACTATCGAAGAATGTATGGCGTTGATGACCGAAAAGCGTATTCGTCACTTGCCTGTGCTCGAAGGCGATGAACTGCTCGGCATAATTTCTATTGGAGA
>JACZYG010000050.1 GCA_022571215.1 Fidelibacterota bacterium | reverse complement strand
TTCAAAGCATAGACACAGATAACGAGAAGAGAGACGCTCATTTGAATTCAGAAGACTTTTTTTACTCTGAGAAATACCCCAAGATAAGTTTCAAGAGTAATTCGGTCGAACAAATAGATGAAAAAACCTTCAGGATCACAGGTGATTTAACCATAAGGGGAATTACAAAAACGGTTGTCTTCGAGACAAGTTATGGAGGAACGATTACCGACCCATATGGGAACTCCCGTTCTGGTTGGCAGGCTTCAACAACTGTTAACCGTTTTGATTTTGGATTGAAATGGAATCAAGTCATGGAAATAGGTGGTCTTCTTGTTGGAGAGGAAATTAAAATAAATATAGATGCCCAATTTATTCTGCAAGAATAAATATACCTGGAAGTCCGACACTTGATCTCAATTAGTCTGGATTCGTCTGTAGAATGGCAATTATATGGCATCAATTATAGTACGCGTTTTGGTATCAATACGAACGACATGCTTGAAAGGCGCAGTATAATTAATCGAAAAATCGGCATTACGGGACAAACCGGGACAAAAAATGGTCACTCTCACGTCACTGCTCCCTGCAAGTGACTGCTGCTCAATGGCAATCAACGGCCTTCTAAGCCGTAGGTTATGTGTTCGAGTCCACAACATCGGGCGTACCACTCAAAAGCCCCTCAAACGCTTTGTTTCAGGGCTTTGCTGGTTTTAGCATTGAATAGTGAATTTGTCTCAAAAAGGCATTACGGGACGTTTTGGGACACATTTTGGTTACACTTTTGGTCACTGAAAAAACAGTGGGTGTTATAAGGGCTGCCGTTTAATTATTTAGCTTGCTGAATTGTCCATAGTGATTCTATATTTACCCCACTTCACAGGGGGTGGAGTATCGTTAATGGTTTATAGAAAATATTTTATTCAGTTTAATCTTACTCAGGATTAGTTGAAGATGGGCTATTTCTTAGGTATAGATGTTGGTACTGTTAGCTTAAAGATCGCAGTTCTGGCTGACATGTATTTGAAAGATTCCGTTAAGAGGATAAAAAATTCCGAAAATGTATTTCTTGAAACCGACCAAGAAGAAAATACCAACGGGCTTGCTTCACAAATACTTGTTACCAAGTACTACAGAATTCGTGGCAACCCGGTGACGGGCACATTAAATCTATTAAATGATGTACTCAAATACATTCCTGCAAACGAGGTTGAAGGAGTGCGTGTCTGCGGCTCAGGCGGGGACCTTATCGGAAATTTATTGAACATAAGTTACGAAAATGAGTTCAGAGCATTAGCAAGAGGAGTAGGAGAACTTTATCCCGATATCGCTTCTATCTTCGAGATGGGTGGACAGAATTCGAAATACATTTTGCTTGAACGCGACCCGGAAAGCGGCAGGGTCGGCATTTCTGATTACGAAAAAAGCGGTGACTGCGCGGCGGGAACCGGATCGTTTCTTGACCAGCAGGCTCTTAGACTTAAATTCGACATTGAAGATGTTGGCGAACTCGTAACCTCTATAGACCGCTGTGCAAAGATAGCAGGCAGGTGCTCGGTCTTTGCCAAAACAGATATGATCCATGCACAGCAAAAAGGTTATACACCCGCTGAAGTATTGGGTGGTCTATGCGAGGCAGTTGCTCGAAATTATAGAAACAGCATCATTAAGGGAAAGAAAATCAAAACGCCTGTTGCATTTGTCGGTGGTGTGGCTGCAAACGATGGAGTTAGAGGCGCGATGCTCGAGGTTTTCAACATGAACCCGGAAGATCTTTTTATCCCACAGTATTATGCATGGATGTCAGCAATCGGTACAGCTTTTGCCGAAAGAGACGCAGAGCATAAATCAGGTCTACCGGATCTCCAAGCGCTTCTGGAATATACCGACAAAAAATCAGAATCTTTTCCGGTCAGTAAACCACTCTCTATGGAAAAGGTGCTGCTGCTGCGTGATAAAATTAGACCGAGAATTCTGAACGGACAGGATGAGAAGGTAGAGGTTTACCTCGGAGTAGACGTAGGCTCTGTCAGCACAAACCTCGTGGTTATCGATGACGATGGCAACATGATTAAGGAGATTTACACACGCACAGATGGAAGACCTATTGAAGTAGTCGACAGATGCCTCAGGGAAATCGAGGCCGAGTTCGGAGACAAGATTACTATAAGAGGAGTCGGGAGTACCGGTTCAGGAAGAGAACTTATAGGCGAGCTTCTGGGCGCTGATACGATCAATGATGAAATTACTGCGCACAAGACCGGGGCAGAGTTTCTTGCAAGGACAATGCTTGATATAGAACCTGATACCATATT
The DNA here is from genome assembly GCA_022571215.1 of Fidelibacterota bacterium. Taxonomy (GTDB): domain Bacteria; phylum Fidelibacterota; class SORT01; order SORT01; family SORT01; genus SORT01. Next base: position 3,352 of record JACZYG010000050.1, on the reverse strand, counting down.
TGAAATTGGGGGGCAAGATTCGAAATATATCAGCCTTGAAAACGGAATCGTTGTGGACTTTGCCATGAACGAAGCCTGTGCCGCAGGTACCGGTTCATTCCTCGAAGAACGTGCGGAAGAGCTCAACATTTCCATAAAAGATGAATTTTCCGAACTTGCTCTCTCATCGAAGGCTCCTATAAAACTCGGAGAAAGATGTACTGTCTTTATGCAACAGGACGTGGCAGCATATCAACAGAAAGGAGCGATAAAGGAAGATTTAACTGCAGGACTGGCTTACTCAATTGTCTATAATTATCTGAATAGGGTGGTACGGGGCAGAAAAATAGGCAAGGTCATTTTTTTTCAAGGCGGTACGGCTTATAATGATGCCATCGCCAGTGCATTCGCTCAAGTACTCGACCGCAAGATAATTGTACCTCCCTACAACGGTGTCATAGGCGCAGTAGGAGCAGCTCTTCTTGCCCTGGAAAAAACCTCAGCATCAAAGAAATTATCAAGTTTTCGCGGTTTCAACCTCGAAAAGATCGACTACACGCTTCGGGAGTTTACGTGTAAGGCATGTTCGAACTTCTGCAATATGCAGGAATTTACTGTAGAAGGCGAAAAAACTTTCTGGGGAGATCAATGCTCCGATAAATTCCGCAGAAGACAAACAAACGAAAAAAAGCCTGTTATAGAAAATCTGCTATCTTTTAGGCGTGAAATTCTGTTTGAGGATTACGACCCGAACGCCGACGGTAAGAAAGTAATCGGGCTTCCAAGAGGAATGTATATTTATGAACAGTTCCCATTTTGGAATACTTTTTTCAGAACCCTCGGCTATAAGGTACTTCTCTCGGATGAAACCAACAGCAAGATAATTCGAAAAGGAATTGAATCCTCGGTCGCCGAACCGTGTCTGCCAATACAGGCTTATCATGGGCATGTCGAACAGCTACTTTCAAAAGGTGTTGACCGCATTTTCATTCCGAATATGATTAATGCCGAAACTCCCGATATGAATGTCAACAGTCACTACTGTCCATGGGGTCAAACTTTACCGTTCATAATAAAAAATTCTCCGACTTTTTCAGAAAAAGCAGAGAAAATTATTTCCCCATCATTGAGATTCAGAGACGGAAAAGATTCTATCATCAGGTCCATGACTGAAGTTTTAAAGCCCCTCGGTGAGAAAAAGAAAAATGTTGCTGGCGCAATTGAAAGAGCTTTTGAAAAACAGCATAATTTCAATCAATCTCTCCTTGCCGCCGGCGAGATTGCACTCGATACTTTGAAGAAAACGCAGGAAATCGGTATCGTTCTCATCGGAAGAACTTACAACATCAACGATAGGGGAATGACACTCGATATCGGCAGCAAACTTCGTGACTATTATGGCGTCAACGTGATACCGATGGATTTTCTTCCTTTAGACAGTATAGATATTTCAGACATCAATCCGAACATGTATTGGAATTATGGTAGAAAAATAATTGCAGCTGCAAAAATAGTCGGCTTACACAAAAATCTGCATATAATCTACCTCACGAACTTCAAGTGCGGACCGGATTCTTATATCAAACATTATATCGCAGGTTCGTCGAATAAACCGTTTCTGTCACTGCAATTCGACGGTCACAGCAATGATGCGGGCTATATCACTCGCTGTGAAGCATACCTCGACAGCAAAGGCGCTTTGAGATGGTGGACAGAGAATAAGAATAATAGCGAAAAAACGAGAGCATCGGAACCTGCATGACGAACGATTTCACAGAACAAAACTCTCCCCAGAAGAGCAGCCTGATAGATAGAACTCTATACATAGCCCGTATGAGCGAAGAAGGTTCATCGACTCTTGCAGCCGCTTACCGATCAATAGGAGTGAATTGCAGGCTCTCACCGGAATCAGACGTGGATTCGATTGATTTAGCCCGCCAATATACTATCGGAGAAGAGTGCTATCCAGAAATTGTGACACTCGGTAGTTACCTAAAGGTTCTATCAGAACCTGACTTCGTCCCGGAAAAAACAGCCTTCATGATGCTAACCGCAGACGGACCGTGCAGATTCGGTCAATACAAACAGCTCTTAGAAAAAATCCTGCATGAAAAAGGCCTTGATGAAGTCCTGATCATATCACCAACAAGCGCTAATGGGTATGATGGTATCAGTGATGATTCTGGTCAACTGTTCAGACTTGCGTGGTGGTCACTTATCTGTGCTGACGCGCTAAGGAAGCTGCTTCTGCAAACCCGTCCATACGAAAATAATGCAGGAGAAACGGACCGGGTCCATAAGGATAGTCTCAATATACTATGCAAAGTAATTGAACGTCGGGATTTATCGATGAAGGAAAAATTCATTGAACTTGTCGAAACGATGAACCACATAGGAAAGAAGTTCTCAGGAATTGCTGCCAATTATGAAACTGAAAAACCCCTAATTGGCGTTGTGGGTGAAATTTTTTGTAGGCTGGATGATTTTGCAAATGCTTTTCTGATAAAGAGAATCGAAATATTCGGCGGGGAGATGTGGCTGGCGCCCATTGCCGAGTGGGTGTGGTATACAAATTTTATGGCTAATCACGATCTGAAATTTACCGGTGAGACTTTTTCAAAGAAAGCGTTCGAAAATCTTATTAAAAGCAAAATTCAGATGAGAGATGAACATAAGCTTCTGGCACCACTGCACAAGCGTTTTCTGGGATATGAAGAACCAAAAAATACAAGTAGTTTACTAAAACCTGCAGTCCCATATCTGCCGTACTGGGGAGCACTCGGTGAAATGGTGCTTAATGTCGGAGGAGCCATTTATCTTCATGGCAAAGGAGCTGATGGGATAATTGACATCAGTCCATTTACATGTATGAATGGCATCGTTTGCGAAGCCGTTTACCCGAAAGTCAGTAAAGACTTTAATAACATCCCAATAAGGAATTTCTACTTCGACGGTACAGAATCCGATTATGACCGCGACGTTGAGATTTTCCTCGAACTCGCATCTACCTACAAGAGGAGGAAAAAGGTAAAACGAGTCTACCCTTCTCACTTTACGGCTTGACAAAGCAATCCCATTGCGATGAAATTTCCCGCCGTTTGTGTCATAGTAAAACTTTAGCCAAATATTAAATTCAAGGAACTTGACCCCGACCCCCAAGTTGTAGCAGATGTAAACTTACATATTTAGCATAATTTTTTATAAAATGAGCAATGGAAATGAGATCGTGCAAGATTCTACTCCTAAAAATGGCTAAATCGGCATTACGGGACAAACCGGGACACGGAAATGGTCTCTATTTGGTCACTGATCCCTGTAAGTGCCTGATACTCAGTATACAACATAGTACTGAAAATCCATGTGTCTCCCGCCT
>JACZYG010000025.1 GCA_022571215.1 Fidelibacterota bacterium | reverse complement strand
TGCCATAAGCTGCACCTTTGAGGGTTCGATCTTTATTAAAGACCTGTTGCCCACATTCAGATCCATAGTCTCTCTTACATTATTCTTTCTTGCCTCAAAATTAATCTGCTCAGTGAATATCTCGCGAATCTCTCTGATCAACGAAGTAGGACCTGATATCGTCACCTCAGACGGCGCTGTCTCCGTTCTACCTACCTGAATATAACCGGGATCAGTAGAAATTGTAACCTTTGGTCTTACAGGTACAACCTTTTGCAAATATGAATCCAGCCTTACCTTTACTGTATCAGGAGATACTATCTCAACTAATTCCAATCCAAAATCTCTCGGCATCACGAGTCTGTCCGAATGTTTTTTTAAATATGGTTCCAGCGCAAATTCGTAATAAAACCGTATCGTTCCCATCTCCAACATTATTCCCATTTCAGCGAAGGTCGTCGTGAGTTGATTACTTAAGAATTGTCTCCCCGTGCCGCGCATCCTTACTTCAGCGAATTCCGGAATCTTATTGGCTAAAATTCTGCCCTTTTGCAAATTTCTAAGATGGATAGGAATTTTTACCACGTGAACATATTCGCTTCCGGTAACTACGAACAGCCATAGCGTCAAGGCAATGATGAGAGAACTTATCTTTATAGACAAATTATCGCTGAATCGCTTTAAAAATTTTATCGGCAAATTCATTTTGTTCGGCTTACCATCAAATCGGGCGTTTACTTATTTGATTTTTCAAGATTATGACCAATACTCAACTCTCCATTATCAATTCGGATATTAAAACCACAATCCGGGTTCGTGCATACCCAAGCTTTGTATCTTATCTCCGATCCCTGTCTGCCGTAATCGGATAACGGAATAAGAATACCATTATTGCATTTTTGGCATGGCGGATACTGGGCTTCCATTTTCTTCCTCCCTTAAGCAACCTATCTCGTTAATCCTCTCTTCTACACACTTTGAATCTCCCTCTCATTTATCCCACCCACTTTCAATTACTTTTAACAACATGTCAACAGCTACAAATATAAGCCTTTAGTTGATAATTGCACCATAGCGCTCCAGTTTTTTGCGGTAGTGACTTTTTTCAATGTTTTAGACCGGAACTTATGAGTAAACATACATTGTCCTATAATTTCTTAAAAAAGGTAATTACTCCGTCAAACGCTCTATGATCGAATGACACTGTTCCTGAAAGCAAAACAGATGTTTCGGAAAAGTCCTTCAAAATAAAATTGTGTTTTCGCCGCTCTATCTTGAATAGAGGAGAGGGGATCGTTGTCATCTCACCATGTTTTTGAGAAAAACAAGGCATTGAGTTCCCCTTATATTTTTATTTTAGAAGGAAGGATTCTTATATGCTATTTTGAATCCTTATCTTCTTCTGAATCTTTAACCTTGTCTTCTGATTCAGCTGTTTCGGCTTCTTCTGAATCTTCATCTTTCTCTTCTGATTCAGCCGTTTCGGTTACTTCTGAATCTTCATCTTTCTCTTCTGACTCAGCTGTTTCGGTTACTTCTGAATCTTCATCTTTCTCTTCTGACTCAGCTGTTTCGGCTTCTTCTGAATCTTCATCTTTCTCTTCTGATTCAGCCGTTTCGGCTTCTTCTGAATCTTCATCTTTCTCTTCTGACTCAGCTGTTTCGGTTACTTCTGATAGTTTGGATTTTTCTTCTTTCGACAGTTCTACTTCTCCGGCGCTGTCATCCGTAGGCGAGCTCTCATCATTCTTTGTCGTTGATTCTTCAGAATCATCGGTCTTCTCGCTATCCGGCTCTGCCTTCTCTTCTCCACTTTCAATTGCTGCGGCTGCTTCAGCGTTTTCTGCTCTCTTTTTCTGAGCTTTTTCTAACCTATCCGCAGGTTCTTCCTCACCTTTATCGGTTAGATAATCAGTATAGGAGAGCACAATTTTCTTGTCCTCCTTATTGAACTCGATCACCTTGAGGTTTAGCGATTCTTTCTCCTCAACTATCTCAGAAGCTCTCCGTACTTTATGACCTGTTAATTTTGAGAGCGGGACAAATCCTTCTCCTCCTTCGGGAAGTTCAACCGTCACTCCTTTATCGAGAACTTTAATGATCTTGCACTCAACATGTTGGTCTAATCCGTATTTTTCTTCGAATATTGGCCATGGATCTTCGCTCACCTGTTTATGCCCTAAGGAGATACGTCTGTTTTCTCTGCTGATATCCAGTACCTTAATCTGTATTTCATCACCCTTTTTAACTACCTCTTTAGGATGCCTCACCTTTTTTGTCCAGGAGAGATCAGAGATATGAACCAGACCCTCGACACCTTCTTCAAGCTCCACGAAAGCGCCGAACTGTGTCAGATTCCGTACATTGCCGGTGTGAATCGTTCCTACTTTATATTTTTCCTCAATATTTTCCCATGGATCCGGAGTCAGTTGTTTTAGTCCGAGAGAAATCTTTTTCTCTTCCTGATTCACTTTCAGAATCTTGGCCTCAACTTCCTCGCCCAATGAGATAACATTTGACGGATGTTTTATGTGTTGAGTCCAGGACATCTCTGAAATATGTATCAGTCCCTCTACGCCTTTATCCAGCTCAACGAATGCGCCGTAGTTGGTGATGCTTACGACCTTACCCTTTACCAGTGAATCTACAGGGAATTTTTCTTCCACTTTTTCCCACGGATGCGGCTGAAGTTGCTTATATCCCAATGATATACGATCCGTTTCATTGTTATAGTTCAGTACTACGACTTCTATCTCCTCGTCCATCGATACGACCTCGGAGGGGTGATTAACCCTTCCCCACGACAGATCGGTTATGTGAAGCAGACCGTCTACACCGCCAAGATCAATGAACACACCGAAGTCAGTGATATTCTTGACTCTACCGGGCATCACATGACCGGGTTCGATACCGGCGAGAACCTCATGCCTTTTCTCCTTGAGGTCTTCTTCAATCAGCTCCCTTCTGGAAACAACAATATTCTTTCGCGATTCATTAAGCTTCACAATCTTGAGCTCGTACGTATTTCCAACATATTTGTCAAAATCCTGAATCGGCTTAACATCTATTTGAGAGCCGGGTAAAAATGCGTCAAGTCCCAACAGGTCAACGACCATTCCGCCCTTAACGCGCCTTAATATCCTTCCTTCAAAAATCTCATCGTTATTGAATCCTTCCACAACCCGTTCCCATATTCTCATGAAATCGGCTTTTTTCTTTGATAAAACCAACTGCCCGGATTCGTCTTCCAGCCGTTCAAGATAAACTTCAATAGTTTCACCGACTTTCGGAAGTTCTCCGGAACTAAAATCCTCTATTGGAACTATCCCTTCCGATTTGAATCCGATATCTACTATCGCTTCATTATCGTAAACCGCTAATACCCTACCCTCTGTAACATCACCTTCGGAAATGTCATTGAGCGAATTATTGTATAATTTCTCCATTTCGGAATCAACGGTATCAATCTCTAATGCCATCTTTTCTAATTCTTCGGGGGTCACTGTCCTTATTTCATCGCTGACTATCGGTGGATCGAGTGTCGGTATTTGCTCTTTCTCGGGAGCAGTTGAATCAGTGATTTCAGCTTCGTCAGACTTTTCTTCTTTATCTTTCAGACTCTTATCGCTTTCGGTCTGGTCAGATTCTTCTACCGGAGCATCGGCAACACTGTCTTCTATGTTGCTGTCAGCATCTTTTTGTTCGGATTCTTCTTCTGATGTGTTTTGTTCTTTGTTTTCTTCTTCAGCCTGAACTGCGACAGCCTCTTCTACGGCAGTCTCTGTTTCTGATTCCACAGTCTCAGGGTTAGTGGGTTCTAAATTACTCTTTTCATTCTCCGGCATATACTTGTGGCTCCTTGCGCATATCCGTATGGATTATTCGGGTTAAGTGTTTGACTTGCTCATTGACCGTCATATCGGTCGTATCTACTTCGATTGCATCCTTCGCGCTTACGAGCGGGGATGCCGCTCTGGTTGAATCACGTAAATCTCGCTCCTCTATCTCTTTTTCAATCTCATCCAATGTTTTGCTGTTTTCGTTTTCTTTCAAATCAGCGTAACGTCTTTTTGCTCTTACCTCTACAGAAGCTGTTAAGAAAAATTTCATATCGGCATCGGGAAATACTACCGTACCGATGTCTCTGCCTTCCACGATAAAATCCTTGCCCTTGACAAGCTCTCTCTGAAGCTCAACCATCTTTTTTCTTACTTCAGGAATGGCGCTTATCTGTGAAGTCAATTTGGATACCTCATTTGTTCTTATCTTCCCCGATACTTCTTCATCTCCAAGATATATTTCCATTTGGTCGTTTTTGCATTCAACTTTTATATAAGCCGTTTCCAAGCTCGAAATAACGGCGTAATTGTCATCATTGTCGGTGCCATTTTGAATTAAGTTGAGCGCTACGGTCCGATACATCGCACCGGTATCAAGGTAATTATACCCCAATTCTCCTGCTAATCTCTTTGCTGTAGTGCTTTTTCCCGACGCGGCTACTCCGTCTATCGCAATTAAATGCCATTTATCTTCAAAATTTTTCATGACAGCTTTTTAAGGTAGAACTACAGAAAAGATAATGCAAGAATTATTTCATCCTGAAACCGCTTTCTTCCCTTTCAAATACACAACCGACTGTCTTTCCGGGTTTCTACGGTACCAATCTTCTACAGATGGCTTGACCGACAAGCCCCCGCCCGCCGAGAACTAATACGGTTTCCCCTTTTATGTCCAATTCTTACCACTTTTCAGATCGGAAATTTCCCTTTTCCTTAATTCTCTGGATTCGCCTTTCAATAATCCCTTGTCGCTGATACCCGCGAAACTTTGTCTGTGAAGCCTGACAACTTTCAATCCGATTTTCTCGAATAACCGCTTGACCTCTCTATTTCTCCCCTCAGCTAACGCCAAGGTGATCTCCCTTCTGCCTGTTTGTTTAAATCTAAGCAAATTCACAGGCCCGTCTTCAAGAATTACGCCATCTTTCAACTTCTTCAAATCGTTAGCGACAATAGGACGATCCAGTCTCGCAACATACACTCTTTCCACACCGTTGGAGGGATGAATCAGTCTGTTCGTCAACTCCCCGTCATTTGTGACGATCAGTACTCCGGTAGAGTTGTAGTCGAGCCGCCCGACAGGATGTAATCCTTTCGGGTCACTGATATAGTCCATAATCGTAACTCTATCCCTGTCATCTGAAACAGTAGTGAGCGTGCGGGCAGGTTTATTCAACAGATAATATCTTTTGGCCTTAGATTCGTCGTATGAAATGGATTTTCCATCAAACGCAATAACATCCGAATTTTCATCGATCTTTACGCCTAACTCAGTGACTATATTCCCATTAACAGAAATTCTGCCTTCGCTTATGAGAAGATCACTTTTGCGTCTGGAAGCGACTCCTGCCTTGGCAAGATAATGGTTCAGTCTCATTCTTCGGCGGCTCCGATAATTTCTTCTATCTCTTTCAGCTCCGGAAGGTCCTTTAGATTATTCAGTCCGAAATACCGGAGAAATTCATTCGTGGTACCGTACAAGATCGGTCTACCGGGTGAATCGTCCCTTCCCGTAATAGTTATGAGATTTCTCTCCAACAGCGTTCTGATTACGCCGTCACAGTTTATCCCCCTTATGGATTCCATGGTCGGTCTGCTCACCGGTTGACGATATGCGACGATTGATAAAGTTTCGAGCGCCTGCGGAGAGAGTCTTAGTCTTCCTCGCGCCACAAATACACGTCTGACCCATTGCTCATATTCGGGCAAGGTGGTCATTTGATATCCTCCCGCGACATTGATAATTCTGAAAGACCTGCCGTTTTTCTCATACTCATCATTTAACACACTGACTTTTGAGTCAATATCCAAATCTTCAGACCCCTCGATACACTCCCTGATTCGACGGCCGCTTATCGGTTCCGGAGACGCAAAGATGATCGCCTCGATGATTTTGTCGATGGTCTTTCCATTACTTTTCATTCGATACTTTCCTTATGAGTATTTCCCCGAGAAACTTATCTTGTGATATTGTAATTCGCGTTGATCGCATTAGCTCCAACAGCGCCAAAAATGTCAATATTACAACCACTCTTTTCTTAAAGGTTTTTGCAAGTTCTTTGAATGTATATTCTTTTCGCTCACCGAAGAAACTCTCAATTACTCCCATCTGTTCTTCTATCGTATTGCTGATTGTTTCCACATCATGAGTCATTTCCTCCGGCATATCCGCCAAGATTCTTTTTACTGTCTCAAGCAAGTCATACAGGGTTACATCCGTAAGCGAATCTTCCACCGTGGGTCCCCCGTAAACCTCCTCCATACTCTGAATACGCGGAAACATCTTAATCTGGTCTTCTTCTATATCTCTTAATTCACCCGCCGCTTCTTTAAACCGTTTGTATTCAATCAGCATTTCCACAAGCTCCCGGCGTGGGTCTTCAATATCCTCTTCTTCCTCGCCCGGAACAGGAGGCAACAGCATTTTCGCCTTTATTCGCATGAGTGTCGCAGCGATAACCATAAAATCACCCGCAAGAACTAAATCCAAAGCGCTTAAAAGATTTAGATAGTCCAGGAAATCCTGGGTTATCTTTGCGATTGGAATGTCGTAGATATCTATCTCATCCCGCTTGATGAAAAAAATAAGAAGATCGAGAGGACCCTCAAAAATTGGGAGCCTTACCCGATATTGATCAACTAATAGAGGGCTTACCAAATTTCATAGCCTCGTATACTAAAGACATAGTTTCTGCGACCTCTTTTTTCGCTTTCAAATTGCCTTCATGGATAATTTCATGAATCGAGTCGGGCTTTAACTCCAATCTCAGCCGTTTTTCTCTTATCGGTTCTAAGTAATCGTTTAATTTACCCGTAAGATTCTGTTTACAGTCTACGCATCCAAGAACTCCTGATTCGCATCCTGAACGAATTTCAGGCACTTCGCTTTCATTGAACTTATTGTGATACGCAAAAACGGGACATATATCAGGATGCCCAAGACTATCCTTGTATATCTTTTCGGGGTCGGTGATCATTCCCTTGATTTTTTTGGTTAGTGTCTCCGCATCATCGGACATTAAGATCGTATTGCCCACCGTCTTGCTCATCTTTTTGTTATCCAGACCCGGAAGACGGCCGAATTTGGTCAATTTTCCCTCCGGAACAGGAAATACCTCCCCGTATGTCGAATTGAACTTCCGTGCTATCTCCCTTGTAATTTCAACATGGGGTAGTTGATCTTCTCCGACAGGAACAAGATTAGCCCTGTAAATAAGAATATCCGCCGCCTGCAGAACAGGATAACCTAAATGACCAAAAGAGAGATTTTCGTCGAGATCGGCGTCTCTTACCCTATCTTTTAAAGTTGGATTGCGTTGAAGCCTCGGAACGGTAATCAGCATAGAGAGCAATAGATTTAATTCAGCATGTTCCTTGATTTGTGATTGAATGAAGATTACGCTCTTTTCAGGGTCTATGCCGGCGGCAAGCCAATCTGTCACTACTTCTAATGTAGCGTCATTCAATTGACCGCTCGATTGATAATTGATCGTAAGTGAATGCCAATCCGCCACCATATGAAAATTTTCGTACCCGGAATTTTGAAGCTCGACCCAGTTTTCAAGAGCGCCGACCAGATTACCCAAATGCAGTCTTCCTGTGGGCTGCATGCCGCTCAGTATCCTCTTTCCCTCAGGAGACATGATCAATCCATGAATAGATAAGGTCGCCACTCCTTCACCGGTGTCTTCACGAACCGCTGAATGAATGTTATTCTGTTAGGAACTCTCGGTTTTGACAGGAGCTTCATCTTCGCCTCCCGCGGAGTTCTATTTCCCTTTTTATTGTTACAATTGACACAAGCGGTAGTGAGATTTTCCCAGCTGTCGATTCCGCCGCGTACTTTCGGCATTATGTGATCAACGGTCAACGGCAGGGACTTGGTGCCGCAATACTGACACACCAGGGAATCCCTCTTCAGGATATTTTTACGTGTCAAAACGATGTTGTTCCGCGGAAGTTTGATGAAGGTGAATAACCTTATTACCGCGGGCATTCTAATAGAATGCGATACCGAATGGATCTCCTCGTCAAATTGCTCCACGGGATCCGCCTTGTCAAGGAAGAGCAGTATAATGGCGCGTCTCATATTGCAGATCTGCATAGGCTCATAACTCTGATTAAGAAGCAGAACCTGCCGGCTCATTTTTGCGTTTGAACTTAAATTTTCCATCAGTTCAGGAATTCTTCCATGCTTCTTACGTGCATATACCGCTCCAAATAACTCTCTTTATGGAGAGGGTCTTCTGAATTCAACCCGTTTACCTGCACTATGCCCGATGAGTGAATGAATCTTCCCTCTCCGAGGTAGATTCCTACATGATTGACACGCCCTTCGCTGTTGCTGAAAAACACGAGATCCCCTTTTTGGGCTTTGGCGTAGTCTTTACCCATCTCTTTGCCTACTCCTATCTGTTGACCTGTGTCACGCGGCAGAGCAATACCGTTTAACTCGAAAACAGTTTGAATAAAACCCGAACAATCAAATCCCGCCGTACTTCTGCCCCCCCACAGGTAAGGGACGCCAAGAAAGAGTTGAGCGGTTTCAACTATTCCCGCCCTGCTTCCAGCCTCTTGCATTTGAAATTGACGGCTATGTGTCCATCCGGATTTGCTGTCAGGAAGTTTTAACTCTACCCATGAGCCTTTTCTTGAAATCAGAGGGAGTTTAACCCCCATATGCGCCGTGCGGATGAGATCCGCGCTTTTATACGGCGCTTCTAAAATCTCCGCGGAACGTTCGCCGAAAATGAATTTTTCCGAGGAACGCCAATTTTCAATATCCTCTTTCCCGAAGCCGACTACCATTGCGGGAGAGATGTAGCCTACATACCCGTCCGTCTCGAGCTTCACCTTGAACCAACCCTCCTTTTCCTCAATAAATTCCACTATCTCGCCTAAACGCGCTTGAGTTACCTGTTCAGAACGTTGATCCGGTTCGGCTCTCATCGGAGCAATCGCTATCATCACAATGTAAAAAGGCATAAAATCCATTATTTTTGTTCATAATTCGTTTTATAATTGGTGAAATTTAGCTATTGAATTCAGCATTGTCAAGGCTTTTGGGGGTTTTAGATATTGAGTGACACAGGTAGAAAATTCGATATTAATTTACAATAGCTCGAATTTAACCGTGGATTAATCCAGGGATTAATAATATGGGACATTACGAGAAACCGTTTTAACGGTATTATTTTAAAAACCGTCTCCCGCCGATGGCGGGACTAATCCCGCTGAAAGCGGGGCAACCCAACCTCTTCGAGGCTTCCCCTCCTTTAAAAGTAGGGGGTAAAGGCGAGGTTCTTTTATCATAAGAGTATGGGTTAAGACTTAAGATTGTAGCCTTTTTGGAGTGCATTGACTGTGTCAATGCTGCATCAACACAGTTGATGCACTCCATATAACCTATTCCCCCTATTGCGCTGATTAGAGGTCACCCTGACTGCCACACAATTTACAATAACTAAAATTAGTTGATATAATATTTTGTACGCATTATATTTGTTCTAAGTAACTAATTGAACGACCGTTAAAGGGAAGCCAGTATTAAAGAAAGCTGGCACAGCCCCGCTACTGTATGTGGTTACGATTTCGGCAGAAAAGCCACTGTCCGCGTGATTATTCGGATGGGAAGGCGCCGGGAATCGGTTTGAGCCACGAGTCAGGAAACCTTTCCGGTCAATGAATCGCTTGAACCTTCGAGGGAAGGTGTGACAGTAGAAACGACATTAATATACACCTTACCCTGGCTCATGAGCCGGGGTTATTTGTCTATACAGCTGCCGATCAGTGTAACTGCAAATCTCCACTATCATATTCCTGAAAAATATACATCCCGATTATGTCAGGCAAAATTCGACGGGGTTTTAACTCAAACAGAATGGAGAAAAATCAAATGACAGTCTGCAAGAGAGCTTCACTCGCAGTCATTATAGTCCTATCACTTGTATTTAACAGCACGGCTTTCGCGCAGGATAGTTCTGACGAATTTAAGGAAGAGGATGTGATCTCTTTCGCGCCGGTAGTCGTAACAGCCGATCGGATAGAAGTACCGTTAGACAGAATTTCGAGTTCAGTATTCGTAATTTCATCCCTTCTTATAGAAACCCAGCAGCATCACAACGTTGGAGATCTGCTCAGGAAGGTTGCGGGAGTGAACATAGCGCGTTCCGGTTCCAACGGAAGAATCACCACGCTCTTCTTACGAGGAGCTAATGGCAATCAGACACTTGTGTTAATTGACGGAGCTAAAGTCAATGAACCGATGAACGGCGGATTCGATTTTTCTAACCTCAAAACGGATAATATAGAAAAGATCGAAATAGTCAGAGGCTCTCAAAGCACTCTTTACGGCTCCGAAGCAATCGGCGGAATCGTGAATATCTTTACGAAAAGCGGATCGAGTGATTTATCTTTCTCGCTGAACGCAGAAGCGGGAGAGTTTGGCACTTTCAGCAAATCAGGAGACCTATCCGGCGGCTTAGGCGGCTATAAATTTTCTTTTTCGTTATCCGATCTTAGAACTGACGGTCAATTCGATAATGACGACTATAAAAACACAACTCTCTCAAGTCGGATAACAGCGGCATTCCCCCATAACAGTAAAGTTGCGTTTACCGTTAGAAATTCCAATGCCGAAGGGGGAGCGCCAAATCAAAGGCTGCTGAATTTTGATCCGAACGCGAGACAAAAAAGCGACATCAACATAGTGTCACTGGCATTTAACCAGAAAATATCAGGTCTCTGGCATCACAAATTAATACTTTCTAAGTCAGAAAGTGACATCAATTTTTCAGACCCGGTAAATCCGGGAGACACAAGCCCCTTTGCGGCTGACTTCAATTCCTCAATAATCTCTTCGGTTTCCATGGTAGATTGGCAAAACGATCTGCACGTTTCGGCCAATAATGTTATAACCGCAGGGATTGAATGGGAAGAAAAGAAGGGTAGATCAACTTCCACGTATGATGACTTCGAGAATCTCACGAATACTCGATCAGTTTATTTACAAGATCATTTCCGTTTGAATGATAAGTTCAGCCTAACAGGCGGGGTCAGGTCAGACAACCATAGCGCTTTCGGAAACAGCGCGAATTACAGGTTTACCTCAGCGTATATCTTTAGAAATTCACACGGAAATGAGACTAAAATTCGAGGTAGCTGGGGAACGGGATTCAGGGCGCCCTCTATTTTCGAGCTCTATTCTCCCGGGTTTTTCGGTTCTTACGCTGGAAACCCGAATCTTCAACCCGAAGAAAGTATTAGTTTTGAATTTGGAGTTGACCAAAAATTAGCTGACGGAAAATTATTCATATCCGCCGAGCTGTTCAAAACCGAATTTACCAATTTAATCACAATAACCGAGCCGGGCGCCGTAAACATAAATAAAGCGGAGACGAAGGGAATTGAACTGAACACCGATATAAAAATATCTGAAAATATAGGTTTATCCGGGAATTACACTTATCTCGAAACAGAAGATCTGCTCTCGGGTCTGCCACTCCTGCGAAGACCGAAACATAACGGCGGAGGCAGCTTGAATATTCGAGCTACATCGGAATTGAATATAAGCGCCGGCGTTTCTTTCGTGGGTGAGCGGTATGACTCCAATTTTGTATTTGATGAGAATTTCAAGATTTCTTACGGCTTCTTCCCCTCCTATAAAACAGCGCGTATAGCGGTTTCATACAAACTTACGGAACAGTTTCGATTGAAATTAAGAATTGAGAACTTGTTAGATGAGGAGTATTCAGAAGTTGCCGGTTATCCATCTCCGGGCAGAGCTGTTTACGGCGGGATAACTTTGAAATTATAACGGCATTCTGACAAAACGGGAACTCAATTTATGAATTTCCATTTGACACCCCAGAAAAAATCATTGCCGAAAAACTCATAGCCCTCAATAAGTTCATATCTTGTCTGGAGCAGATTATCATTTCTGAAGAATAGTGTAAAATCGCTTATTTCCGCCGTAAACCAATAATTTATCAATGAAACTGAGGGTAAAGGCGCGCCTCCGGTTATGATGAAAAAATCAAGCGCCGGATCATAAGTAATTCTATTTCCTTCACCGAGGAAAATCCATTCTCCATGGAGCGTGAAATCGAGATTATTCTCGAAGAATTTCCTGTTCAAACTCCCATACGCCACAGATTTGTTCTTTCTCGCAAATGGTAATTCGGGATCGTAATCAAGATTCTGCCAGGTGGAAAGCCCGATCATTATCCCGTTCAGAATATTCAGCCCGACCGCTCCGGAAAGCGACGGAAGAGTATAATCATTGATAACAGTAACTTCTAAATCGTCCGTGAAATTAGCTATTGTTATCATCATAGGGTTGCGAACTTCGGTCAATTGATACCCTGTTCTTAACCGAAATTTCTTGCCGCTGTGCGCAAATTCGACTTTTTTCGTCGAGAGAGATTCCCTTTTGAGCGAATCATTGAAACTAAAATTCACCGTATTAAGGAACTGAAAGTCTAAGGGAACATCCACCATACTTTTCGAGATTTCCCCTGCCAACTTCGTCTGTTCAGAAAATTTCAAATTCAGTCTGCCCGAATAAACAAGATCGGAACCGAATTGCGAGTCGGAGCTTAATCCTTCATTTAACTCAAGAGAGAGAAAACTTCCACCTCCGATCCGTTGACTGAGAAATGCGTAGGAACGTTGTAGATTCCGCAGTTCATATCCGTCAACTACCGTCTTATTGACATTGTGAAGTTCGCTCCGGTACCCCGCATAGAATCCTCCGCTTCCGAGCTTAAATAGCCGCTGTCTAACATATGCTCCGTAATAAAAAGAGAGAGACTGATCCTCAAATGTGTCAGCGTTGTTATTGTTGAATCTGTTGCCGTCGAATCTTTGCGATTCTATTGTTGAAAGGTAAGCGCTGAATTCGCTTATGCCCTCAGCGGATCTCAGAGTCAGAGTGTGGTCAAACGCCACTTCTCTAAGGCTTCCGCCCGTTTCATAGCCGTAATCCGAGGATGCTTTCGGACCTGACAGCAGTATCCTTCTAAAGGTATGACCCATCGAATAAGAGGTTAACCACCCGTTGTCCGACCTCCTCTCATACGAACCGAATATTTTTCTGCCGTTATATTGAAGATCACCCGGCGAGAAGAACTCGAATTGGTCACGTATCAACCCCTGTATGAGCAATGAGGACTTGTTACTTAGTCTGCGGGTCAAGACTACATTAACATCGTCAAAATCCCCCCGACCTCTTTTAACGATAAATTCGGAGCTGTTTTCTTCTCTGAATTCCGGCTTAATAAAAAAATTGACGCTGCCTATTGAAGATTCCCCAATCAGGGACAGATCCGCTGCGGAGCCGTGTTGCGCATCGGTTAGATTATATTCATGAACCATACTAAGATCATATTTCCCCTTTCGGGCATTTCGCATCGGTCTACCCTGCATGAAGACGGTCAGATAGCGGGGATTCAATCCCGTCAAAGAACCATACCACGCCGAACCGAACGACCCTCTCGAATAAACGGAATAATCGGAATTCTGCCATAAAAAATCGGAAACACCCCTTAGCAATCCCTTCTCTTTCAATGTCTCTCTAAAAATTTGTAATCCATCACTCTTTTGTTCGGATAAAGAATTCCAATCATAATATGTCTTTGCGTCAGAAGAGTCCGGTTTGAAACCGGAACTGTCGGGCGTAGAGACCGAATCAGGAACAGTTTGCGAAAGAGAGTCATCGGGAACTGAGCTGATCAACAGAAGAGCCGAAACGAGCTGAACAATTTTCAAACCAGCCGACCCGACGAATTGACCGCTTTCAGTATTGAGGGTACTATCAGCGCAAAGATCAAACTGTTCGAAATCAGATGTATCGAGGCGAAAATGGCGCCAAACGCTATTGTTGAGTACATCTGATTACCGCTGAATCCCGCCGCTATGGGCCATGAAAGTGTTGTCAGCAGGTCGTACACAATAGTGCAGCAAAAGCCCGCTGCCGCAAGAGCGCCGATTCTGATTTTAGTGAAAGCGAACTTTTCTCCCCATCCGCCGAGCATTCCGCCAACTGCCCCGAAGAACGACATCCCTATCACCTGCGCCACGAGCAAGAAAGGAAATGCCAGACCGGAACCCATAGGATTAAACGCGGAAAAGACCGTTTCCGCCACTATTCCTACGACTATCCCTTTCTGAACACCCAATAAATACCCCGAAATAAATATTGACGCGGATATCATCTCGATATTCGGAACGAAAATGAAGCTGTATCCCATCGCAACTGATAGCGCTGATAAAACGCCGACCATTGCCATCTCTCTGGTGGAATAATTCAGCATTTCTCAGACCTCCTTTTCATCCTCACGGGAACCTTTATACAATTGAGCGCCGAAGTAATTGTTGCTTGACGTCCACTTCCCTTCGTTTTGGTCCTCCTCGATCGCCTTATCGAATATATTCAGTTTCGCGTCCATCTCATCCAGAAAATGCAATACCATCGCTTCTTTCGTAAGCGGTCTCCTCGGTGAGGCGAATTCGTACTTACCCTGATGAGAGAGTATCAGATGGTCAAGAAGCATCAACGTTTCTTCGGGAAATCCCTCAATATTTTTCGCCGCTTCATGCATCATATCCCTCCCGAGAACGATATGACCTATCAGGTTTCCTTTGTCTGTATAAGCCGTTGCGACCTCCCCCGTCAGTTCTTTCAGTTTGCCTATATCATGCAGCAGCGCTCCCGCGAGAAGCAAGTCTCTGTCGAGGTCTTTGTGTTTGTCGGAAAAATAAACAGCGTCTTTCGCTAACGACAGCGTGTGCTCCAACAGCCCGCTGCGGAAATTATGATGCATGAATTTTGCCGCCGGATGGTTCATCAAACGGGTTTTATTCTCGCTGTAAAGCGAATTCAGCAGTTCTTTCAGATGCTTATCAGAGAGAGAATCTATTATGTCAATTACCTCATTCCACATCTGCTCAGGACTAACTTTTGAGGAGGGAACAAGAGAATCGGAGGAGTAACCATATTCTTCATGCTCTTCCCGCACGCTGCTTATCTTCGTCACGTTCAACTGCAGTTTGTTCCTGTAAGTGTCCGTATGACCCGTCACCGCCACCGCATCGCCCTCGTTAAACACCTCTTTCTGTTCTTCAACATCTTTCCATATCTTCGCGGAGATTTTCCCTGTTTTGTCCTGAAGAGTCAGGTCTATATACGAATCCCCCGCTCGTGTCTTGCGAATGGTCTTCTCCGTTACGAGATAGTATCCCTCTATTTCTTTGTCGGGTTCGAAAGACGAAATTTGTTGAGGTTTCTTAGTCATACGAGCCTTAAAAGTATAGAACTGTCCATTAAATTTCAAGCCCTATTGCGTTTGATTGAGAGTATACAAGAAACCTTTTTACTTTCGGATTAATTTAATACTACAGCTCATAATAAGAATTTTCAACATCATTGCGAGGAGTGCTGCACGCTATCAGTGTGGGATATGACGAAGCAATCTCTTAATTATAAAAAGCTTACACAAAATATGAGATTACCTCGTCCGGCTGAAGCCGTACTCGCAAAGACAGTTATGTGGCAGTCAGGACTTGTCCTGACGCTTCTGGATATCAGTTCAGACGGTCAGGATGAATCCTGACTCGCACTTTATACGCTCTCCATGGAGTACCCCGCAGAGGCTGACCTGTCCGACTAACGCCAGGTGGGCTGGGCTGTATTGAATTATGAGCATCGCCAGGAAAACACTCACCACCAGCACACCGCGAGAAACCTTTTTACTTTCGGATTAATTTAATATTGCATATCTTCAGAGCAACGCAAACCACTATTCGATGGAGAAAAAATGGCTGACGGTATTGTTCACATAGAAATCCCTGTTAAAGACCTCGATGCTACACCAAAATTTTATTCGGATATCTTCGGTTGGGAGCTCACTCCCGTACCCGATAACAATTATGTGCTGTTCACGGCGGACGGCGCGGGAATAAGCGGAGCGTTCGTTAAACCGAATGTTCATCAGGTCGGCGGATGTGTCGGTTACATTCAAACTGACAATATTGAAGATGCACTAAAGCTGATCGAGGAAAACGGCGGTTCTCCGCAATCGGAACGCCAGGATGTCGGAGACGCTGGATGGTTCGCCCTTTTCACAGACCCCGAGGGTAATCCGATGGGTCTTTGGGAAAACAAAAGCTGAGCACACTTCGTGTCTTACATTATCAATACCCACGCGCTTTAGCTTCTATTAAATTTTTTCATGGCTGTCAAGGCAAGCGATAGTTCCGCTATCGGCGGTGGGCTTAACCAACACCAGAATTCCCCTAAATATGACATTTTGCCTCCCCCTTTGAAGGGGATGCTCCGCAGGAGCGGATCTGCTCGACTCCAGCCCGACATCGGCGGGAGTTGAATTTCGAATAAAACCGTTTCTCATAACACTACGTATTATTAACCCCTGGATTAATCCAGGGGTTATTGAGATTACCTAAATCTCAACAACCATTTTAATGGTTTAACGATTCCATGCGGTCAGGATGCCGCCGCCGATGGCGGGATTGTGAAAATACTGACTCGCTCCCTAACCAGCATGCGATGATTTTTGTTAAATTTTCAGATTCCTAAGTCTTAGCGCGTTTCCTATAACGGTCACGGAGCTGAAGCTCATTGCGGCGGCGGCTATCATCGGACTCAAAAGTAATCCGAACACCGGATAAAGGACTCCCGCGGCTAACGGCACGCCCAAAGCGTTGTAGATAAACGCCCAAAAGAGGTTCTGCCGTATGTTCCGCATAGTGCCTCTGCTGAGTTTGCGGGCTCTCACGATACCCATCAGATCGCCCTTTATCAGCGTTACCCCGGCGCTCTCCATAGCGACGTCCGTTCCCGTTCCCATCGCAATACCCACATCCGCCTGAGCAAGAGCGGGAGCGTCATTTATACCGTCACCCGCCATAGCCACTTTCTTGCCCGTTGCCTGAATCTCTTTTACGATAGAGTGCTTTTCATCGGGCATAACCTCCGCTCTTACCTCTTTTATATTCAATTCCTTTGCGACGGAATCGGCGGTTTTCCTATTATCGCCCGTCAGCATTATGACATCTATCCCCTCCGCCTGCAACTGGCGTAATGCCTCCTTTGTTGTCGCCTTCAGTGGATCCGAAATACCGAGATAACCCACCGGCTCGCCATCTATTGAAATAAAAACGACGGTTTCCCCACGCTCCTGAAGCTCATTCGCTCCGGTTTCCAAACCGGCTGTCTTCACTCCCTCTTCATTGAGTAACTTCAAGTTTCCTACCGCCACATGTCTACCGTCAACCTTTCCCGTGACCCCTCTGCCGGTCAGCGATTCGAATTCCTTGACATCAAGAAAATCAACAGCTCTCTCTTTAGCGGCGGCGACTATCGCGTTGCCGAGCGGGTGCTCGCTCATCCGTTCCAAACTCGCCACAATACCGACCAATTCATCCTCGCTCCCGCCGTTCAGCGAGACAATGGTCACGAGTTTCGGTTTTCCCTCGGTCAGCGTCCCCGTTTTATCCACCACGAGCGTATCTATCTTCTCGAACGTCTCAAGCACTTCGGCGTTCTTTATCAGTAAGCCTGCCATCGCGCCGCGACCCGTGCCGACCATTATCGAAATCGGCGTTGCAAGCCCGAGCGCGCAAGGACACGCGATTATAAGTACCGCCACCGCGTTGACCAAAGCGTAAGCCATTTTCGGGTCAGGACCGACTATACTCCACACTATGAACGTGATTATGCTGAATCCTACCACCGCAGGGACGAAATAGGATGATACCTTGTCCACCAACCCCTGTATCGGCGCCCTGCTCCGCTGAGCTTCGCTTACCATCTTGACAATTTGCGCAAGCAAAGTGTCGCTTCCCACCCGCTCGGCTTTCATGAGGAAACTACCCTTGCCGTTCACCGTGCCTCCAGTCACTGAATCGCCAATAGATTTTTTAACTTCCATCGGTTCGCCGGAGATCATCGACTCGTCTATAAAACTCTCGCCGTCCGTTACCTTTCCATCAACAGGCACTTTCTCGCCGGGACGAACCCGCAGAAGATCGCCTGCGACCACATTCTCCAAAGGAATATCTTTTTCTTCGCCCTTTTCATCTATAATGCGGGCGTTCTTCGGAGCCAATCCGAGCAACGCTTTAATGGCGCTGCTTGTTTTACTCCTCGCGCGCAGCTCAAGCACCTGTCCGAGCAAGACCAAGGTTGTTATTACGGCAGCCGCTTCGAAATATAATCCTACCTCACCGTTAGCATCCCGAAAAGCTGCGGGGAAAATTTCAGGAAATAGCGTAGCGACCACGCTATATACGTATGCGACTCCCATCCCAATTGCGATAAGCGTGAACATATTCAACGACTTGTAAACGATGGAATCCCAGCCTCGTTTGAAGAAGGGCGCTCCCGCCCAAAGAACTACCGGTGTTGCAAGAATAAACTCAAACCAGTTTCCCCATCCCGAACTGTCGAAAGAGATTGCCGGGAACATCTTTGACATCGTAAAGAGCAGCAGAGGTAATGAGAAAACCGTGCTTATCCAAAATCGCCTGCTCATATCCACCAGCTCCGGGTTCTCTTCTTCTAACGTCACCGTCCGTGGTTCTAACGACATTCCGCAGATAGGACATGAGCCTTGTTCATCTTTGACGATCTCCGGATGCATCGGGCAGACATACTCCTGTTTCGAGACGATGACAGGCTCAAGCGGTTCCAAACCCATCCCGCATTTAGGGCATGCACCGGGTCCTTCTTGTTTGACATCGGGATCCATCGGACAAACGTGAATCACCTTAGAACCACTATCGTGTAGTTCATGCTCGACGTGTTCATGATGACTATGGTCGTGATGAGCGTGTTCATGCACTGCATCTTCATTTGCGTCAGGAGGGGTAAGAGGATATTTTTCAGGGTCTTTATCAAAAACCTCTTTACAATAATCCGAGCAGAAATAAACGGTAGTTCCGTTGTGTTCGCTTTTTCCGGCTGCGTTCTCCGGTTCTATATTCATATGACATACAGGATCAAAAGCCATTTCATTTCCTCATTTTAAAAATTTGTTCATCTCGCGAAAAAGTTCGTCCACCTTTTTGTCGGCGGCATTTCCTTTGGATTCAGCGAAAGCGTCTTTGACGCAACTCTTCACGTGCCGCTCCATAATTACGAACGAGAGCGAGTCGAGCGCTTTTCTTACGGCTGTGATCTGATTGACGATATCCATGCAGTACTTGTTATCAGCTACCATCCGTTCGAGTCCGCCGACTTGCCCTTTGATGGCTTTAAGTCTTCTGAGCGATTTTTTCGTTGTAATTTCGTCAAGCATCGTAACTCCGTCCTGTTAATACCATATACCCCTGTAGGGTCTCTTTATTTACAATAGAAATATAATCATTAATTATCGTTTGTCAAGAAAAAATTACCTTCAGGCAAAGAAGAGTAGTATAGATTGCCCGCCTGACATATATCGGGCTGGTTAATAGAGGGGAATTTTTCATCCCCTCCTTTCTAAGGAGGGTCACGCTGTAAGAGTGGGGTAGTTAATTTTTGAATAAAACCGTTAAAACGGTTTCTCGAAACGTTATATATTAGGGTAAAGTGCCATTTTAACCACCTGAGATGCTATATTTAACAGATGAAAAAGAAAGATTGCCCGAGGTGTGGATGTCAGAAGTTATGGTCAGTCCGGCGAGGTAAAGTTCGTTGCAGTTCATGTCGTTACGAGTGGACTCCGGGGCGTCTTCCTCTCCACTTAAGTCAAAAAGAATGGAAGGAGATTTTACATTGGTTTCTAAGAGGATTACCAGCAGCCGTGGTAGCTCAAGAGACGCGATTGAATCGCAAGCGTGTTCTCCGCGCATTGACGCATGTGAGGGTGGCAATGCAGCGGGATGTTCCTGATGTCTTTTCGGGATCCGTTGAAGTTGATGAAACTTACCTTGGAGGTCAATGGAAGAATAAACGTTACGGGGTGCGCCTTTCAGGGAGTAAGCGAGGACGTGGAACATCCAAGACCCCTGTATTCGGGATACTGTGTAGAGGAGGTAAGGTATGGGCTCAGGTCGTTCCTGACGTGGAGGCAAAGACATTGTTACCCCTTATAGCCAATCGTGTGGAATCCGGTTCCACAGTTTACTCTGATACTTGGAAGAGTTACACTGGTGTCGCTGCCAAAGGCTATGTTCATCGTCTGGTCGAGCATCAAAAAGGTGAGTACGTTAGCGAAGAAGGAAACCATATAAATGGGCTTGAAGGATTCTGGGGATACCTCAAGCGAAGGCTCGCCGCGAAGGGTGGAATAAGGCGTGAAAGACTCCCTCTTTATCTTGCTGAATATGTGTGGCGTTATAACCATAGAAATCAAAGTATTGATACTCAAAAGAAACAATTACTTAACTCGCTCATAATCTAACAAATTGGTGGTTAAAATGGCACTTTACCCTTATTTATTAAAAAGTTTTTCAATATATTTTCTGCTTTTATACTTTTTTATCTCACGTTCACGCTTAAAGGCATCAGTTTTGATAAGATAGTTTTCCGAATATACAATAACCCATGGAATACCGCGTTTAGTGTATCTCCCCCAACCTAAGTTATGCCTTTCTAATCGTAGCTTTAGGTTTTCGGTAACGCCAACATAATATCGGTCTATATTGTCTGAGTAAATAATATATAAATACCACATATTATCTTTTACAAGAAGAATGCATTAAGTTCATATAAGTTTATAACATTGCCGACGAGACTTCCCGCAGCTTGTTCGGGACAACCTCAGAGCGGGGTCGACGAGACTCGAACTCGCAACTTCCGGCGTGACAGGCCGGTGCTCTAACCAATTGAACTACGACCCCATTAGATCGGGTTTAGACTATGTCGCCTCACTTTGAGAATTTTTCTTCTCTTTGAGGATGACAGCAAGCGGAAGGAGGATTAAATATCCTACAGCCAGGAAAAGAATCGAAACAGTCAGAGCCTGCTGACTGTAAACTTCCGAATTCCACATCAATATATAGCCGAAAATAATGAAAGCCAATCCAGCGAAAAACAGCTGAAAGTTCCTTTTACCGT
>JACZYG010000049.1 GCA_022571215.1 Fidelibacterota bacterium | reverse complement strand
GCGTCCCGTATCAGTTGGTTCAAAAGACTATCCAGTGCCGGTACACGTCCAGTCTTGTTGAGATATACTATCAAAACAAGCGTGTGGCTGTCCACAGGCGGCTCTACAAGGCAGGGAGCTGCTCAACGAATGAGAATCATATGGCAAGCGCTCACAGGGCGTACGCCAAGTGGACGCCATCAAGGATCATCGGCTGGGCCGGAACAATAGGTACAAACACCCAAACCCTAGTTAAAACGATCATGGAGAATAAACCTCACCCGGAGATGGGATTTAGAACCTGCATCGGAATCATCAACACAGCAAGGAAATACGAGACCCAAGCTGTTGAACTTTCCGCGGCGAAGATGCTAAAGCTTCGATGTTATCGGGTATCACACTTCAGATCGATCCTGAAGCACAAGACGTACTTGGAGATGACTGAAACCGCTGATGAAGAGGTGGCTCCACTCATTCATGATAATATCAGAGGAGCAAACTATTACGCATGAACCATCAACTATTAAAGATAAGGAGGCTTAAGTGTCATCACTCAACCACACAGTAGACCAGATGAGCGATATGAAACTTCACGGGATGAAAGATGCCTTGTTAAGACAAATGGAAGAGCCGCAATACAGCAGTCTAACGTTCGAGGAGCGCTTAGCGCACCTGATCGACGCCGAGGTCACAGAGAGACGTAACAGACGGATAAAACGAATGCTGTCTATCTCGAAACTCAAATACAAGGACGCTTTTATCGAAGATGTCGACTTCCATCACTCCAGGGGTCTTGACAGGAAGAGTATTCTCTCCTTGTCAAATAACGACTGGGTCGAACGTCATCACAATGTGATCATCTCGGGACCCACCGGAACAGGAAAGACCTACTTAGCATGCGCTCTGGCTAATAGGGCAATTACGGATGGGTACTCTGCCTATTACACGAGAATATCACACCTGCTCTCTCAAACAGCGCTGGTCCGTGCCGACGGTAGTTACCTCTCATGGGCGACTAAATTATCCAGGTTCAAAGTCCTCGTGCTGGACGACTTCGGGTTATCTCCCTTAAAATCGAAAGAATCACAGGAGATACTGGAGTTCATCGAAGACAGGGTTCAAAGAGGAAGCACTATCATTACGAGCCAACTTCCCATCAGTGAGTGGCACGGCTACTTTAACAATCCGACCATCGCAGATGCGATATCGTAAATCCCGCAAACTGCGGGGATGGACCGGCTCGTTCATAACGCTTACAAGATAAATCTAAAAGGAGAATCGATGCGAAAATCAAAAAATGTCCTTTCCTAATCGGACACTTTGAAATATATTAAGCTTCGATAGAGAGAGGATGAGAAAGTGTCCGAACTGAATCGGAACAGGTGTCCGATTTCATCGGAATAACCAGAACAACTGAATCCCCGTTGTTTTGATGGAGACATCACTCGTCGAATCATCTATATTCGACAATCCCAATGAGTAGCGAACTTCCGCAAACGCCGGCATGGTACCCATATCCATTGAAACACCGGCGCCTACATTGAAACCGATTTCTATCGATTTTATTTCGTCTTTTACATCATCCTCTTCCCCTGCAAATTCAACGTCCGCACTGAGGAGAAAACCAAATTCCGGACCTGCTGCGATATAAGGAGATGTATCTCCGGAACCCAATTTGTACCTTCCCATCACCGGAACTGATAAATAGGCAAATTTATATTTCGCATCGATTTTAAATCCCTCGATCTCATCTAATTTCGCGCCTTTCTGAAGATACATGAACTCTACCTGAAGATCCAAAACTTCTGAAAGCGGATACAGCATGATTCCACCTACGCCGAACTTGATGGCTGAATCCGTTTCAAAAGTGCCCTCTGTCAAATCCCAGGAGAAATTCGCTAGGTTTAGACCTACCTTCACACCGAACGTCGGAGCGTTATCCTGTGCGAAAGACGGCTGAACCGCCATCGCCAATACGGTAAGGACGCAGATTGCTACTGCACTTAGGTTTTTCATTGTTTACCCCTTTTCTTGTTTATAGTTGTTATCCAAAATAATATTACCGTTATAAATTCTGACGGCATATGTTTCTATTTCAACAACACCATCTTCCTCGTCTGGACGAGATCTCCTGCTTGGAGGCGGTAGAAGTAAATGCCTGATGGAAGGTGTGAGGCGTTCCATTTGACTATATGATTCCCAGATTGTTGAATTTCGCTTACAAGTCTGGCTACCTCCTGACCAAGAAGGTTATAGATTTTTAAGCTTACTACTTCTCCTGGATTGAGAAGAGTATATTCTAATGTCGTTTCCGGATTAAACGGGTTTGGGTAATTCTGTTTGAGAATAAGATTATAAGGTAGGCTTATAAATTCCTCGGTAGAATCGAAAAATGTGTGTTTATATATATGCTTACCGTAGTATTCCCAGTTATTATTTTCCCAAATATAATTTATAAATTCGGAAAGGTTTCCCGCTCCATCATAATTATAAGATTCCTTCTGACTGTTTGACCATGAGTTTGAAAACCAGTTCATCCGGACCACCTTAACTAAATATTGTGCTGTGTCATAAGTATAATTCGTCCGCGACCAATTAATCCAATTTGAATCAACCCATGATTGTGATATTTCACTGATTATATTTGATGAAGAGTCGTACGTATTTGTCTGCCTATTTAAGAAGTTCCAAGTATCGTTAAAATAGGATTCATTTAGAATTTCGATTAGGTTACCGACATTATCATAGGTGTAAGTTTCTCTCCCGGAAACACCAATGTCCGGGTCAAATAATGAGGAAGTGACTATTTGGTATATCTTTCCGTCATCATGATAATTGTAAGAATTAGAATAGTCTAAAACCCAAGAAGAATTAATCCATCTTTCATTATTTACTGTTTCCAGATTATCATCGACATAGTATTCATATAGAAATCGCCATTCATTTATCCATGAATCACCTTGAAAAAATGCCAAAAAGAATTCAGTAAGTTTATTCCCTGCATCATAAGCAGATGAGAATTTGGCCAAAGTGAGCCAAGTATTATTCTGCCATATTTCGACAATAATTTCAATATTATTTCCATCTTGATCATAAGTGTAGGTTTTTATTTCATTATTAGACCATGTCGAAGTTGATTCTACCCAGTATTTTACGCTGCCTATCAATAGTTGACCTAAACTGCCGTAGAAATATTTTTCTAACCTTCTATTAGTCCAATCATTATTATCCCAGAGTTGGAATAAATCCTCCTCGAGTAAATACGTATCACTAAAAGCTTTTTTATCAAAGTGCAAAGGATATGTGTCAGTTCCAGCATAAGTTTTCGACCATAATTCTTCGCCGCTCATGTTCGTGCGTATTAACCGT
This sequence comes from Fidelibacterota bacterium, assembly GCA_022571215.1. GTDB lineage: Bacteria > Fidelibacterota > SORT01 > SORT01 > SORT01 > SORT01. Next base: position 2,374 of record JACZYG010000049.1, on the reverse strand, counting down.
ATGTTAGAATCACCAACCCCGAACATCCTTGAGCGTCCTGCGAGGAAAAGCCTGCCGTTGGAGGTTTCTCGGACTGAGTTGCCCCGATCAGATTCACTTTCTCCATAAGTTCGCGCCCATAGGGTGTCATGCCCTTGGGAAAAAAGATTAGAAGTAACAAAAAGAAATCCAAGAAAGGAAAGAACATACTTTATAGGCCTACCTTTGAATAATGATAAGTTTTTCATAAGACCTCCGATGTAGGATTATTATACTACACCATCCTTCAATTTAAATAAAAATAAATACTTATTTAATATTGTTTAAAAGATATGTGTAATAGCTGTGAAGTCAAGATTTATTAATGTGACACAATATGTGCCCATCTAAAACACACTAAACGACATCAAACAACACGAATCGACACTAAACAACACTTGGGTAAATCCCTGTATTTAGGGGATTCGAGGAGCATCTTTGGCTCTAATATTGACTTTAACCAAACGGAGGTGAATGAAGGATCTTCAGAATTTATACTTCGACTATGGTAAGAAAGTATGAGTATGTTGTCATACCTCCTTTTGTGGGATAAAAGCCTAAGATCGATATGCTAAAACCATAACGATTAATTTTTTAGTAACTTTACCAAATTACTTTAAGATTTCAGGCGAGACGATATATTCCTAAAAACGACCGTTTTCGGGACAAAAAAACAGTGTCCCGAAACCTATATTCTCAAAACCTCACGATTTCATGAGTTTTGGTACTGCCAAACGGTGTGTCATAACTGACGTTTATGAGACAGTGCTATTTGAGGAGTAACATCTTGCGAGTTTGGACGAAATCGCCTGCTTGGAGGTTGTAAAAGTAAATACCCGAAGAGACCTCTGCCGTCAAATTCACTGCGGGTGAGTCAACGCCTCTGCCGCGCATCGTAGACTCTTAATGACGAATCCCAAGGCCAAGACCCATAAACCAATGATCATAACTGACTTTGGTAGCCGGTAAGGTAGCAGTTAAGATCCTGCCAGTATCCATAAATGGGCCAATTCCCACTCGACCGACCTTTCTGTACTGGACTTTCAATTCAGCAAAGAAATGGTAGTTTGCAGGAATAGCTAGACCAAAATCTATCAAAAAACCAATTTTATCATCTTTCTTCTTAATAGGCTCCCCGGGTTCGGAACCTCTCCAAACATTGGTTGTAAAGATCGCTGGTCCCGCCCCCAACCGCATTCCTTCTGATTGAACTGAAAAAGTACTAGCTACCATGCTGACAGAATAGTCGATGGATAGAAAACTGCGATTTTCGTGGTAACCATAAGTCGTTCCAATATTTGAATTGCTAAAGAAAACGGCAAGTGAGAAAGGGACTTTTATCCTGTAATCAAGACCTAGCATCCATGGGAACCCGATTGCACCGAAACCAGTATTTGAGAAGGGGTGTTTAACCCCTGGACCAAAGAAACCCCGGAGAGATAAAATTGAAATTCGGAAAAGTTATCAAAGAGAATGATTTTAGAGGATTCAGTACCAACGAACTACGAGAGCTATGCCGATAGCGGTTTAAAGAGCTCATCTAAAAAGGGCTGTGCTAAAAAATTAATCGTTTTTGAAATCGCTGCTGAGATTCTTTAATGTAACATACATAGGTTGAAACATGACATTATTCTTACCTACAGTTGGCCCGAAAGGAACTAATCCTATTTTGCGAAAGAATTTTAATTTTTGCACCGTACCAGAAATAAGAGCAAGATCGAATCCTTGCTCTAATAAAAGATTAATACAATGCTTTAATAGGCGATAGGCAATTACTCCATTCCTGGATGTTTTAGTTACGGCAAACAATCTAACCTCTACTACTTTACTGTAACTTGGAAGATATTTATCCAAATTATCAAGTTTTTGATCCAAAGAAAATGGTCTAATACTATTATAACAGATCATTCCCAGAACTTCGTTATTTTTTTTAGCTATTAAATATTTGTTTTTATTATGATACTTATCGATTAGTCTTTTGTTCTTATTTACCTTATGTTGAGGAATTTCTTCTACAAAAGTTTCATAATTGAGTTTGTATATTTGCTCAAACTCGTCATTTGATGTAGGTGATTTTATCTGCATTTTTAATTGATAGAATCTATAAACTGGATGTTGTATGTTATAGCAACTAAATTTACTTCTCCGAGTAAATATCTGCAAGGAAAATGATCAATTCTTTAATCCTTATTTATGGGTTATGATATACGTTATTGATACTATAAAAATTGTGTCTCATAAACGATCGTTTTCGGGACAATAAACCACTGTCTCAAAAGCTAATAGTCAGAAACTCTCGTTTTCATGAGTTTTGGTAATGCGAATTGGTGTGTCATAAGTGAGATTTATGAGACAG
>JACZYG010000014.1 GCA_022571215.1 Fidelibacterota bacterium | reverse complement strand
GTTGAAATTTGGAGTACGAGTCATGATTTGTGTCGAGACACTCCTGACCGTACAATCTACACGGATAGGCGTCAGGACAAGTCCTGACTGCCACACACCACCTCAACGAGGTGAAATGTTCCCCTCTATCAAGAGGGGTAGCCGATCCTTTAGAAATCTTATAGCAAAGGGCTGGGGGGTGTCAAGATCCGCTTTCAAAGGAACGAATAAAGCGTTAAATAATATTTCGATTGCGAGCCAAATGATTATGTATTATTTTGTGTCATCTCAAGAAATCGGAGAATCATATGGCAACAGAATCAAAAGTTATATTATTCAATCAAAAACTAAAAGAATTTAATACTCTCGATAAGGAACAACTTTACCGAGAAAACCTCGGCAAACAATCTTTAGGTGATGAAATAAAGTATGAACTTGAAGATATAGTTTTTTTTATTACAGAGCATTCTAAGTATGCCAATAAATTGTCCGATGTTTCTCTTCAAAAATTAATTACTGCGTTTCAGCATTTAAGAATAGAAATTGATAGAGTGGGGAATATTACTGATTCAGACTTTATAAATACTAAAGGCAAGATAATTAACACAATTAACGCACAAATTGATTTATTATTGGTTCATAAGCCCGCTTTTATTATAGAAAAAATAGAATCAAGTGGATTACTTGATGATGCGGGAATCTCAAAAAAACTTAAAAAGGCCGAAGCTACTGTTGATTTTAAAATTACCCAATTAGATAAGAAGCTTAAAGAACTGGATAAGAGAGAAGCCACAATTCGGAGAACAGCAGTAGGTATATCGGTTGAAGAGGCACAAAAACAATTCAGTGAAGCAGCGAGTGAACAGGATAAGAAAATTTTACTTTGGAGCAAGTTCAGCGCTGGATCTATAGTTGTGTTTATAGGCTTCTCACTTGTCCTATGGTTTATAAAACCTGACGCAAAAACAATCTATGACTCTATATATTTCACCACTATTCGCATCACAATTCTGATTACAATCGGTGCATTTACAGCATTCTCACTTAAAATTCTTAGAGCGCATATGCACATGAAGGAACTGAATAAACATAGGGAACGGCTTTCAAATAGTTTACCAGCGTTTGTAGAGGCAGTCACTGAAAATCAAAGAGATATTATTATCACTAATCTTGTCGATGCTATCTCCTCATTTGGTAAATCAGGATTATTGCAAAAAGAGGATGACTCCACGTCTATTCCAAAAATAGTCATAGATACTATATCTAGAAACCTTTCCGGAGGCAATCAATAAATAATCCCCGCTACCTCGCTCCCCTTATGCTTTATGCTCCACCGGTGTTGGAGTTGCCAGAACGCTAAGGCGAGCGATATGACGCAGTCGTCATGGAAGCCTGCCGTACCGGCGTAAATAATATTTCCGTGTTTGGAGATCTGATAACCGAACTTCTCTAACTCCGTTATGAGTTGAGTTTCGTGAGGGAAAGTGATGACCCGCTTATCCATGCCGAGCGAGAGGTTCATTATCAGTTCCTGTTTCGATTTGTTAGTGAAGCGATAAGGCAGTACTCGAATCATGTGCCTGAGATCGTCGAATATAGGGTCGCCCACGCCCGTAGCGTCTATCAAAACCTGGGCGTCATAACGGCGAGCAGCGCTTATTATTCTCGCCTTCTGAAAAGTATAATCGATTTGATTGAACCTGTCCCAATAAACGAGATGCCCCGAATGATTCAGCACGCTGATAACCGTATAATCCTCATGCTTGGCGAGGTCAACGCCCATGACGCACTTCTTGCCGAACTCGGGCGGTTCGTAATCACCCATTACGCACTCGCTGATTTTGCGAAAGACTCCGCCTGCATCCTCTAAAAATTCCGCCTCGAATTCCTGCCGAAATACGTCATCGGACAGTTGCTTTTTCATCTGATTGATTTCATTCTTATCGAGAAAAGGGTTTTCGGTCGAAGGAGCATGGAAACTCTCCCAGTCAGACCACTCTTCATCTTCCGAGAGCCCGTGCCGATAGAGCTCGTTGAACCAGCTCTGCCTTCCATATGGCGTTCCGATGAAAAGCGCCCACCCCTTATGATCTACCAGCGAGGGTTTGAGAACATAATCCCAAGCTTCCGAACCGATCTGCGCCGCCTCGTCCATTACCAAGCCGGAAAGTCCTTCCCCTCTCAGACTGTTCGGATTGCTTGCCGTGCGGAAATAGATTCGGCTTCCGTTCTCGAATTCGATTACCTTCGGCTTCCCTCCTCTCTGCTTGCGGATCAATTCTTCCGGGAGCGCGCTCATCAGTATCCACCACCCTTTGTCTACGGATTCGTAATCGGGACCGACCCACCAGTAGACACCCCCTTTTTCGAGGGCGGCTTCGGCGAGTTCATGCACGGCGAACGTTGTCTTTCCCCAACGCCTTCCCATCACGGCGACACGGAACCGGGCATTCGATTTTCGTAACCGCTTCTGCCCCGGATGCGGGTCATAAAACGACTTAATATTACCTCCTAATGAATTTCTGACCTTTTAAAGTAAATACTTCCGTCAGGGTGGCGAAGACATTCCTTTATATTCCCCTCTATCAAGAGGGGAATATATCGCATCAGAGATACGATAATCGGCGGTGGCATCTTGACCGTATGATTATATGACAAACATTAATAAGCGTCAGGACAAGTCCTGACTGCCACATAGTAGTCTCCCCTCCTTCCAAAGGAGGGGATTATGGGGTGGTTTTACTTATCTTTCTACTGTTTTCGTTTTCGATAAGTTACACCGCTCAGCCGTCCACTCCGTCATCTTCCGGAAGTTTCAACGCTTGGATCGTCTTCATGCATGATTCGTGCACCGTCTGCTTCCGTATGCCGAGCATGTCGCCTATCTCCTCGAACGTGAATCCCTTCGCCCGCAGGAGAAAGATCTCCACCTGCCGTTCGCTGAGCTTGCGTGAATTGACGATGAACTCGCAAAAATTCTTCATCATCAGCTTGTAAAGCCTGGCTGTTGACTCGGATTCTTCTAACGCCGTTGAATAACTCTGTTTTTCCGTTATGAAATCTAATGACATGAACTTCCTCCTTTCCGGCTTTTCGCCGGAATGTTGAAAGAAGCTCCGTGAGTGGTCACTTCAGTTTTTTTGTGATCTTATACGGGGCAATGAGTCAAAGAGACTCTTTTACTGCCCAGAATATACTAAAAGTATTATATTATCTGTCCTTTCTATCTCCTTGTGCGGTAGTCAGTTATGCTCTATCCTCTCCTTCGGTACGAAGAGCCAGCCATGTTTCAACCGGAACTCGAACCACTGGAAAACGCCCATCCGCACCTTGCACCGGTAGTCGCTGTTTTCGAGCGTCCAATTCTCATATGAACCGTCCTCGAACCAGAGTTGCTTGACGTTTCCGAAGTGGACCTTCTCCGTCTCCGTCATTTTCAGCGTTTCGGAACCCATTCGCCCTTCACCCTGTCAAAAGTGTGTGTTTCGTCCAATCCCATCTGTTCACCGGCTGACAGCTTCATTCTGTTTTCGCGGCTGCGGATATGCCTGCAATGACTTTGTATCAGGTAAACGCTCGGCATCTTCTTCGGCGAATCCGCGCAGGCGTCGCTTATTGCTTGCTGTACTATGCCTGTTTTAAACGGTTCCAGCAGTTTGGTATATGTCCTCGCCCTGCTCTTATTCTCTTCTAATATCTGTCTCGCTCCGTAATGAAAGGTAACGCCGTATCCGTAAAATAGATCGCGGACCAATCGGGCTACCGGGAGCTCTTCCGAAGAGCTCTTTCTCTCTTGAGCAAGAGAGTCTCTATTTATCATCCTTCATCCTCCGGAAACTGAATTTGTATTAGAATATGAAGCTGAATAGCGGAGCTACACAGCCGTTTCAAAAGCGTTACGGAAACCTTTCTTTTTACTGGTGGAACGATTTGATAATACATTACTTAGACCTCATGCGGAATTGCCTGACACGCAGATTATCCTTCTCTCTCTGTTCCTCTTCGACTCTCATTCTGCGCGATTCTATCGTCAGTTGCCCGCTTGAATACCTGAATTTTCCTACCTTATGCGCCCGCAATTCGTTGACGATGGTTTCGACCTCTTTTATCGAACAGCCCATGACGTTAGCCCATGAACTGAGCGAATGCCGCTTCTTTCCTCTTGTCGGCGCGAAGTGGAGCTGACCCATTATCCGCATCCATCCGCCGACCGATTTAAGAGTCAGCGCTCTCGTGTCCCTGTCGAAATCCATCCAGTAAAACATCGATGCAGGCCGCTTACCCATTTATTAGTACCCGTTTTGAAGGTGGCATCATGACCGCTCCATTAAATTCCCCTCTATCAACCAGCCCGACATTGGTCTGTCAGGGAGGTGTGAGTTTATCCCGATAAATCGGGAGGGTGTGTAAAGAGTCTCAACTGCCGCGCCTAACATTAGTCGGGCAGGTTCGCCCGCCAACTGGCGGACACTCCCCTCAAGGGGAGAGGAATATTGCCCGTTTGGTATCAGAAGAAAGTTCATCTCTCCCCCGGTAAATTATCTAATGCATCGAAAAGAGCGTCCGCCGCTTCGGTGAGAACGCTTTTTGCGGCATTTGAGATCGCGACAACCGCTTTCTCTCTTCCCAGATCGGCCGAGCCGTCAATGAGATGGTAGATCGCCCTTGCGAAATCATCGTCTTCCAAAAGTTGCTCTTTCACAGTTTCTGTCAAATGTTCGCTGAATCCTAACCCCGATATATATTCTAACCGTTTTTTAAATCCCAAGCGTTGGTATCTGATCGGAGCGATCGGAACTTCCTCCTCCCCCCTCGATAACCTGTCGAGCCATCGTTCATACGGCTGCGGCAGCATCAATCCCTCTCTTTAGGCAGCAGATACCTTCCGATATAGATGCCGAGCGCTAAGAGAGCCATGATAGTGTAAAAATCGAGCATAAAGCGTTCGATCCCGCTCATGCCGAAAAGAGACCATTTTTCTTGCAAAAGGATGATTGAACCACTATATTAAGTTTGTTGAAGAAAAAAGAGGACAAAATATACAGATTGTAACCTTTTATGTTAACTTTGTAAACTTTCATGACTATAATGTAAAGTTTTTACCACAAAGTGTCAAGTTATATTTCTGTTTATACTGTTTGTTCTAAAAATATGAAGTCATTTTACACACAACAACAGCTTGATATTATTTCGGTTAACCTGAAATGCTTCTTGTCGTATTTTAATAAAAAAAATAAAGTTTTTGCGAAGGAAATCGGCGTAACAAATCAAACGGTCAGCGAATGGGTGCTCGGAAGGGCGATGAAACCGAATACCCTCTCGACTATCGCCCTGCTTGTAAGCAAATGGGTTGGTGTGACAATTAATCCCGATCAGTTTCTCATAAAAGGATTCGCCGACAACCTGACAACCGAATTAAGCGATAATAACATTCAACATGACCCGTCATACGCTCGTAATCCCCTCTCTGTTGAAGAATATATTTTAAAGAATATGAAAACGGAAAACATAGACGAAGATGACAAGGCATTTTTGCTGAGTCTCTACAGCAGGGGAAGCAAACTGGAGAAGGTTTCCGAAAGGAGTCTGCGTAACATGCTCCACGCGTTCAGAGAAAACCTTAAAGAAGAACGGACTTCGGGCAAAAAATAGCCGAAGAGTACGGCTTCACTCTTCTCAGTGTTGACCTTGACGACCGCCTTCGCGGCTGTGTCTCCGTCCGGAGCGGGTTGAAACTCATCCTCATAAACAAGAACGACCGTCCCGAACGCCAAAATTTCACTATCGCGCATGAGATCGGTCATTATGTTCACAACCACCTCAACGAATCGGAACAGACATGGCAGCAGGAGGAGGAAGCGAATCTCTTCGCGGCAGACCTGCTCCTTGACCCCGCCGAACTCCGCGGACTCGCATACGAACCGCTTGATGCTCTAAAAGAGGAATTTCCGCACTGCTCATATGAGGTCATAGCCCGTCAATGCCTGAAACACCGGGATGCCGTCCTGACGATCTTTGATAACTACCACATGACGGTGCGCATAATCTCCCCGCTGATGAACCGTGAGGGAAAGATCCCGCTTCAGGATTTTGAGTTCGAGACCGTCAAGCGCTGCCTCAAACAACGTAAGCGGATTCACCGCCGTAACAGCGAGATGGAATGCTGGGCAAACTATATCGAAGACCCCCCCGGCACGAAGTTCCGCCGCGTCATCCTCTTCACCGAAGGACGGGAAAGCTTTGATGGTTGATTTTCAATGGTATGGTATGATAAACAAAACCTGATTGGAGGCTGCAATTGTCTGATAAACTTGAGCTTAGTATGAATAAGTTAATTTTGAAAGGTCGTATATATCCAGGTATTCTATCTTACGTCAATAACCGTTGAAGAATTTTTATAGGAATATTTGCATATTACTCCCTGCAATTTACTCCTTATTTTATTGATAAGAATGAAAAGACATCGGAGTTTAATCTTTTAATTAGTTTTTTATTTACCGGAATTATAATCCATAATCTTATAAATTATGCTGCTAATTTAAAATAAGAACGGTCATTGGAGAAAAATGAGGAAATTAGTTTTCGGGTTGCTCTTTATGAATCCTATATTGAATGGCTTTTCTCAATATTTTCAATCATTATAGTTTGGTCATTATATTTTCATTTAAAATGAAACATAAAGCATTACAACAATCACACCCTCCGTCACACTGTGACACCTCCCTCGAGGGAGGAGACAGGGAATCCTCTCCCCTTGAGGGGAGTGTCCGCCATTTGGTGGACGAGGGGTGTGATATCACAAAAGGAACGATATTATGATTATCAAATATAATCCAAAACTAAAACTAATTGCCCGCAAACTTAGGAAGAATTCAACTAAAACAGAGATTTATTTATGGAATGAACTAAAAAATAAAAAACTGATAGGATATGCTTTTAAGAGACAAAAACCTATCGGAAATTATATAGTTGATTTCTTTGCTCCGAAGTTGAATTTGATTATCGAAATTGACGGAATTACCCATGACTTTAAAATAGACAGTGATAATATTAGACAAGATTTCCTTCAATCTTTATCTTTGACACTATTAAGATTTAGCGATTCGGATGTGAAGCATAATTTGGATGCGGTGCTCATATCAATCAAAGATTGGATTGATAAGAATCAATGATAATTCTCGACGATGACACCCTCTCCCGATAAATCGGGATGACACCTCCCTCTAGGGAGGAGATATGGGACCCTCTCCCCTTGAGGGGAGTGTCCGGCAGCTGCCGGACGAGGGGTGTGATATCACAAATGGAACGATATTATGATCATAAAATATAATCCAAAATTAGAATTGCATGGCAGTTGGGGTTTGCCCCGACGTTAAATCAAATATATTGTGCGGTCAGGGTTTGCTCTGAGCCGCACATCATCATAAAATTACTTTCACTATCAGCTATGAGCTGCTTACTCCAACGCCCTTCGTATCGCCTTGACATATTTTTCTTCATTGTGCAGCTCGTTATATGAGAAGAAGATGAAATCTCTGATCCCTTCTGATTTAGATTTGTAGATCTTGCTTTCGACGTCGAAGTGGTTTTGGTTGAACGCGCCGATACCCATGATCAATTTTCCCGGTGGCACGAGCGTCAGTATTGATTCCAAGTTCTGAGTGAATTCCCTGATATCGGCGTTATAGTTCATCGGCACGGCATAGTCGAGCGTACCTCCCATGACCCATCTGACCCAGTTTTGATAGTTCTGTTCGCGCGCGGAGACGGGATTAGGTTTTACGGCTGCCGTGAGGAGCAGCTTCTTACCCGATGCTTTTATCAGATTTCTTGTGCTGATAACGAGATTGGATATGCTTCGAAGTTTGAAGTTTTTCCACTGACGCTGGAACGCTTCGACGCTCTCCTTGCCGACTATATTGGAGATTTCTTCGCCGTTTTCTATGAAAATCTCCGGGTCAACGCCCGTCTCTTCTCTAAAACTGTTCATAGCCGCCTGGTTGAAACCGTATTCAGGACCCGGATATCGTACATAGTCGAGATGCAGTCCGTCAATGTCGTATTCTTCAATAAGTTCTCTGAATACCGCTAAGAGGTATTTCGAAACTTCCGGATGTCCGGGCGACAGGTAAACACCTTCCGTGCCTTGCAGTTTGAATTGCCGGTGTGTCTTTTTAGCGTCTACTACATCGCCATAAGCTCGCGCTGTCCACTCCGGATGCTGATTGAGCAGATGGTTTTTGGATTTAGGTTTCTTCTCCGAGCTCCAGAGCAGGTAAACGTTCACCCAGGCGTGCACCTTGATATTCTCCTTGTGCGCCAGCGTGAGCAGTTCTTTGAGGGGATTAAATTTTCTGCCCTGTATAAGAGGAGATCTCATCACTATTTCGCTGTTGTAATATGCGTCACCCCTGCCTCTGACCTGCGCGAACAGATGGTTGAATCCATGATTTTTCGCCGTCTCCACGATTTCCTCGACGCTCTTCTTTGTAGTGAGCCTGTCTCTTATGACCCAAAAAGCTTTTATCGGTTCTCGTTCAGTATTTTGGGCGAGCGTGCTCAAGTGGCTGAAGAACAGCGTAAGCAAAAGAAAAGGCAACCGTTTCAGGCTGCCTTTCAGATGTCCTAATAGGATATAGACCATGCGTTTAGGAAAGGTATTGAATTCCTGCTTAACCTCCTGAACGCGCTTTTCTCAGTTTATCCGCAATTCCTTCCTTCTTCTCTTTCTTCTCTATAACGGTTTTTTTAATATCTACCAGTTCGAGCAGTGACATGTCAGCGCTGTCACCCTGACGATAGCCGAGTTTCAGTACACGCGTGTATCCGCCGTTCCGTTCTGTATAGACCGGAGCGATTTCGTCAAACAGCTCACGCACCAGCGCTTTATTGGGAATGAACCTGAGGACACGGCGCCTTGCGGCAAGATCGCCTTTTTTAGCGAAAGTGATCAAACGTTCGGCGAGTTTCCTCGCCTCTTTTGCCTTGGCGTGGGTGGTCTTTATCTGTTTATGCTCGAAGAGAGAAGCCACCATATTGTTCAACATCGCTTTTCTGTGGCTTGTCGTTCTGTTGAGCTTATTTTTTTTGAGCCTATGTCTCATCTTTAAAAGTTCTCTTCACCGATGTAATGTTGCACATCCATGTCGAAGTTGAGTCCGAGTTCGCCTAATTTTTGCTGAAGTTCGAGGAGTGATTTCCTTCCGAAATTCTTGAATTTCAGCATCTCCGCCTCACTTTTTGAAACCAGATCGCCTAAAGTGTTTATCTCCGCCGCTTTAAGACAGTTATGAGAACGTACGGAGAGTTCCAGCTCATCAATGCTGCGCTGGAGCTGTTTCTTGGTACGGGCGAGGTCTTCTTCTTTTTCGCTCGGCTCTTCATATCTGTTCTCGCCTTCGTTGGTGATGAACAGATTCAGATGATCCCTTAAAATCTTTGCCGCCTGACTGACCGCATCGTCAGGAGTGATGCTGCCGTCTGTTTCAACATCGAGCGTGAGTTTTTCGAAGTCTGTCGCGCCTTCGACTCTCGCGGGAGAGATCTCGTAATTCACGGACTTCACCGGAGTAAAGATCGCATCTATGAAGATGGTGCCTATCGGCGTATCAGGAATCTTATTCTTATCAGCCGGAGAATATCCTCTTCCGACCTCGAACCTGAACTCGATTGAAAAATCGGCATCTTCGTTGAGCGTTGCGATGTGATGCTTAGGATTCAACACCTCTAAATTTGTGGATACTTTCTGTATGTCGCCGGCGGTGAATTTTCCCGGTCCTTTCAGTTCCAAGGTGACCTTATCTACCGTACCTTCGATCATCTTGACCTTGACCTCTTTCATGTTGAGTATCATTTCCGATACGTCTTCCGTGACACCTTCGATAGTGGTGAATTCATGGTTTACGCCCTCAATCTTAAACGATGTGATGGCTGCTCCCGGAATGGCGTTCAGGAGGACTCTTCTCAGTGAATTACCGAGCGTAAGTCCGTATCCCTTCTCTAACGGCCCTAATGAAAGTTCTCCGCTTGTTGCGGTATATGTGGATTCATCCACTACTACGGCTTCGGGCATTCTTACATTGATCTTATTCATTAATTTATTTTCCTATGCTACTTTGAGTAAAGTTCGACTACCAAATGTTCTTTAGCTTCAAGCGGTATCTGCTCTCTCTCGGGAATTTCGATTACCTTTCCGAGCATGTTGGCTTTATCCAATTCGAGCCAGGGAGTGGCGTTTTCCGCTTTTATCCTTCTCATGGAGGCATGTATCACCTCCATCTTCTTTGCTTTATCGCGAACCTCAATGAGGTCGCCTTCGTTCGTGATATATGACGGGATATTCACTACCCCTCCGTTCACGTTGAAGTGACGGTGAGTAATGAGTTGTCTCGCCGCTTTGCGTGATGGAGCAAATCCGAGCCTGTAAACTATGTTATCAAGCCTTCTTTCGAGTAAAAGAATGAGATTGTTGCCTGTGATACCCTTCATCCTGTCGGCTTTTTTATAATAATTCCTGAACTGCTTCTCGAACAGTCCGTAAATTCTTTTTATCTTCTGTTTCTCACGGAGCTGAACGCCGTAATCGGATAATCTGCTCCTCCTGTTCTGCCCGTGTTGACCGGGCACATAGCCCCGTTTCTCCAACGGACATTTTGATGTTGTGCATTTCGAGCCTTTAAGGAAGAGTTTTTCTTTTTCCCTGCGGCATAACTTACAAACCGGTCCTATGTATCTACCCATTCTTCTCCTATACTCTTCGCCGTTTAGGAGGACGGCAACCGTTATGTGGAATAGGAGTTACATCTTTGATGGCAATAATTTCAAGCCCGGTTGCTTGCAGCGATCTGATCGCCGATTCTCGTCCGCCTCCCGGTCCCTTGACTCTCACCTCTACCCTCACTAGCCCGAGCTCCATTGCTTCTTTTGCCGCCATTTCGCCGGCAAGCTGAGCCGCAAACGGTGTATTCTTTCGTGAACCCTTATATCCCGCGCGTCCTGCTGAAGCCCACGATATTACATTTCCGTATATATCGGTCAATGTAACGATGGTGTTATTGTAGGTAGCCTTAACGTGCGCGATACCGTTGGCGTCTACCTTAGATCTTTTCTTTTTCTTTCGGCTTTTCTTCGGGGCAGCCAATGTTACCTCCTAAAATTGTGATGGTTTGGTGTGCTAAAGAGACTCTTTTTTAATCCTGACAGCTCTATGTGCGAGTTGGGGCTTGCCCCGACCGCATCTTCTCTTTCAAACGGCGTTTCTGATTCAAATATTAATTCACTCTGCATTATTTCATCACCTTTTTCTTACCGGCGACAGCTCGTTTTTTGCCTTTACGCGTACGGGCATTGGTGCTTGTCCGCTGTCCGTGAACAGGCAATCCTCTGCGGTGGCGTAAGCCTCTGTAACTGCCGATGTCCATCAGCCGTTTGATGTTCATCGTCCTATCTGTTCGCAGCGCGCCTTCAATGACATAATTGTCTGAGATTATCTCTCTGATCCTCGCAATCGTAGCGTCGTCCAGAGTGTTTGTTCTCACCTCAGGATCAACGCCTGCGATCTCTAAAATCTTATACGACCTCGTCCTACCGATCCCGAACAGATAGGTAAGCGCTATCCATATCTTCTTCTCACGCGGTATGTCTACGCCGGCAATTCGTGCCAAATCTTTTCCTCCCTGCCAGACTAATGTCGGGCTGGTTGTTTATCCTTGACGCTGCTTATGCTTTGGGTTGCTGCAGATGACCCGCACAACGCCTTTACGTTTGATCACTTTACAGTTGTCACAGATCTTTTTAACCGATGCTCTAACTTTCATAATTCCATCCGCCTATTTATGGCGATAAGTTATCCTGCCTCTTGTTAAGTCATAGGGTGATAATTCTAATGTCACCTTATCGCCCGGTAGTATTTTTATATAATGCATTCTCATCTTGCCCGATATGTGAGCCAAAACTTCATGTCCGTTCTCCAATTCCACTTTGAACGTTGCGTTCGGAAGCGTTTCAAGTATCTTGCCTTCAACCTCTATGCCCGGTTCTTTCGCCACTTAAATTATGTCCTCCCAATTGATAGAGGTCCCGTTCGTCAGTATCTTCGGACCTGTTTCCAGTATTACTATAGTGTGTTCGAAATGCGCTGACGGTTTACCGTCTTTGGTCACTATCGTCCAGCCGTCTTGTTCCGTCAACACATCAACTTCTTCCATGTTGATCATCGGCTCTATCGCAAGCACCATTCCTTTTTCAAGCTCCGGCCCCGGATCTCTTTCAACAAAGTTCGGAACCTTCGGATCTTCGTGAAGAGAACGTCCGAGGCCATGCCCTACTAATTGTCTAACTACCGCGAATCCATTGGATTCGGCGTGTGTTTGAATAGCGCGTGAAATATCTCCGATATTGTTTCCTACTGTGGCTTCCGCTATGCCGAGATAGAGAGCCTTCTCCGTCACATCAACCAGGCGGCGAACCTCATCGTCTACATCACCGAGCACAAAAGTCTTCGCGGAATCGGAGTGGTAGCCGTTTTTATTTACGCCGATATCAATACTTACTATCTCCCCCGCTTTGAGAACCCTGTCGCCCGGTATTCCGTGAACGACCTGCGAACCGACAGAGGTGCAAATGCTTCTCGGGAATCCTTGAAAACCTTTAAACGAAGGGGTCGCATCGTGCTCAATTATATAATTTTCCACAATCAGATCGATTTCTTCCGTCGTTATTCCCGGCTGTATCTTTTCCTCCACCAGCTGCATGGCGCCGTAAAGTATCTTACCGGCTTCACGGATGGTCGCTATCTCTTCTTTTGTCTTCAGGATAACCATGAAATTCTTACCTCCGCCTGCCTTTGATCCGGCCGCTTCTCAGGAAGCCGTCATAGTGCCTGCTGATGAGATGAGATTCGATTTGCTGGAGCGTATCCAACGCCACACCGACGATAATTAGCAGACTTGTTCCGCCGAAGAATGAAGCGAGATCGTATTGCACATCGGTTATCTGCATCAGTATATACGGAAATATTGCTATGAACGCTAAGAAAAAAGAGCCGGGGAGGGTCACTCTTGTCAAAATGTTGTCAATGAATTCCGACGTTTTTTTACCCGGTCTGATACCCGGGATGAACCCGCCGGATTTTTTCATATTGTCCGCCACTTCAATCGGATTGAAAGCTATTGCTGTATAAAAATAGGTGAAAAACACTATCATGAGTCCGAAAACCGACCAATAGAACGGATGATCGGTAGAGAAATATCTGAGGAAATAATCCTGAAGCCATACGGTATTCGGAAAAATAGTCGCTATGGTGCTTGGAACGAACATTATTGACTGAGCGAATATTATGGGCATAACGCCTGCGGTATTTACCTTTAACGGAATATGCGTAGTTTGACCGCCGTACTGTTTCCGCCCTATGACACGTTTCGCATATTGAACGGGTATTTTCCGGGTTCCCTGAGTCAGCAGCACAACGAATGCGACTATTATGAACATCAAGCCAATGAGCAGGACTTCCGTGAATATTCCACGCACCTCTTCACGAACAAGATCAACTTCGATGATAACTACGTTCGGGAATCGAGCGAGGATTCCAACCATGATGATAAGACTGATACCGTTGCCTATTCCCCGTTCCGTGATGAGCTCGCCAAGCCACATGATGACTACCGTTCCCGTGATGAGAGTCAGCATAGACGTAATAATGAATCCCGCGCCTGGATCTCCCGGCACAACGGGCAGCGACTCGCCCCCCGCGCTTGAGCGAAGCCCCATAAGATAGATGGCGATACCGTAAGACTGTACCGTTGCGATAGCCACTGTGCCGTATCTCGTCAGCTGGGTGATCTTCTTTCTTCCCTCTTCTCCTTCTTTCTGAAGTTTTTGGAAGTAAGGTATTACCGAGCCTAATAATTGTATAATGATTGATGACGTGATATAGGGCATGATACCGAGAGCGAAGATGGTAGCCTTCGCGAATGCGCCCCCCGCAAACATATCGTAGAGTCCGAACAGAGTATTGGCGAGAGAACGTACCGCTATCGCCAACGCCTGACTGTCAATACCCGGAATAGGAATGTGCCCGCCTATCCGGTAAGCGATGATAATGAGCAGCGTAAAAATTATCCTTTTACGAAGCTCCGGTATCTTTGTTATCGCTAATATTTTATCTATCATAACGTGGTTGTGCTGCCTCCGGCTGCCTCTATCTTTTCAACGGCGCTTTTGCTGAAAGCGTTTGCTGAAACGTCGTACGCTTCCGTCACGTCGCCTGTGCCTAATATTTTTACCGGTTTGTTCAAGTTTCTCACGAGTCCGCTCGCCAACAAAGTTTCGAGCGTTATCTCCTTGTCCTTCGCTCTGCCTAAGTCCCGAACGTTCACCACCTGATATTCGACCCTGAATATGTTGGTGAATCCTACCTTCGGCACGCGACGCTGCAACGGCATCTGTCCGCCTTCAAATCCCCTTTTCCGTTTGAACCCGCTGCGTGAACGCGCTCCTTTATGTCCTGCTCCGGATGTGCCGCCGGTGCCCGAGCCTTGTCCCCTGCCGATTCTCTTTCGGGCTTTTCTCGGTCCTCCGGGTCGTCTTAAATTCTCTAAACCCATCTACGCCTCTTCCACCTTCAATAAATAATTGATTTTGAATATCATCCCTCGAATCGCGGCGTTATTCGGCTGCACTACTGTCTGATGCATCTTCCTTAGCCCGAGCGCTATCAGGGTCTTCTTCGCCGTATGGTGATAACCGATACCGCTTTTGATCTGAGTGATTTTCAGTTTGCCGCTCTCTTTTTCCTTAGCCGTCATTCTGTATCCATCCCGAACATCTGTTTGATTGAGATTCCCCTCTTACGTGATGCCGCCGTTGCATCCATCAGACCCATCAGACCGTTCATCGTTGCCTTTACGACGTTATGCGGATTTGGCGAACCTATCGATTTAGCGAGAATATCATGGATACCTACCTGTTCCATAACGGCTCGCACCGCGCCGCCGGCTATAATTCCTGTTCCGGCTGACGCCGGTTTCAGCACTACTTTAGCCGCGCCGAACGTTCCTATTATTTTGTGAGGGATAGTTCCGTTCAAAAGCGATATTTTCACAATATTCTTTTTTGCGACGTCCTTTCCCTTGTTCACTGATGTGAGAACTTCACCCGCCTTGCCGAGGCCTATTCCGACATGTCCTTTTCCGTCTCCCACGACGACAAGAGCGTTGAACCCGAAGCGTTGTCCGCCTTTGACTACTTTGGACACGCGATTGATCTTCACAACCTTCTCATCGAGAAGGTCTAATTCTGATGCACTGATTCGACGCAATTATTTATCCTTAAATTTTTAAACCGTTTTCACGGGCGCCTTCGGCAACGGCTTTTACGCGTCCGTGATACAAGTAACCGTTTCTGTCAAAAACAGCTTTACTGATCTTCTGCTTATTCGCTTCTTCCGCTAATTTCTTACCGACTGATTTACTCAGCTCGACTTTGCCGCCGGACAGATTTTTTCCTCCGGCATCTTTTTCTGTTGTCGAAGACGATACAAGAGTGCGTCCCGAGACATCATCAACTAATTGCGCGTATATATGCTTGAGAGAACGGAAAACGACTAAACGCGGTTTCTCCGCGGTACCTCTCATGCGCGACTTTATCCTTTTCGCTTTTTTCAGCCTTAGCGCGGTTTTTAATTTATTTTTATCCTTCAATTCTTCCTCTAACTTTAAGCGGCGGCGGTCGCAACCTGCTTACCCGCTTTCTTCCTTACATATTCGTTAATATATCTGATTCCTTTGCCCTTATAGGGTTCCGGCCGTTTAAGCGCTCTGAGGTTCGCGGTGACTTGTCCGACCAACTGCTTGTCAATTCCTTTGATAACTATTTGAGATTGCATATTGCGAAATTCCGACTTCTGCTGCGGATCGGGTTTATTAATTTCGAAGTCGATCCCGTCCGGTAATTCGAAGAGAACGGGATGAGAAAATCCGAGATGGAGAAGCATTTTTCTCCCTTTCATCTCGGCCGCGAATCCTATCCCTATCAATAAGAGAGTCTTTTCATATCCTTCGCTTACGCCGATGACCATATTAGCTAATAACGCTCTATACAACCCGTGCAGAGAGCGGACTGACTTTTCATCGTTCGCTCTTGTAAGAGTAACGATTCCGTCTGCTGCCGTTACGGTGATCCGCTCATCCACTTCCTGAGACAGTTCGCCCTTGGGACCCTTTACCGTATGGAGTCTCCCCGATATCTTCAGTTCGACACCGTCCGGTAACGGAATCGGCTCTTTACCTATTTTCGACATTCAATTACCTCTACCAAACCCGGCAGAGAACTTCTCCGCCCTGATTTTTTTTCTTAGCCTCGATTCCGGTAACAACACCCGAAGAGGTGCTGATTATCGCTATTCCAAGTCCGTTTCTCACCCGCGGAATTTTGCTTGCGCTGCAATAAACGCGTCTTCCGGGTTTTGAGACGCAATCAATACCTTCGATGACACCTTTCCCCTCGTTTACGTACTTCAGATAAATTCTTAATCTGCCCTGAGGTCCTTCATCCACATGAATGATGTCCCTGATATATCCCTCACGGCGAAGTATCAGAGAGACTGCCTTCTTTAAATTTGATGACGGAACGTCCACCCATCTCTTTCCTGCCATTTGAGCGTTTCTAATTCTCGTCAGATAATCCGCTAACGGATATGTGTGCGACATCTAATGCTCTCCCTTACCAACTTGCCTTGGTGATACCGGGTATTTCACCCTTGAGGGCTAATTCCCTGAAACATATTCTGCAAAGTCCGAATCTCCTGTAATACGAACGAGCGCGACCGCATCTTTGGCAGCGGTTATACTCCCGTACGGCAAACTTTTGAGTCTTTTTTTGCTTTGCTATCCATGATTTTTTTGCCATTACTTAATTACCCGGTCCCGCCGATTCGATGATCCTGAATGGCATTCCGAGCGATTTCAGCAGCTCGTAGCCTTCCTCATCGGTGTTGGCTGTGGTTACGATTGTTATGTCCATCCCTCTGATCTTATTAACCTTATCGTAGTCGATCTCGGGAAAAATTATCTGTTCTTTTACGCCGAAGGAAAAATTGCCGTAACCGTCAAAGGATTTCTCTCTCAGACCGTTAAAATCCCTCACTCGGGGTATGGCGATAGATATCATCCTGTCGAGGAACTCGTACATCCTTCTTCCTCTTATCGTTACCGTAGCGCCGACAGGGTCTCCCTGCCTGATTTTAAAATTCGCGATAGCTTTCTTCGCTCTCGTCACGACCGCTTTCTGACCGGCAATGACAGTTATGTCCTCTGTGATAGATTCAAGGTCCTTGACCTCGTCCCTCGCGGTCGATACTCGGGAATTTATAGATATTTTACTGATCTTCGGCACCATATTAGGATTTGCGTAATCGAATTTACCGATCATATAGGGTATCACTTTGTCGTTATAGAATACCTTTAAGCGAGGCACGTAATCTCCCGGTGTCTTAGCGGCTTTCTTCGTCGCCTTGACCGTCTTCTTTGCCGTCGGTTCTGCTGCTGTCTTTGCCGCTGTTTTAACAGCTTTATCAGCTTTTGCCGCTTTCTTTACAGCCGGCTTTGCCTCTGGCTTCGCTGCTGCCTTGACAGTTTTATCTGCCGTCGCTGCTTTCGCCGGTTTCGGTTTCGCCGCTTCTTTAGCGGCTTTTTTTGCCTTCGGCTTTGTCACTTTATCTTTATCTTCAGCCACTTCTAAGTAATCTCTCCACAGTGAGAACAAACTCTCACCTTACTGCCGTCATCCAGCGTTTTATGTTTTTCCCGCGTCGGAGTATTGCATTTACTGCATATAAGCATCACGTTCGATATGTGAATTGGAGCGGAAAATTCCATTATGCCGCCCTGTGGATGCTTCTGGGACGGTTTTGAATGTCTTTTTACAAGATTAAGCCCTTCAACAATTACCCTGTTCTTCTTCGGGAAACTCTTGAGCACTTTCCCTTTTTTCGCAATGCTCGCCCCCGATATGACAAGGACCTGATCGCCTGCTTTTACCATCTTACACTACCTCCGGAGCCATGGAAATTATCTTCATATGGTTCTTCTCGCGAAGTTCTCTCGCTACCGGACCGAAGATACGGGTGCCTATCGGTTCCTGAGCATCGTTGACGAGCACCGCGGCGTTTTCATCAAATCTGATATAAGAGCCGTCTTTTCTCGCCCGTTCTTTCTTTACACGTACGATTATCGCCTTCACAACCTGCCCCTTTTTCACCATGCCGTTAGGTATCGCGCTCTTGACCGTAATTACAATGGTATCGCCTAAAGTAGCGTAACGTTTTTTCGTGCCCCCCAAAACTTTTATACACATGATGCTTTTTGCGCCGGTGTTATCAGCCACTATCAATTTTGTTTGCGTCTGGATCATCCCTATTTAGCCTTCTCGATAATTTCCGACACGCGCCATCTCTTCAGTTTGCTGATCGGTCTTGATTCCGTTATTCTGACCGTGTCGCCGACGCTGCAGGAATTATCCTTATCGTGAGCCATGAACCGTTTAGATTTCCGCACCATCTTGCCGTATTTCGGATGAGAGAACCGCCTTTCAACTTTTATGACCACGGTTTTATCGTTCACATCGCTCATTACAACACCCGTAAGCGTCTTCCTTCTTCCGCCGTCACTGCTCACTCTTTCTCCTCCTTAACATCATCTTTCTCATTCGCTTTGCCGGGCATCTCGCTAAGCCCCAGCTTATCTTCGTGTATGACCGTTTTCAACTGCGCAATGTTTCTGCGCACTATTTTAATTCTTTGCTGGTTTTCCAGCTGCCGAAGCGAGTGTTGAAACTTGAGGTTTTCCATCTCCTCGATAGAATCGCGGAGCCGGTTCGTTACCTCTACCTCCGTGAGTTCTCTTAATTCCTCTTTTTTCATATCTACGCTTCATCCCTCTTAACAATTTTGGTTTTTATCGGTAATTTATGCTGTCCGAGTCTGAACGCTTCATTGGCTAATTCCTGGTCAACGCCGTCTATCTCGAACAGAATCCGACCCGGTTTCACTACTGCCACGAAGTATTCCGGTGAACCCTTTCCCTTACCCATTCTTGTTTCGGCGGGTTTTTGGGTTACGGGTTTATCGGGGAATATCCGTATCCAGAGCTTTCCGTGTCTTTTGACCTTTCGAGTGATTGCGACACGCGCCGCTTCAATTTGCCTGCCGGTTATCCAACACGCCTCGAGCGCTTTCAAACCATAGGTTCCAAAGGATACTTTTGAACCGCGATATGCCAATCCTGTTCTTTTACCGCGATGATGTTTCCTGTGTTTTACCTTCCTCGGTTCTAACATTTATTCTTTCTTCTCACTCCATTTCAACGGCTGCGCCTCACCGTTGTAGATCCAAACCTTGACGCCTACGCATCCGTATGTCGTGAATGCCGTTGTGCTTGCATAATCAATATCGGCGCGCAGGGTATGCAGCGGAACTCTGCCTTCCTGAAACCGTTCTCTCCTGCCCATCTCAGCGCCTCCGAGCCTTCCGCCCGCTCCAATACGAATTCCCTCTGCGCCCATTCTCATGGTGGACATGATGGATTTCTTTATCGCTCTTCTATACGAGACTTTTTCTTCCAACTGTTTCGCGATGTTTTGCGCAACGAGAAATGCGTCGAGTTCAGGTCGTTTGATCTCACTGACATTTATTTGCACTTCCCTGTCCGTAAGCTTTCTGAGCTCCTCGCGGAGCTTGTTGACTTCCGAACCCTTGCTTCCGATAACTATGCCCGGTCTCGCCGTGTGAATTGTTATCGTTATCCTCTTGTTGGTTCGCTCTATCTTGATTTTCGAAACCGCCGCTTTGTCGAGACGCTTGTTCACGTAACGCCTCAGCATTATGTCTTCGTTCAGTTTTTGGGCGAAGTTTTTCTCGTCGAACCAGTTAGAATCCCAGGTCTTTATATAGCCGAGCCTGTATCCTATCGGATGTACTTTTTGTCCCATACTTTTAAGCCCTTACTCTTTTCTTTCGTTCGTCCATGGTAGCGACTATTACGGTCATATGAGCTGTTCGCTTCAATATCGGAGTCGCTCTGCCCATTGCTCTCGGACGGAATCGCTTGATTGACGGACCCCCGTCAATATAGACCTCCTTGACGAACAGCTTTTCCGGATCCACATCTCCGCCCTCTAAGTTTACGAGGTTGGCAATTGCGCTGCGTACCGTTTTCTCTAATTCCGTCGCCGCCTTCTTTCTGGAAAAATGCAGAATATTTATAGCTGTTTCAACATTCTTGCCCCTGATCAGGTCCGCTAACAGGCGAACCTTGCGGGGTCCTTGTCTTGAATATCTTTTAATGGCTTTTGCGTTCAATTTTTAACGTACCTTTGATGATGAATCTTTGCTGCTGCCGGCGTGACCCCTGAACGTGCGTGTCGGTGAGAACTCGCCGAGCTTGTGTCCTACCATATTTTCCGAAATATAAACAGGGATGAACTTGATTCCGTTGTGCACCGCGATTGTATGACCCACAAAATCCGGAGGTATCGTTGTTCTACGCGACCATGTTTGTATCACCTTCTTACCGCGGGTCTTGTTCAACTCCTGGACTTTCTTCATAAGCCGTTCGTCCACGTACGGTCCTTTTTTGACTGACCTTGGCATCCCTTACTTTGTCCTTCTCTTAATGATTAATTTATCCGACAGTTTCTTTCCGCGGGTTTTACCTCCCTTGGAAGGTTTTCCCCACGGCGAGACGGGATGTCTGCCTCCGGAAGATTTACCTTCACCTCCACCCATCGGATGGTCTACCGGGTTCATCACGACACCGCGAACCTTAGGTCTTCTGCCTAACCAGCGGCTGCGTCCTGCCTTACCGATAACTATAAGTTCATGGTCTCTGTTGCCGACCTGTCCTATCGTTGCCACACACTCCTTGCGAACCATGCGAATCTCTCTTGAGGGCATCTTCAACGTGACATAACCGCCATCTTTTGCCATAACCTGAGCGGAAGTGCCCGCGCTTCGTACAGCCTGTCCCCCTTTTCCGGAAGTCATCTCGACGTTATGCACCATCGTGCCTGTAGGAATATCAGCCAACGGAAGCGAATTACCGGATTTCAACGGAGCATCCGGACCTGACATCACGCTGTCGCCCACCTTCATTCCGACAGGATAAAGAATGTATCGTTTCTCTCCATCCGCGTAAAAGAGCAGAGCGATCCTCGCGGACCTGTTCGGATCGTACTCGATAGACGCTACCTTCGCCGGAATCCCCGTTTTATCTCTTCTAAAATCTATGATACGGTACTTCCGTTTATGACCGCCGCCCCGCCTGCGGGAAGTGATTCGCCCATTATTGTTCCTGCCGCCCGTCTTCTTCAAGGGGGTTACAAGACTCTTCTCAGGCTTCGTTTTCGTTATCTCGGCAAAGGTCGAAGTAGTCTTATACCTCTGCGCCGGTGTGGTCGGTTTATATTGTTTAATCGGCATCTATTCCAAATCTCGAATTAAGATGGTTCGTTTCCGTAAATATCGAGCGACTCTCCGGGCAGCAGCGTAACTATTGCCTTCTTCCAGTTCGACTTTTTACCTGACGTGCGTATGACGCGACCGCCGCTTTTGACGGACATGATCCGGCTTTTACCTTTGAGATTCATCGTCCGTACCTGTTTCACGTGAACGCCGAACCTCTCTTCGACCGCTTTTTTTATCTCAAGTTTGTTACTGCTCGGTAACACCTTGAAAGCGTAACTGTTATCGGACTCCTGAAGATTATGCATCTTTTCGGTGATTATAGGCACCATCAATAGTGAACCGCTCATTCGGAATCTCCTTTGGAGGCTTTTTTATCTTTATCAAACAGATTGTTCAATATCTCGACCGCTCCGGACTCCAAAATTACCTTCTTCGAGCTTACGAGGTCTAACGTTGAGCTGCTGCCTGCGCTGACGACCATAATGTTCGGAATGTTCCTCGCCGAGAGCAGGATATTCTCGCTTAGTTCCTTTAGTATCAGCAGGCTGTTGACACCGCCAATCCCAAGATTTTTCAGCAGCGTTCGCATCTGGCTGGTTTTATGGGTCTCGAATTTCAGTTCTTCCACAACTTTCAAAGTGCCTGCTTTCACATGAACGGAAAAAGCGCTTTTTCGGGCTAGCTGCTTTACTTTCTTGTTTACCTTATGAGAACGCACGCCCGGTTTGATCGCAAATGTATGACCGCCGCCCTTCCAGATAGGAGAGCCTAAGGTTCCTACTCTTGCCCTGCCCGTGCCTTTCTGACGCCACGGTTTCTTTCCGCTCACTTTCACCTGCGCTTTGCTCTTCGTGGCTCGTGAACCCTGCTTCAGATGCCACATCTCGGCGACTACGGAAGAAAAGATAGCATCCTTGCTCGGCTCCACCTCGAATACCAACGGATTGAGATTGATCTTCTTTCCGCTCTCTTCCCCGCCTGCTGTAAATACGTTTACTCTCATTCTATTTCCAAATTCTTACAGTAGAATTAATCGCTCCCGGTATCGGTCCCTTTAAGACAAGCAGATTCTTCTCGCTGTCTATCTCGAGGATCTGAACATCGCGGAGAGTAGTGTTTTCACCGCCCATTCTGCCTGCCATCTTCATTCCCTTGATGACTCTTGACGGATAGGAACTTGCGCCTACCGAGCCTCGCGACCGCAATTTGTCCCCCTGACCGTGTGATGCCGGACCGCCCTTGAAGTGATGTCTCTTTACTACTCCGGCAAATCCCTTTCCTTTAGACTTGCTCCTGATGCGGACTTTTTCACCCGCCTGAAACTGGTCAATCGTAAGCTTCGAACCGACTTCGACCGGCTTCTCCTCTTCCCCGTCCATAAGCGTCATCTGCCCTTTGAATTCTGTCAATCCTAATTTCGCCTCGACGTTCGCTTTTTTGAATATTCCGAGAATAGGTTTGTTGATCTTTGATTCTTTCTTGTGGAAGTATCCGACCTGAACGGCATCATAACCGTCGCTGTCGATAGTCTTTATCTGGGTTACGACGCACGAGGTAACTTCCACCAAAGTGACGGGAAAACTTCGTCCCTCCTCGGTGAAGTATCGCGTCATTCCTAATTTCTTTCCGAGAATTCCAGCCACGTTCAGACCTTTATCTCGATGTCAACGCCTGACGGCAAATCGAGCTTCATCAGCGCGTCAACCGTCTTGGGTGTGGAATTCAATATATCAAGCAACCGCTTATGAATCTTCGTTTGAAATTGCTCCCTCGATTTCTTGTTGACGTGAGGCGAGCGTAACACGGTATATATCGTCCTGCGTGTAGGAAGCGGAATCGGACCGGATACCACAGCTCCCGTTGACCTTGCCGTTTTCATTATCAATGCGGTAGATTTATCGACCAGAGTGTGGTCGTACGCTTTGAGTCTTATTCTTATAGTTTGTCCGGGCATTATATACCTTGTCCTGAATTATATTTATTTGAATACATTAACTTACTCTATCACCTCTGTTACGACACCCGCGCCAACCGTGTGTCCCCCTTCGCGGATGGCGAACCGGAGTTCCTTATCCATCGCTATAGGCATTATCAATTCAATTTGAAGACTCACGTTGTCACCAGGCATCACCATCTCGGTGCCCTCGGGCAACTTCACCAGACCGGTCACATCGGTCGTCCTGAAATAAAACTGAGGTCTGTAGCCTTTAAAGAACGGAGTATGACGACCACCCTCGTCCTTCGAAAGGATATATACTTCCGCCTTGAACTTCGTATGAGGCGTAACGCTGCCCGGCTTGGCTATGACCATGCCGCGCTTCAGATAGTCCTTGTCGACTCCACGCATCAAAAGACCGACGTTATCGCCAGCCTCGCCGCGATCGAGAAGCTTGCGGAACATCTCAACTCCAGTGATAGTCGTCTTCCCCTCGGCGTTGAGACCGACCATCTCCATCTCCTCCCCTACCGTAACTACTCCACGCTCTATCCTGCCTGTGCCTACCGTGCCTCTACCCGTAATAGAGAAAACATCCTCTACAGGCATCAGAAACGGTTTGTCTATATCTCGCTCGGGCATCGGGATGTAATTGTCAACGGCATCCAACAACTCCTGGATGCTCTTCGTCTTCTCGGCGTCATCGGGGTTGTTGAGCGCCTCAAGAGCGCTCCCCTTAATAATAGGTATATCATCGCCGGGAAACTCATACTTGGAAAGGAGTTCGCGAAGCTCGAGTTCCACCAACTCTATCAGCTCGGGATCGTCAACCATATCAGTCTTGTTCAGATAAACAACTATAGAGGGAACGTTAACCTGACGGGCGAGAAGCACATGCTCGCGGGTCTGGGGCATCGGACCGTCAGCGGCGGACACGACCAATATAGCGCCGTCCATCTGAGCCGCGCCGGTGATCATATTCTTTATATAGTCGGCATGACCGGGACAGTCAACATGGGCATAGTGACGGTTTTCCGTTTCATACTCGACATGAGACGTCGCTATCGTGATGCCGCGTTCACGCTCCTCGGGAGCGTTATCTATAGAATCGAACGAACGAGGATCAGCAAGTCCCTTTTTGCTCAAGTACATCGTTATAGCCGAGGTTAAGGTGGTTTTGCCGTGATCAACGTGACCGATAGTGCCGATATTTACATGTGGCTTTGTCCTCTCAAACTTTTGCTTAGCCATCAATCTCCTCCTAAATTTATTGCCGTCACCCGATTATACCGCGCTTATTGTTTCGAGAATCTTTCCCTCGACCTGCTTCGGCATCTTCTCGTAATGGGAAAATTGCATACTGAATACCGCTCTCCCCTGTGTCATAGATCTAAGGTCTGTCGCATATCCGAACATTTTCGCCAACGGAACCATCGCCGCAATGACCTGCACCTTGTTCCGCGGAGTCATGCTTTGCACCTTCCCTCTGCGGGCGGTAATGTCGCCGACCACATCGCCGAGGTATTCATCGGGGGTGACCGATTCAACCGCCATAATAGGTTCCAAGAGGATCGGACCGGCTTTCTTGGCTCCGGCTTTCAATGCCATCGAACCCGCTACTTTGAACGCTATTTCAGATGAATCAACATCATGGTAGGAACCGTCAACTAACGTTACCTTTATATCAATAAGCGGGAATCCCGCAATCACGCCATTCGTCATCGCTTCTTCGATACCCTTGGCAACCGACGAAATGTATTCTTTCGGAATCGCTCCGCCGACTATTTTATTTATAAATTCAAATTCTTTGCCCGGTTCATTCGGCTCGAGTATGATGTTGCAGTGCCCGTACTGACCTCTGCCACCGCTCTGACGCACGAATTTGCCTTCCGCCTCAACCTGCTTGGTGATGGATTCTTTATACGCCACCTGCGGACGACCGACTTTCGCTTCGACCTTGAATTCTCTCAAGAGTCTGTCAACGAGTATCTCAAGGTGAAGTTCACCCATTCCTGAGATTATGGTTTGTCCTGTTTCCTCGTTGGTCTTTATCCTGAATGTCGGGTCCTCTTCCGAGAGTTTTGTCAATCCGGTCGAGAGCGAATCTTGATCCGCTTTGGAGACGGGTTCTATTGCCACCGAGATAACCGGTTCGGGAAAATGCATTGACTCAAGGATTATCGGATGATCTTTTTCGCTTATCGTGTCCCCGGTTTTGGTCTTGTTCAGCCCGACCATCGCGCATATATCGCCTGTGCTTGCGGATTTCAAATCCTCTCTCTTATTCGCGTGCATCAGAAGTATTCTGCTGACACGTTCTTTCTTGCCGGTGGTGTTATTATAAATATGATCGCCCTTTTCTATTTTGCCGGAATAAACACGCACGTAAGTCAAACGTCCTACATACGGGTCGGTAACTATCTTAAAAGCCAACGCGCTGAACGGTTCGTCATCGCTCGGCTCACGCTCCACCACGTCATCCGAATACGGATGATGACCCATCGCGGGAGGCACGTCAAGAGGAGAAGGTAGAAAATGATTAACCGCATCCAACAGACGTTGAACGCCTTGATTCTTGAAGGCGGACCCGCAAATTACGGGGACGACCTTATTCGCGATGGTGGCTTTCCTAAGAGCCTCGATCACTCTTTCAACCGAGATTTCGTTGCCTTCTAAATAGTCTTCTAAAAGGTTGTCATCGAATGTGGCGGTTTCCTCCATAAGGTGCTTTCTCGCCTCTTCGGCTTCCGGCAGCATATCGTTAGGGATTTCGCCGTAATCGAAAGTCATCCCCTGAGAGCTTTCGCTGTAGATAACCGTTCGCATTTCAAGAAGATCGATTATGCCGTTGAACATCTCGCCCGCGCCTATAGGCAGCACAAGCGGAAGCGGGTTCGCTCCTAAGCGCTCCTTCATCATATCCACAACATATTTGAAATCCGCTCCAACCCTGTCCATCTTATTGACGAAGGCAATTCGCGGTATCTTATATTTATCCGCCTGGCCCCAAACCGTTTCCGATTGCGGTTCGACTCCACCTACCGCGCAGAAAAGAGCTACGGCTCCGTCCAAAACGCGGAGAGACCTTTCGACTTCCATGGTGAAGTCAACATGACCCGGCGTATCGATAATATTTATCTTGTGACCTTCCCACTCACAGGTTGTGGCTGCGCTTGTAATGGTGATACCCCTTTCTTTCTCCTGTTCCATCCAATCCATGGTCGCGGCGCCGTCATGCACCTCTCCCATCCGATGAAGTTTACCTGTGTAAAAGAGTATCCTTTCGGTCGTCGTCGTTTTTCCGGCATCTATGTGCGCCATGATGCCGATATTACGAACCTTTTCTAATTCCTGCCTTGAGCTCATTATTCCTTTATTCTCTTAAATTCTAAAGTGGGCAAACGCCTTGTTCGCCTCAGCCATCTTATGCGTGTTCCGCTTCTTCTCAATAGTCGAGCCTTCGTTCTTTGAGGCGGAGATCAATTCATTTGCGAGTTTAATCGCCATGCTTTTGCCGCTGCCGGATCGTGAGAAATCTATCAGCCATCTCATTGCCAATGCCTGTTTTCTCTTCGGATTGACCTCGATCGGCACCTGATAGGTCGAACCTCCGATCCTGCGTGAACGTACTTCCAACATCGGTGTGGCGTTTTCGAGAGCCTTTTTGAATACGTCTTCCGGCGTGTCGGTCTTGAGCTTGCCTTTTATGATTTCGAGAGATTCATAAAAGATTTTTTCGGCTATGCTCTTTTTACCTTTAAGCATCAGGTTGTTTATGAACTTACTGATCACAAGATCGTTAAATCTCGGATCGGGAAGTATCACGCGTTTTTCCGGTCTTCTTCGTCTCGCCATATCTTATGCCTTCGGCTTTTTTGTGCCGTATCGCGACCGGCTGGTTTTTCTGTCGCTCACTCCGCTCGTGTCGAGCGTGCCGCGGATGATATGATACCTTACTCCCGGGAGGTCTTTGACCCTTCCGCCTTCGATGAGCACGATAGAGTGTTCTTGAAGGTTGTGTCCTTCACCCGGTATGTAGGCGGTCACTTCAAAACCGTTGGTCAGACGAACTCTCGCCACTTTTCTGAGCGCTGAATTCGGTTTCTTAGGAGTGGTGGTGTAAACACGCGTGCAAACGCCCCTTTTTTGAGGGGAACCAGCAAGCGCCGGCGCCGAAGTTTTCTTCTTCTTCGTCGAACGACCTTTTCTAATCAATTGACTTATTGTCGGCATATCATCCTTTATTATTCATTTCTTGTAAAGCCGATTAAAGGTAATAGAATAAACATTATTGTCAACCTTTTTTAGACGACTTACAGACTTTTTTCTTCCACTCCATCAGCTTCCCTTTCTTCCAATTCGGATATCTGTTCGCTGACGCCCGTTTCAATATCATCTTCGACAATCAGTTCCATATCCTTCGTGTTTATGGTACCCGTTCCGGCGGGTATCAACCGTCCCATTATAACGCTCTCTTTCAACCCTCTCAGCGGATCTACCTTACTTGCGACAGCCGCATCGGTGAGCACTCTTGTCGTCTCCTGGAATGAAGCGGCGGAGATAAAGCTGTCCGTATTAAGCGATGCTCTCGTAATCCCGAGAAGCAGCGGTTTAGAGGTTGCCTGTTTAGCTGGGCGGGATTTCATCGGAGCTTTCTTTACCTTCTTCAAACGCTCGTTGGTTTGTTTAAAGCGTTCTTTATCCAATACCTCGCCGACGGCTATTTTTGAGTCGCCCGAATCGGTAATAACCACGATCCCTTCCATCTTATTGTTCTCATTAAGGAAATCCACCTTATTCACGCGGTCACCTTCGAGATAATCGGTATCGCCCGGGTCTTTTACTTCGAGTTTCTGCATCATCTGCCGGACTATGACCTCGATATGCTTATCGTTGATACGCACATCCTGGAACCGGTAAACGGCTTGAATTTCGTCAACTAAATACTCCTGCACCCTGCCGGGTCCGAGAATGCTTAGAATATCCTGCGGCACGATCGAGCCTTCGGACAATGCCTCGCCTGCCACAACGATATCGCCGGGATGGACAAGAATATGCTTTCCGTAAGGAACATTATATTTCTTCTCGTCCTCTTCTTTTCCCTCGTTAATGTAGATCTCCTGTACGCCTCTTTTCAATTTACCGTAGCTGACGACACCGTCAATTTCCGTTACAACAGCCGGTTCTTTAGGCTGTCTCGCCTCGAACAGTTCCGCGACTCTCGGAAGACCACCGGTAATATCTCCGGCTTTCCTGCTTTCGCGACGCTTCTTGATAAGAATATCACCCTGTGCCACCATCTGTCCATCAACTACCATGAGCTGTGAACGAACGGGGATTCTTGAACTGGAAGAAGACTCCTTCCCTTTATTGACTATCTCTATCTTCGGCGACAATTTCTTGTCTCTGGATTCAATGATAAAACGTTGCTTACGACCCGCTTCATCAGATTCCTCACGCATCGTCTGTCCATCAATTATCTCTTGGAATTTGACATTGCCGTCTTCAGGAGCAAGAATGACATCCATGTCCGGATCCCATTTGAATATCACTTCATCCTTTTCTATCAAATCGCCGTCTTTCTTGAGGACTCCAGCTCCATAAGGAACATTATAGTTCACAAGATTTTGACCGTTTTTGTTTATAATATGGATCTTGGAGTTTCTTGTAAGGGCTATCCTTCCCTCTTTTCTCTTTTCTGTAACCTTGAGAGCCTTGTCGTATTTGATTATTCCAGCCACCTTGGCGTTCATCTCGGTTCTGGCTGCGATGACGCTTGCGATACCGCCGACGTGGAACGTACGAAGAGTCAACTGCGTTCCCGGCTCACCGATACTCTGGGCAGCCATGATGCCTACCGCCTCGCCGATGTTCGCCATCTTTCCTGTGGTGAGATTTCGACCATAGCAGCGAATGCAAAGACCGCGTTTGGCTTCGCAGGTCAACGCTGAACGTATTGACATGGTTTCTACCGAACTCTTCTCAATTTGCTCGGCAATCGCTTCGTCTATCTCTTTGCCTGCGCCTACGATAAAATCTTCCGTTATCGGATCGTATACGTCATCAAGCGAAACTCTTCCAAGAACTCTGTCTTTAAGAAGCTCTTTGACCTCTTCACCCTCTTTAAGCGCCGAGACCGAAATGCCTCGGATAGTCTTGCAATCCTCCTCGAGTAATACCATGTCCTGGGCGACGTCAACCAAACGCCGCGTCAGATAACCCGCATCGGCCGTTTTCAACGCCGTATCAGCAAGTCCTTTTCTCGCTCCATGAGTGGATATAAAGTATTCGAGCACCGTAAGCCCTTCTTTGAAGTTCGATGTGATCGGATTTTCGATGATCTCACCGGTGCCGCCGGTTAGACTCTTCTGCGGTTTCGCCATCAGACCGCGCATACCGGCTAACTGCCGGATCTGCTCCTTGTTTCCTCTCGCTCCCGAATCGGACATCATGTAGACCGGATTAAATCCATGATCCGCTTCTTTGAGGTGGGTCATCATAGCGTCCCCGATCTTCAAACTCGTGGACGTCCAGATATCAATTACTTTATTATACCGTTCGCCGTCTGTAATGATCTCCGCATCATATTGCGCCATGATCTGATCAACCTGTTTACGCGCGTCTTCCACCAATTTATCCTTCTCGGGCGGGATGACCACATCGTCGAGACCGAACGAGATTCCGGCCATTGTCGCATGTTCGAAGCCGAGTCTCTTTAATCCGTCAAGGAATTTCACTGTCGCATAGTTGCCCGACAGCCTGAATGCCTCACCCACCACCTTTTCAAGATGCTTTTTGGTGACCACCCTGTTGACATACTCCAATTCTTTCGGAACAATAGCGTTGAAGATAACCCTGCCGACGGTCGTCTCAACGAGTTCGCCGTTCATCCGCACCTTTATAATGGCATGTAACGCTATCTCTTTGTGGTCATAGGCGATTACCGCTTCCGACGGAGAGCTGAGCACCATACCCTCGCCCTTTGCGCCCGGAAGAGTCTTCGTCAAATAGTAGCATCCCAATACCATATCCTGTGAAGGCAGCGCGATAGGCATACCGTGCGCGGGAGAGAGAATATTGTGACTCGAAAGCATCAACACGCGCGCTTCGAGCTGAGCTTCAACAGAAAGCGGAATATGCACTGCCATCTGGTCACCGTCAAAGTCGGCGTTAAACGCCGTAGTGACTAAAGGATGAATTCGAATAGCCCTCCCCTCGACAAGAACAGGTTGAAACGCCTGTATACCGAGCCTGTGCAGCGTAGGCGCGCGATTGAGAAGAATCGGATGATCTTCGATCACCTCTTCCAATACATCCCATATCTGAGGATCTTTCCTCTCGACCATCCTTTTTGCGCCCTTGACGGTATTCTGATAACCGTGTTCGATGAGTTTGTTGATGATGAACGGCTTGAAGAGCTCTATCGCCATCTCTTTCGGCAGTCCGCACTGATGCAGCTGCAGATCAGGTCCGACAACAATTACGGAACGTCCCGAATAATCAACTCGTTTTCCGAGCAGGTTCTGGCGGAACCTCCCCTGCTTGCCCTTGAGCATATCCGAAAGGCTCTTGAGCAGTCTTCGGGTGCCGCTTCTCACTGCCGTGCGTCTGCGTGAGTTGTCAAAAAGTGAATCCACCGCTTCCTGAAGCATCCGTTTTTCGTTTCTCAAAATGACCTCAGGAGCGCGTATCTCCATGAGCTGCTTCAGACGATTGTTGCGAATGATGACACGGCGATACAGATCGTTCAGATCGCTCGTGGCAAACCTGCCGCCGTCAAGAGGCACGAGAGGCCTGAGTTCCGGAGGTATGACAGGAATTATGTTCATCACCATCCACTCGGGCTTATTCAACTTCTTGCCTTCTTTTTCAGCGAAGGATTTTACTACGCGAAGCCGTTTGAGCGCGTCTGTCTTCCGTTGAACGGAAGTTTCGGTCATGACTTTTTCATGCAACTCCGCCATAAGCACCGGTACCTCTATAATTGACAGCATTTTACGGATAGCGTCACCGCCCGTTTCGACTATCAGCGGTTCATCGCCTTCCTCTATCTCTTCACCGTATTTTTCAAGAACCTCATTATATTCATCTTCGGTAAGGAGCTGATTTTTTTCTAATGTCGTCCTGCCGATAGCTACGACAACGTAGTTCTCATAATAGACTATCTTCTCGAGCTCTTTGACCGACATCCCCAGAACGTAACTGATCTTGCTCGGTATCGAGCGGAGATACCAGATGTGGACTATCGGTACCGCTAAAGTGATATGTCCCATCCGCTCTCTTCGGACTTTCTTGCGGGTTATCTCAACTCCGCACCGGTCACAAATTATTCCTTTATAACGCGGTCTCTTATATTTTCCGCAATGACACTCCCAATCCTTCACCGGACCGAAAATCTTCTCGCAAAAGAGTCCGTCCTTTTCCGGCTTATAAGTACGGTAGTTGATCGTCTCCGGCTTGAGTACCTCACCGTAAGAACGTGAAAGTATTGCATCAGGTGAAGCGAGTGAAATTATTATTTCAGTGAATTCTTCTTTGAACTTCGCCTGTCGTGGTTTTATATATGCCAAACTATCCTCCTAAGGGGTAAATCAGCGTCATAATCATATTTATCTGAGTTCAATGTCTAATCCCAAAGCCATCAGCTCCCGTAACAGCACGTTGAACGATTCGGGGATGCCCGCCTCAGGCAGGTTCTGACCCTTGACCAGAGCCTCGTAAGTCTTTGATCTGCCTTCGACATCATCGGATTTGACGGTCAACATCTCCTGTAAAGTGTGAGCCGCTCCGTAAGCTTCAAGCGCCCATACTTCCATTTCTCCGAATCGCTGTCCGCCGAACTGCGCCTTACCGCCGAGCGGTTGCTGAGTGATAAGCGAATAGGGACCGGTTGAACGTGCATGCATTTTATCGTCCACAAGATGCGAGAGCTTCAGCATATATATCATTCCTACCGTCACCCTCTGATCGAATTTCTCACCCGTGATTCCGTCATAAAGCTCCGTCTTGCCGTCCTCAGCGATTCCCGCTTTCTTCAACTCGTCCTGTACCTCGGAAGCTTGCGCGCCGTCGAACACGGGAGTCTCATAATACTTTCCGAGTTTATATCCTGCGTAACCGAGCAGAGTTTCGTATATCTGCCCTAAGTTCATGCGCGAGGGAACGCCCAACGGATTAAGGATCATATCTATCGGCGTGCCGTCTTTAAGGTGAGGCATATCCTCTATTGGAACTATCTCCGCGACTACGCCCTTGTTGCCGTGGCGGCCTGCCATCTTATCACCTACGGATATCTTCCGCTTGGAGGCGATATAAACTTTTACCAATTGAATTATTCCGGGGGGAAGATCGTCACCCGCCTTGAGCTTGAATGTCTCTCTCTCCCTTTCTTCAACTATTCCGGCAACTTTCGCTTCATAGTTCCCCATCAATTTGAAGGCGGATTCATTGGCTTTTTCATTGTCGGTCCAGGGGTTGTCCTTGCTGACATTGTCGAAATCTACCGCTTCAATTCGCTCGGCGGTATATTCGAGACCGGCTTTCAGAACGCTCTTGCCGGTTTCAACGTCACGTAGACTCATGCTTTTCTGGCCTTCTAAAATCTTAGTCAATTTTACGTTACGGAGTTCGCGAAGCCATTTTAAACGTCTATTGAATTCAAGCCTTATCTTCGCCGCTTTCTTCTTCTCTTCCTGTTTGAAATCTCTGCTCCGGCGCGTGAATACTTTGGTGTCTACGACTACGCCATGAACGCCCGGTGAGGCTTTCAGCGATGCGTCCTTCACATCGCCCGCCTTCTCGCCGAAGATGGCTTTGAGGAGCTTTTCTTCCGGCGTGGGATCGGTCTCGCCTTTGGGAGTGACCTTACCCACTAAAATAGTTCCGGGTTCGACTTCAGCTCCCATCCTTATAACACCGCTATCGTCTAAATCCATCGTGGCTTCTTCGCTCACGTTAGGAATCTCCCTCGTGAGCTCTTCCTCGCCTCTTTTGGTGTCTCTGACCTGGATCTCGTATTCTTCAATATGTATGGAAGTATAGATATCGTCTCTCGCAAGCCGCTTGCTTACGACAATTGCGTCTTCGTAATTATAGCCTCTCCATGGCATGAAGGCGACCAGGACGTTCTGTCCGAGCGCCAGCTCGCCTTTTTCGGTTGCGGCGCCGTCGGCAAGAATATCACCGACCTTTATCTTGTCACCGACCTTGACCAATGGCTTCTGATTCACGCATGTGTCCTGGTTCGTCCGAAGGAATTTGATGAGATCGAACTCCCTTACCCCTTCATCGGTTATCTGGTGAAGCGCTTCAGACTCGGAAATATCTCTGCGTACGACTATTTTATCCGCCGTTACGCTTTGAACGACTCCGGCAACGTCAGAAAGCACGACCGCCTTGGAATCTATCGCCACTATCCGCTCCATTCCGGTTCCTACTATCGGAGTGCCCGGTCTTAACAACGGAACTCCTTGTCGCTGCATATTTGAACCCATGAGCGCGCGGTTGGCATCGTCATGCTCTAAGAACGGTATCAACGCCGCGGCGGCGCTGACAATCTGCTGGGGTGCGACATCCATATATTTTACGGATTTAACATCCACAAGAGGATAGTCCGCCCGCAATCTCACACGGGTGGTCGGCTCCAAAAACTCTCCCTTTTCACTTAAAGGAGCATTTGCCTGAGCTATCATCATTTTATCTTCGTCGTCGGCTGAAAGAAATTGGACTTTCTTCGTTACTCGCGATCTGCCGTTATGCCTGACCTGCATATACGGAGTCTCGATGAAACCTAACTGATTTATCCTTGCGAATGTGCAAAGCGAGGAGATCAGACCGATATTCGGACCTTCCGGAGTCTCGATCGGACAGAGCCTGCCGTAGTGAGTATAATGAATATCTCTAACTTCGAATCCTGCCCGTTCTCTCGTCAATCCACCCGGTCCGAGCGCGCTCAGACGCCTCTTATGAGTCAATTCCGAAAGCGGATTTGTCTGATCCATAAACTGCGAGAGTTGACTCGTTCCAAAGAACGTATTCACAACCGATGTGATTATCCGCGAGTTTATAAGGTCGGAAGGAGTCAGCGTTTCGCTGTCCGTTACGTTCATCCTTTCCTTAATTGTCCTTGCGGTACGCGCAAAAGCAATGCTGAACTGATTGCTCAGCTGTTCTCCGACGGTCTTTATCCGCCTGTTTCCTAAATGATCGATATCGTCTGTAGGTTCGTTGCCCTTCTTGACTTCCATCAGATGTTTAATTATCGCGACAATATCTTCTCTGGTGAGAACCGTTACGTCGTCAGACGTTTTAAGATCAAACCTTCTGTTTATACGGTACCTGCCGACGCTTCCGAGATCGTATTTCGCCGGACTGAAGAAGAGCCTGTCAACGAATTTCCTGGCAGTCTCGATATTCGGCGGTTCCCCGGATCTCAGTTGTTTATAGATAAGCCGAAGCGCCGATTCCTCGTCGGTGGATGTATCCTTCTTGAGTGTGTTGGCGATGACCTCAGCGTCTTTCTCGTTTGTAGGATCGAAGATGGTAACGGTTTTTACCTTCTCTTTCTTCAGAATAGCAACGACCTCTTCGCTGAGAGGAGTTCCCGCCTCCGCGAGTATTTCCCCCGTCTCCTTATTGATTATATTTTCTGCAATTGCGGATTCGTAATGATCGGCAATGTTCTTAGAGCCTACCTTGAGCTCTTTTGCCATACCGAATAACTCGAGAATATCGGCGTTGCTCGAATAGCCGATCGCGCGCAACAGAGTCGTTACGGGAAATTTCTTTCGCCTGTCTATCAAAGCGAAGAGCGCGTCGTTTATATCCGTGGTGAAATCCACCCACGAACCGCGGAAAGGTATGATCCTCGCTGAAAACAACCGTGTTCCGTTCGGATGGATGCTCTGGTCGAAGAACACTCCCGGTGAACGATGCAGCTGGCTGACGATAACTCTTTCGGCGCCATTGATGATGAACGTTCCCCTGTCTGTCATATAAGGAACATTTCCGAAGAAGACCTCCTGCTCGATAACTTCGGCGACCACGTTCTTATCTTCTTCGCTTGCAACCGTCAGTCGAAGATTCGCTTTCAGCGGCGCGCTGTAACTCATTCCTCTGTCCTGGCACTCTTCAACCGTGTACTTAGGGCTGGTTACAAAATAATTTATAAATTCAATCTTAAAATTGCCTTGATTGTCCTCAATTGGAAATACTGTCTCAAATACGGCTTGTAGTCCTTTATTCTCCCTATTCTCGGGTTTAACATTCTGCTGTAAAAATTCCTCGTACGATAGCAGCTGAATGTCAAGAAGATTCGGCATATCAACAGAAACCGGAATCTTTGCAAAGGACTGCCGAGTCAAGAATTGACCCTTTACTCTTTTCAAGAGCGTTCCTCCTTGCGATAGTTCGCTTGTGACTTCAGATATTCTTGCGCGAAACGGATGTTTACTTCAGCTCTACTGTTGCGCCAGCCTCTTCTAAAGCTGCTTTTGCCTTCTCGGCGTCTTCCTTCGTGGCGCCCTCGATTACATTTCCGGGAGCCTTGTCAACTACCTCCTTCGCTTCCGTCAATCCAAGATCGGTCATAGCTCTGACCGCCTTGATGACCTGAATTTTCTGAGAACCTATATCTGAAAGAAAAACGTCGAACTCGGTCTTTTCTTCAGCCGCTCCGCCCGCTTCTCCGCCTGCTACCGCGGCTGCCGCTACCGGCGCTGCTGCGGTTACTCCGAATTTTTCCTCTATATCTCCGATTAACTCGGAGATCTCAAGCATGTTCGCTTTCTCGAGGTAAGAGATTACATCATCTTTTTTGATGGTTGCCATTATTGGTATATCCTCCTGCTTATCATGTTTGTATTTAAAATCTAATTATTCTTGTTTCGAATCTTTCAGTCCGTTCAACGTCGCTACCAATTTGGACATAGAGGCTTGAAGAGTGGCCGCAAGAGTTCTCATCGGACTCTGGAGATCGCCGATAAGACGACTTAGCAGCTCATTTCTCGGAGGCAATTTAGCGACCTCCTCGAATTTCTCCGCTCCGAACAGTTCGCCTTCCATCCAGAACGCCTTCACATCCATCTTCTCGTTTTCTTTCGCGAAATCGTATATCAGCTTTGCTGGACTCGCGGGATCATCATAACTCAGGGCGATTCCCGTTGGACCTACAAGATACTCTGAAAGTCCTTCGATTTTTGCCTCTTTCGCCGCAAGCTTTATCAGAGTGTTCTTAGCGACACGGTACTCGATGCCGTTCTCTTTAAGCTTCTTTCTGAAATCAACCGCCTCCTGAACCGTCAAGCCGGCAAAATCCGCGAGATAGATCCCTTTCGCCTTGGAAAGCTTTTCACTGAGCTCCTTTACAATTTCTAACTTCCGAGCATTAGGCATTTATTATTTCTCCGTTGAATAAAATGTTCAAATCTTATTTTGCTCCCGCCGATGTCTTTTCCACCTTAATCCCGGGACCCATTGATGACGAGATCGTCATATTCTTAAAGTAAACGCCCTTTGACGCTACGGGTTTCATCCGCATCAGAGTGCTGACAAGGCTTCGGATATTCTCTGCTATCTGGTCTTTCTCGAACGAGAGCTTCCCGACTGCGGTGTGGACGGCTCCGAACTTATCTGTTCTGATCTCCAATCTGCCCGCTTTCAATTCCTTAACCGCTTTGCCTATGTCGTTCGTAACCGTGCCGCTCTTGGGATTCGGCATCAATCCCTTCGGACCGAGAATCCTGCCTAATTTGCCGAGCTGACCCATAACCTCAGGCGTGGCGACTATGACATCTATATCCGCCCATCCGCCTTCGATCTTTTCCAATATATCTTCAAAACCTACTTCGTCGGCGCCCGCGTCCTTCGCTTCCTTCTGCTTCTCGCCTTTGACTATCGCGAGCACTCTTATCGATTTCCCGATTCCGTGAGGAAGAGAAACCGTGCCCCTTATCTGCTGATCCGCGTGCTTGGGATCTATTCCCAGGCTAATGGCGACTTCTACCGTTTGATCGAATTTCGTTGCCGGAAAATCCTTTAATAAATCCACTGCATCGTTCAGGGAATACTCTCTTAATCTGTCAACCTGCTTGGAACTTTCGTTATATCTTTTCGAATGCTTCATCTATTTACCCTCTACTAATATCCCCATGCTGCGAGCCGTACCTGCGATAATCTTCATCGCCGCCTCAATATCGCTCGCGTTCAGATCGACCATCTTAATCTCGGCTATCTTTTTGACCTCTGCATTGCTGATGTCCGCAACCTTTTCCTTATTAGGTTCGCCCGAACCCTTCTCTATCTTCGCCGCTTTCAGCAGCAGATCGGATGCTAAAGGCGTCTTTGTGATAAACGAAAACGTATGATCCGAATAGACGGTGAGTTTAGCGGGAATAATATATCCGCGCATCTTATCCGTCTTGGCATTATACGCCTTGCAAAACTCCATAATGTTCAAGCCATGCTGACCGAGCGCCGGTCCAACTGGCGGCGCGGGAGAGGCTTCCCCCGCTTTGATATGTAACGTAATAACTGCTTCTACTTTTTTTGCCATAATCCTCTACTTCTCTAATGCTACTTGAAGAAAATCAAGCTCCACCGGTGTCGCTCTGCCGAATATGGACACCATCACTTTGACCTTCTGTTTCTCTTCGTTTATCTCCTGCACGTATCCGGAGAAATCATTGAAGGGACCGTCAACAACTTTAATCGAATCACCGACAGCGTACGGAGCAGCCATTATATTCTTCTTCTTACGCTCTTCCGAATCGCCTAATATCCGCCTCAATTCCTTCTCTTTGAGCTGCTGAGGCCTGTTACCCGGTCCGATGAAATTCAACACGCCGTATGTTTCCTCTATCAGGAATTGTGTCTCTATATTCAAATCCATCTGGACAAGAATATAACCGGGGAAAAACACCTTAACGCGCGAACGTTTCTTTCCGTCACGCATCTCGATAACGTTCTCCGTAGGAACCAGCACCTCGAAGATACTGTCATCCATTCCTTCCCGGTGAATGTTCGCTAACAAAGAGTCTCTTACCTTCTTCTCCTGACCGCTGAAAGTTCTGATGGTATACCACTTTGCCCGGCTGATGTCAATTTTATGCTCTCCGTCAGAATCAGCATCGTCTTCCGACGCTTCCTCTGATGTCGCGTCTACCTCCGGGTCGGTCTGTTGGGAGGCATCCGCTTCCTTAGATTCTTCCGGAGCGGTTTCGGATTTCTCGACCGGTTCGGCATCAAGCTCATCATCCACCTCTTCCGCAACAGAATCACCCTCGGTTTCTACACCGGTTTCCTCCGCTTCAGCCTTGACTTTTGATGGCTGAGCAACGCTGTCAACCGCTTCAGTGCCGTCTTCCATCGTGGAACCGTCTATCGCTTCTTCGATCGCCTCCCTTTCGGGCATATCATCTTTTTTATTTAATTTATTCATAACCTTTACTGAAGTAAAAATCCTACAACGCCGCCGAGTGTGCGGTCGATCCCGAAAAGAAACACAGCCAATATCAAAGAAAACACGATTACAACAATGGTTGATCCTTTGAGTTCCGCCCAACTGGGCCATGAGACCTTCTTTAATTCAAAGACGACGCTTTCGAAAAACAATCTTATTTTTGTTATCATATTCCTTCTATACCCGTGCCCGCTATGCAGGCCTGGAGGGATTCGAACCCCCAACATCCGGTTTTGGAGACCGGCGCTCTACCAATTGGAGCTACAGGCCTTTATGTTAAAAATAATTATTTAGTCTCTTTATGGGTTGTGTGCTTCTGACAAAACCGGCAATACTTTTTGTGTTCAACCCTGTCCGGATGCAGCCGTTTATTTTTAGTCGTGTCGTAATTCCTCTGGTGGCAATCTACGCATTCAAGAGTAATCTTATCTCTCATCCTTTACTCTATCACCTCTGTTACGACACCCGCGCCAACCGTGTGTCCACCTTCGCGGATGGCGAACCGGAGTTCCTTATCCATCGCTATAGGCATTATCAACTCAATTTGAAGACTCACGTTGTCACCCGGCATCACCATCTCGGTGCCCTCGGGCAACTTCACCAGACCGGTCACATCGGTCGTCCTGAAATAAAACTGAGGTCTGTAGCCTTTAAAGAACGGAGTATGACGACCACCCTCGTCCTTAGAAAGGATATATACTTCCGCCTTGAACTTCGTATGAGGCGTAACGCTGCCCGGCTTGGCTATGACCATGCCGCGCTTCAGATAGTCCTTGTCAACTCCACGCATCAAAAGACCGACGTTATCGCCAGCCTCGCCGCGGTCGAGAAGCTTGCGGAACATCTCAACTCCAGTGATAGTCGTCTTACCCTCGGCGTTGAGACCGACCATCTCCATCTCCTCCCCTACCGTAACCACTCC
Organism: Fidelibacterota bacterium; assembly: GCA_022571215.1. GTDB lineage: Bacteria > Fidelibacterota > SORT01 > SORT01 > SORT01 > SORT01. Next base: position 33,347 of record JACZYG010000014.1, on the reverse strand, counting down.
ACGCTCTATCCTGCCCGTGCCTACTGTGCCTCTGCCCGTTATAGAGAAAACATCCTCTACAGGCATTAGAAACGGCTTGTCTATATCTCGCTCTGGCATCGGTATGTAATTGTCAACGGCATCTAACAACTCCTGGATGCTCTTCGTCTTCTCGGCGTCATCGGGGTTGTTGAGCGCTTCAAGAGCGCTCCCCTTAATGATAGGTATATCATCGCCGGGAAACTCATACTTGGAAAGTAGTTCGCGAAGCTCGAGTTCAACCAACTCTATCAACTCGGGATCGTCAACCATATCAGTCTTGTTCAGATAAACAACTATAGAGGGAACGTTAACCTGACGGGCGAGAAGCACATGCTCGCGGGTCTGGGGCATCGGACCGTCAGCGGCGGACACGACCAATATAGCGCCGTCCATCTGAGCCGCGCCGGTGATCATATTCTTTATATAGTCGGCATGACCGGGACAGTCAACATGGGCATAGTGACGGTTTTCCGTTTCATACTCGACATGAGACGTCGCTATCGTGATGCCGCGTTCACGCTCCTCGGGAGCGTTATCTATAGAATCGAACGAACGAGGATCAGCAAGTCCCTTCTTGCTCAAGTACATCGTTATAGCCGAGGTTAAGGTGGTTTTGCCGTGATCAACGTGACCGATAGTGCCGATATTTACATGTGGCTTTGTCCTCTCAAACTTTTGCTTAGCCATCAATCTCCTCCTAAATCATTTTCAATTTTTCCGTCCTACTATAAAAAAGGACGCTCTATCTCAGAGCCCACGACCGGATTTGAACCGGTGACCTCGTCCTTACCAAGGACGCGCTCTGCCGACTGAGCTACATGGGCGTAAAATACCCGTAAAATCGATCCTCAGCCGCCTCAATTCAAGCGTAAAATTTACGCAAGCAAGACAGCTTTAAAAGTTATGAAAGAAAGATATATCTGTCAAGAAAAAAAGTACCTATTTAAAAATAAATTTGTCTTTTTTATCTGCTTTCCGGATTACGAGTATAAATTGATTAAAACAGAAATTGATAAGATCCCGCACCTCCTCCCTGAAGGGAGGTGTCACGAAGTGACGGAGGGTGTAATTGTTCGATTTACACAAATCTTATCCCTAAGGATGAATCACACCGTTCAAATTTTTCCTCACATCTGAATCGCTGAATCTTAACACAGTCAATGATAATGATTCAAGAAATTCTTGTATAACTTTATCTTCTTCAATCTTAAAACCATGCGTAATACAATCAATTTCGATAATCAAATTTAATTTAGGGGCAAAGAAATCAACTATGTAATTTCCGATAAGTTTTTTATTTTTAAATTCACTCCTTAATTAAATCTTGGAGTAATATCCGGTGAGCAAACTTATAATTACTCCAATGAAAATACTTCTCATGCCGGTCCCCCATAATCCTTATTCGTAGGGTAGGAAGAATCATCTTCGTCTATCGTCATTTAAGCTACTATGAGCGAGAGACGGGAATCGAACCCGCATATCCGGCTTGGAAGGCCGGGGCTCTACCATTGAGCTACTCTCGCTTAATGTGCGAGTCAGGATTTATCCTGACCGTAAAACATCTTCCTCTCTTCGTCAGGGTTTCGAGGGGCTTTCAAAAAAAGCCCTAACCCGCACCATAACTAAGTAAAGTGGTGGCGGATGGATTCGAACCACCGTAGGCATACGCCAACAGATTTACAGTCTGTCGCCTTTAACCACTCGGCCACGCCACCTTTTAAGCGTGAGCCACCAGCAGGAATCGAACCCGCGACCTGAGGTTTACAAAACCCCTGCTCTTCCAACTGAGCTATGGTGGCGTTTTACGGCAGCGTAAATTTACCATGCCTCCATAAATAGTCAAGAAATAATTTAGAGTTTGTAAACTTATCGTCATAATTTTTTACCAAATTCTAAATAGAAAATAAACAATAAATCAGGAGCGGATTTTTGCTTCCACATTTTGCGTAGAATCATAGAATTAAACCTATTGTGACCTGGATAACATAAATAATCCTGTTTTTATGATGCAGGTCACAAAAACACCGTGTATAACGCCTATATAGTGTATAACGTGCTCTAAGTCATATCGTAGAATTTCCTAATGCATATCTTTGGGGCATGAGATTTTTGAGAAATAAGACAAGCGGGAACTATAACATTATAAAAAAGGTTAAACTCGGGTACGGATTGTAATACTGATGGCTCCTTTGGGAAGGGACATGAATAATAACAGCAGGAAAAATGATTCATTTACAGCGCGCGGAAGCAAATAAATGACTGAAGTTAACGAGTCAGATTTAACGGCGGCAGCTCCCTCTGCCGCCAACGACTCAAACCTGGAGGATTCCTTACAATGAATCAAAATAAATCGGCTTTAATAGTATTGGTAATTTCGATTTTCGGGATATTAATTACTTCGAGCATCGGCTGGTATGTTATTCATGAAGTAAAAGTGGAGAACGAAATATTTCAGAATAAAGTTTTCGCTCAATATGAATATCTGCTCGCGGATTTTAACATTGAGCGGAAAGTCCTTTTGATGGAATTTAATCAACTTATGCAGGGGGTACAGCAAATATCGGAAACGGCAAAATTATACTGGAGTACACCGGTATCAAGGGGCATGAATGCTCCAAAAATTATTACCATGTCTGATCTTAAGAATTTCGCTGTTGATTCAACTTATGAATGGGGCACCTTTGAAGTAACGGATATTTCAGAAGATCATTTCACGCTTATAGCAAGAGGCAATTATACAGGGTTAGAATTTTCAGCGATAATCAATAAAGACGGCATCGTCTCCTGGCAGCCGGTAATGATGCCCTCACTTGATAGGCCAGTAAAATGATCCACCCTGTTTGATTTATTAGACTTCCAACAACCACAATGCTCCGCATACTGAGGTTATAGATTCATGGCGCAACCGAATATGCGGAGCATATTCTTTCTAACCTTGTAAAACCTAAAATGTAATATGTGCAGTATATTACCGTTTATTGGTTAAAATTGGCAATATATTGCCGATAATTTCCGGTTTTGCTGTTTAACAAATAAATAGTGTAGCGTTTACGCCAAAAACTGCCAACCGATTAAATTGGCACAACAATTGCCCTATATCCGGATATGAATCAGTTTACGTTTTTTTGGGGAAAAGGGAAGGTTTATATGAACGGAACCAACTTCATAAGGGCAATAGCCCGGAATTGCGGTGTTACCGTTGAAGAGACGGCGAAAGTACTCAGGTCCTTGGCAACCAACATAAAAATTGCCTTAAATGACCAAGGAAGTGTCACCCTTAACGGGCTTGAGACTTTTAAAAACTCCATCATCCCGGAATACGCGGAAATCAATCCTATTATCGGGGAGATTATTCAAAACTCCATCGCTCATGTCCCTGAGTTCAAACCGGCAAAGGAATTGGTAAAACAGGATGTGAAGAGTTTGAGTCTTGTTTGAAAAAACCTTCCCCCCTCTCCCCAAAAATTTTATGCTGACTTCATTTCGCCTTATCTGAATATTCAATTATTGAATTGCGGGTCAGTCATGCGTCGTGGGCATTCTTCATGGACTCCTTCATGACTTTCTTAGTCCTGACCACATTCTATATAAAAACCATTAAAATGGTCCAAATATGATACTTCTCTATTAATAGCCTTACGAGAAACAGTTTTAACGGTCTAATTCAAAATCAATCAACTCCCGTCGCCAGATGGAGGATACCCCCTAAAAGGGAGAGGCTACGTCTTTGCCTGCCTGACCGATGTCGCGGTGCTGGCGGGGAGTTCGTCGGGCTGACGGATGACGTGGCAATCTCACGCTGAAGAAACTATTCCGAGATCGTCCGCTACGGAGCAGGTTCGGGTTTCTGCGATTGCTTATGTTCCCCATCGCTCATGGCAGAAACGCTCTTACAATAACAGCGCTCACAGAACGGGCGATGAGCAAAATCCCGACTAAATAAAACGTATCAAAAGAGTTGAGCTTGCGTTGAGGCTAAGCCGCTGAGATTTCCTCTACCGGGTCTCACCAAAATCTATCCAGTTCATAACGGTGTTCATCACTTTCATTTCGGTATCCTGAAAATCGTCCTCTGCCAACGCTATTTCAGACAGCGATATTATCAATCTCTTCCTTAGGTCTTTGTCAAGGCTTGGAAGCGCGGCCATACATCGTCTTCCGTATATTAACGCCTCTTCGATGTTCATTTTGGAAAAATCCTTGAGTTCGCTCACAACCTCTTCTTCGGAAAATCCGTACCTGTCCATGACTTTTCTGAGCTTCGAGATTTCTTTAATATCCATCTTTGAATCGCATCCCGCCATTGCTATACAAAGTCCGATAAAAGCTTTCCTCGAAGCTGCTTCTTTCTTAATATCCGCTTTATTTTTACCGCTCATTCTATCTCTCTCCACTCACAACCAAGTTAACCAAACGAGAAGAACGTTGTGTGTTCTCCATCAACAAACAATTTATTGTTGATATATCTCACATTTACAATATCTTAAGGATGCTGACTCAGTGACGTTTTTTGCTTCTTATTGAGATGAGTGTGGGGTCAGATTGACTATGCTATAGTTATAAATAACAACATGATAGCTGTTATATATAAAAATTTGAGCGGATGAGGGTAAAATCAGCGTATTTCCTCTTTCAAAAATGAATGAAAAGCTTTATATTTACCGATATATTTTTTATTATTTATTAGACGAAATTATCTGATAATTAATTTTTATTTCAGTTTATTACAGGAGCGGCGCAAAATCAGATATTAAAGAACTTTATTGAAAAAATCTAAAAAAAGAAAAGGAACATCAGAAAAAGAATTAAAGCTGTCAGCAAAGGATTCGGCAACCGACGCAGAAGCTCCGGACTCCCTATATTCAAGCTATTTTAAAAACGGTTTAAGCGCTGAAGATCTCAACGTAATTTTTGAATACGCTCCCGATGCATATTATCTTTTCGATCTCATGGGATTCTTTGTCGACGGGAATTTGATGGCTGAAAAAATTTCCGGTTATAAACGGGAAGAGCTCATCGGAAAGAGCTTCCTAAAGCTTACGCTGCTCTCACCGGGTGGAATCATCACTGCGGCAAAACATTTATACAATAATGCCCGGGGAAAATCTACGGGTCCTACAGTTTTTGTTTTCAAGAGAAAAGACGGCTCAAAGGTCGATCTGGAGGTGCGTACTCACCCGGTTAAGATCGGTGGACGTAAACTCGTTCTCGGTATCGCAAGGGATATTTCTTCACGCAAAAAGATAGAGCAGGAAATAATCAGTCTCAACAAGACGCTTGAAGAAAAAGTCAAACAACGCACAGAAGAGCTGAACCAGGCGCTGGATAAACTTCGGAAAGATATTAAAGAAAGAAAAAAAATGGAAAAGGCTCTTCAGGAGAGCGAAGCCCGATTCAGGCATATTATTGATAACGCGAGCGATATGATATACGAAACCGATAGGAAGGGCAATTCGACTTACTTCAATCCCAATGCCTGTGTCCTCATGAAGTTTTCCAAAGAGGAGCTGTTAGGAAAAAATTATCTTAGTCTCATCAGGAAGGATTATCGCAAAATCGCCGAAAAATTCTATACAAAACAGTTTCGGGATAAAGTTCCGAATACCTACTTCGAATTCCCCGCCATTAAAGGCGACGGCACGGAAATATGGCTTGGTCAAAACGTTCAACCTATTATTGATAAAGGCGTTGTAAAAGGTTTTCAGGCTGTCGCAAGGGATATAACACAGCGAAAGAAAGCTGAATTCGAGTTGGCTGAAAGCGAACGTAAATACAGGTCAATATTTGAAGAATCACGGGACACTATCTATGTTACCGATGCCGATGGACACTTCTTAGAGATAAACCAATCGGGTCTTGAGCTCTTCGGTTACACCCGTGAAGAAATCAAGGAGATTACCGCGAGTGACACCTACGTCAATCCTGATCACCGACTTACATTTATACAAGAATTAGAATCCCACGGGTATGTCAGAGATTATGAACTAAAACTCAAAATGAAGGACGGCACACCTATAGATTGTCTGCTCTCTGCGACTATAAGACTTTCTGCAGACGGAAAAGTTTCGCGGTATCAGGGAATTATCAGAGATATAACTCAACATAAGCAATCCGAGGAAGCCTTGCTCCAAACCGAACGGAGATTCCGTGAACTGCTTGAAAACCTGAGGATGATAGCCATTCTACTTGATCTTGAAGGTAATATTCTCTTTTGCAACGATTACCTGTCCGAAAAAACCGGTCATGAGAAGAAAGACATTTTAGGCAAAAACTGGTTCGACATCTTCCTTCCCGAAGAGATAAAAGATGAGATTAAAAAAACGTATTTGGATAATGTTTCCACCGGTTCAATTTCTTCTCACCATGAGCACGAAATAATAACCAGCAACGGAGGCAGATTACTTTTCTTCTGGAATAATACTCCTCTTAGAGATTCGTCCGGTAAAATATTCGGCGCGGCAAGCATCGGCTCGGATATGACGGATCGGATGAACGCCGAAGAGCAGCTCCGTCACGCTCAGCGTATGGAGGTTATAGGAAACCTTGCCGGCGGGATAGCGCACGATTTTAACAATGCGCTGACTCCAATCCTTGCGCTCTCTCAGATGCACCTTTCGCGCCTCGAAGATGGTGACCCGGTAAAACGAGCGCTAACCACGATAAACAAAAGCGCTACGCGCGCCACGCAACTTACGTCAAGGCTGATGGCGTTCGGAAGAAAACAGGTTCTTGAGCCTCATGTCATCAATATTAATACAACCCTCCTCTCAGTAGGTGAACTCTTACAACGCTCCATAGGAGAAGATGTTTCCGTTAAGATAAAACCGGCGACGGAGCTTTGGAACATTAAGGCGGATCCTATTCAGATTGAGCAGGTACTTTTGAATCTCGTCATAAACGCCAAGGACGCGCTCGGCGGTAAGGGGACTGTTACCATATTGACCGAAAACGTATCAGTGAACGCTGACCATATTAATGCCGGACTTGATCTTTCCGAAGGTGATTACGTGCTTATTTCCGTCATTGATAACGGTCTGGGCATGACCAACGAAATAAAAGACCATATATTTGAACCGTTTTTCACTACGAAGGATAAAGGAGTAGGAACCGGACTCGGTCTTTCCGTAGTCTACGGCATCGTGAAACAACACTCCGGTGAGATCACCTGTCATACCAAACCCGGGAAAGGCACTACTTTCAGGATATACCTGCCGAGAATCGACAAGCTGGTAGAAGAGATAAAACAAGAGAGTATTATTGAAAAAGATTATCGCGGAGACGAGGTCATTTTACTCGTAGAGGACGATGCGGAGGTCAGAGAGGTGCTGACTGAAATACTCAAAGACCTCGGATATTTGGTAATACATGCCGCAGATTCTGAGGAAGCGATGAAAATCTCCAAGAAATTCAATAATAAAATTCATCTTCTCCTAACCGACCTTATACTGCCCGGACTGAACGGGCGGGAACTCTCCGAACAACTTGCGAAGAAGCGGAAGGATATGAAAGTGCTTTTCATATCGGGTTATTCGGACGATGTGATCGCCAAACACGGAATGATAGACGAAGGTCTCTCCTTCCTGCAAAAACCATTCACGGCATCGTCGCTCGGAATGAAGATACGGGAAGTACTCGAAAAATGATGCCGCATTGCTGTCATTGCGGGGAGCGGCATACGCCACCATCGGCGGGGAAAGCCTGACTCGCACATCGCATCTCTGATGCGCATAGTTCCCCTCCTTTTTAAGGAGGGGATGCCTCGAAGAGGCAGGGGTGGTTTATTATGCTCGAAATAAACTCAAATATAACTATCAGATCCTCCGAGCTCCACTTCGACTTCGTGCGCTCATCCGGCCCGGGCGGACAAAACGTCAACAAGGTAGCGTCTGCGGTTCAACTTCGATTCGACCTGCGGAACTCCACCTCCATTCCTGAAGAGATAAAACCGAAATTGCTGAAATTAGCAGGCAAGAGGGTCACTTCAGACGGAATTATCGTTCTTGACGCAAGAACTTCCCGTTCACAATCGCAAAACCGCGAGGAAGCGCTGAAACGACTTAAAGCTCTCATCCTTAAAGCGCTTCATAAGCCGAAACCTCGCCGTAAAACCAAACCGACCCGCGCCTCGATAGAAAAACGACTGAAAAATAAGAAAAATAGAGGCAGGGTCAAACGCCTCCGGGGTGATGTCAAGGATGATGACTGAGCGGCAGTGCCGCTTCTGATATTTCGAGCGTGTTCGATCCTCCTCCCTCGAGGGAGGTGTCATGGAGTGACGGAGGGTGTGATTCTGATCTTCTCTCCAGAATAATTATCATCGTACGATTACACCCCTCGTCCGGCATAAGCCGGACACTCCCCTCAAGGGGAGAGGAACTTTTCATCCCCTCCTTCCTAAGGAGGGGACAAAGGGGTTGTTTAAAATCAAAGAATAAAATCCTTATGTTCCCCTCTAATTAAGAGGGGTGGATTAGATAATCGCGGATTATCTAAGACGGGGTGTGTAAAGGCTAATCTGTTAATTTAAATTTTGAGATTGCCCACCAGAGCAATGTCGGGCTGGCCCTGACCGCACCTCGCAGTCATTGCGAGGAGTGATCTCCGAAGAATGCGGAGGAAACGACGAAGCAATCTCAGATTAATTTTATCAGCATGAGATTGCCGCGTCATCCGTCAGCTGACGGATTCCTCGCAAAGACAAAGTATTTAGTGGCAGTCAGGACTTGTCCTGACGCCTTTATAATGTGGTTATGCGGTGTGTCATCCCGAAGCTTCGGGATGACTCGCGCACATCGCATCTCTGATGCGCGTAATTCCCCTCTATCAAGAGGGGTGTTCCGAAGGAACTCCTACGGAGGATTTTATCTCGATTGTTCGGGATAAAAGACGGGGTGTGTCAGAAGTTGTCAGTTGCAAAACGCGTCAAATTTTTATCATATATCTCTATTACACACCCCAGCCTTTTGCTTTAAGATTTCTAAAGGATCGGCTACCCCTCTTGATAGAGGGGAATTATCGGACTCGTGCGGGTTAGGGGACTAATTGCCTAAACTCCTTGTATGTTATCGTTTGTTAGAATTTTTGTATATTATGATGTTATTTATAACAGCAATAAGACGTATATCTCCGGGCGGATTGAAGCCGGCTTGGACTCCTAGGTCTGTGAACCTGTTCGGAAGATTGGCTCCCGCCCGCTTTCCGGTTAAATCTGGGCAGAATCTAAGGGCTGTTGACCCTGCATGAGCAAGATAAGAAACGGGAAGGACTGGGTGGTTCGTTGAGGAGAGACGTTAAAGAATGGGGGTAAAAGATGAAGTTGTATCTTGGTATCGACATGGCAAAGCATGACTTCGCGAGCGCTATCGAATCGTCCGATGGTTCTATCAAACGTTCGTCTAAGAAACTCGGCAACAACAGACGCGGGTGGAATGAAATCAAGAGCTGGGTGCTGAAAGAGAAGTCTCGCTGCAAAGCAGACGCTGTCCATATGGGCATAGAATCCACCGGCGGATACGAAACAGAGATGGTAGAGTGGATGAGGATGCACACTGATTTTGAGATCAGTCTGCTCAATCCTATCCAGGTAAAACGATTTATCCAGTCTCAGTTGATCAGAACAAAGAACGATAGTGTTGATGCCCGAATGATCGCCCGATATATGGCAACACATAAACCTTCTCCTACGCCTGCTCTTGCCGAAGATGTGCGCGAGTTAAGGGCATTGACCCGGCATCTGGATCATCTCATCCGTAAACGGGCCGATGAGATGAGCTACCTTGAGTCTGCGAAGACTCCGGTTATCAAGTCCTCTGTTAAGCAGATGATTAAATCATTCGACAAGCAGATCGAAAAGGTAAAAAAGCAAATAGGAGAGCATCTGGATAACCACCCGGACCTTAAAAAGAACAAAGAACTGTTGACATCTATTCCGGGAATAGGAGATCTCACTGCCGGAATCTTACTTAGCGAGATAAACGGGAGTCTTGAGCCAAAGAAGCAGGTAGCCCACGCCGGTCTGGCGCCAAGTGAAAGGCAATCCGGTATGCGCAAGGGAAAGAGCAGACTGTGTAAGACAGGTAACAGAAGGTTGAGAGCCGCTCTATTTATGCCGACATTAGCTGCCATCAGATATAATCCCATAATCAGTCGGTTCTACATGAAACTAATATCTAAAGGAAAACCTAAGATGGTGGCGGTGGCTGCTTGTATGAGAAGACTGCTTCACATTGTCATTGGAGTATTGAAAAATCAAATACTCTTCGATCCTGATTATGAACGATTATCACTTGACAATTAACGCAGAATCTTCCGAAGCCCTGACCGTACATAAAAAGTAAAGAGTTATTGGCACCCCCCACTTCCACCCCATATAATCGCCACCAATACAATATCTATGTATAAAAGTTCTCCACACGCAGAATGTAGTTAAACAACTCCGTTAGGTGCGGGCGGGTTACTGTAGCAATATTGGGTAATTCCCCCTTTCAATTCAAGTAAACCTAAAAAAAGATGATTTACTCTAACCTTTATCATATAAGGGTCAGAGCGGTTTAACTTAAAGTAGATTCGAATAAATTGAATATTTTCCTTGACATCAATGGGTAATAGTGTATGTTATGGGGTAATAGTGGGTTAAAGCCCAATTTTTTAACTATAATAATAAGCGACAAGGTGATGACACCAGAGCCAAATTCATTTTTAGGCGAATATCGGTACACGATAGACGAAAAAGGCAGGGTCAATGTGCCTGCCCCTTTCAGAAAAGTACTGCATCCTGCGAATAACAGGACTTTTGTCCTTTCAAAGAGTATCGCGAAGGACAAATGCCTTGTCGCCATGCCGTTTGAAGATTGGTCCATATTCGAAGATAATCTGACGAAAAAACTCCTTCGCATGAACCCGATAGACCAGAAATGGCTTAGAGATTTGACACGGTACGCTACCATTTGCAGGTATGACAGCCAGGGGAGGATCACAATACCTAAAAGCCTTTTAGAAGTTGCAGGCCTGAGCAATGAGGCTGTTATTATCGGAATGTTGAAACAAATAGAGATTTGGGATCCGGGAGAGCTGGACAAGAAGAGTTCGGACGATGAACAGTTGACCGAAGAGCAATTAGCGGCTCTCGCCGAAAAGATAGTTTTATAGTTGAATCCGTCATGGGGTCTGATGTCAGCGGAAACGAAAGACACACCCCGGTTATGGCGGAAGAAGTAAAGAGGATTTTAATCAGAGACCCCGATGGGGTTTATATTGATGGAACTATCGGAGGTGGCGGTCACGCTAAAGTTTTACTTGATAAATTAACCGATAAAGCCCTTTACATAGGGATTGACAGAGATGCTACCGCAATTGAGCACTGCAAAAAACGATTCAAAAACTCTACAACTACAGTCGAGTTATGCAAAGGTAACTTCTCGATGATGAACGAGATTGCCGAACGGATGGGAGTTAAGGGCGTTGACGGCGTCCTGCTCGACCTTGGCGTCTCTTCCGCTCAAATAGACAGCCCCGAACGCGGCTTCTCCTTCTCCTCCGATGGTCCTCTCGACATGAGAATGGATCAGGATTCAGGCATCAACGCAACTGATTTGATTAAATCGCTGCCCGAAAGGGAGTTAGCGGATCTCATTTACGAATTTGGTGAAGAGAGGCACAGCAGAAAGATCGCCTCCGCAATCGTTAATTTTCAGAAAAAATCGCCTGTTGAAACCACTTCCGACCTCTCCTCCATCGTTAAGAGAGTCATCATGGGCAGTATGAAAACGAAATCACTCGCGCGAGTTTTTCAGGCGCTGCGTATAGCTGTAAATGAAGAGCTATCAAGCCTCGAAAAGGGTCTTACCATAGCGGTCGAACTTCTGAATAAAGGCGGCAGGATAGTTGTTCTCTCCTACCACTCCCTTGAGGACCGGATAGTTAAGAATCAATTGCGGGATATGTCGAAATCTCGTATAGAAGCTCCTGAAATGCCGACAGGTTACAGAGAACAGGTGAAACTGTTGAATCTACTCACTAAAAAGGTGATAAGACCGACAGAATCGGAAATTAGAAGCAATCCCCGTTCGAGAAGCGCGCGGCTGAGAGCGGCGGAGAAGGTATAAAAAAATGTTTAATTCGTTAAATAAAGGAATTAAAAGACCAAAACGAGCCAAACGCTCTAAAAAGAAGGGCGAGGGTTCGGCATTAGGATTCATTTTACTTACGATAGGTTCATTCGCTATGATGATCGGCTACGTTTGGCTGAATAATGAGGTCACCTCCACTTTGAACGATATTTCCTCGCTGAACAGGCAGTTATCGAAAGACCGCACGGCTGTAGACTTGCTTGACGCTGAGATAGCCCATCTGTCCAGATCGGATCGTATAACTGACAAGGCGAAGAATGAATTGAATATGGTCTTCCCTGATCCGGAGCCTGTAAGACTCGCTGCGAAGGTCAAATGAATATCCATAAACCATTATGTTATAGGTAGATAGAGTGAAGCGGAAAAGCAGAACATCAAGCGTGAACAGTTCTAAAGTGAATGTACGCCTTGCTGTTTTATCTGTTATAGTTTTAGCCGGCTGGCTCCTGATAATGAGCAAGCTTTTCTGGCTGCAAGTTGTTAATCACGAAAACGTTCAATTGGCTCGTAATAGCCTATATAATCAGGAAATAACGCTTGAAGCGGAACGCGGCATTATTAGAGACAGGAACGGCGCTCCACTTACGATGAATCTTCCACATTATGACTTGGGGGCGCACCCTCCTGTTATTGAGAATCCCGAGCTAATGGCAAAACTGTTTAGTGAAACGTTCGGTAAATCCTCATCCTATTATTTGGAGAAGCTGTTAACCGATAAGAATTTCGTATGGATGGAGCGTAAGGTCTCTCCGGCTAAGAGTCTGGCGATAATTCAGCGTGATTTTAAAGGTATTTCAGCTATCAAGCAGAACAAACGTTATTATCCCTACGATGAAATCGCAGCGCAGATCATCGGCTTTACTGATATTGACAACAGGGGAATCGAAGGACTCGAAAAAACCTATGATGAGTTCCTCAGCGGCGCCGACGGACATAAGAGTTTTAAGGTGGACGGCAAGGGCAGAGACCTCTCCGGTCTCCTCTCCCACACCGTCGAGCCGATTCCGGGCGGGGATCTGATCCTCACGATAGACCGTGAATATCAAATAATCCTTCAGGAAGAGATAGAGTCCGCTTACCGGAGTAAAAAGGCTGAGAATGTTATCGGTATTATCATACAGCCCCTTACGGGTGACGTGCTCGCAATGGGCAGCGCGCCCGGTTTCAATCCGAATAAGTACACGAAATATCCTGTGGCTAACTATAAGAACAGAACAATAACCGATATTTACGAACCCGGCTCGACTTTCAAGCTTGTCACGGCCACGGCCGCCATTGAGAACAATCTTTACAGCGAATCGGACCTGATATTTTGCGAAAACGGGAAAATAGATGTCTCAAACGTTACAATTTCCGACCATAGACCTTACGGTTGGCTGACCTTCAATCAAGTATTCTACAATTCAAGTAACGTGGGAGTCATAAAGATAGCCCAAAACGCCGGGCGGGAGAATATATATAAAACGGCAAGAGGGTTCGGATTCGGCAATAAAACCGGAATATCTTTGGACGGTGAATCGAATGGCGTCCTAAGAGGATTGAAAAAATGGTCTTCCCTCTCCCTGGCTGAGATCGCTATCGGATATGAGGTCTCGGTTACTCCGCTTCAACTCGCAATGGCTTACGCAGCCGCGGCGAATGGAGGATACCTTCTTAGACCGCGAATCATCAGTTCCGCAATATCGAGCGACGGTACAGTAGAATTTTCCGATGATGTGAAGGTTATCCGGCGTGTGATGTCGCCCGAAACCTCCGACAGACTAAGAGATCTTTTTTTAGGCGTGGTTAAAGTGGGAACCGGCAAGAAGGCTTTTATGAGGGGGTTCAGGGTTGCGGGAAAATCCGGTACTTCTCAGAAGATAAAAGACGGCAAGCACTCAAACGAGTACTATGCTTCATTCGTGGCGTTTTTCCCCGCAGATAAACCTGAATTTCTCTGCCTTATAATTGTTGATAATCCTAAAACCCGCAATCCTTACGGCGGAAAGGTTGCCGCTCCGATTGTGAAGAGGATATTTACACGGATAGCGAATGCGAACCCGCAACTGTTCGTTTCAGGAACTTCAACCAAGATCGAGCGGTCGAATTCGGCGCTCCGAAAAAACGTGAATCGCGAAAGCTCTCTCCTGAGCCTTCAAACGGTACGGTATATAGAACCGAAACAGACTTCGCAAGATGAAGCGATTCCGGACAACATCATGCCGAACGTCAAGGGGATGAGCCTGAGATACGCGTTGAAGATTTTGGGTGAACGCAATTTAAACCCGAAATTTTCGGGAGGCGGTATTGTAAAAAGACAGAAACCGTCTGCCGGAGAACGGGTCGTTAGCGGAAGCGAAGTACTGTTGACTATGGAAACCGGATCAGAATGAGCGGAACGCATACACTATTTGAGATCATGGAAGGATTGGAATATTCGATTATTTCGGGGCAGGACAAACCTATCAGCGGGATAGCATATGATTCGCGCGCTGTCCGGGAAGGTGACGTATACTTCGCTCTGAAAGGGCAACAGTTCGACGGCGCGGAGTTTATTAATGACGCTATCGATAAGGGTTGCAGCGCGGTGGTAACTGAAGAAGAGATTGACGGATCATTTGTTACGCTGCTGAAAACTTCGGACTCCCGCTCGGCTCTCGCATTTGCCTCCTCCGCATTTTACGGTCATCCCTCGCATGACTTAAAGCTTTTAGGAATTACGGGAACGAACGGAAAGACATCTGTGGCATTTATACTTCGATATCTTCTGCAATCAACAGGTCATATGACCGCTATCATGGGAACGGTTGGAAATGATTTCGGCAGCGGTATGACCGAAAGCAAATTGACCACACCGGAAGCGCCCGAGATAAATAAATTTTTGCGGGACGCATTAAAAGCAGGCTCCACTCATGCAGTAATGGAAGTCTCTTCGCATAGTCTTAAGATGAAGAGGGCTGCGGGGCTTGCTTTTGATGTGGCTCTTTTCACCAATCTGACACACGACCATCTTGATTTTCATGGTGATTTCGATTCATACAGGGAATCAAAAGCGATGCTGTTCAATGGTTTGAGCCGGTCCGCGAAGGCGGTCGTGAATAAAGACGACCCGGCGTGGGAAAAGGTAGTTTCCTCCTCTCCTGCCGGGATAGTAACCTATTCGATGTCAGATTCTTCTGCTGATTATCATGCTGCATCCTATTCCCACTCTTCTGACGGATTAAGGATCGATCTTGCCACTCCTGAGAATGATATAGAGATCACTTCCTCGCTGGTCGGTGAATTTAATGTTTATAACCTTATGGCGGCTTATGCTGCCGCAGAGGCGGTAGGAGCAAAACCGGACGGCGATCTCGGTGAGCTTCCTCAAATACCGGGCAGGCTTGAAAAGATTACGGTAAATGCCGACTTCACCGTACTTGTGGATTATGCGCACACGCCGGACGCTCTGAGAAATGCTATAACAGCCGCTCGCGAGTTGTTGAGCGGAACGGGAAAACTTGTTACGGTTTTTGGATGCGGCGGTGACAGGGATAAGGAAAAAAGAGCCGTCATGGGAGAGATCGCCTCCACCCTTTCGGAGTTCGTCATCATAACCTCAGACAATCCGCGTAACGAGAAACCGGAAGACATTATCAGTGAGATAATAAAGGGAATAGACCCGAAGACGCCGTTTGACTCCATACCTGATAGGCGGGCAGCTCTGAAGATGGCATTGAAAATCGCCACGACGGGCGATGTTGTTCTGATAGCCGGAAAAGGTCATGAAGATTATCAGGAGACGATGGGAGTCAAGACTAAGTTTAGCGACAAAGAGACCATAGCAGAGATTATGGGGAGCAAATGACGATATGAATTTTGTTTCTCTTAGCGAGGTACAGGGCGTGACTGAAATTCAGCCGTTGAGAAGAGAACTGACGGGCGTATCGATAAATTCCAGGACTCTAAACGAGGGAAATCTGTTCGTAGCGATAAAGGGTGACAAATTCGACGGTCACGACTTTCTTGACTCAGCCGTTTCTAACGGAGCATCAGGGGTCGTTGTTTCACGGACATGGTTCGCTGAGAATGAACGGGAACTTAACGAATCAGTTGGTATATATACCACCGTCGATACGCAAATTTTTCTCGGTCAATACGCCAATTTGCATCGAAAGTTGAAAAATCAACCGATAGTAGGCATCACAGGCTCTAACGGCAAAACGACAGTTAAGGAGATGACCGCTCTCGTTCTTTCGAAGATAGGGAAGATACACAAAACCAAGGGGAATTTGAATAATCATATCGGAGTCCCTCTCACTCTGCTTGAGATGGACGACTCCACGGATTTTGCGGTGATAGAAATGGGGATAAATCATCCGGGCGAAATGACTTATCTCTGCTCCATCGCCGAGCCGGACGTTGCTCTTATCACCAATGTAGAGTTGGCGCATACGGAATTTTTCGGAAACATGAAACAGGTTGCGAAAGCTAAGGGAGAACTATTCACGGGCATGGCGGTCGGTGGGACTGCCATCGTGAATATTGATGACAGGTACATAAAGGAGTTAGCCGAGAATTTAGATAAAAAATTGACTTATAGTCTTCATGGAAATGCCGATATGAACGGGAAGATAGTGAGAATCGAGGATGATTCTCGCGCCGTCATCGAATTCAACGGTTGCAAGCCGTTCACTTTAAATGTATTGGGCAAAAAAATGGCGGAAAATGCCATTGCGGCAGCGGCTATCGGTCTGAAGTTCGCCGTTCCGCTTCCCGACATCTGCGAAGCGATAGAGTCTTATCATGGATTAAAGGGACGCATGTACCGGATAGAAGTCGCGGGCAGAATAGTCATTGACGACAGTTACAATGCAAATCCCGCTTCTGTCGGGCTGGCATTGAGTTCGCTCTCCGCGTTCAATTCCTCTTCCAAAAAGATAGTCGTTTTAGGAGATATGCTCGAGTTAGGATCCCACAGCGAAGAAGAACACAGGGAGATAGGGCGAAAGATCTCGTTTGCGGGTTTCGATGCCGTTTACGCCTACGGCACGGAATCCAAAGCTACTGTAGATGAGGCCGAAAAAGAGGGATGCAAGGAAGCGGCGCACTTTGAGAGCAAAGAAGAGATGACCGAGCGGCTCATGGATTTTTCAAATCCCGGTGATATGATACTCGTTAAAGGCTCACGGGGTATGCAAATGGAAGATGTGATAGCTCTCATGGGCGGTGAGAAGAACTGATGCTGTATCATCTTTTATATCCTTTAAGAGACTACGTTTCAGGTTTCAATGTCTTTCAGTATATCACTTTCCGCAGCGCGGGCGCAGCAATCAGCGCCTTGCTGATCAGCTTTATGGTCGGACCGTTTGTCATCAGGCTATTGCATAAACATGGACTCGGAGAAGAGATAAGGTCTGACGGACCGGAATCTCATCATGCGAAAAAGGGTACGCCTACGATGGGCGGGCTGTTGATTCTTACAGCCATCATTCTGCCGACTCTGCTTTGGGCTAATCTGCTTAACAACTACGTCCAACTTGCGCTCTTTGCGACTTTATGGATGGGATTTGTCGGCTGGCTTGACGATTACCTCAAGGTTGTTAAAAAGATCGAAAAAGGACTTATAGCGAGATATAAACTCTTCGGACAGATTTCGCTCGGACTGATAATCGGCGGAATAGTCTACTTCTCTCCCGAATGGGAGTCCGTCGGCACCCGCAGCTACCTCCCCTTCTTTAAGGATTATCAAATTGATTACGGTGTTTTCTATATCCCGATGGTCGTTTTCGCCGTCACCTGGTTCTCGAACGCCGTCAACCTGACCGACGGACTTGACGGACTCGCGACAGGACTCGTTTGTATCGCCGCTCTCGCTTTTACGGTCATGGCCTATGCCACGGGGAACTCGATAATCTCCAACTATCTCTACATTGATTATCTGCCCGGCTCGGGTGAGATGACCGTCTACCTCTCCGCAATGGTCGGAGCGACGCTCGGATTCCTCTGGTTCAACAGTAAACCCGCGCAGGTTATCATGGGTGACACGGGAGCGTTGGCGCTCGGAGGAGCGCTTGGTGTTGTGGCGATTTTGATTAAAAAGGAGATCCTGCTCGTATTCGTCGGCTCGGTCTTTCTAATGGAAACACTCTCCGTGATCATTCAGGTTCTGTATTTCAAATATACCAGAAGAAAATTCGGCGAGGGTGTAAAGTTTTTTAAAATGGCGCCGATCCATCATCACTTTGAACTGAAAGGGATGGATGAGTCAAAGATAGTCGTGCGGTTCTGGATAATAGGTATTCTCTCCGCAATAATCAGCTTAAGCACTTTCAAATTGAGATAACGGATGAGACTGAATGATAAATATAATGGGTTAGAATCGCGGTCAGTGTATCAACCACCCCTTAGTCCCCTCCTTAGTAAGGAGGGGATGAAAAACCACGTGGCAGTCGGGGCTTACCCTGACGCTGTAGTTCTTAATCTTGCGGTCAATCTGAATCCTGACTCGCACAGTACGCAAAAAAGTTTGCTAAAAAATTAAGATGAAGCATGAAGTGTCAAATAAAAAAATTACGGTGCTCGGAATGGCGAACAGCGGTATAGCGGCTGCCCGGCTCCTATCGGAAGCGGGCGCGGAGCTGTTCATGAGCGACAGCGGCAGAGCTGAAAACCTCGCTACCGCTATAAAAGAAGCGAGCGGTATGAACATCGCGTATGAAACCGATGGTCACACCGACAGGGCTCTGGAAGCCGACTTCGTTGTCACCAGCCCCGGTATCCCCGAAACTTCCGACGTGATCAAGAGTGTGATCGATTCTAAACTGCCTCTTTACAGCGAATTAGAAGCGGCAAGTTGGTTTGCCACTGGAAAGATAACCGCCATCACAGGCTCCAACGGGAAAACCACCTGCACTTCCCTGTTAGGCGAGATGATGAAACTCTCTTTTGACGATGTGCGTGTCGGAGGGAATATCGGAACTCCTTTCTCGTCGCTGGTCATCAAGGGCGACAGCGCCGATACGAATTATATTTTAGAACTGAGCAGTTTTCAACTCAAATGGATAAGCGATTTTCATCCTTCCCTCGCAACCGTTCTGAACGTCACACCCGATCATCTCGATTGGCATACCGATATTGCGAGTTACATCGGAGCGAAAGAACGCATCGTGGAAAATATGACCTCCGAAGATTGCTTTGTATACAATTTCGATGACAAAGAATCGACTCGAATCGCCTCGCTGTCCAAAAGCAGAAAATTGTCGTTTTCCGTCAAAGAGGAACTTGAAGAGGGATGTTGGTTGGAAGGTTCTGAACTCAGATTAAGAATTGACAGCGTAGACGAGAAGATTTTAGACATTAAAGACCTCAAGCTCCGCGGAATGCACAACGTAGCCAACGCCGCGGCTTGCATGATTCTCACCACAACAGGGGGCGCTTCCACTATCAGGTCTGGAAGCGCCCTTCTATCTTTTGAAGGTGTCGAACACCGTCTCGAAACGGTTCGTGTGCTCGACAAAGTATGTTACGTCAATGACTCAAAATCTACAAACGTGGATTCTTTGGCGGTCGCTCTTGACTCGTTTGATGAGCCCCTGGTGCTTATCGCCGGAGGCAGAGATAAAGGCGGTGATTTCAATTCTCTGACGGAACTCGCGGCAAAGAAAGTAAAAAGACTTATTCTTATCGGCGAAGCGGACGAAAAGATCGCTAAGGCGTTTTGGACGATCAGTGATGTGCATTTTGCGACAAGTATGAAAGCGGCGGTGGAAACGGCGATCATGATCTCCGAGGCGGGCGAAGTCGTGCTCCTCTCGCCCGGCTGCGCAAGCTTTGATATGTTCAAAAATTACGAAGAACGCGGCAACGTGTTCAAAAACGAGGTCAATTCCTACGGAGCGGATGAATGAACCGGATTGCCTCGAATATGCCTTTCAGTTTGGGAAATTACGACAAGCAACTCCTGTTCATTATCGTGTTGATAGCGGGTACCGGCATGGTGATGCTCTACAGCGCAAGCTCGGCAATCGGCAGGGAGATGGGCGACAGCGCTATCTATCTGAAGGGTCATTTTGTGCGAATACTCATCGGTTTCGGGCTTATGGCTCTGACGATGCATATAGATTACAGGCTATATAAAAAAATCGCCTTGCCGCTCCTGATAATTGCGTTAATAGTTTTGACCGCCGGTTTGATTCATCATCGTTTTTGGGGAACGGGAGCCACAGCCCGGTGGATTTACGTCGGCGGCATTAGTATACAAACCTCCGAGTTTATGAAGTTTTCGCTGATAACCTACATAGCGTACTTCCTTGAAAAGAAGAAAGATAAAATGGTCTACTTCTCTGACGGACTCCTTCCGATGGTGATCGTGCTCAGCATATCATCTTTGCTGATACTGAAACAACCTGATTTCAGCACGACCGCTATATTGGTTACTGTCGTATTCATCATGCTCTTCGTGGGTAACGCGCGAATGAGCCATCTCTTTGCCATAGGCTCCGTCGGCAGCCTGTTGATGCTCCTCTCTCTCTTCGGTTCCAGCTATCAGATAGCGAGAATCAAATCATATTTCGAAGGCGGAGACGTATCGGGAGCGGGCTATCAGATGCAGCAATCGCTGATGAGCCTCGGAGGCGGCGGTTTTCTCGGAATAGGACTGGGCGGAAGCATAAGCAAGAACCTTTTCCTTCCTACTCCTCATACCGATTTCATTCTTGCCATTATCGGCGAGGAGATGGGGTTTTTGGGCGTGTTGATCATTTCAACAATGTTTCTGATGTTCTTTTTCAGATCGTTAAAAGTGGCTAAATCCTCCAAAGACAGCTTTGGACTCTACCTCGCTGTCGGACTTGCCTCCTCGATATTTCTTTATTCTGCGGTCAATGCCGCTGTCGTCTCAGGATTGCTCCCCGTTACGGGCTTGCCGATCCCTCTGGTCAGCTATGGAGGTTCCAACATCCTCTTTACGCTCGGCTCGGTCGGGGTGATACTTAATATTTCATCTTCAACCAAGAAAAATAAAAAGAGATATAAAAGGAGTTCTGACTGAAATGAAACATCTTAAGGTCATTTTTGCGGGAGGCGGCACAGGCGGACATCTCTTCCCCGCGCTTGCCATCGCCGAGCGGCTTAAATTGGCGCAAAAGTCGGCGGATATCAAATTCATCGGTACCAAAAAGGGGATCGAGGGAAAGATCATTCCCGACAGCGATTTCGATTTCTTCCCTATCTGGATCTCAGGTATCAGCAGAGAGAAAAACCTGTTTTTAACGGCGCTGAAAAATCTTTTTATTCCGTTTAAGTTGATAATAGCAACGCTCCAGTCATTCTGGTACCTTATGAAACAGAAACCCGATGCCGTAGTAGGCACAGGCGGTTTCGTCTCCGGTCCCCCCCTTTATGCAGCGACCTTGTTAGGTATTCCGACTCTGATACACGAACAGAATTCATACCCGGGTCTGACTACACGATTATTGGCGGGACGAGTCGACCGCGTCGAGCTGAGTTATGAAGAATGTATGAAACATCTAAAAAAAAAAGCATAAAAATGGAAATTAGCGGAAATCCGATAAGAGGCGAACTTCTCAGAAGAGCGAAAACGCTCACTTCAAAGTCGTACGGTCTCTCCGAGGGGAAACGAACTCTGCTTATTTTCGGAGGCAGTCAAGGCTCCCGCCCGATAAACATGCACATATTGGAGAATTTAGAAAAATACATCACTCACCCGGAACTCCAACTTCTCTGGCAGACAGGAACGAACGACTATCAGAAGATAATCACAGCCGTAGGCGAACGGGATAACGTCAAGATATTGCCCTTCCTCTCGGACATGGCGGGCGCGTATTCCTCCGCGGACATCGCCGTTTGCAGGGCAGGAGCGTTGACCATTGCGGAACTCGCAGCGGTCGGGCTTCCTTCTATTCTTATCCCGCTCCCTCACGCCGCGGAGAAGCATCAGGATTACAACGCGAAGCTTATGGCAGACGCGGGCGCCGCTGTGGTGGTCAATCAGGTGGACTTACCCTCGGGCAAATTAGAGAAAACTGTATTCGGGCTGTTGAATGACGATTTGAAACTAAAAGAGATGTCCGAGGCGGGCAAGGCGGTAGCTCATGAAGACGCCGCATTGAAAATAATCAACTCGCTCTTCAAGATGATAGAGATGGCAAAGGCATGATGGTAAAATTAGGACATACCAAACATCTGCACTTCGTCGGAGTCGGCGGTATCGGTATGAGCGGTCTTGCAGAGCTTCTTTTGAATCAGGGGTACGCCGTGTCGGGTTCGGATATGACCGAAACGGATATTACACGGAATTTGCAAAAGATGGGCGGAACAATCTATATAGGTCATTCGGCCGAAAACATCGGAGATGCCGATGTGGTGGTTCATTCATCCGCGGTGACGGATGATAATCCCGAAATCGAAGCCGCAAAGGAGAAGGGGATTCCCGTGATTCGCAGGGCGGAGATGCTCGCTGAGCTCGTACGGCTTAAACCGTATGCTGTGGCGGTGGCGGGCACTCACGGAAAGACCACTACAACTTCTATAGCGGGCATGGTCATGACTGAAGCAGGACTCGACCCGACGATTATTGTGGGAGGAGTCGTTAGAAGTTTAGCGACCAACGCGCGGCTCGGCGACGGCGATTATATAGTAGCGGAAGCGGATGAATTTGACCGTTCGTTTCTCACCCTCTCCCCTACTATCGCTATTATCACGAATATTGAAATAGAACATCTTGACATATACAAAGACTTGGATGACATCAAAGATACATTCCTCATTTTTGCTTCGAGAGTTCCCTTTTACGGAGCGGTTATCGCATGTATAGACGAACCGCACCTGAAGGCGATCCTTCCTGACATCAAGAAGCGAATTATCACTTACGGTCTGGACGAAAACGCTGAGGTGCGGGCTGTTGACATCAGCTACGAATCAGGCGAAAGCAGATTCAATCTCATTAACGAAGGTACGGACTTGGGCAAGATTCATCTTCGTATGCCCGGTGTTCATAACGTTAAGAACGCTCTCGGCGTTATCGCCCTTGCGCTCGAACTTGATATACCCTTTGACACCATTGCGAAAGCGTTGAGCGAATTCGAAGGCGTACGCCGGCGGTTCGAGATAAAGAAACGGATAGCCGGCATGATGATAGTGGACGATTACGCTCATCATCCGACAGAGGTGAAGAGCTCCCTCTCCGCCGCTCAGACCGGGTGGGACAGACGGGTGATAGCGGTCTTTCAGCCTCACCTCTATTCACGGACGAGAGATTTCAAGGACGAGTTCGGCAGCTCGTTCAATCATGCAGATGTGGTGATAATCACCGATATATTCCCCGCCCGTGAAGCTCCCATCGAAGGGGTCACGGGTAAACTGATTGCTGACGCGGTGAAAAGTTCGGGACATAAAGAGGTTCATTATCTCCCTGAAAAGGAGAAGATTTCAGATTTTTTGATCGATTTCGCGACCGAAGGCGACATGATAATCACCATCGGAGCAGGGGATATTTATAAGATAGGGGAAGAGTTCATACAAAAATTAGAGAGAGCGGAAAAAGATGCAGTTAGTTAACCAACAGGATCTTCGCAATCTGGAAAATTCGGTGAAAGGCGAGCTGAAATTTAACACGCCGATGTCGGAGCATACCACCTATAATATAGGCGGACCGGCATATATTTACGCTCTTCCCGTTGATAAAGAAGATGTTAAAACTCTCATGGAGTTCGCGCGCGAGCAGCAGCTTCCGCATTTCAATTTAGGCGGAGGAAGCAATATTCTTGTGCATGACAAGGGATATAGGGGATTGATAATCGACCTCAAGACAGGATTTAGCTCCATCGAGGTCAAAGGCAACATAGTAAAGGCGGAGTCGGGTGTCAGTCTTGCGAAATTTGTCGCCACATGCAGAAAACATAACCTGGCGGGCGTAGAGAAATTAGCGGGTATTCCCGGTTCTCTCGGAGGCGCGCTCTTCATGAACGCGGGAGCTTTCGGCTCAGAAATCTCCCAGAAACTGAAATCGCTCACTCTCTTGCTTGAAGACGGCGAATTCGTGGAACTTCGCGCGATAGAACTTCAGTTCGAATATAGAGAATCCAACCTTCCGGAGGGAGCCATCATTCTTGAATCGGAGTTTGAGCTCGAGCTCGTAGAGGATGCGTCCGAGCTGTATGGAAATTCACGGGAGATCGTTAAAGAGCGCAACACTAAACAACCTGTCACCCTCCCCTCCACGGGAAGCATCTTCAAGAATCCGGCTGAAGGTGATTCAGCGGGCAAACTCATTGAGGATGCCGGTTTGAAGGGAACACGCGCAGGCGGAGCGATAATTTCCGACAAACACGCGAATTTCATACTCAATAGCGGCAATGCAAAAGCGGAGGATGTCATGCATCTTATCGCCCTTGCTCAGAAAACGGTTCAGGATAAATTCGGCGTGGAACTTGAGCTCGAACTACAGCTGGTAGGATTTGAGGAGTGGTTTATCTAATGAAGGAATTTGTCATCTCAATATTACCGTTCATCAAGCAGGCGCTATATATCTTAATGATGGTGACGACAACGATCCTTCTTGCCGTTGCGTTAGTGACTTATGCCGAGGCGTTTAAGGTTTTTTCGCTCGAAAGCGTCAAGATTCGGGGCAACGAGACAGTCTCGGCGGATGATATTTTCATACTGACAGGTTTCAGTTTCGGAGATGAGATGCTCTCCGCCGACCTGCAGACCGCGGCGGCGCGGTTGGAATCTAATCCCTTCATCAGGAAGGCGGTTATATCGCGTGAACTGCCGAACACGTTCTCCATCGTCGTTATAGAACGAAAACCGTTTGCGTTCATCGCCCTCGATGAACTTTATTGTACCGATCTGAATGGACATCTGCTTCCCCCCCGTTCGCATAAGAGTTTCGATCTCCCCATAATAACGGGTATGGAAGATCTGAACCTGCCGGCGTACGGCGGCAAAATAAATAACCCGCTCTTTCAGAAGGCGCTGAACGTGGCAAAAATTCTTAGTGAAGGCTCGATCCCCCTTTACAACAGCATCTCCGAGATTCACCTCACGCCCGACGGGGAAGTAAATCTGATAGGCGCCCGGAAAGGAACACGGATCTATCTCGGAAAATCAGGTTTTGAAAATAAATTAGACCGGATCCGCTCTCTTATGGCGACTGTGAAGCCGATAGGCGGTCTGGCGCGATACCACTACGTGGATCTTCGTTTTGATAATCAGGTAATAGTTAAAGAACGCTCTTGAAACAGGAGTAGCAAATTATGAGAGAATCGATAGTTACGGGTATAGACATTGGAACAACAAAGATATGCGCTGTCATCGCGGAGCAGGAACTTTCGGGCGAGCTGAACATACTCGGTGTCGGTACCGTCCCGTCCCATGGTCTCAAACGCGGGGTCGTTGTGAACCTTGAAAAGACTATTTCCTCCATTTCCAATGCTGTTGAAGAAGCCGAACGGATGGCTGGTGTGAACATAAACGGAGCTTACGTCGGCATAGGCGGAAATCATATCCGAAGTATGAACAGCGATGCCGTGATAGCCGTATCCAAATCGGAATCCAAACGCGGCTTGCGTCACGGAGAGATAACCGAAGATGATATAGAACGGGTTACCGAAGCGGCGATGGCCGTCCTCACGGGACTCGATAGAGAGATATTGCATGTACTCCCGCAGGAATACGCCGTTGACGATCAGTACGGAATAAAATCGCCTATCGGCATAACCGGGATGAAATTAGAATCGAAGGTGCATATAGTCACCTGTTCCGCAACGTCGTGCAAAAATATCGTCAAAGCCGTTAACCGCTCGGACATCATCGTGAATAATTTAGTGCTCGAACCGTTAGCGAGCAGTTACGCCGTTCTTGATGAGGAGGAGAAAGAACTCGGCGTGACCCTCATAGATTTTGGAGGCGGTACGACCGATGTAGCCCTCTTCTTCAACGGCGCGGTAAGGCACACAGCCGTCGTGGGACTCGGGAGTGATAACGTCACCAACGATATCGCTTATATGCTCAGGACTCCCCGTGAGCAGGCGGAAGAGATAAAATGCGAATACGGATGCGCTAAACAATCGCTTGTGAGCAAAGACGAATATCTGAAGCTCAAAAGCATAGGCGGTAGATCGCCGAGAGAAATATCCCGCATGCTTCTCGCCTCATATATCGAGCCGAGAGTTGAAGAGATACTGAAAATGGCGAAGATGGAGATGAAGAAGTGCGACCGGTACGATATGCTCGCAGGCGGCGTTGTTCTGACGGGCGGAGGAGCAAAACTCAACGGTCTGGTGGAGCTCGCTCAGGATATCTTCGAACAGCCGGTCAAGATAGGTAAACCCGCCCCCGTCAAGGGACTTACCGATCTCGTTTCGGAACCGCAGTTCGCCACGGTGATAGGTCTGCTGAATTATGCGGTCAGCCCGGAAGGAGCATCGGAATCTTACCTCCCGAATGAGAAACCCACTTTCAGGAGAGTAATGGAGAAGATCATACACACTGTTACAGATTTTTTTGTTTAAAGAATAAATGAAGGATAAACACAAAGTAGGAGGCAATTATGCTATTTGAATTCACTGAGGTTCTCGAACAAAGAGCCAAGATGAAGGTAGTTGGAGTAGGCGGCGCGGGTGGTAACGCCCTAAATCGCATGATCCGTTCCGGATTGGAAGGAGTGGAGTTCGTGGCGATTAACACAGATGCGCAGGCGCTCGATCATAACGACGCCAAGACAAAGATACAGATCGGTCAAAGTATCACGAAAGGTCTGGGCGCAGGAGCAAACGTCGAGATCGGCAAAAAGGCTATCGAAGAGGACAGGGACGCCGTAGCCAAAGTGCTCGCCGATACCGATATGGTATTCGTGACGGCGGGCATGGGCGGAGGAACGGGAACGGGCGCCGCTCCTATCGTCGCCGAGATCGCTAAAGACCTTGGAGCGTTGACAGTAGGGATAGTTACAAAGCCGTTCATCTTCGAAGCTCCGAAACGGACCCTTAGAGCCGAAGCGGGCATAGAGGAGTTCCGCAGCCATGTGGATACTATAATAGTCATACCTAACCAGCGGTTACTCTCCATAGTCGACCGCGATACCTCCGTTCTGAACGCTTTTCAGATCGCCGATACATTGCTGTATCAATCGACTAAGGGAATTTCCGACCTGATCACCTTTCACGGTATCATCAACCTCGATTTCGCCGACGTCCGGACGGTAATGGCGGATATGGGCGATGCAGTGCTCGGTACGGGTACCGCCTCAGGCGAGGAAAGAGCGGTTATTGCCGCTCAGCAGGCGATAAACAGCCCGCTCTTAGAGGATACGGACATCAGCGGCGCTCTCGGAGTGCTCATCAACATCACGGGCGGCGAAAGCTTATCGCTTTGTGACGTGGAAGAAGCGTCCTCTATCATCTACCAGGAAGCGGGTGAAGACGCGAATATCATCTTCGGAGCGGTAATTGATCCCTCAATGGGCGATGAGATAAGCGTCACTGTGATAGCGACAGGCTTCAATAAGAATCCTCTCTCCATGCCGGCAGCGGAAGAGAAAGATTACGCTTTCTACCGCGCGAATCCGGAAGAGTTGGAGAAACCTGCCGTACAGCGTCAGACGGAAGACGGTTCGACAATGGTAAAACCTGTATCGGTACCGCCGGAAATAGCGATACCCACAGACGACATAGAAGTACCGGCGTTCCTGAGGAAACAACAGGGCAGTATAGCCAGTTTGTAAAAAAAGAGGGTCGTCACCCCCAAAGAGAAAAACAAAGAACCCGTCGAAAGACGGGTTTTTTGTTTTAATTAAGTTCTCCTGCGTGATGTGCGAGTCAGGATTGATCCTGACCGCGTTGATAATTTTGACAGTGTCTTTGCGAGGAGTGACTTAGTCACGACGAAGCAATCCCATAGTTGCCGTGTTGGATAGATTTGAGATTGCTTTGACCTGATAAATCAGGTCTCGCAAAGACGGAGAGGTGCGGATTTGGGATTGTAATGCCAATCCTTTTGGAGTATCGCATCTTGGATGCAAAAAGTTCCCCTCTAAAAAGAGGGGTGAGTTTATCCCGATTTATCGGGAGGGAGTGTGATGGTTGAAATCTTTTATTATTTTACTGTACCGAACGATTACACCCCTCCCTCCTACGGAGTACTCCCCTCAAGGGGAGAGGACTAAAAGTTCCCCTCTATCAAGAGGGGTGGATTTTGTCCCGATTGTTCGGGACAAAAGACGGGGTGTGTGATGAGTTATCCAATCACGAAAAACAAAATAAAGGAGAGTAAGAATACTCTCCCTTTAACAATTTCTCTAAGAATAAATCTAAGCCGCTTTGACCACCTTACCGTCTTTCAGGCAGGACGTACAAACGCGGATCCTTTTAACAGTGCCGTTGAGGTTAGCCCTCACCCGTTGCAGATTCGGCAGCCATCTTCTTCTGCTCGTATTGTGAGCATGACTCACCTTGTTCCCGTATAGGGGACCTTTACCGCATATATCACAAACTCTTGACATCTTTCTCATTTCTCCATTTTCAGAATGCGGGAAATAATACGAATATTCGTTTGATATGTCAAGCAGAAAAGAGCTCTTATTTTATCTCGAGACTTTATCCACCCACGCTTTGACGTTTCCCTTTGCATTGAGTTCGTCCGCTATCCGTTTCGCCTCTGAACTCCGTTGAAATCGTCCAATCCGCACGCGGAACCAAATACGATCGCTCCTTCCTACTTTGGTCTCCTCGATATAAGCGTCATAACCCATCTTCTTATACTTGATTATCGCCTCATGCGCTCTCGGTTCACTGCGGAACGATCCTATCTGAACGGTAAAATTCCCTTTTCTGACCGGAACCGGCTCGGGCTTTAGTGTAGCCTTACTCAACGTCGCCACTTCCGGCGAAGCCGTAGAATCGCTAATGACAATCTGTGTTTCTGTGGTCTCTACATTGATAGCAGCCTCTTCCTTTTTTTCACCGGAACCGCAGCCGATGGTAATAAGAACAGTAGCCGAAATTATGAGTGTAATGCGAAACAAAAGCTCTCCCATAGATTTTAAGCGTTCGGAAGTGTCACTGAACGATAACCCGCGTGAGGGAGAATATCAAGTCATTTATCGTTCTTATCCGCGAGTCAGGATTTATCCTGTCCTCATTGATAATTTAAACAGTGTCTTTGCGAGGAGTGGTGTATACACGACGAAGCCTGCCCGACATTGGTCAGGCGGGCAATCTCGGAACGTTGATTTCGTATATAACGATTTTACCTGCTGCATAAAGATCTGAGATTGCCACATCCGCCAGCTGGCGGATTCGCAATGACGGTAGCGAGTAAACCCTAAACCTCAATCCGCATTATCGGCCTCGTGGGCGACCTCCGTTCCACCTCCCTCAAGGGGAGAGCACAACAATTCCCCTCTATCAAGAGGGGTAGCCAATCCTTAAGAAATCTTATAGCAAAAGGCTGGGGTGTGTAATGAGCTCTTTCTGCTCAACGGAATAATCTTTATGAAGCAGTTCTTTTTATGATGAATGGATTAAGGATAATGTCGCTGAATGATATAATTCTTGACACACCCCGTCTTCTCGATACTATTGTGTCTCGAATCCTCCATAGGAGTTCCTACGGAACACCCTTCCCCGCCAGCCCGATGTCGGGCTGGTTGATAGAGGGGAATTCAAGCCTCCTCCCTCGAGGGAGGTGTCACAAAGTGACGGAGGGTGTTATCTTTATTACTTCCTAGTATTAACTTTAAGGAATAATTACACCCCTCCCTCCTACGGAGTACTCCCCTCTTAGTAGAGGGGAATTTTTGAACTCTTTCTTATTTATAAATCACTACCAAACTGATTGAAATCATTAATTATCTACAAAAACCTCACATCATCCACATTCAGCGTGATGGCGTCTAATTCGGAGTCGACCGTGCCTGTGAGGACGTACGGACGGATGGTGGAGATCATGTTGCAGAAGCGGGCGTAGGTTTTCGGGAAGAAGACCGTTTCGTAGAGCGCGGTCGTATCCTCGAACGAGTAGAACTCCATCAGCTCGTCGTTTTTCGTGCGGACTATCTTCCCCGTCACGAGCCAGCCGATGGTGCGGACGCGTTTGCCGATGTGCAGGTGGAGATTGCTTCCGCGGACAGGCTCAACCTTCCGTATCCGGTCGCGGTAGAGCGTCAGCGGGTGCCGGCTCAGCAGGAAGCCCAGCGTCTCCTGCTCGTGCGAGAGGAGCTTCTTCGGGCTATATTCGGGCGATTCGGGCAGTCTGTCCGGAACAGTCTCCTCAAAGAGGGTTACGGGAGCCGTTTGCCGTTCACGTTTCCGCGCCGTCCACTGCGACAGCCGCCACATCAGTTCGGGTCGGGTCCGCCTGGGCTCTATCCCGTCGAACGCTCCCGATTTTATGAGCAGACGCAGATCGGACGGGTGCATCTCCAAACGCCGCATAAAATCATCTAACGAGCGAAACCGTTTCCTCTTCCGTTCTTCCAAAAGCATTTCGGAAGCTTCCGCAGCCAGCCCCTTTATCTGCATAAGCCCCGCCCGCACACGATTATCCACGCCGGTGTATTCGTATCGGCTCTCGTTCACGTCAGGCATAAGCACTTTCAGTTTCATCCGTCTGCACTCGGAGATATAGGCGAAAGTGGAATAATATCCACCCTGATTGGAGATCACCGCCGCCATAAACTCCGCCGGGTAGTGCGCCCGGAGATACGCCGACTTGTACGACACCATAGCGAACGAAGCGGAGTGCGGCTTGCAGAACGAGTATCCGGCGAACGACATTATCATCTCCCAGAGCTCCTCCGAAAGCGATTTTGCGAAGCCGTTCCGGGCGCAGCCGGAATAAAACTTCTCCCTGTAATCACGCAGCTCCCGTTCCGCGTCCTTCCACGAAATTATCTTCCGCAGAACGTCAGCCTCGGCAGGCGAGAAGCCCGCGAAAAGCATAGACACCTTCGCCACGTCCTCCTGATAGCACATAATACCGTAAGTTTCGGGCATCAGCTCCAGCATCATCGGATGCAACGGCTCGAACTCGCCGCCGTGCAGTCTGCGGACGTATTCGTTGATGAATTTATTCGCCGCGGGACGTATCATACTTGAGTGTATGACGAGATGCTCAAAATCGCCTGTCTTCGCTTTCTTCTGCAGCTGCCGCATTGCGGGCGATTCCACGTAGAAAACGCCTAAAGTGTCCCCCGCCTTGATGAGTTCCTGCGTTGCAGGGTCGATAAGCGGATTCCATCGGGCGTAGTTTATGGATATATCGTAGTTCTTTTTCACAGCGGCGAGAGCGTCTCTGATAACCGCGAGAGAGCGGTTGCCCAGCAGGTCTATCTTCACCAGTCCGGCGCGTTCCGTCTGCTCTTTCTCCCACTGAATGATGTTCACCCCTTTAGGAGCGGGCATAACAGGCACATGACTCGTGATGCTGTCGGGAGTGATGACCACACCGCCGCAGTGGACGGACATATTCCGCGGAAAGCCCGAAATGCTGTCCGCCATATTGATTATCTCGGGCCACGGTTCGGGAAATTCCACATCCTTGAAATGCATCTGGCTCATAGCGGAGGAAGTGTTCTTCACATCGTAAAGGTGCTTCATCCGTTTTGTCATCGAACGAATCTCATTGTCGGGAATACCGTAAACTTTCGCCACCTCACGGAGCGCCGAGCGCGCCTTGAACCGTACATGATTCGACACCATTGCGCTGTGTTCAGTGCCGTATTTCTTAAAGACATAGTCGAGGACAGCGTCCCGTTCGTCCCAGGGAAAATCAATGTCTATATCGGGCGGGTCCAGCCGACCTTCGTTCAAAAACCGCTCGAAAAACAGGTTATGCTTTATCGGGTCAACGTGTGTGATACCAAGCGAATAGGCGATTATGCTTGCGGCGGCGGAACCGCGCCCGCAGGTGCGATCGGAACGGGAGACGATGTCCCGCACCACCATAAAATATGAGGCGAACCGTTTCTCCTTAACGAGTCGGAGTTCGTGAGCGACACGCCCCCGTACCTTATCGCTCACATCGCCGTAACGGCTTTTCGCTCCCTCCCACACCGCCGACTCTAATTCGCTGAACGCTTCATCCTCGCTCATACCGTCGAACGAAGGAAAAACGAAACCCGCTCCCTCTCCCTCGAACTTGCACGCCTCCGAAATACGCAGAGTGTTCTCCAAAGCTTCCGGCGCGTCGGGATTCGCTTTTCCCATACTGCCCGCCCCTTTGAACCAGCACTCGTCGGTGACGATCTCCGATTCGGGGATTCGGCTCAATGTCGTGTTCAAAGCAATTGCCCGGAGGAGCCGATGAAGCTTTATCCGCTCGGGAAGCACAAAATGGACGGCGTTCGTGGCGGCAGGCGGAATCCCCGATGAACGACTGAAAAGGAGAAGCCGCCGCCGTTCCGTCAAAGGCGAAAGCTCGGCGTAAAGGTCGGAGGTGCCGTTGTCAGCCGCTAACGTTTCCAACAGAGGAATAGAACCGGCAAGGACGATAAGCCCCTGCCGGTCGCGTTGTAGGTGATTGGTGAGGGAAAATTCCGGCTCGCCTGTCTCCCGCAGTCGGTGCCGCTCCGAGATGATACGGCAGAGAGCCCCATAGCCCTCTCTGTTCTTAGCCAGGAGGACGGCGTTTGTGGTCTCGTCCGTCATCTGAGCGCCGATTATCGGCAGCACACCCTCTTCTTTGGCGGCTTTTATGAACCAGTGCATCCCGAAGAGACCGTTGGTGTCGGTGAGAGCGAGTTTCTCCATCCCCGCCACTTTTGCGGCTGTGCATAGCTCTCTGATGGTGTTTGCGCCCCGGCAAAACGAGTAGTTCGAATGTGTATGTAAGTGTATGAACATTTTCCTTTATCTTCTCTCCCCTTGAGGGGAGTGTCCGGCTTAGCCGGACGAGCCTGCCCGACTGATGTCAGGCGGGGGGTGTGATTCACACTAAACAGGAAAAACCTGCGTATGTTGTACGATAACACCCTCCGTCACTCCGTGACACCTCCCTCAAGGGAGGAGGTTTTTGTGCGGGTTAGGGCTTGCCCTGACCGCTCCAATATGACAACCACCCCTTTATCCCCTCCTTTTTAAGGAGGGGAGGATTTTGTCCCGATTGTTCGGGACGAAAGACCGGGTGGTTCAGGAGTTGAAATTACCCCTATTCACAGTCTTTCCGAACAATCTAAAAATCTCCGTCATTACCCGACATATGTCAGACTGATGTGGC
>JACZYG010000048.1 GCA_022571215.1 Fidelibacterota bacterium | reverse complement strand
TGGTCCGAAAAATTCGAACAGGATGTCATTTGAGCCGCCGTTTATCGGTACATTAGTGAAATCAACTGATTGAACGAGTGGATTGGTTCTGCCGGAATTGAAGCCAACTATAAGACTACCGTTATCGGGTGTGACTATATCAACTCCGTTGTATGTTATTCGAAATGAACCGCTGTTGAACAGAACAAGCTGAATCGTATTCGAATTAATTACTCCGTCATCTCTAAATTCAGGAACGTTGTTCCATGTAACCGTAAACTTGGTAGCTTCCTGTTTGAAAAAGACGCCACCACCGGTCGAGGGATCCAGATCTCCTAAGAAGGCGGCTATCATCGGCAATTCCAGACCGAAATCACTCGGATCAAAAAAGTCGGCGTTACCGATGTCGCCGAATGTAACGATTCCATTTGACCCGATCTGTATTTTAGACCACGTAGCGCCGAAATAGGGGAATGAAAAACCGGAGCTGAAAGTTATCGGATGATCAGTATCGTCGCCTGCGAAAACATTGGAGCCAAGGGCTGCGTCAAATGAGAAAGATATTCTGTTTACATCGTAACCGGCTGCGCCATTGGGAGAGAACAAAAGCGTAAAACCGTCCAGGTCAAAAGGATTTGCAGCCGTTGTCGATGGGATGAAACCGCTATACACATAAGCCGAGCCTGCATTAGTTCCATTATCATCATCTGCCCAAGCACCCACGACGGCATAGTCACCGGAGATGGAGACTGACCATCCGAACTCATCACCTGCCGCTCCATCGGAAGCCGTCAGTTTGAATTCACCGAGTTGTGCGTAAACGGCAGGGGAATAGACAGCGAAGCCGCGGCACACATCGTCAGCGTCAGTAGTAGTGTCTGTTTAAACAATATGTTCTCCATTAAGAATGTAAAAAGCAAAGTTTTGAGTCCGCAACCTTTTTTTATATTTACCATACCCCCATCTAATTAGGTGGAGCCGGTGGTGTTCCTATATCAGTATCATCCACACCGTCACCGTCACCGCCTGCTGGCGTGCCTGCGTCGGCATCAGCTGCGCCCAAAATGACAGCGGCGGCGGCCCCGCCCGCTAATACGACTCCTCCTACAAATTTAATCCATGGAAAAGGGCTTTTACCGCTTTGAGCCGCAAGCAGTTTTTTGTATTCACCGGTCATTTTCATCTTCGCGTTCACCGTAGTCTGATTACGAATATCTTTTTCTTTGAAAACTTCGATGTAATTCTCTTTTCGAAAAATGAAAGAATACTTACCTTCGGGTACGGTCGTTAGAGTAGGCGTTCTGCCCATAAACTTATTGTTCATAAACACTTCAGCATCAATAGGTTCTGACAGCAATTGCACCGGTATCATTTTAAGCAGCTTGACATTATGCTTGAAATTACGGATGATTTTTACGCTTTTCTCCCATTTCGCATACCCTTCCCGCTCCAATCTGAACGTGTAAGTTCCGGAACGGAGAGTAACATTCACCGGAGTTTTTCCCCTCAATTCCCCATCGATGTAAACAGCGGCTCCCCTCGGATTGGAAACGAAGTTAATTATATTTAGTTTTTCAAGATTTACGGTGACGACCTTTCTTTCCCCCGGCTCGACTGTTATATCCCTTTCATCGTCTATGTATCCGGTTTTGGTGAATTTGAGAGTGTGCTTGCCCGATCTAACCTCATCCAGAATGGTCGGCGTAAGTCCTAATTTTATACCATTGATATAAACGGTCGCCCCGATCGGAACAGTCACCAAAGTAAGGTGCGCAAGCGCTTCCTTAACTATTGGAGGAGTTGGTGGTAGAGTTGGCGGAGGAATTGGCGCAGCAATTGTTGGAGGAGGAGTCGGTTTTACTTCTTTTCCGGATAATCTGAACGCAATTTTCCGTATTTCGCCCAAAAGTCCATCTATCGCGCCTGTGTAATCCAGCGGTATTGCTTCAAGTATCCGGCCTGTCTCTATATCGATTACCCTCACATCAAGCGTGTATGTATTACCGATTTTCCCTATGCCACCGGTAATCATTCGACTAACCCCAAGCAGCTGACCGACTTCAACAGCGCACTCGGAACTGATGCATCCTGACAGCTGAAAATTCTGTTCGCCAAGAATCTCATTCATCTTACCACGTTCTACGACGTCAAAAGTGCCAGTCTCTACCAAATTGCTTCGCAACCGGTCGGTAAGCACTGATGCTTCCATCGAGGATATCCCCTTACCCTCAAAATCAAGTACGGCGACGCGAATTTTATCAACACCGCTCTCTTGATTTTGAGCGTATAGAGTTCCCTGTGTCATAGACCAGAAAGCACACAGATGGAAAAACAACATTGCCTTTAATGAATCTCTCATCATGAACTCACCTCGTATAGCGTTGAATCAATTTTCGACATTAAGCCAGATTTCAATATTTTTTAATAGGGTTGAACGAAATATCTCTGCGTCTTTTAAGCCTCGGCTAATGTACCTGATAGTGCCTTCTTTGTCAATGAGAAAAAGTTGCGGCAGCGCTACCACACCATACTTGTCCGCAACCACACCGTATATGTCCATTAATACCTGAATCGAAACGCTAAACTCCTCGATGAACGGAACTATCAGCTCAGCCTTTTCATTTAAATCCACCAAAAAAATCTTAAGCGGTTCGTCCGTGAAATTTGCGGCTATCTCACCGAGAATCGGTATCTCGGTCCTGCATGGTATACACCATGTGGCGAAGAAGCTTAACACAACCACATGCTTTTCCCGCTGCTTCCAAGGCTGACGCAGTTCCTTCCCTGTATAATCACTGAGATATATATACTCTCCCGACAGATCCCTCAAAACCAACTTCGGCGCTGCATCACCAACAGCTAATGCCTTTTTTACGCTGTCTGCCTGCTGCGCGAAAACCGGCGAACTCTGGAATATATTGAGCGCTATTACAGAAAAGAACAGGGTTGTTAACGTGAATCTTAATGTCATTTTTTTATCTCCGGTATAGTAAGCCTTTGACCTGGATATATAAGGTCGGGGTCGCTCACCTCATTTCTGTTCAGTCGGTAAATATCACTCCACATCGACATCTCTCCCCACCTGTTCAACGCTATTATGGAAAGACTTTCTCCTTTCTCTACTATGTGAAAGTTTTTATCATCATATGAAACTTTTACTGTGTGGTTTGTTTTTAAAAAGTAATTCGCGTACACAAACTCGGGACTGTTCGTAGCAGTATGACATCGCGTACAGGTGGCTTCAATAATTTTTTCCACAGGCGTTTCTGAAGGATTATCAAAATGTTCCCGGCTTGTAAGGTGACATTCGGTACAGTTAACGTTGATTAAATGCGCAGTCGACGCATACGACGTAAAACCGTCATCGCGTCCAAACCCGGATGTATGACATGAAAGACACTCCGAGTCTTTCGTTTTTCTCGCATCCACAATCGTTTTGAAGGCAAATGAATGGTCGTCTTTCTTCCAGGCATTGTACTCGTTAATGTGACAATCCTTGCAATCATCGCTGGCGAGAACGGCAAATTTACTTCCTAAAACCGGCAAGTAAACCGGAACTTGTCTCATTCCCCCCGCCGCCACAATCTGATTGTATTCTCTTATCAGCGCAAGTATTTCCGGGTCATCCGGCAACTCTAAAGTAAGAGGAATCAACCGCCATTCATAAGATAAAATCTTACCGCTACTATCAAGTATAAGGTTTAATTCACCGAGAAAAAAGCCGCTCTGCCCTGCCTGAACTATCAGCGTTTTACCAACCTTCGTCGGCTCTTCCAACAAAGTTTGTGAATGACCTCCAACTATTATATCAATAGACGGGTATTTAGCGGCAAGCTCCAGATCTTCATCATAACCTGAATGGGATAAAAGAATTATCAAATCCGATTTTCCCTCAACCTCTGAGATAATGTCCTGTAATACCAAATCCGGATCGGTGACCTCAACTCCTATTTTCTTATCAACAGGAAATAACATAAAGACCGATGGGCTCGTCACACCGATTACTGCCGCGCGAATTCCACCGACATTAAAGATACGATATGGTGGAGCTAATGATTGTCCCTGAACGGCGACATTCGAGGAAACGAACGGTATCTTGCCGATATTAACTAACCTTCGGAAGAAATCCACACCGTTGGAAAACTCCTGGTCACCGAAGGTGATGGCGTCGTAATCCATCAAATTTATTGATATTAGAGCCAGACTGTCTTTTATCGAGTTCCCGACGGCAGATAACAAGTCGCCCGAATCAAGCAGGAGAACATGTTCGTTTGATTCTCTGATATCCTTTATGAGCGCTAACCGTTTTTCCAATGCTCCTAAAGGATGCTCCGGGCAGCCACAGTTTTCCAAAACTCCATTACTACTGTTCGAATGCAATAAAGTTATCTTAAACTCCTGAGAATATCCGATGTTATAAATGAGAATAATGGAGAAACCAATTAGAAACGGAACTGTTATAAGCCTAGCTTTTTGCAAAAAAAATTCTTTTCTTGTTTAATTCACTTTTTTATCGCCAACTCTTATGCTTACCTTTACCGATAAGCTGAGGCGGTTTAACAATTTCAAACAATCTCATGTTGAGCAAGAATTAATTTTCATTATCAGCGCCTAAGTATCAGCCGCTGCCCGGCAATAAACGGTATATCATAAAATTGCGATATTAAAATTCGTAAACTTTCATTTAATTCTGATTGTAAAATTTATTTAAATGAATCAATAATACAAGTCATTTTTAGTCAGCCGAAACAAACTCGCTCCGTCATTTAGACCGCCTGCTTAGTTTAATATGACCCCATCATATCGTACAACTCTCATAAACGTCAGTTTATTAAACAAATCGCCCGTGTTTCATAAGCTAACTATCATAAGCTCTTGATTTCATGAGTTTTGGACGGTTGATGTGTGTGTAAAAAACGAACTTAATTCATTTTTTCAATTAGTGACCGGAATTTAGTATGATCTCGAAGCGGATCCAAATCGGAATCGTTAATAAGCCAATCCTTCTTAGCAAAACCGCTATTAACTGATTTCTCTAACAATTCTATAGAATCCTCTATCTCACCAAGTAAGGAATAACAACACGCGACATTATATAGGACCCCCGAATCATCCGGTTCTAATTCAAGCGCTTTAGTGGCCCATTCCAAT
The DNA here is from genome assembly GCA_022571215.1 of Fidelibacterota bacterium. Taxonomy (GTDB): domain Bacteria; phylum Fidelibacterota; class SORT01; order SORT01; family SORT01; genus SORT01. Next base: position 618 of record JACZYG010000048.1, on the reverse strand, counting down.
CCTAATTTTTTATTGCCAAGTCTAAAGTAATGCTTGGTAATCTTCGGTAGATAGAACACTTGCCTTCTTAAAATATTGTGACGCCTCTTCCAATTTGCCCTGAACCAGATTAGTCCGGCCAAGATAATAGTATGAGTCAAATAAATTAGGATCAATTCCAATTGCTGTTCTGAATTCACTTTCTGCTTCAATAAACTTTTTAGAGAGAGAGTAAGAATTTCCCTTAGACACATGAGTTTCTGCCAGATCAGGTCCAAGTTCAACCGATCTTTGGCTCGCTTCCTCGGCTTTAATCAGATTTTCTTCTTTGCTCTCGTAATACGCATAAATCCAACAGTAGCATTCAGCTATGCTTGCATATGCAAGCGCATAATTGGGGTCGATTTCAATCGCACGATGTAGCATTTTTAATGCAAAATTAAGATTTTTCTTTGTCCAACTATGCATAAACTTTCGGGCGCGAAGATAGAAATCATAAGCTTTAACCTCTATAGACGGTTTATTTTTGATTAATTTCTTCTCATTATCACTTAGAAATACCTTTAAAGATTTAATAATATTGTCGGTTATTTCATCCTGTATAGCAAAGATGTTTTGAAGTTCTCGGTCATACGTTTC
>JACZYG010000047.1 GCA_022571215.1 Fidelibacterota bacterium | reverse complement strand
ACGTCCATTATCAGAATTCCGAAGCGTTAGTGGACGAGCTCATCCGACATGGAAAGCATTTTACGTTTATGCCTTATCCGAATCGAACGCATGCGATTCGGGAGGGTGAGGGAACAAGAGAGCATCTCTTTACCTTGTTAACTCGTTACTTGAGGGAGCATGTCACGCCGGGACCGTTAGATAGTAATAATATGGTAAATGAATAAAGCCAAGAACACTCTATTCTTTTAAGTAGTGGTATAAATTGGATCTAAATATATCGATAGTCCGACAAATCTCGTCTATAGGAATAGAATGATCTTTCCAAAACTCATACTTTTATGAGAATATGAGAGAAATGGGGCTTAATATGTAACAAGAAGGGTGTTCGAACAATACGGGCAGGTCAATTTTCATTGATAGGCGATTCTGTCGGAATGTATCTTTATAGGTCATTCGCATTATTTTAAAATTTGGAGAATCTTGTATTGAACACAGAAGACTTACTGCAAAAGTACTACGGAATTACTGGCGCGGTAATCAAGCGGCTTGGGGGATACGAGAACGTCAACTTCAAGGTAATTTTGGGCGATAATGTATATGTCCTAAAGCAGTATACGGATGAGTACGGTCTTGAAGAGCGTCTGGAGGCGGAAGACGAAATCTTGAAAAAACTATCAGATCTGTCCGGATATTCTTTCCCGCAACCGCAGGACAACGTCGACGGCGACCCGATGACGATCTTAGAAAAAGACGGAGAGAAGACGGTAAGCAGGCTGCTGTCGTATGTCAAAGGTGATCTCTACTCGGATACTGAAAACACACCGGACCTCGCCAAGTCTCTCGGTAGATTTCTCGCAGCTCTGAATAAGCACCTGTTCGATTATCGTAGCTTCGCGATAGAGGTGCGTCAATTTCAGTGGGACCTGCAGTATCACTATCTGAACCGCCGATTCATAAAGCATATCATCGATCCGAATGACAGGAAGATAGTCGAATACTATTTTCTTCAGAACGAGGAACTTGTCAAACCGAAGCTGCCGGGATTGCGGAAGTCGATCATCCATTCCGACGCGAATGGAGAAAACTTGATCGTCAGAGACGGCGTAGTTATCGGCATCATCGATTTTTTTGACCTGTCCTATTCGCAGCTGATAAACGAACTCGCCATTGCGATCGCATATGCGATATTGGGAAAAGACGATCCCATCGGGCAGGCAAGGCACATCATCGGCGCCTACAATGAGATTATTCCCCTTAAGGAAGCCGAAGTCGATCTGCTTTACCATCTCATCGCGGCAAGATTGTGCACAAGCGTCTGCAATTCTTCATATTCCCAAAAACAAGAGCCTGAAAATGAGCATATCAAAGTCAGTCAGAAACAGGCATTTGCTATGCTGCACAAGTGGATTTCAATAAGCCCAGGATATGCGAGAGCGGCATTCAGAAGAGCGGTGGGACTGACACCTGCTGCGGGTCAATCAGAGGAGGATGAGGTAGAACGGAGAGACGATCATATCAGCAAGGCGCTGTCGCTGAGTTTCCCGAGGCCGATCAAAATGACCGGAGCTGCGTTCCAGTATATGTACGACTCCGAAGGGAACACATATCTCGATGCCTATAACAACATCCCGCATGTGGGACACTGCCACCCGAGGGTCGTTCAGGCAGGTCAGCGACAAATGGCGGCACTAAACACGAACACGAGATATCTGACAGACCAGCTCAACAATTACTCTGAGCGGCTTCTCGCTAAATTTCCTGAAGCATTAAATAAAGTATTTTTCGTCAACTCGGGGAGCGAAGCTTCTGATCTGGCGATAAGGCTCTCCATGAATCATACCGGCAACGGAAAAATCATGGTAATGGAGAGTGGTTACCACGGGCTTACGCATCTCGACATCGATATTAGTCATTACAAATACACGGGTCCGGGCGGGCAAGGGAAGGCGGATCATGTCATAGAGGTCCCACTTCCCGACAGCTATAAGGGCAGATATCGAAGTCATGACGCCAATGCAGGAAAACGCTATGCCGCCGATGTCATAAAAATGCTACAAACCGAAGATCCGAAGCTCGCCGCGTTTATCAGTGAACCTATCGTCGGCTGCGGCGGACAGGTACCAATCGCAGCTGGTTATCTTGAAGATCTTTATCCGGCGGTGAGGGAGCGAGGAGGGGTCTGCATCTCCGATGAAGTTCAGACAGGATTTGGAAGGCTCGGCGCTTATTTCTGGGGATATGAAATGCATGGCGTTGTCCCTGATATCGTAGTGCTCGGGAAACCGATGGGGAACGGTCACCCGCTGTCGGCAGTCGTTACCACCAATGAAATTTCTGCCTCCTTTGAAGGAGGAATGGAATTTTTCAGTTCCTTCGGAGGTAACACCGTCTCCTGCGAAATCGGAATGGCGGTGCTTGATGTTATCGAGGAAGAGGAACTGCAGAATAACGCAGTCGATGTAGGAAGCTATTTGAAAAAATCTCTTGGTGAGTTGATGTCCGATTATCAGTCGATAGGTGACGTTAGGGGAGAGGGCTTTTTTCTTGGCATAGAGCTGATAAAGAATGGCGATCCGAATAAACCCGATACCTCGCTCGCGAACGAGGTTCAGAACGGGTTAAAAGAGGCAAAGATACTCGTCGGGACTGATGGTCCTGACAGAAACGTTCTAAAGATCAAGCCTCCGATGTGTTTCAACAGGCAAAACGCTGATAGGCTAGTAGACGCGTTAGAGGAATTACTAAAATCCGATAATTAAGTTCTCATAACATTAGTCATTCGATCTTGCTCCAAAGTTGACCTATGGCTAAACTCCTTTAACCTGTGTCATAAATATAGGTTTTGGTATGCCATTTCTGTGTCCAAAAAACGTATATCAATACATCTGATGAGTATTTAGTAAGCAAATATTTCGCTTGTGAAGCCATGCTCTTAAGCCTAAGTTATTTCATTAATGTAACGCTATTATCGTTCAACTATATAACCAATGGAGATTCCCTTGTATTTTAATAAGTTAAAAATCAGAAGAATGGTTATAGTTCTCCTGCCATTTATATTTTTTGTCCAATGTGGTTCAGATGATTCGACTGACTCATTCAAAATAAAAGTTTCAAATGCTGATGGCAATCAATTGAATGAAGATCTCCAATCACTCGCGTCAGAATTTTTCAATTGGCGTAGTGTAACTCAGCCAGCGACAAGCGATGATATCCCTCGAGTTGAGCGACCTGACAATTGGCATCCTGAGTATTCTCAAGAAGCAATTTTAGAGATCAAAACAAAGTATAAAGAGTTTGTAATCAGGCTTGAAGAAATTCCAAAACAAAATTGGCTCGTATCCGATTCGGTGGATTATTTGATATTGAGGTCCGCAATGGAAAGAGTAAACTGGGAATTCACTGTACTGAATGCCCCAAGTCGCAATCCCGATTTTTACATTCAACAGACATTAGGCGCAGTATTTGAATTACTGTTGATAAGTACGCCGATGACGGAACTGAGAGCTGCAAATATCATTACCATATTAAATTCTTTTTCACAGACAGTAGAAGATGCCAAGATCAATTTAACTGATCCGGTTGCATCTTTCGCTGATATTGCTCTTGGAAATCTTGAGAATATCAGGAAAAAGTTGGAAGCTACAAACGATGCTTTAATGCCATTATTCCCGGAAAGCTTACGTGATGTATTAGGTCATGCGAGTGAAAATGCCATCAAAGCGTTAGAGGATTATACAAAATGGTTAAAAATGGAGCATCCCGCTATGACAAATGATTTTAGCGTAGGCAGGGAGGGCTATGAATACTTTTTAGATAATATTGCTTTGATCCCATATTCTCCGGAGGAGTTGTTGCGACAGGGAGAGTTGGAGTGGAATCGTTCATTGATATTTGAAGAATTTGAACAATTAAGAAATGCCGATCTACCTGAACTGACATTGTTCGCAAATGCCGAGGAACAAATGTCACGAGCAAATTTAGAGGAAGAGAATATAAGAACATTTCTTGAAGAGAAGAATATTATGACGGTTCCTAAATCTCTATCCCATTATATCAACGTTAAGACCCCCGCTCATTTGGCGCCTCTTGCGTATATGGGTGTGATGGATGATCTTACCTCAGAATCACGATTAAAAGAGAATGCGGTAAAATATATCAAGGATCCTTCGCCAGATCTGCCTTATTTCAGCTTATCGATGGCGCAAGATCCAAGAGCGATCATCATTCATGAAGGAGTACCGGGACATTATTTTCAGATGGCGCTTTCGTGGAGTAATCCGGATCCGATTCGGAGACATTTCATCGATTCGGGAGCAAATGAAGGCATCGGTTTTTACGTAGAGGAGATGATGCTGCAATTCGGACTTTTCGATGATAGCCCCCGGAGCAGGGAGATAATCTATAGTTATATGAGGCTAAGGGCATTAAGAGTTGAAGTGGACATTCGTCTCGCAGTGGGAGAATTTGATATTGAAGAAGCCGGAGAGTATTTGGAGAAGAAAGTGCCTTTAGATAAAGAGACAGCGATAGAAGAAGCAGGTTTTTTTGCATACAATCCTGGTCAGGCGATTTCCTATCAGATCGGCAAATTACAAATAATGAAGTTTTTAAGTGATGCGAAGATAATGAAGGGAGAGAAATTTGACCTTCGAGATTTCCATGATTATCTGATGGTAAATGGGAATGTGCCGATAGCTCTCTTGCGATGGGAATATTTAGGGCTCAGGGATGAGATCAAACAATTTTTTAATTGAAAGATATAGGTGACCTTAAAAGAAGGTCATTTGGTCTGGATCGGTCAGTAATTTGGTGATCAGGCAACATTTTCTCTTGATATCTCGATTCGGCATTGACAGATTCCCGAACCATAGCATAGCATCTCAACGAAATGCTTCAAATATCGATCAAGTATTGCCCAAGAACGATCTTTACTTCATCTAAGTCTTGAATTGTGATAATATAGTAAAAGAATAAAGCCAAATTGACTCTATTCTTTTAAGTAGCGATACATAGCGGTCCGTGAAATATCAAAGGTCCGGCAAATCTCGTCAATGGTAACGGAATGATCTTTCCACATCCTTTTTACCATCTGAGCCTGTTTATGGTCCAACTTTTTAGGCCTGCCGCCATATCTGCCTCGTGATTTCGCAGCTTTAAGTCCAGCCTTGGTTCTTTCGCTTATTATTTCTCTTTCAAACTCAGCCAATGCGGCGAATATGTGAAAAATCAGCTTTCCACTTGTTGATGTTGTGTCAATATTCTCCTGAAGACTCATGAAATACATGCCGTCGTCCATCAGATTATTAATTACCTCAATAAGATGTCTCAAGGATCTACCAAGCCGATCCAATTTCCATACTACAAGAGTATCTCCCTTTCGCATGAAGTTAAGAGCTTTGTCTAAGGCTGGCCGGTCGTTAATCTTACCACTCATTTTCTCTTCATAGATGTGATCACATTTTGCTTCTTTGAGAGCATCGATCTGCATATCTAAGTTTTGATCTTCCGTTGACACTCGTGCGTATCCAATCTTCATAAAACACCTCCTTCGTTATTCTTATACCAGAAAGGAAGGTGTACCAAAAACGTTGAATGTGTTGAGTAAGAGTACTTTGATTTCGGTGTGGGTTTATTTACTACTTTTAATTCATTTTGGGGGTGTCGGTAGTGTGATAAGTAGTAACGAAAACGATCGTTTGTGAGACTTGATTTGTGGCGTCTAATTTGTGGAATTCTAAAATGTACATTTATAAGAGATGGACATGATTTTGATTTTATAAGTTGAAAA
>JACZYG010000024.1 GCA_022571215.1 Fidelibacterota bacterium | reverse complement strand
TGTTATTAACCGAGAGGGTAATTCACTGATAATAATAAAGATAGACTCGGAGGTATCACAAGAATCTCTCCCTCTCCGCAATTTTTTTCATTCAGTGCTGGTTAGAGCTTGCCAATCTCCTCCCTTGAGGAAGGTATCACAAAGTGACGGAGGGTGTGATTCAGATGTTCTATATCCATAATTTTCATAAAAAAGTAATTGCATACAATTAATTTCCTTCTGATCAACCACCCCTTTATCCCCTCCTTTTTAAGGAGGGGGTGTGTCAGGAGTATTTAGATATGAAGAAAATCAACATAACACCCGAAGAAATATTGAGAGACCATTCTCCGCCTGTCGTCGAGCTTGTGAATGAGCTTAGAAGTTTAGTACGGTCTACACTGCCTGAAACGACAGAAAAAGCGTATCCCGGCTTATTTAGTTAAGATATCATCCTTTCAGGGAAAGGGAGGTTATAGCGCTTTACGCATTCGCACCTTACTCTTGAATTATTCGGACACAGCATGAGAATGCCCGACTAATGTCAGACGGGCAATCTTAAACTTGTTATGAAGGAATAAAACAGGTGGAAATAAATGTCTATTCCCTTAATCTCCGCTTTTTGTTATCAGGATATTTACCTCTTTAAAGGCAACATCCCTCAGCGGGATTATACTCTTATACTCACTATTACTGAACGTATCAACGGCTATTTCATGAGAAGGATATTCTACTACCAATATAAAATTGGGGGTGTTTCCATTGCCCAAATTTTGCTCTATCACATATTTAGAAAGAACTACTCCGCCGTTCGCCTCGCCGTTAGCGTTAGACCTTCTTGAATATTCTTCAAACTCCTTAGTTTTCATTCCGCCTTCATTAAAAGTCCCTTCCAAAATCACGGTACACTTCTTTTCTCCGTTCATTAGTTCGATACTCCTTTCTCTTGGTTTATTAAAAGCACGGTGTTCTAAATTTAAAAAAAATATTATTACGGACAAAGTAAAATAAGACTTAGATGAAGCAAAGGAGCTGCGCGATGAAAATAAAAGGATGAGAATGGTATCTTTTACTGTCCGATTTTCCCAAAAACTGTTTAAACTCATCAATTTAGACTGATAAACAAAATTTAATTTATTTTAAAAAAGTGAATATTTTACTTGCATAGTCAATTCGTGGTAGTAAATTGCTTTTGCAACAGAGACAGAAGTATGAGAAAACAGAAAAATTAGATCAGTATACCATTCAAAAGTATCCAAAAGATCCAAATAGAAAAAATCTGTTCGTAATTCATGCATCTCTGAAAGTACAAAGCCAATAATAAGGAGAAATTAAATTATGGCAGAAAGAGAAACAGGCACAGTAAAATGGTTCAACACCCAAAAAGGTTTTGGGTTTATCTCCCGTGAAGACGGTGACGATGTATTTGTGCACCACACGTCCATCAGCTCGGAAGGCTTCCGCAATTTAGAGGAAGGTCAGAAAGTTGAATTCACCGTTGGTGAAGGAGAAAAAGGACCCCAGGCTCTTGACGTTAAAGGACTGGAAGATTAAGAATTTTAATTAGTTAAAATTCTATCCCCTTGGAAGGATGTGACTGTTGATCTAATTTTTCTTCATTTACCCTTTTAAGATTTAAAGACCTCCGGGCTGACGCTTGGAGGTCTTTTTTAGTTTCAGATCCATATTAAAAGGTTCCCTGCCCGAATTTCGGTTGAACCTGTCTTACTGTTTGTTAAATTATACTTCTAATACATTTTGCGGTCAGGGGTGTCAAGGAGACTCTTCTTTAGTCCTAACCCGCACGTATAAGAAAAAGGGGAAACCACCCCCACGCTCAGAGCGTGTCCCCTCCTTGAAAAGGAGGGGGGGAAAAGAAAGAAACCCCCTGCTTATGAGCGGGACTTAGCCATTATAGAGAATTGTAAAGAAAGGTTCGAATGACAGAAACAGAAAATTTTGAGATTCGGGAGGCGGTAGAGGCGGATATTCCTCTTGTGCTGCACTTTATAAAGGAGTTGGCGGAGTACGAGAAGCTCTCGGACATTGTTGAGGCGGATGAGAAGGTACTTTGGGAATCGATGTTCGGGGAGGGATCGAACACAAAGGCGTTATTAGCGTTTTACGATGGTGAGCCGGTCGGATACGCGGTTTACTTCTTTAACTTTTCCTCTTTTGTCGGACGGATGGGTTTGTATTTAGAAGACATCTACGTAAATCCAGATATGAGAGGGAGGGGATTTGGCAAGGCGCTTCTCAAAAAACTGGCTCAACTCGCCATCGAGAACAACTGCGGGCGGATGGAATGGATAGTGCTCGACTGGAACGAGTCCGCCATCGAATTCTATAAGAAGCTCGGAGCGGAAACGCTGGATGCCTGGACGACATACAGGCTCAACCAGAAAGAAATTGAAACTTTAGCGGCAAGTTAGCTCGTATATTTATATAACTGTTAAACTCACAATTTGAACACGGGAGCAAAGATGAACAGATTATTCAGTTTAAGCATACTTATTTTAGCGGTTTTTATCGGATGTTCGGGAGGAAAGGAAATGTCCAAACCACCTATGACTTTAAAGGAAAAATTCGAACAACCTGAAACTTTAGAGGAGATGCCCAAGCCGATTCTGACATTAGATGAACTGCTTTCAGGCAGCTCGCTGCCGGCGGTTTATACAGCGGTTTACACAGCGGCTGACACTTCCGAATTAGATGGCGGCGAAACATTTAAGGCGTACTTGGAAGCGTTGGTCAGTTCAGCGACGGAAAATTCATCAGAGGAATTAGCCGCGGAATTAGCGGTGCTTCAAGAAATAAAGAAACTGCCGGCGGAGAATCTGAACATGGCTTCCGTCCTGTTGCGGAATTATGTCGTCAGACGATATGGCGATGCTATCGTAAAGGACCTGCAGACGATGGTCGGATTCCGAACTTACGCCGAAGAGGGGAGAGAGAATTGGATGGCTCCCGAGTTCGTTCGTCAGCGTGATTGGCTGGAATCGAGAGCCGATGAGCTCGGATTGGGATTCAAGACCTATGACGGGCGGGTGGATGAGTTTTCTCTTACCGGACCTGAAGCCGTGCTCGCGATTCTGACTCATGGCGATGTGCAGGGTGTCGAAGGGCAGGAGTGGTCATCATCGCCGTGGACGGGTGAGATCGTAGATGGAAAGATAATCGGCAGAGGCACTCAGGACGATAAAGGCGCGGTAGTAATGACCTATTACGTTCTTAAAGCGTTGAAGGATACAGGATGGGAGTTTAATCATACGCTGAAACTCATCATCGCAAACGCGGAGGAATCGAGCTGGGAGGAGATATCTTATTATAAGGAACGAGCGCCCGCGCATGAATATACAATCGGAATTGACGGCGAGTATCCGGTGACACATGCTCAAAAGGGATACGGACTGCTGACACTGAGTTCTAACAAGATCAGTAAAAGCAGTAAAAAGGGGGAATGGACCGTGCTCTCCATGTCGGGCGGATTCGGAGGTTCCATTATTCCTGAGAAGGGAGAGGCTATTGTTGCCGGAGTAACCAATTCGCTTAATCGGTTGACAAAATTGGCGCGCGCCTGGGAGAATGATCATCCACCCGCCAGATTCACTCTCGGTCCGGAAAAAGGCAATGTAAAGCTGATCGCTCACGGAGCGAGCGGTCACTCCGCATCTCCCGAAAGCGGTCATAACGCATTAGGCGACCTTACCGCATTTCTTGCGTCGCTCGATCTGACGCCGAATAGCTGGGGAGTACTAACTATGCACCTTGGCAAATATATCGGGAGCGAAACGGACGGCGCATCATGGGGAATCGCGCACACCGATTCTGTCATGGGTTCGATGACGACAAACTTAGCGATCATCAACGTTACGGACGGGAACCCTACCGCAATCGTGAATATCAGGGCCCCGAGGGGCATTACGAGTAAACAGGTAAAAGCCGCCGTAAATAAGCGTATAAAAAAGACCAATAGGAAATACGGCTCCACTCTCTCTCTTTCGATGCGGCTCGGAGATTACCATTTCGTACCGACTGACGGTAAGTTCGTCAAGACGCTGTTGGAAGTTTGGGAAGAGGTTACGGGCGAACCGGGCGAGCCGATAGCCATCGGAGGGGGCACTCAAGCGAGGCTCTTCCCGAATGGTGTGGATTTCGGACTGTCGACCGATGATAAGCATTATAGAGGTCATGGCGCCGATGAGTACATGAAGCCTGAAGAGTTGTTCATGGCTGCCGAATTGACGATAAGCGCTATTCTTCGCTTGACAACGGTTGAGTAATAATATCTTTGTGCGAGTCAGGATTTATCCTGACCGCATACTTCGTTTTAAGGCGTCAGGACAAGCCTTGACAGCCACTTTTACTTCTCTCTATAACCCTTGGATTAATCCAGGGGTTACTGATATGTAACTTTAGGAGAAACCGTTTTAACGGTTTTATTCAATAACCAACCACCCCTGCGCTCCAGAAACAACCACCTCTCAGTCCCCTCCTTAAAAAGGAGGGGAAAATATGAAGTGCGAGTCAGGATTTATCCTGACCCCGCTTATCCCATCGAAGATGGGATAAAAGTTCCCCTCTAAAAAGAGGGGTGGATTAGATAATCAAAGATTATCTGAGACGGGGTGTGTCAAGAGTAACATAATTCGGGATGTCTAGGAGTGAAGCAACGAAGTAATCTCGAATCGAATACAGAATATGACTGCTTTGACCTGATAACTCAGGTCTCACAATAACGGTGACATCCTCCTCCTTAGGGAGGGGGAGAGAGTGTCAGTCCGCTTGGTAAACCTTATTCCCGTTCACGACACCCAAAACTTTGCCCTTGAGTGTCATCCCCTCGTAAGGCGTGTTTCGTGATTGAGAGAGGAATTGAGATGAGTCTACTTTCCATTCGGTAGTTATATCGAAGAAGGTCATGTTAGCGTTTTTACCGACCTTGATCTCCGCGGGAGGGAGATTGTAAATCTTACGTGGAGCGGCGGAGAGCTTTTCAATGAGCTGTTCTAAATTCAAAACTTTCGTGTCCAGCAGATTGACAACGCAAACGCCGAATGCCGTTTCGAGCCCTACAAGTCCGAACGGCGCGTCCAAAAGGTCGGCTTCATTCTCTTCCGGCGAATGGGGAGCATGGTCGGAGGCGATGCAGTCTATCGTTCCGTCTGCGAGTCCGTTTCGCAGAGCGTCAATATCTTCTTCGGTTCGAAGCGGAGGGTTCACTTTATACGCCGCATCGAACTTCTCAAAATTGGTATCGGTCAGACTCAGATGATGCGGAGTCACCTCACACGTCACGGCAAGTCCTTTGGCTTTTGCCCTGCGGACGAGTTCGAGCGTCTCTATTGATGAAATATGCGGCACATGCAATCTGCCGTTGGTGAGTTCGATCAGCCTTATGTCTCTCGCCACCATAATATCTTCCGCGTGAGATGGAATGCCGGGGATACCGAGTCGCGCTGAGACGGCGCCCTCGTTCATTACGCCACCTTTGGCGAGGCTCCGAACTTCGGAGTGATTAACTATCGGTACGCCGAACATCTTAGAATATTCGAGCGCAATACGCATCAACGCATCGTCATAGACAGGATCGCCGTCATCGGAAAATCCGACCGCTCCCGCCTCAACCATGTTTCCTATCTCCGCGAGCTCTTCCCCTTTTCGTTCTTTGGAAACTGTGCCTATCGGATAGACTTTCACCAAATGACCAACGGCTCGTTCTTTAATAGAGGTTATCATGTCTTCGGAATCGAGAGGAGGGTTAGTGTTGGGCATACAGCAAACGGCGGTGAATCCGCCCGCCATCGCCGCGTCGGAACCCGAACTTATAGTCTCTTCGTCTTCCCTGCCCGGTTCCCGAAGATGCACATGAATGTCCGCCCATCCGGGAGAAACGTAAGCCCCTTTTAGATCGACTATGTGAATATCAGTGGGGTGATTCGTTACGTTTCCTATCTCTTTTATCACTCCGTTCTCTATAAGAATATCAACAGCCGGCTTTTTGCTGCCGACTATAACTCCGTTCTTGATTAAGACCGATTTATGTTCGGAAAAATTCTCAGCCATCTGATCTGTTTTTCCCTTTATTGTGAGTTTGCGTCAGCAGGACAAGCACAGCCATCCTGACCGCAACACCGTTCAGCACCTGATTCAATATGACAGAATGTTCGCTGTCCGCTACATCCGCGTCGATCTCAACACCCCTGTTCAAAGGTCCGGGGTGCATTATGGTGAATTTCTTTTTATATCCGTTCAATCGCTTCATGGTGATACCGAAGAATTTCCGGTACTCGCGAAGCGAGGGAAAGAGACCGCCCTTTTGACGTTCCAATTGTATCCGCAGTATATTGAGAACGTCGGCAAATTCCAACGCTTCGTTTATGTCCGTTGAAATGTGTACGCCCAAGGCTTCCGCTTCGTAGGGAAGCAGCGTACTCGGTCCGCAAATCATTACCTCGGCGCCCATGGTCTTCAGCCCATGAATGTTCGAACGGGCGACCCTGCTATGCTTGATGTCGCCGAGAATGGCTACTTTCAATCCTTTAAGCGATTTTAAATTTAGATGCTCCTGAAGCGTCATCATATCGAGCAGAGCCTGCGTCGGATGTTCATGAGCGCCGTCACCGGCATTGATAATGTTGGAATCTATGAACCCGGTCATAAGTTTAGCCGAGCCGGGAGCCGAATGGCGGATAACAACGGTGTCTATCTTCATCGCCTCAATGGTTCTGATTGTGTCCCGGAGCGTTTCGCCCTTAGAAGCGCTGCTGCCGGACTTACTGAAATTTATGCTGTCGGCGGAGAGACGTTTTTCCGCAAGCTCGAATGACATTCGGGTTCGTGTGGACGATTCGTAAAAGAAGTTCAGTACCGTCTGCCCCTGAAGCGTCGGCACCTTCGGAACCGGACGGTCAAGAATTTCCCTGAAAGTGAATGCCGTATCAAGAATAAGCTGAATGTCTTTCTGCGGAACGCCCTCGAGTCCGAGCAAGTGCCTGTCGGATAAAACGGGCATCAGGCATCCACCTCGACTAAAAGAACACAATCCTCATCATCAATTTCTGTCATCTTCACAAGGACTTCCTCGCCGATCGAGGTGGGAATGTTCTTACCCGTATAATCGGGAGCGATCGGTATCTCTCTGTGTCCTCTGTCTACAAGCACCGCGAGTTGAATGCTCGCCGGTCTTCCATAATCCATGAGAGCGTCGAGAGCGGCGCGGATCGTCCTGCCGGTATAAAGAACATCGTCAATCAGAATGACATGCTTCCCGTCTATATCAAACGAGATGTCCGAAAGCTGAACCTGGGGATGTTCCATAGTCTCGCGAAAATCATCTCTGTAAAAAGAGACATCGAGAGCGCCAACGGGTATTTCTACACCCTCGATCTCCTCGATCTTAACCGCTATCCTGCGGGCGATGAAATCTCCCCGAGTCCGCAGACCTATGATAACCAAGCCCTCCGAGCCTTTGTTCTTCTCGATTATTTCGTGAGCAAGACGGGTGAGCGTCCTCGAGAGTCCGTCTGAGTCAATGATCGTAGCCTTAACTTTTACGTTCATTCTACCTTCCTGCGGAGCTAAAAAAAATCCGCCATTAGGCGGATGGTTCTTTCATATCTTTCTGTTTATCCCTTACCATCTCACCGGATTAGTTTAAAGGGCTGTGGCATGATAAGAAATATTGCGGTGTTTGTCAAGAGAGAATTTGAATGGTTTCATTATGTGGGATGAGGATCCTAATTCTTTCTCTTTAAGGAGAGTGCTCAAAGGTCTTACTGTTAAACAAACCCGAATGCTCCTGACACCCCCTCCCGATGAATCAGGATAAACTTCCACCGAAGGAGTTCCTTCGGAACACCCCTCTTTTTAGAGGGGAATGTCCGTCAGCTGACGGATGAGAGGTGTGACTTTTTGGTACCGATGGTTATCGAAAGACTATTACAATCACACCCTCCGTCACTTTATGACACCTCCCTCAAGGGAGGAGGTTTTGTCCCCTCCTTTGTAAGGAGGGGAAGCCGCTGTAAGCGGAGGGGTGTGTAATATGGAGTGCGTCAACTGCGTTGATGCGGCATTGACACAGTCAATGCACTCCAAAAAGATTGCTTCGTCATCCGTCAGCCAACGGATTTCTCGCAATGACGATCAATCATGACCATAATAACTTGCCTTTTTTCACTCCTTAGTTAAATTTAACAGATTATGGAACAGGCTCATTATGGTTAGACTTCTTCACTTGGCAGACCTGCATCTCGGAGCGAAGTTCAAGTCGCTCGGAGAAAAAAGCGGGAAGCGGAGCGAGGATATTTCCGTGGCGTTCAAGCGGGCGATTGACTTTGCCGTGGATGAGAAGAATAAGATCGGCGCGGTACTCTTCGCGGGCGACAGTTTCGATTCTCATAAACCGTCAAAAGATGCGGTGGAACTCTTTCGGGCGCAGCTCGAAAGGCTCAAGAAACGAAAAATCCATTCGCTTCTCATACCGGGAAATCATGACGCGTTTGAGTATTCCGATTCACTCTGGAGAAAGGAATTTGACGCGTTACACCTATTCAGCGAACCGAAGATCGGTGACCCGCTGACCCTCTCGATCAACGGTGAAGAGTGTCATTTCTACGGATTCAGTTTCGACTCGCGAGCGAGCAAAGAACCGTTCGATGAATTCAAGGCGACTGATTCAGAAGGATTTCATATTGCGATGCTCCACGGTTCGCTCGGCGTAGGGACTCATTTTGAAGCGCACAACCGGAGCGTGCCACTGAAACTGAAAAAACTCGGAATAACGGGGATGGATTACATCGCTCTCGGGCATTATCATAACTTTGGTGAGGCAGACGAAGGGGGAACGAAGATCGTATACCCGGGAACGTTAGAGGGGATGAAGTTTGGCGAGGATGGAACCCGGTGGCTTGTCGTAGTGGAACTGACGCAAAATTCCGTAAAAATTCAGAAAGAGAAGTTCAATAAACGAACGTTGATCTCCGAAACGATGGATTTGAGCGATTCTCAGGATGCTACGGCATCAGTCCGGGATAAACTGAAAGAGCTTTCGGATGAGAACACTCTGCTCAGGCTTGAGCTGACCGGATCGGCGAGCAGTGTTGTCGCTGTCGGTTCACTGATAAACGCATATGAGGAGCAGTTTTATCTGCTGACGATTGATGATAATTTATCGCTTCTGGACAGTGAACGGATTGAGAGTCTGCGAAAGGAAATGAGCGTTCGCGGAAACTTTGTAGATTCACTACTGAACGGTCTTGAAGAATTGGACAGCCGGGAACGCAGTCTGCGCGAACTCGCTCTCCGTAAAGGATTGGCGCACCTCGGGGGGATTGACTAAAAATGCGGCTGAAACGCTTACTGCTGGAACGATACGGAATATTCAAGGGAAAAGTGGAAGTACAATTTTCCGATTCCGGAATTGACGTGATAATCGGCGACAACGAATCCGGCAAATCTACTCTTATGGACGGTATTCTATCTGTGATTTTCGGAACAAAGAGGGAGGAACGGGAGAACTTGATTCCGTGGGGTGAGTCGGTAAGCGGAGAGGGGACTTTAGAGATCGAAGCAGATAAGAATATGAGAATTCATAGGGTGATAGAGAGTCAGCATACTACACTGACGCTGGATTACGATAGCGAACCGGAGGAGGTTTTTAGCGATAAGGCAAGTCCTCAAGGGAAGAAGGAAGCGGCTCACTATTTTGATATGCTGAATGAAATGTTTCGGTTCAGCGACAGGAATATATTGGAATCTCTTACTTTTATAAAGCAAAATGAGGCTGAAACGAAGCTGGGCGAAAAGATACGCGAAATAATATCCGGAAGCGGCAGAGGGGATTATAAGAAGGCTATTGATGAATTACAAAAAGAAACATTACTTATCACTCGCAATGTCTATTGGAAAAACCCTTCAAAGGACAGGCTGCTCGAGAACTTAGAAAACGAACTGATTGACCAAAAAAACTCATTGGAAGAGGCGCTGAACGTCCGTGATGAGGGGGGCGATGTCGAAGGAGAGTTGAAAGAGGCGGAAATCAAACTCGGTAATCTCAAAAAGAAATTAAAAAGTGAGGAAACCAAGATTGAGACTGTTAAGAAATTTATCGAATCGATTGAAAAACTTGAACGATACGAGAAAGAACATCAAAAACTGTTAGGCGAAATTCAGGAGCGAGAAAAACAGAGAAAGGGAGAAGAAAAGCTCGAAGAAAAGCTGAATGACGATCTCGTAATTCAGATAAAAAAAGCAGGGGAGAGTTTGAGAAATGAACTGAACGAGCTTAAATCTGTCACGAAGAAGAAAGAAGAATTAGAAGACAAGATAGAGGGATTGAAAAAAAAGGAACCTGAACAGGTTAAAACTCTGTCCGGCGGAGTGAAAGCGGTTATCGTGATTGTGGCGGTTGCAGCGGGTGTTGCTATCGGGCAGTTGTGGAATCTGCATATATCAGCAATGCTCGGAACGCTTTTTGGCACGCTCGTGGCAATTGTACTCTGGCTGCTTGGAAAGAAAAAACCTGCCACGACAGACACACGTTTGTCCGTCAGAGAATCAGATCTGACGGAGCTGATAGAAAGAAAAGAAAAGCTACTTGATAAGCACTCTATACTGCTGTCTAATAATGGTATAAAAGAACTGCTTAAAGCAATAGATGATATTAAAGAATGGGAAACGGAGCTGAGACTGACGCAGGATATTCTCTCCGGGAAAAAACCTATTGAGGAGCTTGAAAAGGAATCGAAGTCACTCCTGCATGCTTTTCTGTCAGCTGATACCGCTTTAGAAAATATGGAAAATGAACTTCCCGAGCTATTGAAAACCGAACGAAAGATGGGCGAGTGTGAAGCGTTGGAGGCGGAGCAGAAAATAAAGATAGACGAATTATCGTCCGAGCGTGACTCACTCGAAACTCTGATAATAGAGAATGAGAAAAAAATCGCAATACATGAAGTTCAGGGAGTAGGCAACATTGACCTGCTCAATCATGAGATAGAGGAGCTTGAGGAGGAGATCGAAGCTAAACGGTTGGAATCCGACGCTTTGCAATTAGCCGTAAAAATATTAGAAGAATCCGTTGAAAAATTTCAGCAGTCGCACCACAACAGGCTAAGCGAGCGTATTTCCGAATGGTTCGGGCGATTTACAGCAGGAAAGTACAGCGGTGTCGTGTTAGATGACGACTGGTCGCCGGAAATCAGAACGAAAGAGGGGAAAAGCATTAAACCGGAGCGGCTCAGCGTCGGGGCAAGAGACCAGCTCTACTTCGCAATGCGATTGTCGTTAGCGGAATTGATGTCGGATGATGTTAAACTTCCGATAGTTTTAGACGATCCTTTCGTGCACTACGATGATAGACGACTCGAAATCTCGAAAGAACTGTTGGACGAGATAAGCGTTGAGCATCAGGTGATACTTTTTACTCATTCACCCGACTACGCGAAGTGGGGAAATGTTGTGTTGGATCTGAATGATTATTGGCACAGCGAGAAATGAGCGGAGCAAGAGAGGTCAGAGCGCCACGCGGCGCAACATTGACCTGCAAGAGTTGGCACCAGGAAGCGGCAATGCGGATGCTGATGAATAATCTTGATCCGGAAGTGGCGGAAAATCCGAACGAGCTTATAGTGTACGGAGGCACAGGAAAAGCCGCCCGCAACTGGGATGCGTTCGATGCTATCATCCGGACGCTTAAGGAATTAGAAAACGATGAAACTTTACTGATCCAATCGGGTAAGCCTGTCGGAGTTTTCAAAACGCACGAGTATTCGCCGAGAGTAATAATCAGCAATTCGATGTTGGTGCCAAATTGGGCTAACTGGGAGCATTTCAGGGAATTAGAAGAGCGCGGACTTATGATGTACGGTCAGATGACGGCGGGTTCGTGGATCTATATCGGTTCGCAGGGAATACTTCAGGGAACGTATGAAACGCTCGCTGAGGTTGGGCGGAGGCACTTCGGCGGTAGTTTGAAAGGTAGACTGACTCTTACAGGCGGATTGGGCGGTATGGGGGGAGCGCAACCGCTTGCCGTCACTATGAACGAAGGTGTGGCGGTCATAGCCGAGGTGGAGCGCGCGCGGATCGAGCGGCGTCTTGACTCCGGCTATCTTGACGTGATGACGGAAGATACGGCTCAAGGAATCGATATAGCTCTTGAGGCGAAGAGAAACGGCGAGGCGAAGTCTATCGGCATACTCGCGAACGCCGCTGACCTCTTGGAGGAATTTATCAAGCGAGAAATTACGCCGGATATCCTCACAGACCAGACGTCGGCTCATGATGAACTCAACGGATATGTCCCTTCAGGCATGTCGTTCGAGGAGGCGTTGACTCTCAGAAAATCCGCGCCGAAGCAGTATATAGAGAAATCATATGAGACAATGGCCCGGCATGTCAGAGCGATGTTGGAACTTCAGAAGAGAGGCGCTGTTACGTTTGATTACGGTAATAATCTTCGTGGTCAGGCGAAATCGGCGGGAGTGGAGAACGCATTTGATTTTCCCGGTTTCGTGCCCGAATATATCCGTCCTCTCTTTTGCGAGGGGAAGGGACCGTTCAGATGGGTGGCGCTCTCCGGTGACCCGAACGATATTGCGGTGACGGACAGGCTCGCGCTCGAACTCTTCCCGGAAGATGAATCACTCGTTCGCTGGATAAAGATGGCGGGAGAACGGGTAAGTTTTCAGGGTTTGCCGGCTCGCATCTGCTGGCTCGGACAGGGCAGCAGGGCAATATTCGGCAAAGCTATCAACGATGCGGTCGCATCGGGAGAAATTTCCGCTCCGATAGTTATAGGGCGGGATCATCTCGATACGGGTTCTGTCGCTTCTCCTAACCGCGAAACCGAGGCGATGAAGGACGGTTCCGATGCCGTAGCCGACTGGCCGATCTTGAACGCTCTGCTTAACGCTGTTTCGGGAGCGAGTTGGGTTTCGGTGCATCACGGCGGCGGCGTGGGTATGGGACTCGCAATTCACGCGGGGATGGTCATAGTCGCTGACGGCAGCGCGGAGATGGATGAACGGCTTGAGCGGGTCCTTACCAATGACCCGGGAAGCGGCGTGGTGAGGCATTACGACGCGGGATACGAAAAGGCAAAGGAAGTTGCCGAGAAGCACGGTATAAAGATACCGATGAGGAAGTAGGTGCGGTGGAATGCCCATACGATCACAGCAAACGTTAACTGCAAACAGCAACCACCCCTGTTATCCCCTCCTTACAAGGAGGGGACACCGCTCTGAGCGTGGGGTGGTTGGCTATGAATGCGGTCAGGGTGTCGAAGAGATTTCTTTGGAAGCCCTGACGCCTATAAAAAGAGGTTATGGAGTACATCAACTGTGTTGATGTTGCATTGACACAGTCAATGTTCCATAGGAACTCCGCTGGAGTACTCCAAAGGATTACTGCCGAAAATCTTGACTCGCGCAGTAACCTCTCCCCTTGAGGGGAGTGCCTCGCAGAGGCGAGGGGTGTGATTTGTAAATGGGATAAGTTTAGAAGAAGCAATTAAGTCACACCCTCCGTCACTTCGTAACACCTCCCTCAAGGGAGGAGGATTCTCTTCCCCTCCTTATAGGAGAGGAAGAAAAGTTCCCCTCTATCAACCAGCCCGACATTGGTCTGGCAGGGAGGGGTGTTCCGAAGGAACTCTCCAAGGGAGTCCTTCGTGACCTACGGAGGAAGTTTATCCCGATCCATCGGGAGGGTGTGTGAGAATGGCATATGATGATTGGAATAGAATTTTAGTAAGGTAAACAGTAATTGGAACGGATAATCCACAGAGCTAACGGAGGTCAATATCCCGAGAACACTCTCGAAGCATTGGAAGAGATGGTTCAAATAGATGCCGAAGGAATAGAAATAGACATACAACTGTCTAAGGATGACATTCCGGTGGTGTTTCATGACCCGCGTTTGAGAAGGATGACAGGCAAAGATTCGTTCGTTAGGGAGCTTTCGGTTTCCGAGTTGAAATCCCTTAGTGTGAAGAAGAACATTTCAGATAAAGCGGGCACGATCCCTACATTAGATGAAGCGATAGAGATTGTAAAAGGGAAGAAACTGTTTTACATCGAATTGAAAAAAGGAGACGTGAACAAAATTACTGAAAGTGTTCTAAAGGTAATAAACAAAAGGCTTTCAATAGAATCATTCAGACTCTCTTCATTCGATCCTAAGATAATAAAAGCGGTAAAAGCCAGGAACGAAAATATCAGAACGGGGTATATCTTTGCGACTCCGCATCGTAGATTCTTACTGAACCGAACCGAAAAAATGGTCGGCGGATTTGATCAGTGGCATATAGAGAAGGGACTGCTGAACACACGATTGCTAAAAAAAGCCGTGAAGATGAATAGAGAGGTGATGGTCTGGAAGGTCAACCGCAAAAGTCAGATGAAACGTTGTATCAGAATGAAAGTGGATGGTATTATTACGGACAAAATCATAAAATTTAATGAGCTGTTGAGTGAGTGAATAAAATTCTGATAAAAAATATCGGTGAACTGCTGACGGGGAGAGAAGGCTCGTTGGAAGTTTTGCATGATAAAGAGCTTTTGCTGAGCGGAGGGAAGATAGTCTCTGTCGGCAAACCGGGTGAACTCAGCGAAACCGGATGTGAAATCATAGATGCGGATAATTCGCTCGTTACGCCGGGCTTGGTTGACCCGCATACGCATCTGATATTCTTCGGAACGCGCGAGGATGAGTTCGAGATGCGTATCAAAGGCGCGGACTATATGGAGATAGCAGCGGCGGGCGGAGGGATACGGAAAAGCGTCCGAATGCTCCGGGATGCGAGCGAAGACGACCTGGTTGAGCACAGTCTGCCGTTTTTAGATAATATGCTGAAGCATGGCACCACAACTGTCGAAGTAAAAAGCGGTTACGGTCTATCCTTAAAGGATGAATTGAAGTCGTTAAGGGCTCTGAAACGGCTTAATGAGATGCAAAAAGTTGATTTAGTTCCTACATTCTTAGGCGCTCATGAGTTTCCCGATGAGTATCGTGGTGCTCACAGCACTGACCGTGAAAAGTATATCGAAATTATCATTAATGAGATGATCCCGGCGGTCGTTGAGGAACGGTTGGCTGAGTTCTGCGATGTCTTCACGGAGGAGGGAGTCTTCACCGTTGCCGAATCGGAAAAGATTTTGACGGCGGCGTCGGATGCGGGACTCGGACTTAAACTTCACGCGGAGGAGTTCGAGCCTATCGGCGGAGCGGAATTGGCGGCGAGAGTGAACGCTACATCCGCAGACCACTTGGTCGCGATAAGCGACGAGGGCATCCGAAGCATGAAAGAGGCGGATGTGACTCCCGTTCTCCTTCCCGGAACGACTTTCTTTCTCGGCTCGGACCGCTACGCGCCCGCCCGGAAGATGATCGAAGCGGGACTCAAACCCGCCATCGCGACGGATTTTAATCCCGGTTCCTCAATGACGGAATCGCTCCAGATCATACTTACGATAGCCTGCCTGAAACTGAAACTCACACCGCTTGAGGCTTTCGAGGGGGTGACTCTCAATGCCGCTAAAGCGTTGAACCGCAGCGATTCTATCGGTTCGTTAGAAGCCGGAATGAAAGCGGACATCGTCATCTGGAACGCCGACAATCACAAGCAGATCCCCTATCACTACGGTGTTAATAATGTACGTACGGTTATTAAAGGGGGAGAAGTGGTTTAATATAGTACGGTGAGGAGATATCGGTGCACAATAGATTACGGTATAATTTATGATAATCTCAATTGACGAATCGGGCGATTTTAGGGAAGGGTCGACATCCCGTCATTTTTTTTGCGGAATATCTTTAAGGCAACAAAGTGATTTATATAGACAAAAAAAGGATCAATTCCTTGATTGGGAAAGAAGTCTACCAAAACGATTAAAAGATTCAAAAGGAGAATTTAAAAGCTCCAACCTATCGGAGGAAAATTTATCTGCTTTTGTGGAAAATGTGATAGATATCGATCCGATTATAATAATTACACCTATGCAGTTCAGGCCATCGGCAAACCCGAGAAAAGTAATTGAAAAGCATAAAAATATCCAATTGGCTGGAATAAATGATGGGATATTATTGTACACAAAACAGAAAAAAATGAAACTTGTGAAGACTTACAAAGACTTTTCAAATTGGTATCGGAAGTTAAGTTACCCCGAATACGTGAAATTACTCTTACTCGGAGCTTGTATTACTAAGTCTCTGTCAAATACTTTTGGAACCGCAATAGCTCTTGGCTTTGATTCAGAATTAGTAGATTTGAGGATTATTCTTGATGAGGGATATGTCAAAAGCAGGGAACAGGATATCTTTTGGCATGAAATCCTAAGAAATCAGTTATACTTTTTTTCCCACCAAGATCCTTTACTTTATCCAATTGAGTGGCAAGAATCCGGGCATCCCTTTTTTGACAAGTATCAAAAAGATGGGCACATTGAGTTGAATGAGTTATTTCAGCAAAACTGTAAATTTGGTTCGTCTCGAACATATTTTGAAATTCGAATTGCAGATACTGTAAGCACTATATTAAATAGATATCAGAATAAAGGTGTTTGTCAAGGATCATATGAAGCAATGAAGAAAAAATTCGCCAAAGACGGGAAAATCACTGAAATCATTTTAAAAGATATAGATTTTGAAAATAGAATAGGTAAAGAAGTTCCCAATCCATGGGGAAATTTATAGGAAAATATTCGAGATAAGCGCTTGACCCGCACGCAGCAACCACCCCACGCTTTCAGCGTTTCCCCTCCTTAGGAAGGAGGGGATGATAAATTCCCCTCTATTAAGAGGGGTGGATTTTGTTCCGCTTGCCCGGGACAAAAGACGGGGTGTGTCAGGAGCATTGATTTCGCAATTTTTCATCTTAAATTTCCAATAGTTCACTTTATGTTCACTAATTACTTGACATCGTAATTTCATCTTTATATATTAAAAGCGAACAAAAAGAGTATATAGCGATATGCTTTATAGCAACGATCTCTCACCTTGAGGGGAGTGTCCGTCAGCTGACGGACGAGGGGTGTTATTGTTCGGCTGTATAATTCTGGAAAGAATGTTAAAATCACACCCTCCGTCACTTCGTGACACCTCCCTCCAGGGAGGAGGTTTTAGTTCCTCTCCTGAGGGGGGTACAGG
The DNA here is from genome assembly GCA_022571215.1 of Fidelibacterota bacterium. Classification (GTDB taxonomy): domain Bacteria; phylum Fidelibacterota; class SORT01; order SORT01; family SORT01; genus SORT01. The sequence goes on along the minus strand of JACZYG010000024.1, from coordinate 4,235 downwards.
AATCCCATCTTAAATGGGATAATGATAAAAGGAAATATGTTCCTACACCTGCATACACATTCGAACTACTCGTTCTGCCGGGGGGCGGACACGATACGGGACCTATGCGTTGCCGCGAAGCTGGCGGGGATGGAGAAGCTCGCGCTCACCGACACGAACGGACTTTACGGTTTGCACTGGTTCATCAAGGCGGCGAAGGAAGAAGGCATTCTGCCTATAATCGGCGCTCAACTTCTTGACGACAGCGCGAGTGCGGTGCTGTTGGCTAAAGACGAATCGGGTTATTCCGCTCTCTGCCGTGTCATTTCCGAGCGTCACAGGAAACGGGAGAAGGGCGAGGAAGAGTTTTCTCTCACAAGCCACTTGCAGCGTGACAGGCAGGGGCTTATAGTCCTCTCCGGTTCGACTGTTCTGCTTGAGGCGTTGGCGGGGGATAACGGCATATCCGACCTCTACGCCGAACTCTCTCCTCTGACGGAAAGGGAACCGCTCCTGCGTTTCAGCAAGAAGTCGGGGGTGCCGCCTGTCGCCACGAACGCCGTGCATTTTATACTTCCCGAAAGGCATAAACTCCACCGTCTGCTGCGGGCGATAGACCTCAACACAACGCTCAGCCGTATCCCCGAATCGGAACTCGTTTCTCCCGAATGCTGGTTCAAGGGAGCGGGTCTGATGAGCCGCTCGCATCCGAACATGCCTGAAGCGCTGGAGAACACTTTTCGCGTCTCCGAGGCGTGCAAGTACGAGGGCGAGGGAGCGGGATTTGTCTTTCCCTCTTACAACGGGCGCGACGAGGAGGAGACATACAGGGAACTTGAAGCGGCTGTCTGGGAGGGAGCGAAAAAGCGTTACGGCGCTGTCAGCGACAAGGTGCGCGTACGGGTCAAGCACGAACTCCGGCTCGTAAAGGAGAAAGGATTCGCATCGTATTTCATGGTCGTGCGGGATATAGTCTCGCGCTCGAACCGGACTTGCGGACGCGGTTCCGCGGCGGCGAGCATCATCGCCTATTCCCTTGCTATCACTCACGTTGACCCGATAGAACATAACCTCTTTTTCGAGCGGTTCCTGAACGAAGGACGGCTCGACCCGCCCGACATAGACGTTGATTTCCCCTGGGACGAGAGGGACGATGTTCTTGATTACGTTTTCAACAAATACGGTTCGGAGCACAGCGCGATGGTGTCGAATCATGTGCGGTTCAAGGCTCGTTCGGCGCTCCGAGAGGTGGCGAAAGTTTACGGGATTCCCGACAACGAGATACGCTCAATGACCAAACGGATGCGGCATTTGTACGACATAAAGAACACATCGTCGGCGATGAACGGACTGCATTTCAAGGATGTGGAGTTTCCCGAACCGTGGCCCGAAATGATAATCATGGCGGACAGCATCTCGAAATATCCGAGGTATATGTCCGTCCACTGCGGGGGTGTCGTCATCACGCCGGACGCCATCACTGACCATGTTCCCGTTATGCCGTCGGCGAAGGGCGTCAATATCATCCAATGGGAGAAGGAGCAGACGGAACGAGCCGGCCTGGTGAAGATAGACCTGCTCGGCAACCGCTCTCTTGCGGTGATACGGGACGCTCTCGCCGCTATCAAGCAAAATTATGACATAACGATAAATTACGCCCGCTGGAATCCGTTAGTTGATCCCGAAACGCAGGAACTCATCAAGCGGGGGGATACGATAGGCGTTTTCTACGTGGAGTCGCCCGCCATGCGTCAGCTCCAGATAAAAGCGAAGACGGGCGATTTCGAGCACCTCGTTATCCACTCGAGCATGATCCGTCCCGCCGCGAATAAGTTCATCAACGAATACGTCCGAAGGCTCCACGGCGGCGATTTCGAACCGCTGCACCCGATGATGCTCGAACTAATGCCCGAAACGTACGGCATCATGTGCTATCAGGAGGACGTGGCGAAGGTCGCCATGCTCTTTGCGGGGTTCTCCGCGTCCGATTCCGATATGCTGCGGAAGATAATTTCGTGGAAGGAGGCGGACAGAGAACTGCGGGATTACCGTGATAAGTTCTATTCAGGATGCACGCGGAACGGTTTCGCGAAGGAACTTATCGAGGAGCTCTGGGAGATGATAATGTCGTTCGCGGGTTACTCGTTCTGCAAACCGCACTCCGCGTCGTTCGCCATGGTGTCGTATAAATCGGCATATCTGCGGGCGCACTATCCGGCTGAGTTCATGGCGGCGGTGATCTCGAACCGGGGTGGATATTACTCGCCGCTCGCTTACATCTCCGAGTGCCGCCGGATGAAATTGCAGGTGCTCATGCCCGATGTGAATGAAAGCCGGTTCGAATACACGGGTATTGATAATCGTGTGCGTGTCGGACTGATGCAGCTCAAAGGGTTCACTACCGAAGCGTCCGAACGGCTCTTGGAGGAGCGCAAAAAAAGCCGGTTCCGCTCGTTCGATGACTTCCTGAAACGCGTGAATATGAACCCGTCCGACAGCCGTGTGCTTATCAAATCAGGGGCGTTCGATGCCGTTGAGCCGAGGCGTTCAAGACCCGAACTGATGTGGCGTCTGTCGCAGAAAACCGCCCGCAGAGGGAAGGAAAAGGCGGTTTCCGAGGAATTGTTCGACTACACGCCCGAAACGCTGCCTAAATCGCCCGAATACAGCGCTAAAACGATGCTTACGCACGAGCAGGAGACTTTGGGCTTCCTCATGAGCAGGCATCCTCTGACGCTCTATCACGAGCGCATACGGCGCGTAAAGCCTGTCCGGGCAAGCAGACTCCGTGAACATGTAGGCGAGCGGGTCCGTACCATCGGCTGGCTCGTGACGGGGAAGATCGTCCGCACGAAAAACGACGAGCTGATGGAGTTTTACTCGTTCGAGGATACGACCGCGCTCTACGAAACGGTCTTTTTCCCGAAAACGTACGCCCGCTTCTGCAACATGATCTCCACCATCCGCCCGTACGTCCTCACAGGCACGGTTGACTCCGAATTAGACGCCATCACGCTGAATGTGGATAAGGTGAGGTTTTTGTGATGGGGAAGTGTGTATATTATAAATGAAGAACAATCGAGGATTGAATTAAATGAATGAAGAAATGAGAGCTGTTCAAGGAGAACGACGCACTTAAGCTATTGTTTAATAATAACATAGAGATTTGTTATTATCTCCATATTATGTATTATCAATAACTAATGTAAATTTTATGTGTCATTTTAAAACAATTTAATTGACAAACGTGAATAAAGTGTTATATTCGTATATAACATATATTCTTTAAAGGAGGGTTCAGCTATGACTTCTAGAGATAATTTTGGGGCTTATCTTAGAAAGTGGAGGCTTAAATCAAAAATTGGTTTACGAGAATTTGCAAAATTGATAGATATGAAACCATCAAATTTGTGCAATATAGAGTATAGTAGAATTAAATCTCCTACTGATCTTGAAAAGTTAAAAATTATGAGCACGGCTCTGGGCTTTGCAGAAGAATCAGAAGAATATAGACAATTTATGGATTTGGCAGGAAAATCAAGAGAGACGGAATTGGCACCTGATTTAGTCGATTATGCCTTGAAACAGGAAGGTATCCCCATCCTTCTAAGAACTTTAAAAGATACGAAAATGGATGCTGAACGATTAAGTAAACTTGCAGATTATATCAGATCCCAACATTCCGCGAGTTAATCTGGATTTCTCCGAAATAAAAGATTACCCCGTTTGGGAAATTGAGAAAATTGCTCATGATATTCTATGCAAATTATCAGATCCGCCATTTTCAATACCAATAGATGTCGAATATCTTGCTGAAGGAATTCTGAAATTTCCAATTGATACAAGGGATTATATAGAAGAAAAATATGCTACAACTGGAGTCTGTTGGAGAAACGAACCTGGCTCATACATTATCATAATAGATACCAAAATTTTTGACACAGCAGAAAACTTTAGTCGTTTCACTATCGCAGAAGAGATAGGTCATATTATGTTACATGAAAGTGTAATGGATAAAATAAGAAATATTGAAGATGTGGCACAATTTCATAAATGGGAAAAGTATCACGACATCGACCACAATGGAAAACGATTTGCTGCTGCGCTACTAATACCAAAAAATAATTTAATCAATTCATCAGAAAATCTTTACCCATTATTCGCCGATGAAGATGGTTTTAGTAATTTAAATGCCATTAAAAAAGGAATGACTATAAAATTAAGTAGAGAATATCTTGTTTCACGTGAGGTTATGA
>JACZYG010000046.1 GCA_022571215.1 Fidelibacterota bacterium | reverse complement strand
AGCGAAAGGTCGGAAGTTTGACCATGGAGAATGGGTTCCTAAAAAAAGTCTTAAGACGGCTAGAGAGCAATGGGGGAGCAAAGATCCCAATGGATGGAGAGAGATGATCTATACATTGATTGGTTATTCCGGTCTAATCGGACACCTGTTCCGATTCAGTTCGGACACTTTCCCATCCTCTCTCTATCGATGCCTAATATATTTCAAAGTGTCCGATTAGGAAAGAACATTTTTTGACTTTCGCATCGATTCTCCTTTTAAATTTATCTTGTAAGCGTTATGAACTAGCCGGTCCATGATCGCGTCTGCGATGGTCGGGTTGTTAAAATAACCGTGCCACTCACTGATGGGAAGTTGGCTCGTAATGATAGTGCTTCCTCTTTGAACCCTGTCCTCGATGAACTCCAGTATCTCCTGTGATTCTTTCGATTTTAAAGGAGATAAACCGAAGTCGTCAAGCACGAGAACTTTGAACCTGGATAATTTAGTCGCCCATGAGAGGTAACTACCGTCGGCACGGACAAGCGCTGTTTGAGAGAGCAGGTGTGATATTCTCGTGTAGTAGGCGGAGTACCCATCCGTAATTGCCTTGTTTGCCAGAGCGCATGCTAAGTAGGTCTTCCCGGTTCCGGTTGGTCCCGAGATGATCACATTGTGATGACGTTCGACCCAGTCGTTATTTGACAAGGAGAGAATGGTCTTCCTGTCAAGACCCCTGGAGTGATGGAAGTCGACATCTTCGATAAAGGCATCCTTGTACTTGAGTTTCGAGGCTGACAGCATTCGTTTTATGCGCTTGTTACGCCGGTCTGTGACCTCGGCATCAATCAAGTGCGCGAGACGCTCCTCGAACGTTAGACTGCTGTATTGCGGTTGTTCCATTTGACCTAGCAGGGCATCTTTCATCCCGTGAAGTTTCATATCGCTCATCTGGTCTACTGTGTGGTTGAGTGATGACACTTAAGCCTCCTTATCTTTATTGTTGATCCTTTACGCGTAATAGTTTGCTCCTCTGATATTATCATGAATGAGGGGAGCCACCTCTTCATCAGCGGTTTCAGTCATCTCCAAGTACGTCTTGTGCTTCAGGATCGATCTGAAGTGCGATACCCGGTAACATCGAAGCTTTAGCATCTTCGCCGCGGAAAGTTCAACAGCTTGGGTCTCGTATTTCCTTGCTGTGTTGATGATCCCGATGCAGGTTCTGAACCCCATCTCAGGATGTGGTTTATTCTCCATGATCGTTTTAACTAATGCTTGGGTGTTGGGACCCATTGTTCCGGCCCATCCGATGATCCTTGATGGCGTCCACTTGGCGTACGCCCTGTGAGCGCTTGCCATATGATTCTCATTTGTTGAGTAACTTCCTATCTTGTAGAGCCGCCTGTGGACAGCAATACGCTTGTTCTGATAGTATATCTCAACAAGACTGGACGTGTACCGGCACTGAACTGTCTTTTGAGCCAACTGATACGGGACGCTGTACAGGCACTTTTCTATCTCGACGTGGTAATCGATGTTGACCTTTGAGAGTTTGAACTCTCTGATCACATATCCGCCGCCGGGCAATGGTTTTAACGCGGGTTTATCTATCTCTTCATAAAGCTCTCTCCTGCTTTTATTCAACTTCTTGATCGGACGGTCATTCAACTCGTCCAACAGTTCCCATATCGCTTCGTTTAAATCTTCTATAGAAAAGAACTGTCTGTGTCTTATCCTCGCTAATATCCGCTGCTGCGCGAGTTTGACAGATAACTCCACCTTCGCTTTATCCTTTGGTTTATATGGTCGTGTGGGGATAATGACTGTCCCGTAGTGCTCCGCCATCTCCCGGTAGGTCTCATTTATAACCGGCTCATATCGGTCGGAGCGTGTGACGGCAGACTTTATATTGTCAGGGACAACGATCTCAGGGACACCGCCAAAGTATTTGAATGCGTGCGCGTGGGAGAGAATGAACGAGTGCTTCTTCTGGGAGTAGGAGGCTTCAGCGTACGTATATCCGCTTGCTCCTAAAGCGGCCACGAATATCTCCACATACTTTATCTCTCCCGTTTCAGCGTTAATTACTTCTCCTTTGAGCCCGGAATAGTCCACGAACATCTTCTCACCTGCCTTATGAACCTGGCGCATGGAGATGTCCAACTTCTTCCGCCACTCTCGGTAGAGATTGCAAAACTGGGAATAAGCAAGCCCGTCCGGATGCTCCTCTCTGTACTCTTCCCATAGCAGTTGGCGTGTAACGCTCTTTCTCTTCAACTCTGTATGGATCCAGGTAAAATCTGGCAGCACCGCACTTCGGCGAGGTGCTTCCAAATAAGTTTCCGGGAACAAACGCCGATAGACCTCCTCATCAGAAACACCACCTAAATCCCTCAACGTTATGTCGGCAGATTTAAGCCGCCTGACGTAATCGGTTACGGTAGACTTGGGTATTGATAACGCATTGGATATCTGACGGGAAGATAGTTTCGATTCAAGGTGCAACTTTAATATCGTTTTGATCATTTTCATGGTAAGTCTCCTTCTCCGCATTTTGTTTCACTCCCTTGTCTTTAATCCCGCCTAACGGCGAGAATGGATAATTACTCACGAGATTATCTGCTCTGCATTAGAACATCATCCCGCTGAACAAGGGAACTTTACGATGGAGAGGGGTAGGGAAGTTTCGCCAACGGAAATTAGAAAATTATTCCGATGACGAGCGAAAAGTGGCCGATTACAATCGGAATCGGTGGACGATTAGCATCGGAATCACTGCCCGATTACAATCGGAACAGGTGGCCGATTAGCATCGGATTTACCAATTGATACGTGGATTAATTTGAATAAAATTATTATGGTATAAAAATGATATAATTCCCACCAAATAAGGAGTTAACTTATGTTAGGAATCACCACCTCATATTCAATCGACATTACAGATATTGAATATGATTCTTCGACACATATAATAAAATGTAAGGTAAAGACCGATCCAGAAATTTCTGTATTATTGCGTGGCCCTATTGAGAGTATGTTACAAAAATCTTTACCGTTTTTAAAACTAAATGGAGATACACTGGAGGTCAATATCGAAGAGTCGAAGGCAGCAAATATCTTGGAAAACCTAAAGATGGAGAATAACACAATTACTCTTGATGTTAACTTGAAGGGTTTAATAAAATAAAAGAGAATCAATTACAGCAGATAACCAACACCAAACAACACCTTCGGAGTGGCTAGGAGTGGGTAAGATCTGAGATTTACAGTTCACAATTGTGTAACCAATCCTTACATTCGTATAAATGACTTAGAATAGCGGATTATACCAACTGCGCATTTCACTTTCCGATAAGGAAACCGTCGATGTCGGACGCTTAGGCAGGTTTTCATTCCCTAAAGGGAAGTACATCTATACCGGCAGTGCCAAGCTGGGCTTACGTGCCCGTATTGATAGGCATAAACGGAATGAGAAGAAATTACATTGGCACATTGATTACTTTTTGTCGTCGAAATCTGCAAAGATCACATCGGTAGATGTATTCGAATTTCTTGAGGGCGGCGAATGTGCACTTAATCAGTCGATCGAAGGTGAGCATATCGTTAACGGATTTGGATCGAGCGACTGTCGTAACGGATGTAAATCTCATCTCGTCTTCGTCGGCAGATAAAATTGATTGCCCTTAGCCACTACTTCGGAGATGTTGTTGTTAAGCTGCCTTTTTAAGCTGCCAAACAAGCTGCCTGCTCCCCATAGTTAACGTTCGAGGGTAAAGGCAGCTGAGGTGGTAAGCAGGAGCTTAAATCGTCTTATTTACGAATCTAAATTTATTTGTTTAGAACGACCCTCAAATAATAAATCATTATCCCTATTGTAATCTTCAAGCGCTCTTTTTAATTTTACCGAAGGTTCGATTGATTTGCGCATTTTTCTTTTCAGCTTATCCATACGTATTTCATCCCGTACACGTGTAGCTTCTTCACTTTTTACATTAAGTTTGTATTTGTTCTCCATTATCATTCCTTAGGATCGTTATTGATCCGCCATTAGTTGTTCATTTATCCTTTATTAGCTGCTTATTAAGAGTTTTCTTCAATTGACTTCTCCAAATGTGCTGGTACATAGTTAGTTGCAAGGCTTGCGCCTGGTGGAGGCCAATTTCCCCTGCGGTACGCAATTTCGAGATGAAGAGGCAGGGGACGTCTAATCCCCTGCTTTTTCATTACGTAACGAATAATGCCTGGTGATACATCGAACTTTTCACTAGTTTTATATATACCATTTTCTCTGAAAAAGTCTTTTATCGTGTCCCACTCATAACCATATTCAATTCCGTAGGTCTGAGTGTTGGTCAGTATTCTTGGTTTTCTGTTCTTCGGATAGTTTCTTTTCATATTCAGTTTACCCTATGTAATATCGTGGTTTTTAGTTGTTAGTTAATTGGGCGCTACCAACCAACATCAGTTTTCCATTGCGATCTTCTTATTCATCGTATCTATTTTTGGGAATGTGTTGCTAATATTAAACCAACAATTCTTACTAAGTTCGTTACACGGTACTACATCAAATCCTGCTAGGTGCATAGCGTATATAAAATCCCCATTAGGGATGTAATTTCCGGTTGCTCTTTCGTAGACATGCTTTAACCCATAAGAACCGCATTTTCTATTTAACTGTCTACGTGGACTGTAATATTTTCTCATGAACTCAGTTGCCACGTTTACAAATTCCATATCCGGTGCTTCATCAGAATTTTGTGGGTTTTGAGGACAAATTATCCCCTCTCGGTTTAATTTTATCTTTTTACCTCTGCTTGTTATTTCTATAAATTTTTTATTCATACTTCTTTGTATCTCCAATTAAGTTTATGGCGAGAGTAATGACGTTCAATGACATGATAAATCAGGTCTAACCATTTAAATATTAATGATTTGACGGAATGACACATAATTCTATCATAACTCATCCTATTCTCATCTCTCTTGCCTTAGTTGTTTTTCTCTCTTTTATAATTATTATTAGTATTTAAATATTTAAGAATGTCATCTGTCATTACAGAGATTAGTTCTTAAATATTAATGGCTTACATTCAGTTTTATCTGTCATGGTTTTGTCATTTCAAGTTCAAATGTGTCACGGGATTTAATCTCAACCTGCTCACGAGGTTCATTGTCAAGTATCCTATACCCAAGTCGAGTTTTAGAATTCCTTTCTTCTTCAACACTAATTACTTTTGCTTGCTGAAGAGCCGTTAAAATATGTTTACCCGTAAGTCTTCCCCTCAAATAACCCATAGAGGTGGCAACATTCACTATTTCTCTAAACTTTATATGAGTGTTTCCATTATTTCTTATTTCATCAGCAATTTCTTGAGCGATATGATCAAGCTCCGTTTTACTCGACAGGTATATCTTATTCCCAAAATCAGTTATTGGGCAGGGTATGATGTACCTGCATGCCGGATCAGGGTTAGCCGTGATCTCATCAAACCTTGATTTAAGTTCTGTACGGCAGTAATACCCAAGTCTTTCGGCTAACTCGTTTTTAATGTTTCTATTTTTCTTGATCTCATCAACCGTTTGCATCTCATAGAAAAAGAAATTATTATCTTTTGGTGAAGTAGGTGCCTCTTCCGCCTTTACCGCGAGTGGTTTCATGCTATTGGTTGTCATTATTACTTTTATGTTATTCCTAACGCGATACTTGGGTTTGTATTTCTCATTCACGCGCACCCATTCGTTACCAGTGATATGTTTTATCTGATTATACTGGCTCTTCTTATCGCCGAAGGCATTTTCGTCTATCCACAAGAGTTTCTTTGTGTAATTGTCGTTAAATGCCTCTTGATCTCCGTTCCAATGAGACCATAGTTGTGGATAGATTTTG
>JACZYG010000002.1 GCA_022571215.1 Fidelibacterota bacterium | reverse complement strand
GATTTATCGGGAGAGGGTGTGATTACTATTCTCTCTTCTATATTGTACAGAACCGAATGGTTACACCCCTCGTCCGTCAGCTGCCGGAGACTCCCCTCAAGGGGAGAGAATCTGAGGTGCGAGTCAGAATTTATTCCGTAGGTCACGAAGGACTCCTTTGGAGAACTCCTTCATCATTTTTGTCCGGCTACCAACAGTGTGACACTTGGAAGTATAACTGCTCCGCTCCCGGATGCAAATTTTTGCGCAACAGATTCCTCAAGAGTCTGCCAGTATTCAGCCTTAGCCTCTGGAGTCTGTTTAACGAGCATCATATTTAACGGAGCGGCTATGTCTTTCATCAACTCAGCGTATTCTCCGCCTGAAGAAAACTCGAAGTTGACTGTTATTTTTTCAGAGACGATATTTCTGAAACCGGTTTTTTCCATATGGTCTTCTAATACTCCATCTGCCAAACCGGTCATTGTGGGCGCATCCGGCGGCGGCGGTGGCACGTCAAACATATCTTTAAGGGTAAGAACGGCAAAACTAAAAAATGGTATCTTTTCCGGCAGATCCCAAACAGCGGTCGCGAATTTGCCATCGGGGAGCAACATCCGATGAATTGAATTCAGGGCAGCGTCAACATCAGGCAGAAACATCAATCCCCAACGACAAACTATCGAGTCAAACTGGTTCTCCGGAAAGTTTATCTCCTCCGCATCCAATTCTTGAAACTCTACGTTAGTTATGCCTAAACCGTTCGCTCTTTCCTGCGCTATGGACAGCATCTCTGGAGAGACATCGGTAGCCACGACTTTTCCCTTCTCGCCAATTAGAGGAGCAACCGATAGAGCAGGCTCGCCAATTCCTGTAGCGATGTCCAACACATTCTGATCCGGCTGTATATCAGCCATCTCTATTATTCTTTGGGTGACATTTTTTGACATTCGCTCCATGGTTTCCCACCATTTTTTCCATCCGGCAGCGACACCGTTCCATTGCTGACGTTGACCCGCTTTAAAACTATTTGCATCAAACGAATTTGTGTTCATTATTTTGCTTCCTTTCTATCTTTGAGGAGAGTGCCGCTCCAAAAATACGATAGGCAAACTTAATAAATATTCGCCAATGAGGGAAGTGTAATTTCTCTAAAAGATATTGACTGACCCGTCGGAGGATAGTAATTGACCCAATGGTAAAATGGTGTATATTCTGTGCATAAAATTAGGGGTTATAATGATCAACAAACATAAAAATCTATTCAACGAATCAACATTCACTGATGAAGGCATAGTGACGAAAGTTTTGGCGGAAACAAATTCATCCAAGCATGTGCTCTTTTGCATGAAATCGGGTACAGAGATCTCGGAACATACATCCACCCGGGAGGCGTTTGTTACAGTCCTTAAAGGGAAAGGTCTGTTCACTTTAGAGGATGAAAAAATTGAATTATCGCCGAGCGTTTTTATCCCGATGGAGCCAAACGCTAAACATGCTATTCGCGCCGATGAGGATCTGATATTCATTTTGGGGCTTGTGGGTTAAGGAGAAATTCTAATTGAACATTGGACAAGGTGTTCCGAATCATCTAAATTTTAATTTCGGTTTCGTAAGAGCCTCGGTCCTCTTTGCCCTCACCGCGGGGTTCGCAATTGCCGCTCATCTGTCGTTCACGATCGGATATGATTTCAATTTGAGTGACGGATTTTACGCTTTTATTCAAATTCATGGACATACTCAACTTCTCGGTTGGATCGGTCTCCTTGTTATGGGAATCAGCCTTCATTTTATTCCTCGCCTCTCGCATTCGCCCATTAGATCCCCATCTGTTTTGAGTAGAATACTAATTCTCATGTCTACAGGATTGGCGCTGAGGATATTAGCCGGATCTATTTTACCTTATTTAGCTGTTGCCGGTTTCTATTATTATCTTACTTCTTTTTTGGTAGCATTATCGGCATTATTGGAATTAGCAGGGATTTTCTTTTATCTTCAGACCGTGATTTCAGTTGTTAAGAATTCTTTCAGGCTTTCAGATGCTTTCAATGACGTCAAACCGTTTATCTTTATGGTGTTTTCAGGATATTTTCTCTATGGTATAATGAACTTGGCTCTTGTTACTCATATGATTATTATCACTGACGTTGTTCTTGACCAGAATTGGAATGAAATTCTTACAACTGTTTTTCTATCTATGATCATTTTGCCTATTTCGTTCGTCTTTTCAATAAGACTGTTTCCACTCTTCTTCACTGTGGAACCCATAAAGAAGAGCGCCAAATTTTTAGGGTACTCTTACGGCATTTTGATCTCATTGAATATCATTTTCAGCGTTTCCGGCATGTTTGGTCTGAAGAATGACTTCACAAATTTGCTCTTACTTTTTGGCGGCGCAGCCATCTCTTCGCTCATAATTTATCTTATCCTTTCGCTTCGTATTATGAAGCTGCCTACTTTTAATATATCGTTTAAGAAAGACCGGCAAGAGCCTGTCCCGATAGAATCAGAAAATTGGCAGCTCTCTCAAAGATGGTCCAACCGTTCGATCAGGACGGCTTATATATGGCTGCTCATTTCAGCTTTTTTAGACATCTATTCGCGGATACAACTTCTTTTCGGGTATGATGTGGATATAGGAATAGATGCCATTAGGCACTTGCAACTGTTGGGTTTCGCTACTACGCTCGTCTTCGGTGTGGGTTCAAAGATGATACCGGGATTCATCGGAGGTAAAAGAATTTATTCAGGAAAGGCCGTGGCAATTGTTTACTGGACTATTTTGACAGCTGCTACCTTTAGAACGCTTCCTTTGTTGCTGCCATTCGACTTTATCGAGTTTATCCCTTACGGTGAAGCGGCTATGGTTCATATGTTCTCCCTTTCGGGGATATTCGGAATGCTCGCCATTGCGCTTTTCGGATGGAATTTGCATCGGACTCATCAAACAGTTTTAAATATAAATTGACTAATTCGATTAAGAGTATTACCATTATTCCTAATCAATTAAACACCTAACAAGCATTCACATATTTTAGCACAGAAAATTGTTTGATGAGAAAATCGGTCACTGCTATTTTCATAATTATATCTATTCCAATCACTATTCTTGGAAACGGTTTGGGAGATAGCGTGGGCACTGCGGATTCTTCTAAAGTGTTCGATAACGACCTGCAAGACAGTTTGAAAATAGAGAGAACCACTTCTGTTTATCGCTCATTAAATTCAAGTCAAATAGAGAATATTGCTACGCGGTCTATAAGTGATTTCATTTCACTTCAGCCCGGCGTTGTGATTTATAACAGGCAGATCTTTATACGCGGCGGTCGTTCAGACGAAACGGGATACCAGATCGAAGGCATCTCTTCGGGTGTTATGATAGGATCAAGCTCTCAGAACTATATAACAACTATTCCGGAAGCTATTGAAAACATTAGTGTACTCACAGGCGTTTATAGCGCCGATATCGGTGGCGCGGCATCAGGTATTGTGCAGCAGACATTCAAAACAGGTGATTCTTCGATGCATGGTTCTTTCAGATATGAAACCGATAAGCCTGCTTCGGGATTGGGCGATAGTTATTCTTATGGCTATGAAGACTTGACTGCAACGCTATCAGGTCCACTTGGTGATATAAGATATTTTATTGCGCTTCAAAAACAGCATAAAGATGATTATAACCCGCAATTCAACAAAGGATTTGATTTCGGATACTTAAAGGATACGGGAAACAGCGGTGGTACGATGGGTGACTCAGCGCTTGTTAAATGGGAAAGCGGTAAGGTTACAGGACGTAACGATGACCGCCTTACGCTCAACAGCAGTTTGCAATACAATACCAACCAGTTGAATCTCAGACTCACCGGGGTTTATTCAACACGAGAACGCAGACTTAATACTCGTTCTATTTATAACATCTTCAATGAAGGCAGGCTTCCACAAAGAGACAATCTCAATATGCTTCTTACCGGAAAGATCGGTTACAATCTGTCTTCTAACACATCTCTAAATGGCAGAGTTAGCTTGCTGAGAGCTGATATGTTCCAATATGATCCCAATTTTATAACTGACGGCGTGTTTGACCTGCAAAGAGTTCTTGACTCCGGTGACAGCCTTGAAGTCGCAAAGATAAATAAGGATTGGGTATATAGATCACGATTTACAGGTCCGCCTAACTATTATTTTGCCGGATTTACCTTTCCCCGACCCGGTAAACTGATGTCAGGTTACTTCAAAAAGGAACAGTCGAACAAAGATATAAGCTTAGCATTGGTTACAAATATAGAAAACCATGAGATTACAATAGGTGGAGCATATCAGAGTTGGGTTATTAGACAATATGATTTCCCTTCAAGTTCAATTCCAAATTTACAAAATTATTTGAAAGTTGACACGACATTTAAAACAGACTTGCAAGCAAAATCAGATCGTGCCATTATAACTTTCAGAAGGGCCCGTATTGGCGGATACGGATATGACGAGTTTGGAGATATACTGAATGATGGACTTAATGATGCTAAACGTCCCAAATTTACATCCGTGTACATAATCGACAGAATCCATCTCAAAAGCATAATAGTGAACGCAGGGATTAGAATTGAAAAATTTGATCTAGACAGTTGGCATCTTTCAGACCCAGCTAATCCGATGTATAATGTGAGGGATCACATGGTTAATCTTGAGGGGGAGAGTAAGAGTGTAATGGAGATTCAGCCTAGAATTGGGATTGCGGTGCCTATTGGAGACCATACAGTCCTAAACATTAACTACGGTAAATTTGCACACTCTCCGGACTTAATTTACGGTTATGCTACAAACTCGGAGATTGCGAGGATAATGGCAGGTCAGGATTATATCAGTGAACCGATAGGCTTTGATCTGAAGCCGATTGTATCAAATCAAGCGGAGATCAGAATTGATCATGATATTTCTAATAAGGCATCCTTAGGTATCAGTGCATTTTATAAAATTATAAAAGGTCAATTAGTCAGTGATAGATATGAAATCTTGCCTGAATTCTCTGGTGTAAGTTATAATGTGCTGATTAACCGAGATAAATCAATAATAAAAGGGCTTGAACTGAGTCTATTTCTAAAACGGATCCGCCGTTTTCAAATGCTAATCAATTATTCTCTAACATCGGCTATAGGATTTCATTCCTTCCCATATTCAAATATTGGTGAGGTAGAGAATTCAACAATCACTATAGATCAATATAATCGCTTGAGATTTGATCAAAGGCATCATGGATCACTGATCTTAGATTACCGATTTTTGGAAATTGACAACAGTCCATTTAAAATTTTTGCACTTAGCGGACTCAATTTATTAATTAATTTTAACAGCGGTAATTCTCTAACTCGAATGTCTGGTAGTTTTGGCGCTGGCTCGGTGGACCGGGGGGGTGTTTTATATGATGAACGTAACACTAAACCAAGTGAACCGGTCGGAAGTTCTAAAACTCCGTGGGTATTCACAACGAACTTGAAATTGGATAAGAGTATTGTTCTCGGCAATTTTAAAGCGAGTCTCTACTTTTATGTATCAAATTTATTTAACAGGCAAAATGCCCTTAATGTTTATAATAGAACCGGTGATCCCTATGATGACGGCTTTTTAACTGATCCTGATCTAAGTGGATATATAGTTGAATCATTTGGCGAAACATATGTAGCTCTTCACGAAGCGATAAACCTCGAAAACCGCCAACATTGGATTAGAGTAAACGGTCTTGATGCAGATATATTCGGTCCTCCCCGTCAGATTCGATTCGGAATGTTGTTCAAATTTTAAAAGATTTATCTTTTTTAGTTTAGGCAAGATTATATTACCCTCAGAACAAACTCAATTTATGAAATAAACGGAGCATATATGTCATCCTTACTAAATAACATATCTGAAAAATTTATATTGACGTCAATTTGTCTTTCAATGTTACTCTTCTCTCTATCATGTGAACAGGGTAGAAAAGAAAGAGTTGAATTACCCTTTCCCCCTTCTGATAATCCGTGGGTAGAAATACGCGCCGAACGATTGGAACGGCTGCTGCCGTTGGCTATGCAGCGGGCAGGGATTGATGTTTGGCTTGTTATCTGCCGTGAAAACGACAATGACCCATTGGCGGCGCATATAGGTTGCGAAAACGCGGGCGGAACCGCCGCATTCATGTTTTTCCTTGACGGAGATAAAGTAACATCGTTGGTTTACTCCCCCGAAGGAGAGGCTAAGTCACTAAGCGATGTAGGCGTTCATGACAAGGTAATATCGTTTAAGAGAGGCGGAAACGTATTCGAACTCGTAGCTGACAAGCTCATTGAAACGAATCCAAAGAAGATAGCGATCAATTCATCGAAAATGAACATCGCGGACGGACTTTCTTACACTCTACGTATGCAGCTCGAAGAGGCAATCGGAACCGGTATGTCCAAACGGCTTGTATCTTCACAAGACCTTGTTACGGAATGGCTATCGGTAAAAACACCGGCGGAAATCGAGATAATGCGGCGGGCGGCTGCTCTTACCGCGCAGCTTGAGATAGAGGCTTACGAAATGGTCGTTCCGGGGAAGACCAGAGACTCGGATATAGCCAAATACCTTAAAAAGAGAATGCGGGAACTCGGAGTCGAAGACGCGTGGGCGCCGGAACAAAACCCGAATGTGAATTCCGGCGTGGACAGGGGTCATTCGCACGCCACCGATAAGATCATACAAGCGGGTGATTTCATACAGACCGATTTCGGCATCAAAGTTTACGGCACCTGGGTCACCGATATTCAGCGATTCGCTTACGTATTGGAGCCGGGAATGACAGAACCGCCGGCGGAAGCCATAGAAAAATGGGAGATTGCCCGTCGCGGCAGCCGTATCGCTCTTCAAGCCATGAAACCGGGCGTAACGGGCTATTCAGTAGATCTCGCTCAAAGGAATTGGATGAGGGAGAACTCTTCTCTCCCGCTTATTTGGAGTACGGGTCATCCGGTAGGATATTGGGCTCACGACGCAGGTCCGCGATTAGGCGGAGCGGCAAGCGATGAACCGCCTTCCGGCGATGCTTTACGACTCCTGTATCCCGGTCAGACTTTCGCTTTTGACGGTTTCTTCAGCTGGAAGCTTGGCGGCGAAACTGACGACTCCAAGACTATTTCTGTTGAAGAGATGGCTGTTATTACAGAAACAGGCGCCGAATATTTGATTCCGCCTCAGGAAGATCTGATCTTAATAAAACATTAAATCAACTTACACAAGGAGAGCGCATATAACGAATCTTCGTCTGTCAGCCATTCGATAATTTCCATTCCTGCCGGTTCAAGCATCGCCTTGACTTTCTGACGGTCGTATTTCCTGCATATCTCCGTGCAGATTTTTTCGCCGCGTTCGATTTCTATCTCCAAGTCCAAGTCTTTAATATAGATTTTTTGATAAGAGTCGGAGATCAGGTACATTTCAATTCTATTCTTCGATTGATTGTAAATAGCCTCATGATCAAAAAGAGCGGGATCAAAATCAGCTCCTAACTTATCGTTGATGACCTTCAGGATATTCTTGTTGAATTTCGCCGTTACATTTTGCGAATCATTATATGCTTCATAAAGAGATTTTTCGTCCTTAATCAAATCGGTTCCGAGAAGGAAATAGTCGCTTGCGCGCATCTTCCCAGCTACGCGTTTGAGAAATTTTATGCTCTCTCCCTGATTCATATTACCGATAGTGGAGCCAAGTATCAAATAGAGCGTCGGAGAATATTCAAACGAATCAAACAGCAACTTTTTACTAAAGTCACCAACGACACTCATAATTTCGGCATTTGGATAGCTAATTTGAAAATTTAACGAGCTTTCCTTTAGAAATTCTTCATTAAAATCTAATAATCCTATCCCTTTCAGAAGACCCATCTTCGTCATAGGTTCAAGAATCATATTAGTTTTTGTCGCAGAACCGCTGCCGAGCTCAAATATTGCCTCTGGCGTGTATTTGGCGATCAGCCGCTCAGATTCTTTTGCTAATATTTTTGTCTCCGTCCTTGTTGGATAATATTCCGGAAGACGGGTAATTTCGTCGAATAATTTCGAACCTTCCTCATCGTAAAAATATTTCGGATTAAGCACTTTTGGATTTGAAGTTAAACCCTTTCTTACATCTTCCGCGATATCCGAAAATGGATCGGAATTATTCCGTAAATTTATTTTTTTCGGTGCTATCTCTACTTTTCTTTGTGGTAAACTCATTTAATCTTACTCAATTTTATTTGTTTACCCGGCATTATTTCAATTATAGTGTTTTCAGGAACCGCAGTCCACCCGCTGTCCTCATCCAAAGGTTCAGAAGCTATAAGAACCCCCTTTGAAAGGAGTTCGTGAGACTCATTATAATACAATGAATTGCAAGTGCCGTTCAACTCATGCCTAATGAACAGCATACTCTCACCGCCGGTGATCCCCATGTTCAAGTTAGCGCTCGCTCCTATACTATCAAGCTGATTTTTGAGCCAATCAAGAGTTGCAATCATTGCTTTTTTGAGCGATCTCTCGCCCTTATCAATCTCTGAAAGTTTCCACATGAAAGCGGCAAAAATAAGGGCGCTGTCCGAGCGACTTTGAATCATGTTGAAATATTCATCAGGCAATTCATTTTCGAGTCTTCTTCTGCATTTATCATAATCCTTTATAGACCCGTTATGAAGAAACAGACAGTTATCAAGCGCGAGCGGTAATACCGAAGACAGTTCATTCGGAAACGGCGGTGTGGCGTTTCTAACTGCCGAGAAAATGATATTTGAGGTCACCGCTCTCGCTATTGTAGGAAACTTGTAATCAGACCATATAGGCAGAAGCGTGGCGTACTGCGCCGGATCTTTTTCTACAGCCCTGTTGTACCAGCCGCAGCCAAATCCGTCTAAATTGACGTTTCCGACCAATAGCTCCTTAGGAGCGTAACTCTGGACTACAAGATTATGAGGAAAATTATAGACAAGCTCTTCTAATTTGATCTCCTCGCCGAGATATGCCGCAAAACGGCACATGGTTAATCTTCCTCCGCGTCCATAGCGCATCTAAATCCCGCAAATATTTGACGTCTTCGCGGAAAATCCCAATTTCTGAACGTTGAACGAGCTACCAATGATGAGGTAGCCCATGAAGAACCTCTTAGAACCTTATACTCGGTTCCAAAATTTACTTTTGAATACTCCTCGTACGGAAAAGCTTTAAATTCGTCATAAGGAAGAAAATCTGATGACGTCCATTCATAAACGTCCCCTATCATTTGATGACAACCAACCGGAGAGACAGCGTCTTTGTATGACCCGACCGGAGCCGGAGACCACCTTTTAATGCCTATGTTTGCGTTTTTTTGATTCGGTTCTTCCTCTCCCCACGGATAAGAGAGAGTCTCCTCCGTCTCGGGGTTCCAGCGGCAGGCTTTTTCCCATTCAAATTCGGTGGGTAACCTCTTTCCTTTATACTTTGCGTACGCTTCAACCTCCCAATACGAGACATGAATCACAGGCTCGGAATGGGAGACGGGAAGTGACTTATGATAGCTCCTTCTGTTCCACTCTCCATCGATTTTTTCCCAATACAAAGGAGCATCAGCATCTTCTTCCGATTTCCAAGTCCAACCCTCCTTTGACCAAAATTCTTTATTCATATAACCGTCGTCTTCAATAAACTGCATAAAATCATGGTTTGTGACCGGATAGCAATCAATCAGAAACTCGCCAAGAAAGAGCTCAGAGGAATTATGCTCATTATCGTAACTGAATCCGCCCGAACTGCTACCAAGCTGAAATTTACCTGACGGGACTTTCACCATCCCTGCTTCAAAGATTGTTCCGTTACCGGACTGATGTTCGGGGCTGATAAAGGGTGGTGAATGATAGAGAGCAAGAGATTGTAGTATCGTTTCCTGATGCTGGCATTCATGTTGGATAGCCAGGTCAAAGACATATCCATTCCTTAAAAGTTCATCTGTCGATCGCAGATCAACCTTGTGGAGATAATCTATAACTCTATCCCTGATACTATTCAGATATTCCAGCGAATCCGGAATTGATGGCAGGTCTAAGCTTATTCTGTTCTTTCGTGGAGTAATTATCGCATTATAGTCGTCATTTCGATAGAACTCATCCATCTTGTTACCGCTGGAATTGTGAAGGATCCATAATTCTTCGAACTTTCCTATATGAGTTAAATCCCAAATAATGGGACCCATGAACGGTTTTGGTGGGTTAAAAAGAAAATCTTCGGGGATCATCCCGATCAGATCGAGAGTCTCTTTCCTTACTCTTGCTAAATCCCTTTCTATGGATTCAACAGTTATTAAACTCAGTCCCAAATCTATATCACTCTATTATGAATTAATAATTGGCGTAAAACTTGGGGAATTTGAACTATAAATGCAACCGATTAATTCGGTCAGCTATTTTTAGGGACGAACTAATTGGAAATTGCAATAAAATTACTGGATCAGCGGAAACTCTAATTTCATTTTATGAGCCTCAGGATGATTGAATCATCGGACTCTTTATACAAAATCTTTTTTCATGAATCCAATTTTTGTTCTATTGAATATGTATTATTTTCACTTACATCCAGCCAAAAAAACTTTCTCCCGAACAGCTCTCAAACCCCTCAATTCAACTTACTTTTGGGGTTCTATTTTATCTTGACAACCAACCGATACAAAATTATATTATCAGGATATATGAAAATAAATATTTCAAATATGGAAAGCGGGTTACACGAGATTCAGCTGTCTGAACCATCACATAGGCTGGAACTTTTAGGGCACGGCCATTTAGTGGGGAAAATAGACCTTAAGGCAACCATAGACCGGCGGGATGAAGACCTGAACCTGAAGGCTGAAATATCCTCCGCGGCAGAATTACTGTGCGATAGGTGCTTATCTACTTTTCAGTATAAAATAACTGCTAAAATTAACTTATACTTCAGCAACAAACTTTCAAAGTTGGAAGATGATATTAAGCCTCTGCATTTGAATAATCAAATGATCGACCTTTCAGAGGAAATACGTTCCGCTTTCGTTTTAACGTTACCCATCAAATTACTTTGCACAGATAATTGTAAGGGTTTATGCCCGACATGCGGGGCTAATTGGAATGAGGCTGTCTGTTCCTGTAAATCAAAATATACCGACCCGAGATGGGATAAGCTCATGAAGCTTCAACTATCAACTTAATAAGAAGAACAATTAAAAGGATTTAACTTGGCTTTACCAAAAAGAAAAATATCAAAATCTCGTCGAGACAAAAGGCGTACGCATTACAAGGCTACCGTTTCTACTACGATGAATTGTCCTAAATGTCTTCAACCTAAACTTACTCATCGGGTATGCCAAAATTGTGGATATTATAACGGCAGGTCTGTAATAGCCTCGTCAGAGTAGCTAACACATAATAAATTTTCCATAACGAATTAAAACCGTGAAAATGAGAATCGCCATAGATGCCAACGGGGGTGATTACGCACCTGAAGAAATTGTGATGGGAGCTATTTTGGCAGCCCGCGAGTATGACAAAGATACTCAAATGATTCTGATTGGCGATAAAAACGCTATCGAGGGCGTCTTATCTAAAGTAGATGCAGATTATCCCAAATTTGAGATCATTCACGCCCCCGATATTATAGAGATGAGCGATTCTCCCACGAAAGTTCTCAAGATGAAACCTAATTCAGCAGTGTCAATAGGCACCAGGTTGCAGAAAGCAGGTGAGATAGACGCTTTTGTCAGTGCCGGCAACACTGGCGTATTTTATGCCTCCACCCTGATGAACCTCGGCAGGATAAAAGGTGTTCGCCGTCCTACTATCGGAACTTACCTGCCTTCTGAGAATCATGGTACCACTATCTTTGACGTGGGAGCGAACCCCAATTGCCGCCCGATCCATCTCTTACAATTCGCAATCATGGGAAGCATATACGTCGAGCACATCCACGGTTGGGAAAATCCGTCTGTAGGATTATTGAGCATCGGGCATGAACCTACAAAAGGAAACGAGTTAACAATTGAGACTCATTCTGTTTTTAAGGAAAACCTTCCTAATTTTTACGGGAATGTCGAAGGCAAGGATATACTGAAGGGCGAAGTTGATGTGGTAATATGTGATGGCTTCGTGGGTAATATAATTTTGAAATTTGCTGAATCGATTATAGAAATATTGAAAACAAAATCTGAATTTTACCTTAAAAATAAACCGTTCGCCAAGCTCGGGGCTTTAATGATGATGCCCGCTTTTAAAGAGTTAAGAGCAGACCTTGATTATCAATCTTATGGGGGCGTACCTCTCCTGGGAGCAAATGGTATTTCAATTATCGGGCACGGACATTCATCGAGGGTTGCGATTAAGAATGCGATTCGGGTTGCGAGGAAAATGGTGAAAGAAAAAATTAATGAACATATTGCTGAAAAAATTTACGAACTTAACTTAGAACGCTCTGAAGTTACGAGGGAGAATGCTTAGATGAATCGATCCAATCACAGACCGATACTGGCAAAAATAAGCGGAGTCGGTCATTATATGCCCGAAAAAGTCCTGACAAACCATGATCTCGAAAAATTGGTGGATACAAATGACGAGTGGATAGTCAGCCGTACCGGTATTTCTGAACGGAGAATCGTTGCCGACGGTGAGTTCACCTCTCATATGAGCGTGAATGCCATCAACGAACTTTTGGAGACGACCGACACCGATGTAAGCGAAATAGACGTGATCATAGTGGCAACCGTGACGCCCGACAGATTATTTCCTTCCACTGCATGCTTAGTCCAGGAAAAAATCGGCGCCAAAAATTGCTGGGGATTTGATCTCTCCGCCGCTTGTTCGGGATTCGTTTTCGGACTTAATACAGCAAGCCGCTTTGTCGAGTCCGGCGCGTATAAAAAAATCATTGTCGTAGGGGTTGATACCATGAGTTCGATTATGAACTACAAAGACAGAAACACTTGTATCCTATTTGGCGATGGCGCCGGAGCAGTATTGGTTGAACCGTCAGAGGAAGAGGGTTTCGGAATAATTGACTCATTGAGTTCGATAGACGGTTCGGGAGCAGAACACCTGTACATGCCGGCAGGCGGAAGCGAGAAGCCGGCATCCCATGAAACTGTTGACGCGGATGAGCATTATTTACATCAGGATGGGAAAAAAGTCTACATTGACGCTGTTAGAGGAATGGCTGATATTTCGATTAAAATATTAGAAAAAAATGGTCTTAATGGTGAGGATATCGATCTGTTTATTCCTCACCAGGCAAACAAGCGGATAATTGACTCGACCGCGAAACGCTTAAAAATTGACTCTTCCAAGGTTGTGATCAATATCGGCAGTTACGGAAATACCACTGCCGGAACAATCCCGCTCGGACTATATGACGCTGTTCAGGACGGAAGGCTCAAAAAAGGCTATGTGACGGTCTTAGCCGCATTCGGAGCAGGTTATACACTCGGCAGCACCCTTCTCAAATGGGCATACTGATTGCAATTTTCAGAGAAAAGTACCGCCTTTATATACCCCGGACAAGCGTCTCAATATGTTGGAATGGGTAAAGACCTTTATGAAGAATACGACTCGGTGAAGGAACTATATTCAAAAGCTTCTGATCTGCTTAATTTTGATCTTGCCGATCTGTCGTTCAACGGACCTATAGAAAAATTGACACAAACTTCTGTCACCCAGCCGGCTATTTTCACCCACAGCTATGCTTTGACCATGATATTGTTGGACAATGGCTGCAAACCCGGTTTTTCAGCCGGGCACAGCCTCGGTGAGTACTCCGCTTTTGTGGCGGCGGACTCGATGGAATATTTAGATGCGTTAAGAGTAGTGAATGTCAGAGCCAACGCTATGCAAAAAGCTTGTGATGAAAACCCGGGAACGATGGCGGCGGTTATAGGGCTGGATTTGGACACTCTTGAGGATTTATGCAACAGTCTGAGTAACGGCGGCAGTGTGCAGGTAGCCAATTTGAATTCACCATCTCAACTGGTTATCTCCGGCACCCTTGATGCTGTGCATGAGGTGATGACCGCTGCAAAAGAGAGGGGCGCTAAAATTGTCAAAGAGCTTAATGTGAGCGGCGCATTTCACTCGTCATTGATGAAATCCGCCGTGGAAGAATTAAATGGATCATTGCGTTCAACGAATATATCGGCGCCTTCTTTTCCGGTGTACAGTAATTTCACAGCCCTCCCTCTTTCAGATCCTGATGAAATAATGAATTCTCTGTCAATGCAAATCACCAACCCTGTCAAATGGTATCCTTCGATATTGAATATGATTACGGATGGGGTTACGACCTTCATCGAAGTGGGTCCGGGCAAAGTCCTTCAAGGTCTGATCAAGCGGATTGACAAGGAACTTATCGCAACGGGCATAGACTCTCTTGACGATTTAAAGGAATTATTGAACTAATGCCTCTCTTAAAAGGAAAAACTGCGGTAATAACTGGCGCATCAAGAGGCATCGGAGCGGATATCGCCCGGAAATTCGCCGATGAAGGCGCAAATTTGCTTATTGCGGCGACCAATGAATCCCTCTTAAATCAAGTTAAGGATGAGATAGAAAGAGCCGGTATAGACATCGAATTTAAAACGGTTGACATCTCAGACAGTTCTTCCTTCTCCGAGCTCATAAAATATGCGATGGAAACATTCGGCGCAGTGGATATACTTGTCAACAACGCAGGTATCACACGGGACAAACTTATTATGGCTATGAAGGATGAAGATTGGGATACGGTACTCAATGTAAATTTGAAAGGCACGTTCAATGGAATCAAGGCTGTCACACGAGCTATGCTGAAAGCCAAAAAGGGCACTATAATAAATATTACATCAGTTGTAGGCATTACCGGAAATGCCGGACAGGCAAATTATTCTGCTTCCAAGGCAGGAATAATAGGATTGACCAAGTCCGCCGCCAAGGAATTGGCTTCCAGAAATATCAGAGTTAATGCTATCGCTCCCGGGTATATCGAAACTGATATGACCGACTCCATTAGCGACATCGCGAGGGAAAACTTCATAAAAAATATTCCATTAGGAAAAAGTGGAACCGGTTCGGATGTGGCAAACTTGGCAGCATTTCTTGCGTCAGAAGAATCAAATTATATCACCGGACAAGTAATTAATGTTGACGGTGGTCTCTTGATGTAATATTTTAACACCCTAAAATAAAAAGGAGAATAAGAAATATGTCAGACGTAGAAAAGATAAAGCAGATCATCTCAAAGGAATTGGAAATTGATGAAGCTGAAGTGGTTGATAGCGCTTCTTTGGTTGATGATTTAGGAGCGGATTCCCTTTCCGTCATGGAGCTCATGATAGCCTTTGATGATGAATTCGGAGTCGAAGTTCCCGAAGAGGATTACGACAAGCTTCTTACAGTTGGTGATATCGTTAATTATATCACATCAAATAAATAACCGATAACGGATAAAAGCAGGTGCCTGTCAAACATGCATAGAAGAGTTGTCATCACGGGGATGGGAGCGGTCACTCCAATCGGAAACAGTATCCCAGAATTTTACGACGCCCTGAAAGACGGAAAAAACGGAATTGGACCGATAACAAAATTCGACAGTTCAGAATATAAGTGTCGTATAGCGGGAGAGGTAAAGGATTTTATGCCTGAAGAGCGCATCGAAAAAAAAGATATCCGCAGAATGGACCTGTTTACTCAATACGCTCTATATGCTGCGGATATGGCTATCGAAGATGCAGGGTTGAAAGAGAATGGAGATATCGATAAGGAACGAGTCGGTGTCATTGTAGGCTCAGGAATCGGCGGTATATTAACATTTGAACGACAGACCGCTACTTTATATGAGAAGGGGCCAAGAAAAGTCAGTCCATTTTTCATACCAATGTACATAGCAGATATCTCTCCGGGAAGAATTGCAATTGTGCATGGCTTCAAGGGGCCTAATTATGCGGTAACATCCGCATGCTCAACATCAAACCATGCCATTGGCGATTCTTTTCGCCAAATTCAATATGGCTCAGCCGATGTAATGATTACCGGTGGGTCGGAAGCGACCGTCTCCAAAATGGCGGTAAGCGGATTCATGAATATGCAGGCGCTTTCTACCCGGAATGATGAACCCGAAAAGGCTTCAAGGCCCTTTGATCTTGATCGTGACGGATTCATTATGGCGGAAGGAGGAGGAATACTTGTTCTCGAGGAGCTGGAACACGCAAAAGCCCGTGGAGCGCATATTTACGCTGAGGTAGGCGGTTTAGGAAATACCGGCGATGCGTATCACATCACAGCGCCCGCTCCGGGAGGTGAAGGAGCCGTAAGAGCGATCAATATTGCCTTGGAAGATGCGGGTATCAAGCCTGATGAGGTAGACTATATCAATGCTCACGGCACCTCGACCCAATTCAACGACAAGAATGAAACGGCCGCTATCAAAACCGTTTTTGGTGAGCACGCATATAAGCTTTCAGTGAGTTCAACCAAATCAATGACCGGGCATCTCCTCGGCGCAGCTGGCGCCGTAGAGGCGATTGCATGCATCTTTGCCATTAACGAAGGATTGGTTCCCCCCACTATCAACTATGAGAATCCTGACCCCGAATGTGACCTCGATTATACTCCTAATAAGGCTGTTGCAAAAGAAGTTAATATTGCCATCAGTAACACTTTTGGGTTCGGTGGTCATAATTCGGTAATATTGTTTAAAAAATACTATAACTAAAGATCTGAAGTTTGCTGAAATTCTTCAGTTTTTTCCAGCCGAAAAACAGATCGAAAGTTTTAAGCTATCTCCCAATCGACTTTGACCTAATAGCCCTCTACAGCACTCTTTCATATACGTTCAATAATAAAAAAATCGTAATTGAAGCTCTATCCCATAGATCATTCAGCGCAAAACATAATATCCCCTCCAACCAGAGATTGGAATTTCTCGGCGATGCCGTCATAGAACTCGTAACCGCTCACGCTCTTTATAATGTAGACGGCGACAAGGAGGAAGGCCCTCTAACCGAAGCTCGCTCTTCGCTCGTAAAGGGTACGCATCTTGCAAAAGTCGCACAGAAACTCAATCTTGGTAAATATTTGTTGTTGACTTCCGAAGAGCATCTACGAGACGGTAGAGAGAATCCAGCTATTTTAGCGGACCTGTATGAGGCTATCGCGGGAGCGATTTACCTCGACGGGGGAATTAGATCTGCTGAAAAATTCATCCATGCGACCCTGCTTAGTGACATCGAATCAGCATTCCAAAATTCAAAATTAACAAATTATAAGAGCAGACTGTTAGAATATATTCAAGCTAGATCCTTATCGAATATTAAATACGTCGTCGTAGATCAGGAGGGTCCGGATCATGCGAAAATATTCATGGTTGAAGCGATTATTGAGGGAGAATCTCTTGGCAGTGGCAGTGGCAAAAGACTCAAAGAAGCGGAACAGTCAGCAGCCCGAATGGCATTGTCTTATTTAGAAAATAAAAACAAAAACTCCGTCAATGCGACGGAGAAAGATTAGTCAAACGTTCTCGAATTAGGATGTTATGAATGTCCTCCGGAATTTTCTCCGTTCAGTGATTTGATTTTATCACGTAATTGGGCGGCCAATTCATAGTTTTCGATGTCTACCGCTTTTTTAAGTTCCTCTTCCAATGAATATTCCTGCTGAATTATCGAGGCGTCAATTTTGAATACCTCCGAGTCTTTTTGATCTGTAAGTTTCACGCCTGCCTCATTCATGACCGTTTCACTGACAAATACAGGAGCATCTACTCTAAGCGCTAAAGCTATAGCGTCGCTGGGGCGAGAATCAATTTCCTTTTCACCGAAATTGTAGGAATCCACATAGATTTTAGCGTAGAAAGTTCCTTCGACTAATTTGTTGATGACTATCTCTTTTACATCAACCTCCATCGTCTCCAATAAATTGCTAAGAAGATCGTGTGTCATAGGTCTCGGCATTTCTATACCTTCAATGGCAAGCGCTATCGCCTGAGCCTCAAAAGCGCCTACAATAACCGGAAGCTGTCTTTCACCGTTTAACTCTTTCAATATTACAGCGTATCCTTTGCTTGGAGGATAAAAGGAGATCTTGGCTATTTCAACTTGCAGGGTTACCACTCATCTGTTCCTAATTTTTTTCTTTGACGGTCGAAAGTATTTCTATGCGACAACCAATATTATCCAATAAATATGGATATCAAAAGTTATCTGTGCATGATAAACATGTCAAGCTCTTTTCAATTTCTTGCCCCGAGTTGCTCTTTTAATTCCGTAATAATGTCCACAGGTCCGGGGTCTACATTATTCAACAAGGAAAGATAGTAACTGAAGAAATCTCCCATTACAATCAATGAAAATAATTGAACGATAAGCTTATCATCGGCGGGATTGATCCTTACAACTTCTCCTATTTTGTCTTCAGCAAGACTGGATGTAATATCAAAACGCAAGTTCACTCTTGGATGATGACTATTTGAAATTATAAATATAGGCAAGACGCTTTCCTTCGATTGTCCGGTAAGATGCCAGCCCACAATTTCATTGTGATTCATTTCAGGCAGCTCATTTGTATAGGCAAGCATCTTTGCATTCTCTTGGATTTGATTTACCCACCTCTTGCCGATCACGTTGAAAGCGCCGGTCGAGACGTAT
Source organism: Fidelibacterota bacterium (assembly GCA_022571215.1). Classification (GTDB taxonomy): domain Bacteria; phylum Fidelibacterota; class SORT01; order SORT01; family SORT01; genus SORT01. The sequence continues at coordinate 170,703 of JACZYG010000002.1, read as the reverse complement.
ATCAAAGGAATTTTACCGACCGCCTTCTTTGCGATAGATAGCGGCAAATTTACCCGCTCTAAATCATAATTTCCATATTCATTGATGACTTTTTCAAGCTCGACAGCCATTGACTCAATATCGTTTGATCTATTTTTAATTATGCCTAAAGACGCAAATATCAACAGCCATGGTATTGAGCTGTAGGCTATTGCGCCTCTCGGCGGTAGTCCTGCCGGTATAATCAGCACGGGTACTTCATCATTATTGGCAAGTTCCTGTAACTTTCCACCCGTTGTTATGCAAATTATCTTGCATCCTTTTTCCCTTGCGTCGTCATACGCGGAAAGAGATTCTTCCGTGTTACCCGAATAACTTGTTATCAGCGCTAAGGTTGATTCTCCCGCCCACCTCGGAAGATTATAGTTTCTAACTACGCTGATAGGGAGTTTGCATTCATCCTCCAATATCGAACGAACCAGATCGCCCCCTATGGCTGAACCGCCCATGCCTGCGAATAGAATGCTCGACACTGATTCGGTATCAATATTCACGTGGAAACCTTCAGCTAACTTTACCGCTTCCCTTATTTGATCGGGCATATTTGAAATCACGCTGTACATATCGGATTTATCGTATTCTAATTTCAGTTCGCTAATATTCATTTACAAAAATTATCCTTAATATATTAATTTTTTCTACTCTGAATAAGTTCTGTTATCTCGAGTAAATCTTTTCGGTTCTTCGCATCTAAGAAATCAAGACTTTCACGGGAAGCGCTGATATTTTCCTTTATGATACTTTTCGTAAGGTCTAAAACACCGCACTCCTCAAAGATGTCTCTCACATGGCTCAATTCGACAGATGTGATGCTCGTCTTATTTATTATTCTCTTCAATGCGTCATGCTGTTCTTCGTTAGCCATTTTCAGAGCATTGATAAGCAGGAATGTTTTCTTTCCTTTTGTGAGATCACTGCCGAGACTTTTCCCCATCACGGATTTGGAAGAAGTGATCTCCAAATAATCATCCTGAAGTTGAAACGCTTTACCAAGCGCTAATCCGAACGACTTGAATTTTTTTAAATCGGTAGAGCCTGCGCCCCCTATCAACGCTCCTATTGACACAGCCATCGAAATCATCATACCGGTCTTCTTTTCGATCATATTAAGGTATTCCGAATTCGAAACATCCTCTTTATTTTCCAATTCAATATCGAGCGCTTGTCCCTCGCAAACTCCCAACGCTCCATCGTTGAACAGCTTTAACAGAGTTGCGATATCATCCGTCTTTGTTCTCATCAACGACTGATATGCCAGTACGAGTAAAGCATCTCCCGATAGAATGGCGGAGGATGAATTCCATTTTTTATGAACCGATTCTCTTCCTCTTCGCCAGGTGTCAGCATCCATTATGTCATCATGAACCAATGTGAAGGTGTGCAATAATTCCACCGCAACAGCCGCATCAAGAGCGTCTTCGGGATTACCGCCCATCGCTTCGCATGCCGTTAAAACTATTACCGGTCGAAGACGTTTTCCTCCTCCTTCCACCGCATAACGAACCGGTTCATACAATGAATTAGGCTTATACGATTTTGCGATAGTGGAAAGTTTCGCCTCTATGGCGTTTCTGAAATTTTCCAGAGTCTGATTATCCGAATAGTCCAATTCTTTACTCTTGTTAAATAATTAATCTAACTGAATTTCGCCATATTCCATGAGTTTTCCAATAACTTCATCTTTAATTTCTGCGAGACGTTCTTCAGTCTTTGCTTCAAACCGCACCACAATCACGGGTTGTGTATTTGAAGCTCTTACAAGCCCCCAACCGTCACCGTATTGTATTCGTACTCCGTCAATAGTGTCACAATCATAATTATTTGTAAAGTATTCGATCGCCTTTTCAACGATCTCGAATTTGGTCTTGTCATCAGAAATGTTTAATCTCATCTCAGGTGTTGAATAATATTTCGGAAGCGTTGCCATTTTATCTGACATAGAGTCTTCTGTTCTTGACATGAAACGCGCAAGCCTCGCGGTTACATATAGAGCATCGTCATAACCGTAATGCTCATCAGCGAAGAAGATATGACCGCTCATCTCTCCGGCAAAATCTTCGTTCAACTCTCTCAGTTTCGCTTTTATCAGTGAATGCCCCGTTTTGTACATAAGCGGATCACCGCCGAGTTCTATTATCCGCTCGGATAAGCCTTGAGAACATTTCACGTCAAAGATTATTGTCTTCCGTCCCTTCGCAAGCACTTCTTCCGCGAGCAGAGCCATAAGGTAATCCGCCCAGACGATATTCCCTTTGTTATCAACTACTCCTATCCGGTCCATATCGCCGTCAAACGCCACTCCGAAGTCATAATTGCCGTTTTTTACTTTTTCTATCAATACCTTTATGTATTTTTCTACCGTTGGATCCGGATGGTGATTCGGGAATGTTCCATCCGGCTCGGTGAACAGCTCATCCACTTCGCATCCTATTTCCCGTAAAACTTTCGGAGCGACTAAACCGCCCGCGCCATTTCCGCAATCCGTTATGATTTTCAGCGGCTTATCCAGTTTAATCTTATTTACTATATCCCGACAGTATTCATCCGTTATATCCCTGTTTTCCATTACTCCTTCACCTTCTGCGAATTCTCCCGAATCAATAATATCCCTTATAGAGAATATCTGTTTTCCGTAGACCGCTCCCGTAGAAAGAGTCATCTTGAACCCGTTGAATTCAGGCGGATTATGACTTCCGGTTATCTGTACCGCGCCCTGAAGTTTTAGATGATGAATACTAAAATAGCTGACGGGCGTGGGGATAATGCCTATATCGACTATGTTCACTCCCGTTGACAGCACTCCTTTAGCGAATGCTTCTTTGAGAGCCTTTGTTGTCAGGCGAACATCTCCCCCGAGACTGATCTTATCTATCGCTTTCTCTTTTACAAACGTACCGAACCCTTTACCGAGCAGCTCCGTTACTTCGGGGGGGAAGTCCTCTTCCACCACACCTCTGATATCATATTCCCTAAAAATATATGGGTTAACGTCCATACGCCTTAACTTGTTCCTCCTTTCACACTGTTAGTTTGCCCAACATTACCCGCTTACCAGCGCCCGTTACGGATCGGATATTTGTTGGGTTTCCCGATATAAATTCGTTTGCGAGAATAGCAAACGCAAACGCTTCTTTCGCATCTGACGATATTCCGTAATCATCTATTTTTTTTATACTTACAGCTGAAAATAACTCTTCTAAATGGCTTATAATTACCGCATTGTTAACCCCTCCGCCGCTCACTATCAGCTCGGATATATCGTCACCCGTGTTGGAAAAAGCGATAAAATTTGAATAGACCGATTCCGCCGTAAATCGGGTAACGGTTGCTATAAGGTCCAGCTTATCTTGTTCGGTATTTACATTAAAAGCGGTCAAAAGAGACTGAAAATACTCCTCGCCGAAATCTTCCCTGCCGGTTGACTTCGGAGGAGATTTTGTGACGAAAGGATGCGCCATTAAATGGCTCATCCAATCACCATTTATTTTTCCTCCGGCTGCGTATTTTCCTGATTCATCGAATTTCTCTTTACCCTCAGAGATGTATATCGTGGCTAAATCTATCAACATATTGGCGGGACCCGTATCCCATGCTCTTACGGTGTCCGGATTACCGCCTGCCGAAGGAATTATGGTGAAATTGGCTATACCGCCTAAGTTAAGCAGTAATTTTCCCCCGTCCTTCCCAAAAAGCAGATAGTCCAAATAAGGCACGAGAGGAGCTCCGTTCCCTCCCGCCGCAATATCTCTGACACGAAAATCTGAAATAACGGGCACTCCGAAATCTTCTGCCATCACCGATGCTTCAGCCACCTGTAAGCTCGAATGTCCGTTGACATGATAAATTGTCTGACCGTGAGAACCGATGAGATCCAATTGTTCAACATCAATTCCCGACTCCTCGAATGCTATTTTTAATTGAAAAGAGAATTCCTTGCCAAGATCAAAGTTCAATCTGCAAACATCTTCGGCTGTGCCTTTAAGCGTATCAATTATTTTTTTTCGCAGAACATCGCTGTAGGGGTATGAATTAAAATATAGTAGATCCCAAACGGTTTCGACACCGCTCCCCGATAGTTTGCAGATAACCACATCAACGCCGTCCATTGACGTCCCGCTTATCAATCCCGCTACGATTCGTTCCTCTTTAGCGGAAAGCAAGTCAAGCGATTCGATCATGATAGATTAACCGCATTTCTAACTATACCATTTACCTCATCAAGTTTTTGATTCGCTTGCGCGCGATTCATCTCTCCAAGCTGCATAACGATAGCCACCTTGAGACTCATTTCCGCATCGGTCAGTACCTTCTCCGCCGCATCGTGACCGATGCCGGTGAGTATACCGAGTATTCTACAGGCTCTGTCCACCAATTTATTGTTCACAGCCTTCAGGTCCACCATAAGGTTTCCATATACCTTACCGAGTTTTATCATTGCGGTAGTCGTTACCATGTTTAAAACGAGTTTTGTAGCCGTGCCGGCTTTCATTCGGGTAGAACCGGTTACGACCTCAGGGCCTACTATCAGAGATATTATCAGATCCGCGTCTATATCGGCTTCGTTTACCTTGTTGCAGGAGAGAAATACCGTTTTTGCCCCCAATTCTTTCGCCTTTTCGAGAACGCCGAGCACATAGGGAGTCCGGCCGCTTGTGGCAATTCCGAAGACCACATCCTTTTCCGAGACATTTTTCTCCATAATGTCCCTTTTGCCGTCTTCGGGATAATCTTCCGCCCCTTCTATCGAACGAACCAAAGCATCCATTCCCCCTGCGATAATACCCTGCACCATATTCGGATCTGCCGAGAAGGTGGGCGGGATTTCTGTCGCATCAAGTATTCCGAGCCTTCCGCTTGTTCCCGCTCCCGCATATATCAATCTTCCGCCTGCCCGGAGCGACTCGACGACATAGTTTACTGCGATTTCAATATTTCCGATCTCTTCGGCGACAACATCGGTAATCAATTTGTCTTCGCTGTTTATCAATTCGAGTATTTCCCTAACGGAAAGAGCGTCAATTTCCATACTTTTCGGGTTCCGCAGCTCGGTTGTAAGAGATGCCATCAGTGAACTGTCGACTTCGGTTTTCTGTCTCACCGTCATTCTATTTCCAATTCATAGGGCAGCATTAACATTAATCCCGCTTCCTTCATCAACGTGAGCAGATCGCCATAAAAACCGATCTCTTCTATAATTGCCTCGATTAACGGATCATCGGTATAAAATTTATTGCTGACAGACTCTTTTAATAGAGTCCCTATGCCGATTTTAGAACGTCTTGACGCGCTGAATGTTACGAATTCCACATCTTCTCTATTTAATCCGGTCATTTTTAACGACAGATCTTCCGCTTCCCTCATCCCTCCGATCACATCTATGAGACCGATATCCAAAGCGTCTTCACCAGTCCAAAGTCGCCCCATTCCTACGCTGTCGACTTCCACCGAAGTCATACCCCTGCCTTCTGATACCTTATTAACGAAATCCTGATATAGCTCGTCAATTTGTCTCTGAAAAAGCTCTTTTTCCTCTTCTGTCCACATCCGATTGGCGGATAATATGTCAGAATGTTTACCCCGCTTAATGACTTCCTGCCGAATGCCGAGTTTTTTATATAGCTCTTTTACCTTCGGCAGCGCCATGAATATTCCGATAGAACCGGTCAACGTCGTTTTTTCGGCAAGGATAGTGTCCGCCGGCATCGCAAGGTAATATGCTCCTGAAGCGGCGATGTCTCCGAAACTTGCTATAATCGGTTTCTTACCCTTAGCGTGCTTTAACTCATTCCAAATAATATCAGCTCCGAGAGCTGTTCCGCCACCGCTGTCAATCCGCAATATGATGGCTTTTATAGAAGGGTCTTTACGGGCGTATTTAATGATCCTTGAAGCGGTTTTTGCGCCTAATAGGCTCCCGCCTCTACTTTCACCCGGAATAATCGCTCCTGATAAATGAATTATCGCAATCTTCTTTTTGTCGCTCCACTCTCTTTTTAACTTCTTCCGTTTTTCGTAGTCGCGAGCCTTGATTTTCACTATGCTTTTCAAGCCGTATTTCTTTTTGATGATCTCATCAATCTCATCTTCGTATGCGATCTTATCGATAAGTTCACTCTTCAGCGCCTCGGATGCCGTGAAAGGACCGTTATCCTGTAACATTCTTATATCGTCTTTGGATCGGTTTCTCCCTTCGCTGATACCATCAATATAATAATTCTGATAATCATCAAGGATGGCATCAAGCTCTTCTCTAAAAGAATATGACATTGAATCAAATGAAAACGGCTCGACCGCGCTCTTATACCTTCCTACCCGAATATATTCTACTTCCACGCCAATTTTATCAAGCAGACCCTTATAGTAAGAGATGCTTGCTGTCAGACCGGTAAAGTATAGATAACCTGATGGGTTCATTATTATCATATCAGCCGCAGAGGCTAAGAGAAGACCTTTTCCGGTCAGTATTTCGGCGTACACGATAACATTTTTTCCATCTTCTTTGAAGCGGAGCAAGGCATTTCGAATCTCGGAGACCGTTGCCATTCCCCCTCCGAACCTTCCGATATTCAAGATAATTCCATTGACAGAGTCGTCGCCTCTCGCCTTTTCTATCAAACGAACCCATTCGGCGGTTGTGCGCGGTCCTCTTGAGAAGAAATAGCCTCTCTGCGGGCTATCGGGAATATCGCCTTTCAAATTTAATTTCAGGTACCTTCCCTTCGTGTGTAGATTAGTTTCCCTAAAATGTTCACGTGAGTCTAATACTATAGTTGAGGAAAGATACTCTCCGGCATCATCAAATGAATTGCTGTTCCTTAAACTCTTGGTTGGAAATCCTATCTCTAAACCGAATTCATAATTACCGAGTTCATCGTACATCGCATTGACACTCAGTCCTTTATTCGACCAGATTTCCAACCCGTAAATCAGAGTGGAAACGTTACCGGCTGATTTCTTATCAACATTTAGATCGGTTGTAATGGTGATATTATTACCAAATGGTCTCAGACCGATTCCAATCCGATAATTATCTTGAGGTTTGGGAGGAATTGGTCCAACAAATCTTATTTCTGGGTAATTGGTGCCCCTTATCGAGTTCCATTTCCCCGCCATCGAGAGAAATTTCCAGGGTCGGGATGTAAAAGCGACAGTTCGTACGTTGAGCGCTCTATATCTTCGGTCAGCTGATTTGAACCAGGAATATCCGAATCCCCATGAAAAAGTGTCATCTCCACCGAAACCGGCTGCAATCGTCTGTTTAGTCCTTGATTTATCACTACCCAGCAATTCAACCGAATAACCAAGTCCTTTGCCCGCAAAATATAATCCGGTATCACGAAACAGATCGCGGGAGAAATGAGTTTGAGCGATGTTGAACCCGCTTCCGTTATCGAATCCGAGACCGGCGGGATTCCATGCGATAGAAGATGCGCTATTCGTTGTCGCAACGGATTCAAAAGGCAATTGGAGACCCGATATATCCTGAGCGCCGATATTAATCGTTAAAGTCGTAACTGCGATAATTGTAAACAGTATAGTTTTCAAATGTTTAAACAGTTTATACTCCAAGCGGGTTTAACAAACAAAGCATAATTATCAGATGAAAGATAATCAATAAAATTCATTGATTCCCCTTAAATATCGGTTGAATATATCCGGTGAACTGAGTATCATTACCTGCAGGTAGAACGCAATTGAAAAGAACATATTGATAGAATTATTGATAGCAGCTGTAGGGTTGCTATTCTCCGCTTTTTTCTCGATGGCCGAGACGGTATTTGTAACGGTTAATAAGATCCAATTAGAGGTGCAGCAAAAGAGAAAAGTGCGCGGCGCCGATACGGCATTCAAATTTCTGGACAATCCGGAAACTTTCTTGAGCACATCGCTTGTTGGAACGGATATTGCCAACATAATGACCACTTCATTTGCTACCGTGGCTCTCATTCAATATCTACCCATCTGGGCGGTACTTCTCGTGATAAGCGTTGTGATACTTATATTTGGGGAGATACTGCCTAAAACCATCGGCAGAGAAACAGCCGCGGTAAGCGTCACGTTAATAGCCCCTTTTCTCAAAGCTTTTCAATACCTGCTTTACCCGATAATCGGCACCATTCAACTTATAGGAAAGCTTAATATTTTTAAAGAAGACGGCAGCGATGATATTCATAAGGCGTTCTCGAAGGATGACTTAAGGATATTATTTGACGAAATCGGCGAACAGGGCATCATCGACGAACATGAAAGTAAAATCATAACCAATCTGTTGAATTTTAACGAAGTGACCGCAGGTGAAGTGATGACACCCAGAACAAATATAGATTCTGTCTCTTCCGATTTTACGAAAGAGAGTATAATCGGTGAGTTCAAAAAATCCGATCATTCGAAAATTCTAATTTACAAGGAAACTCTTGACCGCATAATCGGAGTAGTCCTGTTAAAAGACCTCATAAACAGTGACAATTTTGAGCTTCCGATAGTGAGAGATGTCCGTTACGTACCTGAATCCAAACCGGTTGATGAAATATTAGAGGAGATGCAAAGAGATAAACAGAGTGTGGTAGTGGTAGTGGACGAGTATGGCGGAACAGCCGGAATAATGACGATAGAGGACATACTTGAAGAGATATTCGGTGAGTTCGATCTTGAAGACCACGATGAGAGTCTCCCCTTCAGAGAGCTGGCGAACGGAGATATTATTATAAACGGCGATGCGGAGCTCGATCTGCTAAAGGAAGAATTGGATATAATTTTCCCTGATGGCGAATATGAAACTATCGCCGGTCTGCTGACATTTTTAACCGGTAAAATTCCGGGAATCGGAGAAAAAATTCTTGTCGGCGATAGAGTTTTCAGGATAATCAACGCAAGTAAAAGAGCTATTAAAAAAGTAATTTTGAAAAAGAAAACTTAACGATCTAACTGACAATCACCGGTTTACTTATCTTCCGGTGAATCAGATAAAGTGCTCCAATCCCCAAAACGATGGAAAGAAATGGATTCATGCCGTATCCCGCCGGGATATATCCGAATACTATTGCTACTCCGGCAGCTAATAAAGCATACGGTAATTGAGTTTTTACGTGGTCAATGTGATCAGCCCCCGATGCCATTGAGGAAAGTATCGTAGTATCTGAAATGGGAGAGCAATGGTCACCAAAACATGCGCCGGACAATACTGCCGCAATGGTCCCTAAAAAGATCGAAGATTGCAGACTCACATCGATACCCGCTTCTATAGGAAGGTGATATGCCATAGGAATGACTATCGGAGTAAGAATTGCCATAGTTCCCCATGAAGTTCCGGTGGAAAATCCTATCAGAGCTGCCACTATAAATGTCATAGCGGGAAGTAAATTCGGAGAAAAGAGTCCTCTTGTTATGTGCAATACGTATTCAGCCGTCGACAGATCCGCCGCGATAGAGCCTAATGACCACGCAAGAATAAGAATAACCATTGCATACACCATCGATTTGATGCCATTGAGATAACCGTCAACAGTTTCCTGAAGAGTTGTCAATTTTTGCGAGAGGCTCAAGATTGCTGCCAATATGGAACCGCCGAATGCCGCCCACATCAGAACGGTGAATGAATTGGCGCTGCCGATTATCTCATGGAACTTCATGCTTTCCGCCGTTGCTCCAAGAGCGGCTTTTCCGTTGAAGTATAATCCTACTATAGTGGTAACTATTACGAATCCTATAGGGATCATCGCGTTGTACCACCTCTTTTCAATGCTATCAGGCACATCCAATTCGCTGAGGTCTGCTCCCGCAAGAGGGGTTGCCCCTTCTCTGAGAACCTTTCCTGTTTCTTGCGCCCTTCTCTCAGCCGTTAACATGGGACCGAAATCACGAGCCCGTACAGCCGTAATAACTATCAGCCCGAGCATAATAAAAGCGTAAAAGCTGTATGGTATTGAACTTATGAACGTTATATAAGGGTCTCTGTCAAGACCGATACTATCAAAACCTTTCTGAATCAACCCGTTTTGGAATCCTATCCAGGTACTCACAAATGCTATGGAGGCAATCGGCGCTGCTGTCGCGTCAACCAAGAAGGCTAATTTTTCACGAGAAATTTTTAGTTTATCGGTAAACGGCCGCATCGTATTGCCAACTAAAAGAGTATTGGCATAATCATCGAAAAATATCAGCAATCCCATAGAAAGAGTAGCTATCTGTCCCGAACGGGCTGATTTCGCATACTTCGATATCTTTTCTACAACACCGTGCATCCCTCCATTGCGCGCAATAAGCCCCACCATGCCGCCAAGTCCCATGCTGAACAGTATTACCGCCGCATGATCTTTATTTGCCAAGGAAGGAACGATATATTTATCTATTGCTACAAGGAAACCGCTGATTGGATTGTAGCCCGCTAAGAAAATCGCGCCTATCCAAATTCCGGCAAAAAGGCTGAGTAATACCTCCTTGAATAAAACCGCGAGTCCTATGGCGATAAGGGGAGGCGCAAGACTCAAAATTGCGGGTAGAGTTTGGACATTCTTGCTTCCACTGAGCGAGTTGAAAACCACGGACAGTTCGTTTTGACCGTTACTTTCAAAAATGACCCTGTCTATCGTCAGAGTTCCATTTTCGATCTCGAGACGGTTCGGTGACAGAAGCATCCCTTCCGAATCGATCATTTTGAATCCGTATAGTTGTATTTCTCCCGATGCGCTGTCATCTATCCCGCCATCGGCATCCAAGACAGTTATAGTGACCGAGAACGGCACGCCGTTCAAAGCGATTTTTCTGGATTCTATGCTAATGCTTCCTCTTGGCTCGGAGCCTCTGACCGATCCGTTCCACACTATTAAAAGAGCAAATAAAAACGTGATATTTCGTAAAAACATGGCTAAACATATATTTCGCCATTATTAAAGTAAAGCGAAATTAGCTTTCGAAGGCTTTATATTCAGAATGCTCGAAATGAAATTTACCGAAACAACTCTTAATTATGTGGCAGTCAGGGCAAGCCCTGACTCGCACAGAATATTATCATTTCATCATCGATCATCTGAATTACGATTATATTATCCGCAACAATAATTGCGAAATGAAATTTGCTAAATCAACTTTTAATTTCTTTTAGAAATTAAGAGAGGTAAATTGCGCTGATTATATTAAGTCTTTGTGAGCATGCCCATGATTAAGAAGATGGACCTTTACATAGTAAGAAAGTTCCTCCTGTCACTTCTGATGACGACACTTGCGTTTCTTTCCATTTTCTTCGTTGTGGATATAGTTGAAAACTTACGCAGAGTTCTCGACTCATCGGCGCCGCTCGGCACAGCTGCAAAATATTCTCTCCTGAACCTACCCTGGCTGTTCAATATTTCGCTGCCGATAGCCGTATTGTTGGCATCCGTACTGACATTCTCTTCTTTAGTGAAATACAATGAACTCGTTCCCATAAAATCAGCGGGGGTGAGCCTTTACAGACTTCTAATTCCCATGATAATTCTTGGACTTATCATAACGATATTCTCCTTCTATTTCGGAGAAACAGTTGTGATTGATTCGAACAGAAAGCGATTTGAAATTGCGCGCAAGTATTCGCTGAGGGGAGCCAAAAGACAGGCTCTAAGAAAATTCAACTTAAATTTTCAGGAAGGTCCCGCCCGTAACATCTCCATAGGCGTTTATAAATTCAATGACAAAAAAGGTGAACGGATAAACATACAATATTTTGATAACGAATCGCTTATCCAGCGCATTGACGCCTCTCATATGAAATGGGATGAAGAGAGGGAACTATGGCTGTTTAGCGACGTGATTCTCAGAAAATTTAAGAAAGATAGGGAAATAGTTATAAAGGCAGCTCTATTGGATACCATCAAGCTTCGCTTGACTCCTGATACGCTTAAAAAAGAGAACCGTAAACCGGAAGAGATGAGTTACTGGGAACTTGGGGAGTTCATTAAAAACTTAGAGGCAAACGGAATAGAAGCGCGTAGCTGGAAAGTAAACCATATATTCAAGATATCACTTGCGTTTTCAAATTTGATCGTGATACTCATAGGCGTGCCTATCGCTTCTAACAGAAGACGCGGCGGCGCGGCTTTCGGCATCGGAGTGGCTCTGTTGATAGCCTTTTTCTATTATGGATTCATAAAATTTGGACAGACACTCGCAAAGCAGGGCATTTTAGAGCCGATAGAGGGTGTATGGCTCGGAAATCTGATTTTCTTTGTTCTCGCTCTGATTATGATCATCAGAACTTCAAAATAGAGCTAAATCCATTCAGCTCTTCGTTTTTCTATACCCAAGCGCAGACCAGATAGAGATAGAGAATTCGAACCCATTAACATTAGAAGGATTGTAAGCTCCCCTCATAGAAGAGGCAATATCAAGTTTAAATTTAAAAAGCCTGAAACCGAGTCCTACAGCAATCTCTTTGCCTTCCTTACCACCGGCGGAGATACCGAAGCGAACGGGAGTCCTCGACTCTCCGTAATACTCCATCCCGAGCGAGAATTTTCCAACTTTGCTTGAGTACAACCGGTCACTGAACCCCTGAATATAATCAAGCGCGATCAGAGTTTTCTTATAAGATGTCGAAGCTCCTATTCTAAGCAACCTCGGGAGGTCAGTCGAAAAATTTCCTGCTAAGGGAGTTCTTTCATTATCGCCTGTTACGAGCGCGGCATATCCCTTTTTTGCCACTCGATTGAGGTTTAAATTATCAATAGTATAAAAATATTTTATCCGCTCATTGTCGTCGCTCCAGTTTATCATCCCGAGAAGATTGATTAGGGCTATCCCAAAATGCGCTCCTCCTCTACTTACTTTTAACAACCCTATATCAAAAGAGTACCCCAAGCCTCCCTTTGATGACTTCAGAATATATTCGCCTTCTCCGACTATCTTGGATGAATCCGTACGGAGGAAGGCATCGGAATCGTCAACACTGAAATATGCTATGCCTTTTATGATTCTTGCTGTGTATCCCATGAGGTAGCCTCCAAAAAGACCGCCGTTTGAGAATCCTATTTCCGCTGCGGTAAGAGATTCCCCTCCTGCCTCGAGCGAATAGTCCACACCGACTTCGTTTCCGTTAAATATTATTTCGAATGGCGCTTTAGGTATGGTCACTTCACCTATCGAATAGAAGTCTGTTGTAACAGCCATGTTATTCCACGAGATATTTCCCAATATCGGTTGAATCGAAGTGTCGAAATATATTGACAATCCTTCGTCCGGGATTAGCGCTAAGAGTTCCTCTTTTTTGTTGTCCTTTTCCAAATCTGCGCCGTTGAATTTGTTATATTCGAAGAGGCTAAGGCTGGAGTTTGAAACTCCGAAATTAAATTGAATGATTTGCATGGCGATGTAATTTCTGACAACACCAAGATTTGCGGGATTGACTCCAACCGAGAAAAAGTCTCTCGCTATGGTCGTATACGCTCCGCCCATGCCGAGACTACGCGGGTCTTTACGCAGTTGTCCGCTTAGTTCTCCGGCATTTCCAAGTCCGAGGAGAATTATTATATTCATCAATAACTTAATTACGAATTTTACACTGTTATTCATCGGGGATTTATTTTTATCCTAAAAGTCATGACTGATTTTATACGAATAAAGTTTGACGCCGTGACGGTTCGCGGCTTCCCGTCGGTAGATTTCAATTCTATCAACGGTTTTAGGTAATGCTCCTCTCCTCTCGTAAATATCCTGATTATCGAGCTGTCGAGAAAGACACTATCACGCTTTATCGCGGTGAATATGCCCATATCCGGATCAGTATCCGGCAGCACAAACGTCAGAAGCGTGTCCACGTCAAGTGAATCAGGATGGACATCGAATTTTGTCAAATCGTCGGTAATAAGCAGCGACACCGTTCCACCGAAGGGAAAGCTGTTCACGAGTTCGGATTCGACTATCGCATAGAGAATATTATTCTCTATCAGTTCCTTCTGCTTATCTTCAAGCGCCGCTATGGTGCTGAAGGTTGACGGAACAAATTTAGCGATCGAATCAAGCGAGAACGAGAAAGGAACTATTAGTTGATAATCGCCGCTCATACTTTGCCCAACTGATACGACTCCCACTCCCAGCAGACTCGCCTCACCGGAAATTGAAATGTTATCAGGAAGTATATTAAAAAAATCTACTATATCGGTCTCTCCCGATGGTTCACATACGGCGTTGACACAGGTCGAATCTTTTTTAAAGACAATCTGTGTAGTCTCAGGCTGTAGACTGAATAAAGGCGGTGACCTAAGCTCTGCATCCACGAGAGCCAGTTCAGCGCGGCTGTTTAAAATCGTATTGGTACCCATTATGTTAAGGTCAAGGAACATCGGAACGCTTATGGTGTTATGTAAATTCAATATGAGCCGCACGTCCTCAAGACTGATTCCGGCGAATCCCTCGGGCATATCTTTAATATTGGTTTCAGTTGTAGGAATCGTTTCATCGAAATTCGCCTTCCATCTCAAAAAACGAAGCGTGTCAAGAACGATCACCAGTTCGATATCATCATCTTCGGAAATGATGCTCGAACTTCCCGGTGAGAGTGTTGTGGCTTCAAAAATATATTCGATATTGGTCAGGGGAAACTCACCCGCGGGATTTGTGAGGCTGTCCCCCCTTAAATCAACGCGTTGAGTCTCCGACCCGCCGGGTGGAATACTATCCCATATTACCGTCTCCGGTAAATTAGTGGTGAAATCAATGAAATTCGGTAGAAGCAGACTCGCACTGAGAGGAACTTGCAATCCGTTATTTATAGTAAGTATCATCTCATCAGTTACAGAACTAAATCTGCCGCTGATAAGTTCTGTGCTTCCCGATATCGCAAGAGGAATCGATTCCGAAATCTTAATATTAGTTGACGGTATGTTGCCTTTAACCCTGCTGGCAATGAAAGGTCCTATAAATTGTACGGTTACCCTGATCTTTCCCGCTTTTGACGCGCTGTTTATTTCAAAATTAGATGTTCCGGGTGATTCACCTGTGGTGGTCGTTGTGAGAGGAACGACGAAACTCTTGCCGGCTAAATCAATGTCCCTCGTTTCGGTCGAGTCAGGACCTATCCTATCGTACAGGGCGGTTCCAATAACGGTGTTATTTACGTCTGTGAGCATAATCTGCATATTTGTCAAGGGGATACCTGAATTCGGAGCGTCTATAAAACCGTTGTAAATGGAAATCCTAATTATCCCCTGTTCAATCGTAGCTTCTTCCACATCGGTAATGGCAACGTCATTATCAATCGGTGACAGACTAAACCCGGGAACCGGTACAGACGTGCCGTTAGGAGCGGCGGCTACCGCTTCCGACATGCTTGACAGCGTTTGAGATTCAAATACCTGATCATCACCTAAATTATTCAAAGTCAGCGGTCCTATTACCTCTGAAACGGATATCAATCCGATTCCTCTCACAGTCAGCCTGCTTTCGTCCAGTTCAATTGTTCCGATAGTGTCCCGAACATTCAATCGGAGAATATCCAACGAATCGAGATCTATGAATCCGTTCGAGCTGTCGCCCGCTATAGGTCCTACAAGATCGCTAAGCGGATATTTTTCATCTATTAAAGGGATGGCGAGATTCACCTCCCAGGTAGGTGATTCAGGAGATTCAATTAAACAGCCGTTCATAAGAACAAGCAGTAACATAGTTTTGAATAAACGGCTGTTTGGAATCATTATTTTCTACCCCAGCAGGTTGACATTATTGCGCTACTGGTGATACTTAACTACCGGATATCAAGTTCCCTGGTCCCAGGACGATAAATACTTGACCTGCTCATCGGTCAACGTGTCAATGCTGATATTCATACTTTCAAGCTTTAGCCCGGCGATGAGTTCATCGATATCCGATGGAACATCGTGCACCCGAACATCAAGGTCATTTTTCAAACTGTATTCTGAAGTGAGAGCCTG
Organism: Fidelibacterota bacterium; assembly: GCA_022571215.1. Lineage (GTDB taxonomy): Bacteria > Fidelibacterota > SORT01 > SORT01 > SORT01 > SORT01. The sequence goes on along the minus strand of JACZYG010000002.1, from coordinate 154,765 downwards.
CACCGCGAAACTCATGTCCATCACGCTTGCGGGATGCCCTTCCGCTGCCGCCAAGTTGATCAGACGACCTTTGGCAAGCACGAATAGCGATCTACCATCAGGCATTATATATTCATCGATGTTAACCTTCACGTCTTCAACAACCTTTTCGGACAACTCCCTGAGTTCATCCAAATCAATTTCTACATTGAAATGACCTGAATTAGCAATTACAGCGCCGTTCTTCATCTTCTCGAAATGACTCTTGCGAAGAACGTGAATATCGCCCGTCAATGTCACAAAGAGGTGTCCCTCAACCGCTGCTTCTTCCATTGACATGACCCTGAATCCATCCATCAACGCCTCAAGCGCCCGCGTCGCATCCACTTCAGTAACAACAACGTTAGCGCCCATTCCACGGATCCTGTCAGCAAATCCACGACCGCACCAACCATATCCGGCGACTACTACGGTCTTTCCGGCTATCAGCATATCTGTAGCTCGTATGATGCCATCAACCGTTGACTGCCCGGTACCATAACGATTATCAAATAAGTGTTTCATCTTTGCATCGTTCACGGCAATGACAGGAAGTTTCAAGACACCATCCGCTTCCATCGCTCTTAACCTCATCACACCCGTAGTCGTCTCTTCCATCGAGCATTTTATCTCTTTTGTCTGATCCGCATAATCATTATGAAGCACTGTAATGAGATCTGCGCCGTCATCCATCGTGATATTCGGTCTGTGCGTCAAAGCCTCTTTAATGTGAGAATAGTATGTATCATCATCTTCACCATATATCGCATAAACAGAAAGACCGTCATGAACGACAAGAGCCGCCGCAACATCATCCTGCGTGCTAAGGGGATTCGATGCGCACAAAAGAACGTCTGCTCCCCCTGCTTTAAAAGTCCGCATTAAATTTGCAGTTTCCGCCGTAACGTGCAGACACGCCGACATCTTCACACCCTCAAGAGGTTTTTCCTTCTCAAATCGTTCGCGAATCAGAGAAAGAACAGGCATATCCCGGTTTGCCCAATCTATCCTTCTTTTTCCCGCATCCGCTAACGATTCATCTTTAACATGATACTCCATTTATTTCTCCATCATTAAATCATTATAAATTATTGTTTTTTATCCCTTGAGTTCATCTACCCTGTCCAGACGTTCCCAGGTAAAACCTTCCTCATCCCTGCCGAAATGACCGTAGTTTGCTGTTTGCTTATATCGAGGCACCCTCAGATCAAGCGTGGCGATCATGGCTTTAGGCGTAAGATCAAATTTATCCTGTATCAGATTTACAAGTTCGGCGTTGGATAGCTTTCCCGTTCCATATGTTTTAACATGGATAGATACAGGTTCGGCTACTCCAATCGCATAAGCCAGCTGTAGTTGCATTTTATCCGCTAATCCGGCTGCAACCATGTTTTTGGTAATATAGCGAGCCATATATGCCGCTGACCTGTCTACCTTGGTTGGATCTTTTCCGGAAAAAGCGCCTCCACCGTGAGAGGCGAATCCTCCATATGTGTCCATAATAATCTTTCTTCCGGTCAATCCAGCATCAGCCTTGGGACCGCCCTCCACAAATTGCCCGGTAGGATTGATATGATAAATTATTTCGCCGTTTGTCAAAAATTCTTCAGGTATAACCGGTTTGATGACAAGCTCGATCATCTCTTCAGTAATCTTTTCTAAGTTCAGTGAATCTGAATACGGCTTATGCTGCGTCGAGAGTACAATATTCTGGACTGCTACCGGTTTATCATCAACGTATTTCACTGTTACTTGTGACTTACCGTCAGGACGAAGATAATCGACCTTACCGGATTTTCTAATCTCGGCGAGTTTTTTAGTGATTTTATGAGCAAGATAGATCGGTGTCGGCATATAAACGGAATTTTCGTTTGACGCAAATCCGAACATCATTCCTTGATCTCCAGCTCCATCTCTGTCAACGCCCAAGGCAATATCAGGAGATTGTTGATCTATACTTGTAAGAACCGAGCAAGTCTCCGAATCAAATCCCATGCTTGCGTCTGTGTATCCTATCTCCTCTATAACGCTTCTTACGATTTTGGGAATCTCTACATAAGTATCCGTGGTGATCTCCCCACCGACCAATACCATGCCAGTAGTAACAAACACTTCACACGCCACACGACCATTAGGATCATTTTCATAAATTGAATCAAGAACCGCGTCAGAAATTTGGTCCGCTATTTTATCAGGATGCCCCTCTGTTACTGATTCGGATGTAAATAAATATTCAGACATAATTCTCCATTAATAATTATAATCAATCAAATTTTATTTCGGAGTAGTCTCCGACACTTAATTTACGGACTATGCCATGAACTAGCGCGTGTTCCCCTATGAGGGAGCCTGATACACTGCAATTTTCCAATGTAGCTCCTTTTGCAACTACGGAATCCGAAATGATGGTATTCTTAACTATTGCCCCTTCATCCAACGTAACATGAGGTCCTACTATTGAATTAATCAACTGTACGGTTGGGGCGATATAGCAAGGTTCATTTATAACACTATCTTTTACGGTCATTGCGCTGCCCTCGGATTTATCAAGCAGTATTCTATTGGTCTCCAATATTGAATCCCAACTACCGCAATCATACCAATTGCTGACATCGAAAATCTCAATCTGTTCTCCTGATTCGAGCATATTTTGCAGACCGTCAGTAAGCTGAATCTCGCCTTTGGTAGTAATATTTTGTTCTATCAACCGCTCGATGGAACGTTTCAATTTCAATTGGTTTCGGATCAGGTAAATACCGGCAATAGCGAGATTACTTGTAGGGTTTTCCGGTTTTTCTATAAGCTTCCGGACGTATCGTCCATCCATCTCTACGATTCCGAAAGCCTGCGGATTTGGTATCTCCCTTACACCGATGGAACTATTTGAGCGTTTCATAATCTCTTTTAAATCTGTATCAATGATTGTGTCACCCAACATTATCAATATAGGCTCTTCGTTATCCTCCAATGCCTGATGTACGGCATGTCCTAATCCTTTACGCTCGGTCTGTTGAACGGTTCGAGTTACGTCCGGATACTGCTCGTGTAAATACCGTTCCACTTGAGAAGATTCGTAACCGACCACCACCACTATCTCATCAACACCCGCTTTGATAAGAAAATCTAATATATGTCCGATTATCGGTCTACCTGCGACATTGAACAATGCCTTAGGCGTTGTGAGCGTGTGGGGTCTAAGTCTTTTTCCAATCCCCGCTGCCGGTACAATAGCTTTCAAATCAGTAATTCACCTTCCGATTAGGTTCTTAATGAATTTTCAATCCGCTTAATATAAACAATCTTGACTTAACCGCAACTATTCTAATGTTTCATGATCATAATCTGTTAATTTTTGTTTATATTTTTTCAGCCGTCTTCTCATTTTTTCAGCTGCGCCGTCAATCGATTTGAACATTTCGTCAGTCGTATCTTTGGTGACAAGATTTTTTTTATAAACTCGCAAAATGATTTCTGCGATATTATCGTTTTTGATTTTTTCAAGGATAACCTGACAATCTATAATCCCATCGTAAAGTTTCTCCAATCTATTCAGTTCGTCTTCGACATATTCCTGTGTTTTGGCTCCTAATCGGAAATTCCTTGCCGTTATCTCTATCTTCATTCTGCTCCTCCTTATCTCTTCAGATGAAGTTTATTATTCCTATTCGGTCCCTGCTCTTGGATGAGCCTGTTTGTACGCTTTTTTTAATCCTTCAGCTTCGACATGAGTATATATCTGTGTAGTAGCCAGATCTTCATGGCCGAGAAGCTCTTTAACAGCGTTTAGGTCTGCCCCCCTTTCAAGCAGATGAGTTGCGAATGTATGCCTTAGAATATGAGGGTTTTTACCCTTACTCTCAACGGTCATACTCATATATTTTTTAACAATTCGTTGAATTCCTCTGCCTGACAACCGTTTTCCGTACTTATTCAAAAAGAGCGCAATTTCGTCACCCTCTTTGCTTTTAGAATTTCTGAATCCTTCATACACTTCCAAAGCCTTCCAACCCGGTCCTCCCAAAGGTACAATCCGTTCCTTCGATCCCTTCCCGAATAATCTGACAGTTCCTGATTCCCAATTAAGATTTCGAATATTCAAACTTACTATTTCTGATAAACGCGCGCCGGTTCCATATAGCAGTTCCAACAATGCGGAGTCTCTTGCGCCCGCAAACGTATCGGCTTTTGGAGCAGTAACAAGTTTCAGGGCTTCTTCCACAGAAAGCGGAGTCGGGAGTCTTTTTTCCATTTTAGGGAAAGAAAAGTTTTTTGCGGGATTATTCTCAATTACTCCTGTTCTTATGAGGTACTTGAACAGCGATCTTAGCGCCGCTAATTTTCTCGCGATGCTTTTTCGGCTTATGCCCTCTTCGTCCAACTTTCCGAAAAAATGTCTGATTGATAACTTGTCTATTTTTTCGACTGATACATTCGAGTCTGAATGATATTCGCTCAAGAAATCGTTAAACTGCGCTAAATCCACAGCATATGCCTGTATAGTATTCTCCGAATAATTCAACTGCTCCTTCAAAGAGATAAGAAATCTCTTAGCAGATTCCGCAATTGTGTTTCTCGTTTTAGCGCTCTCTTCTTTTCGATTCGAATATGCTTCTGAACTCAATCGTTCTTCCCTATTTCAACGCTGTTGCTTTTAGCGCGGAAGTTATCAGTTTCAAAAAGCTCAAGAACTGACTGATAATTCTCAGGCAACGGCGCTTCAAATTCGATATTTTTTTGGGTAACGGGATGCTTGAAACTCAATTTACTCGCGTGAAGGGCTTGATTAGGCAGAATTTCCAGCAATTTGACAGCTAGTTTCCTTCTTTCGGGCGTGACCATTCCTGCCATTCTTCCCCTTCCTCCGTATTCATGATCACCGAAGATAGGGTTGCCCAAGTTTGAAAGATGTACTCTGAGTTGGTGAGTCCGCCCGGTAACCGGTCTAAGAGTGAGAAGAGAGGTAAAATCCATTTCAACATCGACAGAGTAATCCGTCCTTGCCGATTTCCCGTTCTCGACCGCGGACATTTTTGTTCGGTCGCTCCGGTTTCTCCCTATAGAATCCGAAATTGTACCCTTTTTCTTCGTCATCATCCCCCATATCAAGGCGGTATATTCTTTATGAATTTCTCTATTCATAAACATGGTGGTAATAGCGGAGTGCACTTTATCATTTTTTACGATCATAATCAATCCGCTTGTGCCTTTGTCAAGCCGATGAACAATCCCCGGTCTGAAAGGATCGCCGCCCGTAGAAAGCGAATTGGAATAATGAAGCAGGGCGTTCACAAGAGTACCCCTGAGATTACCTCGGGCGGGATGGACAACTATTCCGGCTGATTTATTTACGACTATAAGACTCTCGTCTTCAAAAATTATGTCAAGAGGAATATCTTCAGGTTCCGCCTTAATCGGAGGGGGAGTGGGGATATTTATCTCAATGCTCTCTCCGGGATCAACCAGGTAACTCGGGCGGACCGGTTTTCCATTGACAAGGACTTCATCCTCGGTAATTAATTTTTTAAGTTGAGACCTGCTCAGGTCGGCGATTTGTCTTGACAGAAAAATATCTATCCTTTCCGGCTTCTTGTTTTCAGGTACTGAGATAGTCAGAGAATTTCTAATCAGTTACCTCCCCTTGGACCTCCTCTTGAATATAATCATTTGCCCGCCATGAAGCTATAAGAAACCAGACAAGCCCGATAAATACTGAGGAATCCGCAATATTAAAGACGGGCCACCGGTAGCTTGATATCCCTACATCTATGAAATCAACTACCTTACTGTATAAGACTCTATCTATCATATTGCCGATTGCCCCGCCGAATATGAGCGCCAACGGCATATATACCATCGCTCCCTCATCCTTATACTTATATATATAATACAAGACTATTAAACTCGCAACCATCGACAAGCCTGTAAATATGCCGAGATTAGATACCTTGATGCTGAACGCCAATCCTTTATTTTCAACAAAAGTAAATTTTAAAAACGTACCCAGAATATCAAAAGACTCGCCTAACTCCATTCGGGCTTTCACAACATTCTTTGTTAGTTGATCGAATATAACGATCAACCCCGAAATTGAGAGCGGCTTTAACAAGATAAGCGTCCTGCTTTATTGATTATTATTTTCGTTATACTCTGTTTTACACGGTACGCACATTGTCGCGTGAGAAACCGCTTTTAATCTCGCTTTAGGAATAGGTTTCTCACATATCTTACAGATTCCGTAAACTCCGCGTTCAATTCGTTCAAGAGCCTCGTTCAAATATCTCAGATATTTATTTTCACGCGCGAGAAATAAATAAGCTTTTTCTCTCTCCTGCGAATCAGTTCCGAGATCAGCCATGTGATAAGAGTAGCTCGATGAATTCCCGGAGGACTTGCGAGATGAATCGTCTAACGCTGTTTCTTTCAACATGCTCAACTCGTCCACAAGATTTTCCCGCTTTTCGAGAATCAATTTCTTATAATATTCTTTATCTTTTTTATTCATGCTTTACTTTTACTCGATGTTCGCTCGATTCCGATTGACACCTTATTGTTTTGTATCTCTATTTCCTGGTTAAATTCTCCGCCTTTAAAGTCATATTTAATACTCTCCGCCAACACTTCATTCGACAAATAGGCTTCATGCTCCTTGACAGCCTCCAATAACTCGCCGTCCATTGAAAGATACATATTTATTCTGTCAGAAACATCAAAATCCGCTTCTTTTCGTAAATTGTTTATATCATGAACAAGCTCCCTGACCATCCCCTGCCTGATCAAATCAGGCGTCAATACGGTGTTCAAAGCCGCAGTCATGCCATTAGCGTCCACAACACTGAAGCCTTCTGTCTGTTCATGCTCGAAACTGACCATATCGTTCGTTATTTTATATCTATCAGAATCTATCTCGATAGTGTAACTGCCATTTTTACTCAATTCGCTGTTCAGCTGTTCCGCATCCAGGGTCTTGATAATTTCAGCGACTTTTTGAGCATCTTTTCCAAATGAAGGACCCAATGCCTTGAAATTCGGACTGACGCGCAAAACAGCGAGCTCGTTCATATCATTGAGAACAGTCAGTTTTTTAATGTTCAGTTCATCGAGTATCTGATCTGAAAGAGAATTCAGGACTTCTTTTTCTTCGGATGATTCCGTGAAAAAATGGATCTCTTCGAGGGGTTGTCTGACCTTCAGTTGTGCCTTGTTCCTTGCAGCTCTGCCCAACTCAACGGCTTTAATAACCGTATCAATGGATTTCATCAATTTTTCATCTATCAGCTCCTCATCCGCCTCGGGCCAATCCGAAAGGTGAACCGACTCGGGAGCATCTTTAATTTTATCGCGTACAAGATTTGAATAAATTTTCTCGGTGAGAAATGGTATTATCGGCGCTAAAATTTTAATCAGGGTGACAAGCGATTCGTAAAGGGTATCGTAAGCATGAAATTTATCTATATCGTTTGTGCTCTTCCAAAATCTTCTCCTCGAGCGTCTTACGTACCAGTTTGAGAGGTCGTTCAAATACTTTTCCGTTTTCCGCATCACATTCACACACTGATATCCGTCCAATTCCTTTGTCGCTTCCTTCACAAGGAGGTTGGTTTTCGACAATAGCCATCTGTCAAGTTCGGTTCTATCCGCTACGGGAGTTCGCTTATTCGGGTCATATTTATCTATTGAGGCATAGGTTGTAAAGAAGGTGTATACGTTCCATAATGTTAACATCTTTCGGCGTTCTCCATCCGCGATGTCAAATCCGAACAGCAAATTGCTGTAAGGATTTTGGGAAGCGTATATCCACCTTATAACATCCACACCCATAGAATCAGCGGCTTCTCCAAACGGAATTGCGTTACCTGCCGTCTTGTGCATATCTTCGCCCTTAGAATCTTTCACGAGCGCATGCCCCAGCACATTCAGAAATGGTTCCCGATTTTCCATAACCGTACTCATCGCAAGCAGACAATAGAACCAGTTTCTAAATTGTCCGGGAAACGATTCGGTAATGAAATCCGCGGGGAACCATTTGTTCCAATACTCTTTATCAGAGTTATATTTGAGGGTCGAAAACGGAACTATCCCCGCGTCAAGCCATGGATTGCCGACTTCGGGGATTCGGAAAACCTCTTTACCGCACTTAGAACAGGATATCGTAACCTCATCTATAAAAGGTTTATGAGGAGATTTGCCTTCAAACTTGTCCCAGCCTGACAACGCCCTCTCTTTCAATTCCTCTTTACTTCCTATCACGTCTATATGTCCGCAGGATTTACATTCATAGATCGGTAGAGCCAAACCCCAGTAACGCTTTTTGGAAATATTCCAATCCTGCATATTGCTGAGCCAATCGAGTTCTCTATCTAAACCGAACGAAGGCATCCAATTAATTTTTTTTGTGACCTCTTGTATATCGCCACGGAGCTCGTCCATGGATATGAACCATTCGTCCACTAATCTAAAGACTAATTCTGTTTTGCACCTCCAGCAGACCGGATATCTGTGACTGATGGTTCTTTTCTGATAGAGCAAGTTTTTCTCTCTAAGATTTTTAAATATCCAATCGTTGACTTCCGAAATATTCTTACCCGAAAGCTCTCCAAAACCTTCTAAATAATTTCCTGCTTCATCCAGGGTTTTAATTACGGCGAGGTCATACTGCTTACTGAGGCTGTAATCTTCTCTTCCGCATCCGGGCGCTATGTGTACTATTCCTGTTCCATCCTCTTCACTTACTTCGTCCCAACTTATCACTTTATGTTCAATACCTTCCTGAACAGGAATTTCTTTGAATGGCGCGTCGTATTTCCAACCGATAAGATCCTTGCCCTTGAGGTTCTCAAGAATTTTGTGATCGCCATTCAATTCCTGAAGTCTCTTTTCCGCCATGTAAAGTATTTTGCCGTCATTTTCGACTTTCACGTAATCGATTTCATCCTTTACCGCAGCCGCCACATTGGCTGCAAGCGTCCAGGGGGTTGTAGTCCAAACCAGCAGGTATTCATTCTCCCTTCCGATCAGCGGGAATTGCGCAAACACGCTCGGGTGTTTGATCTCTACATAACCTTCGGTCGCAATTTCATGCTCGGAAAGTGATGTGCCGCATCGCGGACACCATGGCATCACGTCATCCCCTTTATATATGAGTCCCCTCTCATAACACTTTTTCAGGAATGACCAGATCGTATAATTATTTTCGTCCGAGTAAGTAAAATAGGAGTTTTCCCAATCCATCCAATAACCGAGTCGTATTGATTGCTCGGTCTGCACGGCAGAATATTTCCTTACCCGCTCTTTACATTTCTCTACAAATTTATCGATTCCATATTTTTCAATGTCTTTTTTGCTGTTGAATCCGAGTTCTTTTTCTACCTCGACCTCTACCCATAAGCCCTGACAATCGAAACCGTTTTGATACCGCTGGTCAAAACCCTGCATCGCTTTATATCGCTGGAATATATCCTTATATGTCCTTCCCCACGCATGATGAACACCCATCGGATTATTAGCGGTTATCGGACCGTCAAGAAATGAAAAAGTTTTGTTCCCTCGATTCTTTTCCCGGAGCTTGTTGAATGTATCCTCTTGACTCCATCTCTCGAGTACTTCTTCTTCGAGGGCTATAAAATCTATCTTACTCTGTTCTTTTTTTATCATAGAATCATTTTATCATTCAGTAGGAGCATTATCAATATACTCATTTTTAACCACAAAGATGAACTCGCAATCATATTCCGTGTCGAGTTCAGCTGATTTGGAGGCTAATTCTTCTTCAATCTCCGGAATGTCATCGTTGGGCGTTGAGAGATACACTACTATTGATCCCTCAACTTCTTTGACATAATTTGTAATGCTAACTTCGGGGAACATCTCCGACATCGCAATTTCTAATTCTCCGAGAATTCCCTCGAGTTCTATTTCAGTTAACATCCATTTTCCTCGATTTCAGATATACTCTATTAGTTAAGATATTTATCGATTAGCAAGGATAATTTTCCTCTTGTTTCGGGATCTATCACTTTTTTATCGGTGATCAGCGCGTTGCTTAACGCTGTTTTACACAGGCAGTCACGTGCCGATGGGATTTCGCTCAGCGCAGCTTTTATTCCCTCTTTCGCATATTTGGTCGTTTCCACCAAATTACCAATAACCTCCCTGACGCTTACAGCCTCTAACTCTTCGTGCCATGCGTCATAATCGGTCACCAATGCTATGGTAGAATAGCACAGCTCCGCTTCCCTGGCTAAACGCGCTTCGGATATATTTGTCATTCCGATGACATCCATTCCCTGCTTTTTGAAAAACTGACTTTCCGCCTTCGTTGAAAAGGCTGGACCCTCCATATTCACATAGGTTCCGTTTTTATGGACGATAACGCCTGTTTTGACAATCGAATCATAGAGCGCCTGGGAAAGTACAGGACAGACAGGTTCCGCAAAAGAGACGTGAGCGGCAATACCATTTCCAAAAAAAGTTGTGCCTTCGGTGCGTCTTGTTCTGTCGAAAAACTGATCGATTATCACAATACTTCGAGGCGCTATCTCTTCTTTGTAAGAGCCGACCGCGGAAACAGAAATTATCCGTTCAACGCCTAACATTTTCATTCCGTAGATATTCGCGCGATAGTTAATTTCTGAAGGCAATAATTTATGACCTTCTCCATGTCTCGCAAGGAAAACTATCTCTTTACCTGAATAGTTGTATATGGAGTATTTATCGGAAGGTTCACCCCAGGGAGTCTCTTGACGGACTTCATTTACCTTCTCGAACCCATCTATATCATAAAAGCCCGAACCGCCTATGACACCTATTTTTCCTGCATTATCCATCTGTAATACTCCGTCCTTTCAAGTCACGAAAATTATCTATAGGTCTATTTAATGTCAAGATAAAAGCCTTAAAATATCACAGGAATTCAAGAATTGAGCAAAATAGATTTTAAGAAAAAAAAGCCGGAATTCAGTAGCCGACATCAGAAGTTGTTTTTAAATTGAATTACCGAAAGATAGCTTTTATGCTTCCCCAGGTTTCTCTTGCGGCAGAGAGAGTAGGCGTGACGGTAACTGTGGGCGAGTAAGTAAAACTATCATCTTTATCTACTATTTTTATCCGATAACTATAGGCGCGATCAGTAATTTTAGCAAATATTGTTTCATCAACATAAGTATAATGGCTGTTAGAGCCTTTAGGCATATGATTCCCTATAAACACAAAATCTCCGCCCGATACGCTACGCTCTATTTGGTACTCTAATAAATTCAACTCCTGCTCGGAATCCCATTCTAACCGTATACTGTTATCCATGGTGACTGCCTCAAAATTCACTAATATTGAGCTGCCCAGCACTACGCCGTTCAAAAGAGCAATGACAAACAGAGTTTGAGTAATTTTATTTTTCATTAAGAACCCGGAATATTGAAGTCTCATTATAATCCATTTTAAGGAAAATTACTTACTTGTCAAGCAATTTTTCAATTTATTTCAGGTGGATCGGGAGGTCAACAGCTGCCCGCGCATTTCCTTTTTTCGTTGTTTTGCTGATTCAGAGCAGTTCGAGCAACTCTTTACTATGATCCTTCGGCTTAACTTTTTCAAAGAGCTGCTCTACCTTGCCTTCGGTATCTACCACGATTGTGCTGCGTATGATTCCCATATATTTTCTTCCGTACATGCTTTTTTCGCCCCATGCGCCATACTCCTCTGCTACGGCATGATCTTCATCGCATAAAAGACTGAAAGGCAGATTGAACTTGCTTATGAATTTTCTATGTGACTCTTCCCCATCTTTGCTTATTCCCAGAAGTACGGCATTCTTTTCTTCGTATATTTCAAAATCATCCCGAAAATTACATGCTTCTACAGTACATCCGGGCGTATCATCCTTAGGGTAGAAAAACAGTATAACTTTCTTTCCTAAGAAGCTGTCGAGAGAAACAGCGTTCCCGTTTTGATCCTTTAAACTGAAATTAGGAGCATTATCTCCAATCTTAATACTCATTTACTTCCTCCTTCTTATATTTATCTATCACTCCCGCCTCTGAGAATGCGGCAGCTCTTGAACCGCATTTTATACAATCGCCGCACGCTGCCCCGTCACGCGGGGCTACACATGACAGCGTCAAACCGAGCGGGAAACTCTTTCCTCTATGTATTACATCACTCTTTTTAAGCCCTGTCAGCGGAGTCAATATGGTCACACGTTCACCCCTTTCCACTGATAGAGCAGTCGCCATGTTGTCAAAAAACTGACGGTTTCCGTCATTAAAGGGATTGTCCGCTGTGGTCCCGATAGTGAGAATCAGATCATGGTCATCACTGCCGAAACTGACAGCTTCCCTCAGCAGAGTCTCATTTCGTTGGGGAATTTTTAACGACAGAACGTCTTCTTCCGCGAGAGGGTAGCTCATTCCGTTGTATGCCCAATGATCCTTAATCTTACCCGAAATTGATTCACGAATAACCATTTTATCCGATAATCCAACGTCTAATGACTCGAGATAATTTTTTGCCGCTTCCAACTCGGCATTTTCCCATCGGGCGCCTGTTGATACATAAACAGGAATTGGATTTAGACCCGCCTGAACAGCCTCTCCCATGAGAACCGCGCTCTCAATCCCTCCGCTGAATAGAATACGCAGCTCCGCTGTCGAGTCAAAATCAGTCCAGGCCGCCCGCGTTATACTTTTAGAAACCAATTCGAATGCTCACAAAAGGTTCATTTAATCATTGAAAGGTATTCTGATCTCGACATTGGATCAGTTTTGAATTTTCCCAGCATAGCATTCGTTATCGCCACCGAATTCTGTTTTTCAACTCCCCGCATAACCGTACAAAGATGAGTTGCCTCAATTGTCACAGCGACTCCGTACGGTTCCACAGCAGAATTTATTGCCTCTGCTATCTGGGTAGTCAAACGCTCCTGCACCTGTAATCTGCGGGCGAATATATCCACTATCCGCGGGATCTTGCTCAGACCGATAATTTTTTTATTCGGTAGATACGCTATATGGCATTTCCCGAAAAACGGAAGCATGTGGTGCTCACACATGCTGAAAAGATCTATATCCCTGATTATAACCATTTCGTCGAACTTTTCGTCAAACAGCGCTCCGTTGACTACTTCCTCTACGCTTTCTCCATATCCTTTAGTCAGAAATTTTAAAGACTTTGCCACTCTTGACGGAGTTTTCAACAACCCCTCTCTTTCGGTGTCTTCACCTAACTTCATGAGCAATTCTTTTATTAAATTTTCCACAGATTAAAAACCTTTCACATTGATTGTTTTAAAAACAAAATTATTCGGCGGTTTAATGTAAACTATCTTACATAAATTTGGAAGGTTAATATTTACCTTGCGTGTATCTCACTTCAGGCATGTGAGTAGCTGTGGAACTAATATGGTCTTGACAAAGTTGAACCCTTAAGATATATTAATCCCATAAAATTGAGGGTATACCGAAAGAACGTTACAGAATATTATCTAAACAATGAACTAAATTTGGAGGATTAGATGTTTCTGTTACATTATTCGGAAACTACCGAACCGCGAATCGTACGCCCGGTCTATTATTTAACTTTTTGTTGCTGCGCAGGTAGAGTATGATAACATCCCTCCTGCTCCTTATCCTGTTGCAAATTAGTCCGAAAACAGGGATTGAGTCGTTTATAACCCCTAAATCGGGACTAAAACGCCTGAATATCGTGTCCACGGATAAAGGAATATCCATCACTCTCAGACCGGATTTCAAGCACGAACGAGATGGCTCGGGAAGGATAGAGCTCTTTTTCAGCGAAGCTACAACTATACTTGGAAAACCGGGAGAGCCTGCGTTAGCGGCGGCTATATTCACGTTCGGTGTTCCTGAGGATGCTGCGCCTATCATTATAAATATCACCAAGAAGGGCGGACGTTCGATTAAAGGCGAGCTCGTTCGAATTCCGAACACTATAAAGAGGGAAAACGGCATCCCGGTTTTCAAACTCGACGAAGATAATCTTTCTCCATATTCTGATCTCAAGATAAAAAGCGTGCAATTGCAGGATGCCGGTTATTTTCGTCAGCAAAAAATATATAACGCTATTATAATTCCTTATGAAGTCTCCGGTGAAACGAGAGCTTTAGATCTTTTTAATGAGATCTCGGTTGATATTTCGTTCAGAAGCAGTAGCGGAGATAACAGCCCTCAAAGATTTTCTGTCGCCGAAGAAGAGCTTTATAGCACTGCTATTCTTAACTTCCAGCAATCAAAAAAATGGCTTATCAAGCATGATCTCCCTAAGGCATTCAAAAAAAACAGCTCTTCCGGACCCGGTGATTGGTATAAGCTCAGCCTGTTGGAAGACGGCATTTATAAAATAACTGCTGAGGAATTAGCAGCAACCGGAGTGAGCATTACGGGTATTGATATTGACCGTATCAAACTTTACTCGCCTTATTTCGAAGGTAGAGTTATGGATGGTACAATAGGCGCCGAGGTTACTCCCAACCTCAAAGAGATTCCCTTATGGCGAAAGGATACCAATTCCAACGGAACATTCGATGCGGGTGAAGAAATAGTCTTTTACGGCAAGGGCAGTTCAGGCTGGGAATACAATAAATTGAAAGGACATATATACTATTCACAAAATCCTTACTCAACTTTTTCCGCTTTCTGGCTGAATATTGCGCCGGCAGGCGGTTCACCCGGTTTAGAGATGAAGTCGGTAACCTCTGCCTCGGATTCTCCTGACAGTGTCATTACGCGGTATGATGCCTATCTGCACCACGAGGAAGACCTTATCAATTTTCTTAGAACAGGTACAGGTTTCTTTGGAGTAAGTCTTTCGGGCAGGTCCGATATCAGCCAGCTTCCGCTTGCGCTCAACGATCTGATAAAAACCGAGGAAATAAGCTTTCGCCTTCGTCTGCGAAGTGGAGTCGAAGGTAGGGGATTCGGAGGCAGACTCGGGCTGAAGCACGGCAGTAAGTCAATCCTTGTCTCCAACTTCGTAAGCAATTTCGGCACAACGGTAATCAAAAAGACCATGATCGCCGATTTTCTTACATCGGGCGTGAACAACTTCACCTTAGAGTGGGAAGGAGCCGATTCACCTTCAAAAGTATATTATGACTGGCTTGAAATACGCTATAAAAGAGAATTGAAAGCCGAGTCGGACAAGCTGCATTTTTTTAGTCCCCCTAATTCAGGATTACTCTCTTTCAATGCTTCAGGATTCGGTTCTACCGAGATTACAATATACAACGTGACCGATCTCGAATCGACTTATCGAATCATTCCCTCCTTGAATACGACGGCAGAAGTAGTTTGGCAGGAGAAAGCGAACGGCACGGTTCCATCCGAATACTATCTCTCTACTACCTCTAATTATCTCACTGTTAGCGAAATCGTCATAGTTGAGGACTTCGACACTCCAAAGGCGAGATCAGCCAACACACAAGCGGAATATATTATACTTTCGCACAAGGAATTCCGTAAATCGGCAGATCGTCTTGCGAAATACAGGACATCTGAAGCGGCTCCGAAGGATAGGCTTAATACTGTCGTATATGACATTGACGACGTCGTACTTGAGTTTTCCGCGGGTCAGACCGATCCGATGGCTATTCGTTACTTCTTCAAATACGCTTATGAAAATTGGAACGAACCCAAACCAAGTTTTGCGTTACTTTTCGGCGACGGTGATTATGATTACCGTAATATCACAGGCGAATCAACAACTTTTATCATGACATATCAACTCATAGATGACACCACCACTATGAATAACCATATAAGCTTCATACTATCGCGCGCGGCTGATGATCATTTCGCATACATCTCCGGTAATGATATCATAGCTGATATTTCCATGGGAAGGATCGTATCGAGAACCGCCGAAGACGCGGAAAATTATGTCGAAAAGCTTATTCTTTATGAAACTCAGCCTATTTTCGGCAATTGGAAGAATACCCTGACGATAGTGGCTGACGATCTTTTCAGACCCTCGAGCAATCCCGAAGGAGTTCATATAACTCAATCAGAAAATATAATTAAATCATTCCCGCAAGTCAGCGATATTCGTAAAATATATCTGACTGAATATAAGGTCGAAACAGATGCCGCTGTTTTTGGCGTAAGAAAACCTGATGCCACGCAAGCTCTGCTCGGACAATTAAATCGAGGAACTACATTTCTCGTTTATATCGGTCATGGCGGACCGACGGTGCTAGCTCAGGAGCGGCTACTTTCCAGCGATAGAGATTTGAATATCATTGATACAGGGATGAAGCTGCCTATATGGGTGGCAGGAACCTGCGAATTCGGAAGGTATGACGATCCCAATATACAATCGATGGCTGAGGACTTACTTGTACAGAGGCAAAACGGCGCCATCGGGATGATTGCGGCTTCGAGATTGGTTTATTCGGGCGCTAATGCGCGAATAACCACACACTTTTTTAAAAAATTACTGCCCGACCATCCATTTTCCAGCAACACTCCGCGAATTGGCGCAGCGTTATTGGCGGGTAAAATTGCGCACAATGAACCTGGCAACGACGAGAAGTATCACTACCTCGGTGATCCCACAATGCGAGTGGCGTTGCCCAAAGGCAGAGCTACCGTTAATGAGCCTAACCCACGTACATTACAAGCGCTCGGTAAGGCATCTCTAACCGGGAAAATTCTTGACGCGGACGGCAATAAATTTTCTTCAGGATCGGTTACCGTAGCTATTAATATTTTTGATTCGGTGGTTCCGGTGACCCGAAGTGAAAATCATAACGGGGTGACAGGTTCGATAAGTTACAAGTTGCCCGGTTCTCGCATTTTCAGCGGTCCTGTAAGCGCAGTCGGTGACAGCTTCGTGAGTACATTTATCGTACCACGAGATATTAACTACGGCGGTAATACGGGAAGAGGCGTTGTTTATTGGTGGGACGAAAAGACCGGGATGGACGGCGCCGGCTCTCTAAACGGAATTGAATACGATGGAACAGCGAATGTATCCGCGGATAATTTAGGTCCCGACATCACAATAGGATTTGAGGAATTATATTTCCGTTCAGGTGATCTCATTCCTCCCGATGCCACATTAGAAGTTATCATCAATGATGAAAACGGCATCAACCTCGCCGAAGAAGTCGGTCACAAGATCACATTAACAATTGACGGCGAACTTAATTCTAAATTTAATGTCACCCAATTCTTCG
Organism: Fidelibacterota bacterium; assembly: GCA_022571215.1. GTDB lineage: Bacteria > Fidelibacterota > SORT01 > SORT01 > SORT01 > SORT01. The sequence continues at coordinate 137,562 of JACZYG010000002.1, read as the reverse complement.
AATATGACATCAACAGCTATCAGAAAGGTACTTTAAGATATCCAATGCCCCAGTTGGATACGGGAGAACATTCCGTCACGGTGAAAGCGTGGGACAGTTACAATAATTTTAGCGAGGAGACCGCTGTTTTCAATATTTCGTCAAGCGAGGATCTCGTCATCGAACGGGTCTATAATTACCCGAATCCTATGTCCGAATCAACAGATTTCACATTCTACCTGTCTCATCCTGCCGAAGTCGTGGAGATAAGCATTTACACCGTAGCAGGCAGATTGATAAGAAAGATTCAGGATTATTCTTCCGTTTCAGTAGGATTTCAATCTATCAGATGGGACGGCACCGATGAAGTACGAGACAGGATCGCCAACGGCGTTTATATTTACAGGCTCAGAGCAAAATCATCGCTGACAGGCAACTGGGAAGAGGTACTCGAAAAACTAGCTATTGCCAGATGACAAAACATTATCCACACCTTAGATTCTACACAAAAGAATCCTGTCATCTCTGTGACGTCGCGTTCGAAATTGTGGTGCGAATATCAAAAAAAATAAAATTCACTCTTGAAACCGTTGATATTACTCAAAGTGACGACCTGATGATGAAATACGGAATTGAGATACCTGTTATTGAGATAAACGGAAACTTGGAATTCAAACATAAAGTAAACGCAAAACACCTTCTCCGCAGACTTAAAAATTATTCCGAAGCGCAGATTTCTTGATTCTGAGTTATAGCAGAAGATTTATTCTCGCATCTCAATCGCCGAGAAGATTAAAACTTCTTGAACAACTCGGATTGCATCCGGAGGTCATTCCCTCAACACTGTCAGAAGACTTTGATAGTTCACTATCAATTGAAGAGAACATCAGATCATTTGCGGAACTCAAGGTACAATCTGTAGCCGAAAATATTGATGACGGTATCATCGTCGGCGCTGATACGGTGGTGATATTGGATGAGGAGGTTTTGGGCAAACCGGTTGATCCGGCTGAAGCGTCCAAAATGTTGAGAAAACTCAGCGGTAAAATGCACAGGGTACTGACCGCGTTCTGCGTCTATGCAACACCTGAAAAACGTTCTTTTACGGATGCGGAAACGACCAACGTATACTTTAAACAACTTTCAGATAATGTGATCGAAAGATACATTTCAATAGAACAACCGTTCGATAAAGCAGGCGCTTACGGAATTCAGGACAGGACTGCCGTTTTTGTGGAAAAGATTGAAGGTTCCTACGAAAACGTCATGGGGTTCCCTCTCTCCCGTTTCTACAGGGCAATGAAGGACAAAGATAACGTTAAATCGCTGAATTTATCGTAAGTAACTCCTTATTAAGGATCACATAATAGCCATATCCGCTATCTATCAACATAGGCAACGGCAGTATGACTCTTAAAGCCAATCGAATAAACACCACTTGACAAACTGAATAAAATCATTACATTGGTTGGTAATAATTCACTTATATTCAAATCAGAAAGGAGTTACTTAATAGGAATAGACTGTTACAGTTTCTGGCTTTAACTCTACCGCTTAACATTACTAAATCAGTCATTAATAACCCACAAAAGGATATTATTATGATTAAAATGCTACTAAGTTTTATTGTTGTCACTCTCTTATTAGTCTCTAATTTATCAGCTCAGAAAGAAGATCGTGTAGTCGGCGCATCCTTATCAGGCGATAATATCGCTCCTACTCCTATTACTTCTTCAGGTACAGGAACCGTCACGGGAGTGCTGATGAACGATTGGACAGAGTTTCATTATGTCATTACAATCGACGGATTGACTCCAAGTGTAGCGCATTTCCATAACGGCGCATTCGATGCGACAGGTGGGGTTGTGAAAACGTTGGATTTCAGCGGTGGAATGACCATATCGGGTGTTTGGTCATCTACTGATACGGACCAACCGTTTACTACTGCAATGTTGGATGAACTTTTAGCAGGCAGGATTTATGTTAATATTCACACAACAGATAATCCCGGGGGGGAAATTCGTGGAAATATTCAAGTACCGGTATTTTTTAAGGTATTATTAAGCGGCGATAAAATTGTTCCTACGTCTATTACTTCATCCGGAGTCGGTACAGGTGTCGCTATCCTGTTCGGCAATGATAGAGAATTAGATTTTGGCTTAAATGTTACGGGTTTGACGCCGACTAACTCTCATTTTCACGGAGGAAGCGCTACTGATAATGGAGGAGTGGTCAAAAACATCACTTTAGTTTATGACGCCGCAGACGGTGAGTGGTTGGGCGGTGATGCAGAACAACCTTTGACTGATGATTTAATCAGTGACTTGCTTCTCGGAAATGTTTATATGAATATTCATACCTCAGTCAATCCGGGAGGCGAAATAAGGGGCCAGCTGGAACGCGAAGATGGTACTGCGTTCGCGGCGTTTATCAGCGGCGACAATATTGCCCCCACACCAATTTCGTCCCTCGGTTCAGGTATAGCGGTTCTAACGCTTAATTCGGCACAAACAGAAGTGGAATATGACATCACAATCTCAAGTATAACTCAAAGCGTAGCTCATTTCCATAATGCGGGCGCGGGGTTAAACGGAGGAGTTGTAAAAACTCTTGATTTCGTTGATGGTCACGCCAGCGGCGTCTGGTCCTCTACCGATGGTACACAACCGTTAACATCTGCTCTTGTGGATGAACTGCTCAGCGGAAGATTGTATGTTAACATACATACGACTGAATACTCGGGAGGTGAGATTCGTGGTCAGGTTTTTGTAATTACAGGCTATAACGCCCAACTTGACGGTAGCCAGACTGTAGCGGACCCCGCTGTTGTTTCTTCGGGAACAGGTACTTTGACAAGTTTGCTTTTCTATTCAGATGAGGGCGCTGAGCTTGAATACAATCTCACGGTTAATGGGTTAACCATAACTAACTCGCACTTCCACGCCGGAGCCGCCGGAGAAAACGGTGGTGTTATTAAGGCTATCACATTTGACGGGAACTCTGCTGAAGGAGTATGGAGCGCAACCGATGAAGTAGACCCACTTACAGATGATATTGTAGATATGATTAGAGCGGGAGAGGTATATGTGAACATACATACGTCCGCAAATCCGGGAGGCGAGATACGGGGTCAGCTGTTACCGGATCTGATTCAAATTCCCGTAGGCGTGATAGATGAACGAGTGTTGCAACTGCCAAATTCTATTGAGCTGAAGCAGAACTATCCGAATCCGTTTAATCCCGTTACTTCCATAAAATATTCTATTCCGCATGGGGATAGGATAGTCCTTACGATACACAATATCCTTGGAGAGGAAATAGCCCGTTTGGTTGATGAAAAGCAGCCCGCCGGAGAGTATGAATTAACATGGAATGCAGCAAATTTAGCATCCGGCATCTATTTTTACCGACTTCAAGCTGGTTCGCCAGCTGGCGGATTCGTTCAGACGAGGAAGATGGTGTTGCTCAAATAATATCGATGATACCTAAGGGATAGTTAAATTGCTGACCTCAGTGGCGGCCGGGGCTTGCCTTGACGCCTCTACTTAAATAAATCTCGACATTTAATGATACCATCTCTTTGTTTTCCTTCTCACAGAGGGTGTTACGGTTTTAATGACCCCCTGCCTTGGAAGCCGTTCGAGCTCTTCTCCTTCGGAAGTCAATCGCACAAAGAAATAAAATTTTTCATTCATTCCCAAGCCTATCTCGCTTAGCGGCAGCTTGACTTCTATCAGGTCCTGAAGGTTCATCTCTCCACCGATAATATCCCTCTTCACTCCTTGAGATTTATATTTTATAATCTCTAACTGGTCTATCAACGAAATCGTTATCTCCGCTTCTACCGGCTTCACAATGCAAATATCAATTTCAACCTTCTCTTCAGTGGATTTTAGCAACCCGGAATCACCATCGAGCCGTAAATACAAATTCTCCCTGTCGAAGCCATATCTCACTCCGGTAAAAACATATTCCGCCTGCCGACCGACTGCTTCTTCCAGGTACCAATAACCGGCAGCTTCCCACTCTCCTTTTTCTGTTTCCTTTCCATCGACATCCGGAGTTAACATCGCCTCTGGCGCAGCCGCCACCTCTTCAACATAATAATCTAACGGTTCCAACAGTTCTTCGGGAATAGACAAATTCAGATAGCTATATACTTTACTGAGATGAGATCTGTAAAGTTCGTCGAATAACCTGCCCCGATGTGAGGTCTTTTTTATTCCATACCACAAAAACCAATCACTGCCTTCCGCAGCAAGTATATTCCGATACGCTGCTTCATACCGTGTTTTAAACGGCTCCCTTCGAATATCATCTGACTTACCTGCTTCTTCCAGGGCTTTCCTCGCCTCGGTAAGCATATCCCAAGCTCTATTTTTCTGTTCCTCGCCAATCCAGCTGTTAAAATTACCATCAATTATAGAACCCGGTTGTATATTGTCAATAATCGGAAGCTCTCCCGTTTCTTCAAGATAATCCTTCATCGTAACGGTCCTGATGGTCTCAGAGTCACTTAGACGGGAATAAAGCTCATTGAGAAACGGTATGCCGTTCTCGGGAAAGAATTCCCATCTGTTTTCAGCATCAAGCAGTATGGGAACAATAAAATCTTTCCCGTCACCTGATAACGAGTCTCTGATGTTTTCAAGATTTTTCATGAGATCATCCACCGCATCTTCCGGAGGCATATCAAAATACTCGTTGGTTATAGCTTCCGAAATCGCCTGACATCTGAAAAAGATTGCCGGAGAATCTTCTAATCCTTTAACTTTATATGCCCGGTATCTCATTTCAGCAGTTAAGTCTTTATCAACGGATTGGAATAACACTTGTTCATCGGTTATCAGCCACTTGATATCCTCTCGAGAACAAAGTTCAATGACTTCAAAGCATACAGAACCCTCAGAGGGCAGCATCCCCATCGGTTTCTCATCAAATATTCTTTCATGTAAACCGAACGCGTCCCTGACTTGCTTGACAGCATCGGCAGGATATTCAAAATGTAATGATGATTCTTCACAATACCGGTCTGCTATCTTACCGTAATCATTATCAATCAGGAGAGGAAGTATCGGATGATAGTATGGTGAAATTGACATTTCGATCTGTTTCGTTGAAGCAAGCTCCTTGTAAAGTGGAATTATTTTCGGGATCAACTCTTCGTGAAGCTTAAGAATATTCGCTTTTTCTTCAAGAGTATATCCACTTTCTTTATTCAGTGTATTCTCCAGCTCAGCCGAATTCAATAGGTTATTCCCGCTCCATCCGAGAAGATGTAACACTTGAATATCAATAATTTCCCGGTCGGTAGTCAATTGAACAGCTTTCTCCAATCCCTGCCTTTCCACCCTGCTCTTCCACATTTCATGCTGTTTTGACCAACCCTCTTTTGCCGCCATCGATTCAAAGGAATAAACAGTGAATACCTTTCTGAGAAATTCGCTTTTTGTCTCCTTGTTCATATCTTTAGGATCCAATTTTATTAGCGAGAGAAAACTGTCTTCAAATCCATTTTCAAATTGTAACAGTTGGTCTATGAGGCATGATGACATTGTTATGGTAGATTTTATCTTTGGATATTTCTGCATCAACAAGCCCAAGTCCATATACTCTCTTGCAGCATGTAGTCTTACCCACGGCTGCGAATTAGCAATATCTTCGGGATCAGCGTATTGCGGTTGATGAAAAAGCCAATGAAAGGCTATGTTCAACTGTCCATTCATTTTTTAGGAATATCCTTTATTTTTCGATTAGCAATCTTTTTGTCTGCCATTTTATATTTGACTCTCAATAACAACTTAAGTAATATTCATCAATTATTGATGGAGTAATCGTTTTTATGACAAATTTTTACGAAGAGTTACGTGAAAGCAGGCTTGCACGAGGTCTCTCAATTGAAGATATTTCGAGTGTCACAAAAATTAACCCCCAGTATTTACATGCCATAGAAACAGGGGAATATGATCTCTTACCCGAACCGTATATTGTTCTGTTCATCAAAGCTTATGCTAAGGAGATCGGTATTGATCCTGATGATACAGCAAGACGATATAGGCTGTTCCGCTCTGCGGAAGAATTACCCAAAGAAAAAAGAAGAGCTCGCAGGGAGCTTGCTGAAGGTAATAAAAATGTTACCTCCGAAGATAAACCAAAAAAGAAATTCCCAACTTTGTTGATCGGAGGGAGTGTAATATTTATTCTCTTACTCTTATCCGTGAAATTTTGCTCAACGGATGATTCTACCATGAATTCCTCTACCGGCACTATCAACGGAGAAGAAGCTGCTGCGTTGGATGACGGAAGCGTGGAACCGGAGGTCCTTGACACTTCTTTGGTCTCCACAGCCGATGATTCAGATTCCATCGATATTTCCCAGGTAACTACTGACTTCACTCCATTGATGACATTGAGGATTATATCGATGGATAGCAATAGAGTCCGGGTAGTCGTAAAAACCGACGGCGTAGTTACGGAAACCGATGACATAACTTTCCGGAGACTCGGTGAAGAGCATACTTGGCAGGGCTATGAACAATTTTCTTTGAGAATTAGTAAAACCAGATCTGTTGCAATATACCTCGATGATCAGCTACTCCCCTTCCTCGGTCCTGAAAATACTTGGGTAAGCCGGGCGCTGATTGATAGATCGGGTATTGTCGAGGGACGAACCATACTACGTGCCAGAAATTAAGAAGCTGCTTCGGCGAGTTCGTTCATTTTTAAAATAAGATCGACCACTCTGCAAGCATAACCCATTTCATTATCGTACCACGCTGAAACTTTGATAAAGTTTGGGTCCATAGCTCGAGTCAATTCGGCATCGAAAATCGCAGAGTGAATATTTCCTTTTATATCAACTGACACTATCGGATCCTCCGTGTACTGCACCAACCCTTGCATCCCATTTTCAGCTGCATCTTTCATCACCTTGTTTATCTCTTCAACCGTAGCCGCCTTTTCTATCACAAAAATCAAATCGACTATCGAACCATCAGGTATCGGCACTCTAAAGGACATTCCGTCAATCTTGCCGGCAAGGGATGGAAGAACGACTCCCAGGGTTTTTGCCGCGCCTGTTGATGTAGGTATTATAGACAACGATGCCGCCCTCGCTCTTCTCATATCCTTGTGCGGAGAATCAAGAAGCTTCTGATCCATCGTATATGCATGAATTGTGCTCAGAAAACCTTTTTTAATATTGAACGCTTCATGTATTACCTTCGTTACTGTCGCGGCACAATTTGTCGTACAAGAAGCGTTGGAGATTATTTTTTCCTCTCCTGTCAAAATATCGTCATTCACGCCAAGAACTATGGTAGCGTCTATATCGTCTTTCGGAGGAACGGTGAGAATAACTTTTTTTGCTCCTGCGTTTAAATGTTCTTCCAATTGCGCCCGTTCCCTGAATAATCCGGTAGACTCAATGACAAAATCCACTCCAAGCTCCCCCCAGGGCAGGTCCGCCGGTTTCCTCTCAGACACCATTCTTATAACATCACCGTCGACGGAAAGATTTCCGTCTTTTATGCTGATCTCTCCGGAATATGTACCATGAACTGAATCGTATTTCAGCACGGTAGAAAGTTTTTCCGGGTCGGCCAGATCGTTTATTGCCACAAAATCGAAGTCCGCTTTTCGAATGAGCTTGGCTGCCCGCAGAACTGAACGCCCAATCCTTCCAAAGCCGTTAATAGCTATTTTTATCGCCATACATTTATTCCCATTTTTTAGTCGCTTAGTTTATATCTCCTATTGGAAATCTAACTATATATTATTCCATAACGCAAGTATTTTATCATTATTATTGTTTATTGTTCTCCGATAAGATAAAATTTTATCGAATATATCGAGTTGATATCAGATAGAAGAATATCAGAGTAGACACTACCAATTCTTGCGAGTGATGTTCAATATGCGAACTTGGGGTTCTAACATCTGCTCCTGCTCAGTTCGTTGTTGTATCTTCCTCACAACCTCCATCCCTTCAATGACTTTTCCGAATGCGGCAAAACCCTGCCCGTCAGGATTACGCTTTCCGCCGAAATCAAGCTCCGGTTGGTCGCCGACACAGATGAAAAACTCCGATGTTGCCGTTCCGGGTTCATTCCGCGCCATCGAGATAACGCCGTCCTTATGCAGCACACCTGTTTCCTTTGTAGTTTCATGCCTTATCGGTTCATGCATCTTCTCTTCCGAGAATAGTCCGCCCTGAATAACTTCGATCTTTATTTCATTATCAGGTTGATTGTATTTAGTCACCACCCTGTAGAATTTTGAATCCTTAAATAATCCTTCGTCCACATATCTCAGGAAATTCGACACCGTCAGCGGAGCCTTTTTATCGTAAATCTCTATCGTTATATCTCCCATCTCCGTACTAATCTGAATAATAAGTTTGTCAGAACCGCATCCATGTAGCAGCGCTCCTCCAATCACAAAAAACGAAATGATTTGAATCATTAATTTCTTGATCGAATTTCTCCTTTATAATTCTCTTTTGATAAACGGCATCGAATAATTTACGTTTCTTTTCATTTCTACACAACTTATAGAACGGTTATTCACAAATCATTTATTTGACTAAGTACATGTCCGTGATTAACTTCACGCAATTAAACTCAATTTATGGAGAATTTATTGTTTATAGTTTTATTATTTTGCAGCTGCTATCCCGTGAGTCATTGATCTTCACACCGAGTAAATATTCTTTGATATTGAAGTTTCGATCAGCAGTAGGCATTGCGCTATTCACGGCGGCATTCATGAACTCCTCTGCTTTATTTTCGCAGGATGCTTACACTAAATTACGTGCTCGGTATCTCGAAAACGAATTGAGCGAGCAAGAATATGTAGTTAATTTAAAATCCTTGTATCAAAGATTGCGAACCGGAAAGTATCAGCCTGAGCAGGATGAGATGGCGATAAAATGTATGCTTCCTGTTCGGGCAGAGATGGTGAACCGGCTCAGTCCGCTTGAGAAATCAACACTTCTTGACCACTTGACAAGACCTCTGACCCAAAAATCCTACCTGACGGAAGGGGGCAATTTCATTATCCATTATGACACCACCGGCGTCCACGCGGTTGAGCTGAGCTATACACTTGGGAAAACGGTTCCCGATTGGGTTTACGAAACAGGTCTTGCGTACGAATGGGCTCGATTTCTGCTCATCGATTCGCTTGGATATCGAATTCCTCCGATTGATACGATCGAAGAACCCGAATATGATGTTTATATACAAGAACTATCAGGCGATCTTATTTATGGCGAAACTGTTTTCGAGTTTTTGGAAAACACAACACAGTCGTCATGGATAAGAGCAGAGAACGACTATTCGGAGGCTATATATTTTTCCAACGGACTTGACGGAATGAAGGTCACGGCCGCACATGAGTATTTTCATGCCGTGCAGCTCGCATACAATTTCAGATCGTTAGACATATGGTTTTTTGAACTCGCATCTACCTGGTTCGAGGATGTCGGCTACGATGATATAAACGATTATCTGCAGTACATAGAAAGCTATTACAGAATTGCTCATCGTTCACTTTTTCTTTCTAACGGTTTTCAAGCGGCTATTTTCGGTAAGTTTCTCGAAGAGAATTATGGCATCGGCATAATGAACTCTATCTGGGAACTCAGTGTTGATAATTCGGCGGCAGCGTCAATTGATTTGGCGTTAAAACTTGAGGTTGAAAAAACTGACGGCATCAAAGCCGCTTTCGGCAAGTTCGCATTATGGACTTGGTATACAGGCGCAAGAAGCATCGAAGATGTTTTCTTTGAAGAAGCCTCTCTTTATCCTGAATTCAAGTTAAATGCGGACCAAGACACAACTTTTTCCGAGGTGGCGTTGATTTCACCACTCTTTGGATTAAATCAGCTGGCATTTAAACTGTACCGATTCACTCCGGTTCGTTCTTCAACCGTTAAAGCCACATTTACGGCGGATAGCAAACCGGAGGTCTGGGGTTCTGCAATGACTGCCGATCCTCCGCTTATTATTTCGCTTCAGCCCGGAGTTTCGGCGAATGCGGCAAATGTAAACAACATATCAGGATTGATAGTCGCGGCTGTTAACGGCTCGTTCAAACTCAGTGATGTGGGGACTGACCGATACACTATTGAGGTTCATGTAACTGGCTTACCACCTTCGACACTCGTCTCTCTATACCCGAATCCGCTTGAATATGATGCGGATAACACTGTTATCAATATTAGTTATGAGCTCGGCGCCGCGGTTAATTCAGGCTTATTCACCGTTTATGATCTGCTCGGCAGGACAGTATACCGGGAACAGTTAGGCGCTCTTCCACAAGGTCTGAATTTACTCATATACGCTCCTGAGTCCAGACTGTCAAGCGCAGTTTATCTCTATCGAATTTCTGGTGACGGCGTAAAGATCAACGGTAAATTCACTCTCCTTCGCTGATAGTGCAAAATGTCCGCCGCAGACACTTTCCTGACCATCAAAGGTGAAGCTAGCTCACTGCTGAAAGAAAAAGGTTCCAAATTCATCGGCTATGCCTCTCCCCTTCAGGATGAACCGGAAGCGAAGATGACGCTCGATAGAATCAAGAGAAAGTATCACGATGCAACACATAACTGCTGGGCGTACCGGGTAGGTGGCGGTGTCGGCGTCGGTGAAAAGATCAAGGGGCTTTCAAGCGATGACGGCGAACCGTCAGGCTCCGCGGGAGCGCCGATGCTCTCCGTTATCGCCGGAGCGGAACTGACGAATCTTATAGTTATCGTCACACGCTATTTCGGCGGTACAAAATTAGGGGTCGGCGGACTAATCCGCGCTTACGGCGGATGCGTAAAACTATTGATTGATAACGCAACGATAATTGAACAGACTATAAGAAAGGATGTCACGCTGCTGATCGACTATCCGCTGTTGACTGCGGTTTTGAGAGTAGCGTCGAGATTCAGAGCTAACGTGCGGCAGGATCATGAAGCCGGTAAAGCGTCACTTACCGTTTCAGTTCGGCTAAGTGAGATCGAAAAGTTTAAATCCGAACTCATAGATGCCACAGGCGGCGGCGTTCTCTTCAAATAGCTTTTTTTTCAGAATTTCTTCCGATTTTTCAGCCATTTACCATTCAGAGCTTGACACTAAAAAGAGAAGATTGTATAATTTCAATCCATGATCGCGGGGTGGAGCAGTCTGGTAGCTCGTTGGGCTCATAACCCAAAGGTCGTAGGTTCAAATCCTACCCCCGCTACTTTGTAGTAACCCTTAAAACCTTTGAGATACTTCCATTTTTCAAAGGTTTTTTGTCTCATTGAAAAAGTAAAACAGCGTTGTTTGATGTCGTTTTGTGACGTTCGGGTTGGCTCGTTTTTGCCGCACTGCGTATAAAGTAAACACTATTGACCAATTAACTGGTCAGATCCTGCATGTTTCAATAGTCAATAATCCAATTTTTCTTGGCTGCATATAATCTACAAAATTTTATGTGCCAATGATGGGAGGCGTTTTAAAGGATATTTTCCTTTCTATGAGTTTCAGTCTAAATTTGGCACTAAATTTGCCCTATTTAAATATACGCGTCATGTATGCGTAGAATAAAAAGAGCCTATTTCAAAAAGGAGGACACACTACGATTAGTTGCAATAATGCGTTCTATTAGTTGATTTTCGTTATGAAATATTTTATACTCAGTACATCTATTTACAAATCTATTTGGAGAAATAATGAAAATTAATAATGCTCGAATCTTCTCTGTTCTATTGATTATTTTTTCACTCATATTTAATGGTTGCACTTTATACGGTCTTGGTATAGGCGCAATAGTTGATAGCAGGACATCCGATTCGGAGATTATCGATCGAGATGAATACAAAAGCATAGAAATTAATAGGGATATTACTGTTTATCAAAAGGATCGCAGTATACGGAAAGGCAAATTCATTGAAACATCCGGAAACTATCTTATTATAGAAACAAAGTTTGGGCTCGAAAGTGTCAGTATGCAAGACATTACCAATATAGAAGCTGAATCGAAGAAAAACGCAATGTGGAAGGGTCTTGGAATTGGCTTTGCCTTAGATATTGTTTATGTTGCACTTGTGGCAATAAGTATTGCGGCGGAAGGCAATTAGAATCTAATAACTGTGTTTAGATAAATAATATTTAAAACTGTTTAGGTTCATATGAAAACCCAACCCCTGGCGGGATTAGTCCAGCACTGAGCGGGAAATCCTACACCCGCTACTTTGTAGTAACCCTTAAAACCTTTGAGACAGTTCCATTTTTCAAAGGTTTTTTTGTCTCATTTAAAAAGTAAAACAGCGTTGTTTGATGTTGTTTTGTGACGTTCAGGTCGGCTCATTTTCGGTAGGTTGATATTCAATCAACGACAGCTGTTTCTCAGCTACCGAACACTTTCATAACCACCATTCACACCGCTGATAGAAAAGATGATTTGCCACAGCTGACTGGAGCGCGCTCTGAACGAGCCTGCGCTGCTGAGCAGATAATATCTCCACATACGGTAGAATCGTTCATCAAATTGCGATTTGATAGTTTCCCATCCATTTAGGAAGTTAGCGTGCCATGCCATTAGCGTCTTATCGTAGTCCGAGCCGAAGTTATGCCAGTCTTCCATTACGAACAGACCTTCAGCCGCCTCGGATACCTGCTGAGGGGATGGCGTTAGCGAATCGGGAAATATGTATTTGTTAAACCAGGGGTCAATAACCTTGTTGGTCGTATTCGCGCCGATTGTGTGCAGCAGGAATAAACCGTCCGGAACCAGATTTCGTTTTACGCTCTTCATAAACGTCCTGTAATTCTTTGCTCCGACATGCTCAAACATACCCACAGACACTATCCGGTCGAATTGTTCATCTATCTCCCTATAATCCTGCAGCCGCAGCTCAACGGGAAGTCCCTCGCACATTTCACTCCCGAGCTTATGTTGCTCCTCTGAAACGGTGATGCCGACCACTTCGACATCATAATTCTCAGCGGCGTATTTCGCAAAGCTACCCCACCCGCAACCGATATCAAGTATTCTCATTCCCGGTTTAAGCATGATCTTTTTGCAAATCAGATCCATTTTCGCTTCCTGAGCCTCATCGAGGTTAGTCGCGGTTTTCCAGTAAGCGCCGCTGTAAGCCATCCGCTTGTCGAGCATCGTCTGGTATAGCTCGCTGGTTCTGTTGTAATGTGTCCCGCCGACATTGACAACCTTCGATCTGCTTTGCAAATTCGTCAGCTTAGCGCGAAGGAGAGACCAGAGGGACTTATTAGGACGTTTTATCCTATTTTTCAACATCGCTCGATGCAGTTTGTAAAACAACTCGTCAAGCGCTTCGCATTCCCACCATCCGTCCATATAGGTTTCGCCAAACGCAAGCGAACCGCCTGCGAGAATTTTTGAATAGAAACCGTCATTGTGTACACGAATATCCCATGCCCTGCCGCCGTTGAGCAACACGTCAGCCGGCTCCAAAAACTCCTGTAATATTTCACTGTAACGATTAGGTTTCGATTGTCCACTTGAAATTGTGAACGTAGATTTAGATGCGATGGACATAGTACTCTCCAAGTCAATGTTACGACTTCTTTTAAAATATTATAACATTATAAACTGAAAAATCATATACTATCTGTAATCTGTATTACCTTGCTGATTTTAATGGTGAATCGAATGTGATAATTGATCAGCCCACACCAACAAAAAAATCACTACCTCTATCAAATCCGTTTTTAAGAGCTTTTTGTGTTTTATATCATATGTCGAAGCGTTGGATCCGGCTGAATAAGGTCGAGTATATAAGATATGTTTGGTCTAAGGGATTTATCACTTTCTTGACTTATCTATATTGCAAGAAATAAAATTTTCTTGACAGGGTATAAAGATTATATTATATTAAACGTGTAAATAGGGCGTATGATGCGGGAGTTCTTTTAGTTTACTCAGCCGTTGATTAGTTGTTGTTGGTTTTAAAACTATAAGGAAACACAATGAAGATATTCATTGAAAATTTGACTCACTCTGTTACAAATAATGATCTAATAAAATTATTTGAGTTATCGGGCGATGTAGAATCAATAACTATAGTAAATGATAAATTTAGTAGGAAACCGGGAGGCTTTGTAGAAATGCCAAATAGGTTAGAAGCGCTTGAGATGATTCAAAATTTTAATGGTGTCACCCTTTTTGGCGAAACTTTGATTCTTACACCTATGAGAGAAGTAGTTGATCGGAGAGCTAGTGTTGATAGACGCTCTGAACAAGGACGAAGGAATTACGAAGATAAACGGATTGCTTCTGATCGTCGGGTAAAATCAACGGGTTACGCATTTGACAAACGGTTCGACTCGGAAAGAAGAGCTGAATTGGATAGAAGGCAGATAAAGACCAGAAGATTGTCTTCTGATCGCCGTTTAGTTGCTGACAGAAGACAATAGACTAAGAATAAATTGCATCAATCTATGTTACTTTATTTTAAACATGTGACAACTATCACCACAATGCTCTGTGATCTTCGTATATTATAATTACCTCAACAACATCTTCAAAAGAAGAGAGGCAAGTGGAGCCATCCAAGCTCGGAATTGCTTCTCTTTTCCACATATTCAAATTCCCTGACATTGCCGCTAAGTATCGAAAATGGCAAAAGTCAATAATAGAGGCGTAAATAACATTTATAATCGGGGGGGTTGTGCGGGTTTGGGCTTGCGCTTACCGCCAAAAACTCATTGCCCATATCAGATCCACATCTCGAGAGAGTTTTTTATTTTATGAAATAGCCTGATTTAGCGTTGTTTGATGTCTTTTTCTGACGTTAATGTAGGCTCATTATTGACGAGCTACCGCTACTTTATTGTAGAATGGAGATTGGAATTGCCAAACTTACGATTCCTCAATGATTATTTTAAAATAAATAGAGCAAAACAGTGATATTTTCTTGCTATTTACCGATAAAAAAACTATGTTCAAAGGCTATGAACGGGGATGATATTAAAAATGCAAGGTAAAATCGTTATCGTTATCTCGCATGAGTGGAAAAATTAAACTTAATAAGGTATTTTAAATGGCAAATAGTCTAAAAAGAATCGGAATGGATGCAAACAGATCGCTCTCCAAGTATTTGGAAGAGATTGGCAAATACGAACCTCTCAAGCCATCCGAAGAAGTAGAACTCGCTAAGATAATCAAGGGGAACAACCCGGAGAAAGCGCTGAAGGCATTGAAGAAGTTGACCGAAGCAAATTTACGTTTTGTAGTAAGCGTCGCAAAAAACTATCAAGGACAGGGCTTGCCGCTTACAGACCTGATAAATGAAGGTAATGTCGGTCTTATCAAAGCAGCGGAGCGTTTTGACGAGACCCGCGGATTCAAGTTCATCTCCTATGCCGTATGGTGGATAAGGCAATCAATATTGCAAGCGCTCGCCGAGCACTCAAGAATAGTGCGGCTTCCTCTCAACAGAGTCGGAACTATTTCGAAGGTTGCAAAAGCGGCTGAAGGACTCGAGCAGGGTTTTCAGCGTCCCCCGAATGAAGCGGAGATAGCAGAAAAACTTGAAATGACTCCTGAGGAAGTTTCCGATACGATTATGATGTCAAAGCGGCATAACTCTCTTGATGCTCCTTTCAGAAGCGGGGAAGAAAATTCACTTATAGACGTTGTGGAAGACAGCGGTCAAGCTCCTCCCGACGATGAATTGATGTTGGAATCTCTGAAAAACGAAATTCAGCAAGCGCTCGATACGCTGAAAGATAGAGAGCAGGAAGTCATCAGGATGTATTTCGGCATAGAGAGAGAATATCCCCTTACGCTTAACGAAATCGGTGAAGAGTTTCATCTTACCCGCGAGCGTGTGCGGCAGATAAAGGAAAAAGCCATTTTGAGGCTGAGACATAAATCACGAAGCAGCAAGTTGAAAGCATATTTAGGCTGATTCAAGCCGGCATTTGTAACAGTTAAGGCAGCAGACTTAGTTTGCTGCCTTTTTCATGTCCGAACATATTTCTTGGCTTTAGCTCTAAGTTATTTCTAACGCTCAATTTTCATACCAAGCGTCAATCGGAATCATTAATGATGCCGGTCAGCACATCAATAATATCCTGCGGGTGAGTCGCTGTGTCTACCTTATCGAATATATATGCGAGTTTCCCTTCAGGGTCAATGAGAAACGTTTTTCGTTTAGCGTACAATTTCAATATACCAACAGTGTCATAACTTTTCGCGATAGATTTATCCTTGTCGCTTATAAGATCGAATGGCAATTCATTGGCTTTTTTGAATTCTTCCTGTTTTTCAATATCGTCAAAACTGACTCCAATCACCTTCGCATTCAGCTTTGAGAGTTCCGCATAACTGTCGCGCAACCCGCACGACTCGATTGTACAACCGCGCGTGAAAGCTTTCGGATAGAAATAAAGTATCACCCAGCTGCCCTTAAAGTCTTCTAAAGTTATGGTCTTACCTCCTGTCGACAGACCGCTGAAGTTCGGAGCGGGTTCGCCCACTATCGGTTTATCTGAAGGGGATAGAAACATCAATAAAATTAGTAACAGTGTAAAATTCAATCCGATCATTCCAGTTTCTCCTAAAATTTATTATCAAAAATCCACTCTCACGCCTATAGCCCAGCCTGTTCCATCCAAGCCCGGTATCGCTTCCTCGATACCGTTGTGACGATAACGTAAAACTACCCAGCTCCGTTCACTTATCCTAACGTTTAAAAAAGGTCCGAATACCCATTTACGTCGGGAATTTTCTGAATAATTCAGGTCAAGCCATCCATTAATAAATACTTTTTTATGAAAAGGCAGGAAATAAATAAGACTTGCCTGCCCTCCATTCCCATTTGTCTGATAGGGATGCGCCCGCCACTGAAGCCAACCGTTTAATCCGCCGACAGACCCTATTTGAGGCATTTTAAGATTATGTCTGTATGCTACTCCAAATCGAAGCAATTGACCGGCTCCCGGCGTAATATCATTGTATTCGACCTGAGCAACAAGCCCTTTGACGTTCAACATATCACCCAATCCTTTGTGAGAGAAACGATACTCGGAAAATGTCCGTGTAAGGTCAAACCGATGAGCAGGGTCTTTCTGAGCTGCATTTACCTCGGTGAATCCCCAGACCGATATTCCCAACGGAAACCGTAGAGTACTTACATACACAGCAAGAGAATTAAAATCGCGGTCGTCCAGTACATATTGCGTTACAATATTGGGCGGAGGCTTGACATCTTTTTTCGCATCATCCGCCGAAGCCGGATTTGACAAAAAGGTCATCGCGATCATCTGTGATAAGATCAGTAATACGATCACCCCGTGAAATTTATTTGGTATAATTTTAACTGCGTTCATAGGACTCATTTTTCATGTTTGAATTTATATTCGATTGGAAAAGGAATAAGCAGCTTACCGTTTTCGCTATTCCTGATGTCGTCTGTTTTCCTCATCCCTTCTGTTAGTATTTTCAGAACGTCTGTCAGAGAGTATTCTCCTCGGTTCGGGACTTCTGCGTTCCTCGAACTCACGTCGATCACTCCGGTCTCTGCGATCTTCCGTGATCTCAATCGTCCTCCCAAAAAGTTCCTTTCCGTTTAAACCTTTCACAGCCTTCTGACCGTCTGTATAAGTCGACATCACAACATACCCAAAACCCATTGATTCTCCTGTTTCATCGTTCTTGATTATATCAACGGAATCCACCCAACCATGTTCTTCGAAGGCTTTTAAGAGCTGATCCGAAGTGACATCCTTTGACAGGTTCCTTACAAACAGTTTCATAGATTAAAATCCTTAATTCAATACTTTTTGATTCCGCGTCTATCCGCTTTAAATTGATAGGGTGAATATATTTATCAGAACAACTTAATACAAACGGAAAAAATAGGATGATTAATTATCCCAAAAACAAATTATCTTGACAAAATTCAATTAAATGACTATAATCCTCTTCTTCAAGGCTGATAGAATTATTGATTAAACTACGTTTGCAGCCTGACTTAGACACTGATATTTTTTAAACGATTGTACTATTCAGACATTTTAAAGGAGAATGAATGCATAAACTTCAAAACTTTTTAGACACCATCAATGCCTATATCTGGGGTAGCGCTGAGATACGACCCTGGTTTACAATAGTACTTCTCGTCGGCACCGGAATATACTTGACTATCCGGTTGAAACTCATCCAATTCGTACAATTCAAACATGCATTCGACATAGTCAGAGGTAAATTTGACGATCCGGATGATGAAGGAGATGTAACCCACTTTCAGGCGCTCTCCGCCGCCCTATCCGCCACAATAGGCATAGGGAATATCGCGGGTGTTGCAACAGCAATTCACTGGGGAGGTCCCGGCGCTCTCTTTTGGATATGGGTCACGGGTCTATTCGGGATGGCAACGAAGTATGCTGAAATTACTCTTTCTCACAAATTCCGTAAAATTAATGAAGACGGCTCGGTGTCAGGCGGTCCTATGTACACTATCCTTCGTGGATTAGGACCAAAATTCAAATGGCTTGCCATTCTATTCGCAATCTTTCTGATTATCGGCTCATTCAATACACCCAATATGGTGCAATCAAATACAGTCGCCTCAGCCGTTGAAAGAGATTTTGGAATACCGCCGATGGTTACAGGTATAGTGCTTGCTCTCTTAGTAGCTGTCGTTGTGGTCGGTGGAATTAAGAGGCTCGCGCGGGTCACGAGCAAATTAGTGCCTTTTATGACCGTTCTTTATGTTCTTGCCGCGTTATATATCCTCTTCGTCAATGCGAGTGGGATTCCTGCGGCGTTAAAAGCGATATTTGAAGGCGCTTTTACACCAGCCGGCAAAATGGGCGGATTTTTCGGCTCCGCCTGGGTGATGACGCTTGTTTGGGGAGTTAAACGAGGTCTCTTTTCCAATGAAGCGGGACAAGGTTCCGCTCCCATCGCTCACGCGGCGGCAAAAACCAAAGAGCCTGTACGTGAAGGGATATTGGGAATGATGGGACCTTTCCTTGACACACTTACCGTTTGTACAATGACAGGACTTGTGATACTGACCACCGGTGTCTGGCATGAAAAATTTGACAACCGTATTTCCGGCGCCAATCTTGCCGAGGTAGTATTCTATCAAGGCTCACCGGAAGATGTAGATCTTTTTAATTTGAAAGAGCAACCTGTTTATTCAGGATCGCTCACTGTTCAGGATGGAATTATTCAGGATGATGTGTGGCTTTTTCGTGAAAAGGGAGATGTCGGGAACCCACGGGTCTTATCTCTTACGGGAGTGGATGGAAATACAACCCCGTATACGGGTATGATCGAACTCAATGATGAGGGAACGATAAATATGGATTCTCAGGACGGTAAGTTGGCTTTAGGCGGCAGTATGCTCCTTACGGGAGCCAATCTGACAGCGCAGGCATTCAGTCATGGTCTACCGGGTAATTGGGGGAATTATTTTGTCACGTTCGCCGTTATTCTATTCGCATTTTCCACCGCGATAGCCTGGAGTTATTACGGCGACAGAGGCGTTGAATTCCTTATCGGACGGAAGGGCATAATGCCTTACAGAATACTATTTTCAATAGCCATATTCGTCGGGGCAAATCTTACCATCAATATGGCATGGACGTTCGGTGATATAGCGTTAGGATTTATGGTTATACCGAACTTGATATCTATACTTCTACTGACTCCGCTGTTGGTGAAAATGACCAACGAATATCTTCTGAACCATAAAAATGATGTTTGATTTCCGGTTTAGAGTATAGATCAAAAATTATGAGTTGAAAATTAGAGCGACAAATGAGTCTTGAGCATCTTGAAATCGCGCGAATCGCCGCTCGGGAAGGGGGAAAAATTCTTCTCAGTAAACTTGGAAACGCGGGTAAGCTTGATTTTAAAGGGAAGATCAACCTTGTAACCGACACAGACCGGGAATCAGAGGAAGTCATATTGGAATTTTTGTCAAAGAATTCTCCCGGTGTCCACATCACCTCCGAAGAAAATGAAGAATCGCATGGAAGCGCGGATGAGCGTTGGATAGTTGATCCTCTCGACGGCACCACCAATTTTACACACTCCTTACCGGGTTTCACCGTATCAATCGCTTACGAAAATGATGGTGTGATTCAATCAGGAGTGGTCTACGATCCTTATAATAAAGAAGAGTTCACCGCCGCAATCGGAAACGGCGCAAAATTGAACGATGAACCGATAACGGTTTCAGAGGTGAATAAACTCAAATACGCTCTTGTGGCTACCGGATTTCCTTACGAATCGGAGGGTATTCTTGATATCGTTGTGGAGAGTGTCAGAGAGATGTTAACGAGCGCTCAAGGCTTGCGAAGGCTCGGTACAGCCTCTCTTGACTGCTGTTATACGGCTATGGGAAGATTCGACCTGTATTATGAATTTACGCTCGAACCTTGGGATATAGCTGCAGGAAGTTTGATACTTCAGGAAGCCGGAGGAAAGATCACTTCTCCATTCGGCGATCCTTTTGATTTAGAAACGGGGAATATTTTGATAAGTAACGGATTCATCCATGAAGAAGCCATTGAAGCTATTTTAAGAGCGAAGGGGAGAGCGGAAAATTCATGAGACTCGGCATTCTATCCAAAGGAAGCAGAATTTATTCGACCAAACGCATTAGAGAGGCAGCAAGGAACAGAGGTCATCGGGTGATCACATATAACCCTCTCAAATGTCAATTAAACCTCATGAGATATCAGCATTCGATCTATTACTCGGGACGAAAGGTTAATCCACCGGATGTCATTGTACCTCGTATAGGCGCTTCCCTTACTAATTACGGCATATCTGTCGTCAGACAGTTCGAAATCCTCGGAGCAAACGTCCTCAACTCCGCTGATTCTATCAGTCGCTCGCGTGACAAGATGAGATCTTTGCAACTGCTTGCGGCTGAAGGTATACATATTCCCAAAACCGTAATGGCGCGGAATCCGAATCAGTTGGTCAGAGCGCTTCAACTGACAGACGGTCCTCCCGTTATCCTGAAGCTTATAGAAGGGACTCAGGGCATAGGAGTGATCATCTCCGAGACAAAACAATCGTTTGAATCTACATTAGACACTCTTTGGAATCTCGGCCAGGATATCTTAATTCAGCAGTTTATTGCGGATTCAAAGGGAAGAGATATTCGCGCTTTTGTAGTAAACGGTAAGGTGGTCGCCGCCATGAAACGTGAAGCCGCCGCGGAGGAATTTAGAGCGAATATACACAGAGGAGGAACAGGTAAAATCGTAGTCCTCTCTTCCATTCAGGAAGAGACAGCGGTAAGGGCTACCGAAATTCTTGGGCTTGGGATTGCGGGAGTTGATTTCTTCGATACACCGGGGGAACCGATCATTATCGAGCTGAACTCATCTCCCGGACTTCAGGGTATAGAACTTACCACGGGCGTGGATGTCGCTACGGAGATAATTAAATATGCGGAATTCGTTTTAGAAAAAAACTGAATTTTCGATACTTCTTATCCTAAAGATTTTTTTTCAAAAAATTTTCCAAATCACCGGGATTGAACTCGCCGCCGACGTACCATACATTCTGTAAATCACCGTCTATAATAAGGAAACTGAAGGGAGTTCCCCATTTCCGGGTATCACCGAGAGATTTGCGCAACCGATAATGGTCAGTTAGAAAACGAATATCCTCATCTTCTTTAGTGCGGGTTCCTAAAGTCAATGTAACTGATGGAAAATATGTCATTAGAAACTCGTCAAGGTGGTCTGCATTTGTGTATTCCATTATGGCGAATACATCAAACCCCTTATTTTTGTATTTCTGATAGTTTTTTTCAATATTCGGATATTCATACTGTGAATTTTCGCAATCGGCTCGCATAAATGTGAGAAGAACTATCTTTTTACCCTTGATGAACTTGTAGAAATCTTTCATCTCTCCGGTGGTATCTTCTAAAACAAAATTTGGGAGTTTTTGAATCGCGCGGGCTTTACCAGTGGTCTTTTTGTAAACATAGTCTTCTATTTTTGAAAGATCGATCTGTATTATTTCAGTATACTCGTGCTCCTGAGCATGGCTAAATGACGTATACAGCAGTATGCAGAATATTATTAGCGCAGTTCTCATTATCTTAGTCTCCTTTCTAACAGTTCGGGCAGCGCTGATTCATATTTAGTTCTCAATTCGGAAACAGGTATGTCAAAATACGAGTTTATCGAGAGGCTGTCTCCGGATACCTTGCCGATCGTTTCGCATGGTATCTCGAATTTTCCGCTAACTTCCTCTATTCGTATCAGGTCACTCTCTGCAACCGTTACAATGATTGCCGATTGAGTTTCTCCGAAGAGAAGTTCGTCGTCTCTTATCTTTCTATTTATTACGATGTTCGCTCCTAAATTGTTTCTCCCGGCTATGCAACACTCAGCGAGCGCAATCGCAATGCCACCATCTGAAATGTCATGAGCTGATTTTATAATCCCGCTGCGAATGCCTTCGAGCACAGTTTCCTGAACTAATTTTTCATAATCAAGGTCTATGTTCGGAATATCTCCCTCCACCCTTCCATGAATCAGATTAAGGTATTCCGATCCACCGATGCATCCTCCGAGGCTACCCAATAGAATTATAAAATCGCCTTCATCAACAAAACCTGACTGCCTGATATGAGCCAGATCCTCTATCAAACCAAGCATTCCGATCACAGGCGTAGGAAAGATGGCGCCCTCGGGATTTTCATTGTAAAAGCTGACGTTTCCCCCCGTAACCGGAGTATCAAACACAAGACAAGCTTCTCCTATACCTGCCACGGCTTCCTTGAATGTCCAAAATACTTCCGGATCCTCCGGGTTTCCAAAATTAAGACAATTCGTTATTGCGATAGGTCTCGCGCCTGTGCAGACGACGTTCCGAGCCGATTCCGCAACAGCTATCATACCTCCTTTTCGAGGATTGATATAAGTATATCTGCCGTTTCCATCTGTCTTTATTGCTATAGCCTTGTTGGGCGCCTCTTTAATTCTAATGACCGCCGCATCGGCTTTACCGGGACCAAGCACCGTATTAGATTGTACCGTGCTGTCATACTGCCGGTAAACCCATCTCTTACTTGCGATATTCGTTGACGTAAGCAACCGGAGAAAGGTTGCTTCTATATCGGAAGGAACTTCAATATCTCTTACATCAAATTCTCTGAGCTTCTCAAGATATTCCGGCTGCCTGCTCTCTCTATGATAAACGGGAGCGCCGCCTCCCAAAACAAGCGATTCCGCCGGTACGGTTGCGCTTTCATTCCCATCCATCTTGAACTTAAGTTCTGTTCCGATAATCACTTTTCCTATCTTGACACAATTAAGCTCCCACTTCTCGGCAATATTCAATACTTCTCTATCTTTTCCCTTCCTGACTACAAGGAGCATTCGTTCTTGAGATTCTGAAAGAAGGATTTCATAGGGAATCATTCCCTCCTCCCGCAACGGCACTTTTGATAGATCGATTTCCATTCCCACTCCACCCTTTTCAGCCATTTCGGCTGACGAGCAGATTATCCCGGCTGCGCCCATATCCTGCATACCTATGAGCAAATTTTGTTTCGTCAACTCAAGAACTGCTTCCAAGAGAAGTTTTTCGGTAAACGGATCACCTACTTGAACAGCCGGTCGCTTCTCCTCCGATTCCTCGGAAAGCTCCACAGAAGCAAAAGTCGCTCCATGAATACCGTCTCTTCCCGTTGATGAGCCTAACAACATTACGCTGTTGCCTTCTCCCTTTGCGATTGCGCTCGCCGTATTGTTATGTTTCACAATCCCCACTGTCATGGCGTTAATAAGCGGATTACCTTCATAATGGGGATCGAAATATATCTCCCCCGCCACTGTGGGAACTCCCATACAGTTTCCGTAATCGCCTATCCCGCGCACTACGCCATCGAGAAGATACCTGTTCTTGGCGCTGTCAAGAGGGCCGAACCGTAATGAATTCAGAGAGGCTATCGGACGAGCGCCCATAGTGAATATATCTCTCATAATTCCCCCTACTCCTGTTGCCGCTCCCTGATACGGTTCAATCGCCGAAGGATGGTTGTGGCTTTCTATTTTAAACGCTACCGCTATTCCGTCTCCGATATCAACCAGTCCGGCGTTTTCTTCTCCCGCGCCGGACAGTATACGCTTACCTTCTTTTGGAAGCTTTTTTAACTCCGCGATAGAGGATTTATATGAACAGTGTTCGCTCCACATTACCGAAAAAATTCCCAATTCGGTATAATTCGGCACTCTTCCGAGAATACTCTTTATTTCTTCAAACTCTGCCTCGGTGAGTCCGTGCTCAACAGCGAGCTCTAAAGTAACTTTTTGTTCCTTCACAGAATTTCATTCACTTTATTTAATTTCAACAACGATTCCGTTTTCTTTTATTTCCAATTCGATCTGTTCCTTATCCTTAAAATACTTTTTTGAAGAATAAGTCGGTTTAGCCTCTAACCGGATTTTATATTTCCCCGCCGGAACCTTTTCATCTATAGAGTAATTCTTTTTACGTTTATATCCGTCAATTTCTTTGTAAATACTTTCAAATTCCCCCGGCATCATATTCCACCTGAATGTTACATTACCGGGTCCATACTTCTTGCCGGTTTTATTCAATCTCCTGACAAAATTATTGTTCTCATCAAAAATATCCACTTTCAAGATAGCTCTCTCTGTCAATTTTGCAGACAGATAAACGGCTCCCTTGACGGTTTCTAATCTGACGTCTTGCAGCTCCGTGCCGATCAGATAGTACTGTACTGTTTCTTTCTCCCCGATTATCACCTGACCCAATCTTCTCCAAATGGCTATGCCTCTTGGCTCTATAAACTCGTTCTTATTTTTCCCCCTCCTTCCAAAAGTCGTTATATATGATAAGTTGGATTTGAACTTATGGATAACATGATTCTTCCTATCGGTCGCGTAAATATTGTCATAATAATCGAGAGCCAGATATGCGAACAAAGCATCGGGATAACCAATATCGGCTCCCGTCACCTCTTTTACCAATACCCCTTTACCCGTTAGTTTTTTCAGGCTTGCGCCGTTATTATCAGACACAATTATCATGTTCTTTTTACTGTAGGACCATCTCTCCCGCAGGTCGGTAACAACCATTGAAATCGGATTATTCAGACTCAACCCGTCTCCCTCGCCCCATATTTCTAACACTTCCCCATCCGCCGAAAAGAACTGAATCCTGTTATTACCGCTGTCTAAAACATAAAAATTTCCCTGAGAATCTAATTTAACGTCTAACGGCGCATTGAATTCCCCTTTCCCAGTTCCCTTTTTACCGTATGTTCTTACGTGAGAGAGAATCCCGTTGTCTTGCAGTTCCACTATCCTGTCATTGCCGGTGTCCGCAACAAGAACCCTTCCCGCAGGATTAGCCGTGATGCCATTAGGCGATTTCAACCGATGCTCATCAGGCAAGCCTTTTCCATAAATCGCAACCGACAGAAGAGAATTATTGTATATTATTGAGTTATTCCCTCTGTTTACACCGTAAACCGTTACCTCATCATCGTCCTTCGGCACATCGGGATCATCACGTGATATGAGCTTTACGATCGCGATCCCCTGCGGATCATCAACTTTCGCGCTAATACCAAGATAGAGCTTGAGAAGATATTTTCCCGCTTTTCTGATCGGCGCATGTTTCTTTTGCGGGTGAACCAAGGTCGTTTGGTCAGATACCGACTGTCCGTACGAAGCGGAAGAGAAAAAAATCAGTATAACCGCAAAAAATATTCTGCTCAACTGAGGAGCTCCACGAGCTGCTTTTTGATCGATTCGGCCAATTTTGCGGATATACCCGGAACAACTATCAGCTTATTTATCGGCGCATCTTTAATATCGTTAACCGATTTGAACTCCGCGAGCAACGCATTCCGCTTATTCGGTCCGATTCCTTTCACATCATCAAGAACCGAATGAAGGTTTCTTTTTTTACGTAATTTACGATGATATGTGATCGCAAACCGGTGAGACTCATCTCGTATTTTTCTGAGAAGACTCAATCCGGGAGATGTTTTGGAGATATTTTGAGGCTCGCTCTGATCAGGTTTATACACTTCTTCCAAGCGTTTTGCTAATCCTATTACATCCAGATCAAGAAGGTCGAGGTTTTTGAGAACTGAAACCGCTGCGGAGAGCTGTCCTTTTCCACCATCAATGAGTATCAGGTCGGGCAGCGGTTTATCTTCATCCAAAACACGCCTATATCTCCGTAAAAGAACCTCTCTCATCATGGAATAATCATCCGGACCTTCAACCGACTTTATCTTGAATCTCCTATATTCACTTTTCCTGGGCGCCGCATTAATAAAACAAACCATTGAACCCACTGCGTCACTTCCCTGTATATTTGAGATATCGAATGCTTCTATTCTGCGCGGCATTTTATCCATGTTCAGGTCGTTTTTTAGAGCCGATAGACTCTTTGGAACGTAATCCGCGCGGACAATTTTGTTTAGTATGAATTCCTTCAAATGTAAATTGGCATTTTTCATTGCCATTGAAAGCAGTTTCTTCTTTTTTCCCCGCTGAGGGGTCATAAGCCTTACCGGACTCCCCTTTTTCTTTCCCAACCACTCTTCAATAGTGATTGATTCGTTCAGCCTGAATTCACTGTAAACTTCTTTCGGCACGTCTTCAGCAGTTGTATAATATTGTCCTATAAATTGCCTCAGGATTGATTCAGGTTGCTCGTTCTCGAGACCTTTCAGAAAGAAATGTTCTAATCCTATCAACTTTCCTTCTCGAACTCTTAATACAACCGCGCATGCGTTCTCCTCTTCAACCGCAATCACGATAAAATCCCTGTCACTCTCATCAAGCGATTCGACCATCTGAGATTCAGCGCGTTTTTTAACTGTTGAGAGCTGATCTCTAAAGCGGGCTGCGTCCTCGAATTCTTCCGCCTCTGCCGCTTCCTTCATTTTGGCCGTAATATATGATATAACGCCCGATGTCTTTCCGTTGAGATAATCTTCAACTTGACGAACCATCGCGACATATTCTTTTTGTGATACAAGTCCTTCGCATGGCCCTTCGCATTTTTTAATATGATAGTCCAAACAGATCTTCGCTTTTTTCTTCTCTATGAATTCATCGTTTATATGATAGGAACACGAACGAATAGAAAAGACTTTTTTCACCACTTTCAATGCCTGCCTTACCTTTGCCACATTGGTAAAGGGACCGAGATATTTTGAACCGTCACGGACAACCCGTCTCGTTAGAAATACCTGTGGATACGGCTCATTGGTTATTCTGATGTACGGAAAGCTCTTGTCATCTTTTAGAGTAACGTTATAACGGGGAATATGCTCCTTTATGAGATTCGCTTCCAATATGAACGCTTCCACTTCGTTATTTGTGGCAAGCCATTCAATATCCTCTATCTTTTTAACCATAACGAGCGTCTTGCCGTCTTTCGACGTTCCCTCTTGAAAATAAGAACGAACTCTGTTTCTAAGCACCTTCGCCTTACCGACATAAATTATCTCCCCTTTTCCACTCTTGAACAGGTAACATCCGGGACTTTTGGGAATCTCAGCCAACTTTGCATGATTAATGTCAATCGGCATTTTCGTCAGCATCCTTTTTTTTCAGACCCGAGTTCAGCTCAAACAGCACGCCGCCGGTGCTTTTAGGATGGATGAAGACTATTTTCGTTCCTCCCGCGCCTATTTTCGGAGTCTCATCAATAATGTCGATACCTTTCTCTTTCAGTTCGGTCATAGTTTCTTCTAAGCTGTCTACCTTGAGACAGACGTGATGAAGTCCTTCCCCTTTTTTTTGAAGAAATTTGGTGATGGGAGAGTCATCCCCAATCGGTTCGATCAATTCTAAGGAGACACCGTCAAGATCGTAGACAGCCGTGTTTACCTTTTCGGCGGTAATAGTTTCTAATTCAGGTTCAACTCCAAGAAGGGATGTGTACACCTTAATTGACTCTTCGAGAGAATTTACGGCAATGGCGATATGGTCAATCTGTTTCATATGGTTTAGGTGAACGCCCCCAAACCCGTTATCTTTTTACCGATTATCAGTGTATGCATATCATGAGTTCCTTCATACGTATAGACCGATTCAAGATTTGCCATATGTCTCATCGCTTGATGTTCATCGGTTATCCCCGCTGCGCCTAATATATCCCTTGCGTTCCGGGCGATTTCAAGCGCCATTTTCACATTGTTGCGCTTCGCAAGCGAGACCTGTTCGACACTCTCTTTTCCCGCGTCCTTCAACCTTCCGAGCCTGAAAACAAGAAGTTGAGCTTTCGTGATCTCGCTGAGCATATTTACCAACTTCCGCTGTACTAATTGATAAGAGGCTATCGGTTTACCGAACTGAATTCGCTCCCCGGCATACCTGAGCGCCTCGTCATAACATGCCATTGCCGCTCCGACAACACCCCATGCGATGCCGTACCTTGCTTGTTTAAGACAGGATAGCGGAGATTTTAATCCATCTGATTCAGGTAGAACACTCTCTTTTGGAATTCGACAGCTGTCGAACACGAGTTCGGATGTATCTGATGCCCGCAGTGACAGTTTACCTTTTATCTCGTTCGTCGAAAATCCCTTTGTCCCTTTCTCGACAAGAAATCCTCTGATACCTTCATCTGTAACCGCCCAGACCAATGCGACATCGGCGAGAGTTCCATTTGTTATCCACATCTTTGAACCGGATATGACCCATTCATCTCCTTCAAGAACCGCTTTCGTCGTCATGCCTGCCGGGTCCGAACCATGATCGGATTCTGTCAGGCCGAAACAACCTATGACTTCTCCCTTCGCCATCTTAGGCAGCCATTTTTGTTTCTGCTCTTCGCTGCCGTAGGTGTAAATAGGCCACATCACAAGCGAACCCTGTACGCTGACAAAGCTGCGAATGCCGGAATCAATCCTTTCCAGCTCTTGACAGATCAGACCGTAAACCGTATCGCTCGAACCGGCGCAGCCGTACTTTTCGGGCAGATTCGCGCCTAAAAGACCCAGCTCCGCCATCGGTTTGATCAACTCTGTTGGAAAAGTGCCCTCACGATAGTGCGCCGCAATCAACGGCATTATCTTTTCTTCCGCAAACTCACGGACAGAATCCCGTGTAAGACGCTCTTCTTCAGTGAGAAGTTCATCAATATTATAAAAATCTACCCCCTGATATAAACTCATATCTCTCCTCTATTCTAAAATTGGAATAGGCTTGAATATACTAAAGCCATAGCGAACTTGCAATTGAGCGGATTCCGTGCAGTCAGGACTTGCCCCGATGCCAATAATACATACTCTTGCGGTCAGGATGAATCCTGACTCGCACACGATTCTCTACCCTTAAGGGAAAGCCTCGCAGCCGGAAATAATAATCAAACAGCGAGCGCTGCCGACACCGCCGTAACCTCTTTTGCTCCCGCTTCTTTAAGCACTTTTATACATTCCAGCATCGTACTGCCCGTGGTTATAACGTCATCCACCAAAATAATTTTCTTACCTTCAATTCTCGATTTATTCAGGACACTGAAAGCTCCTTTGACGTTCGCCGCTCGCTCTCTCATCGGCAATGCAGCCTGATTTTTCGTGTACCGGTGCCTTATCAGGATTCTGTAATCCTTTTCGATTGAGGCAACTTCAGCGATTGCGTCCACGATAAGTTCACTCTGGTTAAAACCGCGTGAGCGTTGCTTCACCTTGTGAAGCGGTATTGGAATCAGAAAGTCACATTTTCTAATATTCTTATCCTCTACGATAATTTTTCCGATTGCGCTCCCAAGATTGACGGCGAGATGTCTCTTATTGAGATACTTCAAATTATGAATAATCGTTCTCACATCGTTTGAAAATGGATAAAGCGCCAAAATCCTATGCTTGGAAATCTGAGTTTCCATTGTCGAAGAAGATTCTAAGCGCTCCCAGCACTTTTCGCAGACGAGTTTATTTTCCGGCTCAAGATCAGCCTCGCAAAGTATACAATACGGGGGGTAAACAAAATCAAGCAGATCCTTTAACAGTTTTTTCAATAGGAGATTCCAACGCATCGAATTATTCGGAATAAATTCCTTAAGGATACAGTCCCCTGACCTTCGCCGCCTGAGCGACCCGATTTATGCCGAGCATGTTGGCAGCAATTCGCATGTAAACGTTATACTTCTCCTTGTATTCAATCACAGACTTAAAAGCAACGTCCATGATAGTTCTCAACCGTTCGTTAATCTCCTCTTCCTTCCAGAAAAGATGTTGGACATTCTGCACCCATTCAAAGTAAGAAACGGTCACTCCACCCGCGTTAGCAAGGATATCAGGAATGATAAACACGTTTTTCTCCTCTAATATTTTATCTGCTTCAGGCGTTGTGGGACCGTTAGCGGCTTCGGCTATTATTTTTGCCTTCACATCAGCGGCATTTTTTTCTGTAAGGACATTTTCCAACGCCGCCGGAATTAGAACATCACAATCTATTATGAGAAGTTCTTCATTCGAGATATCCTCTGCTCCTGCGAAACCGATCACTGAACCGGTTTCCTTCTTGTGTTGAATAACAGCATCAATGTCTAAGCCTTTGGAACTGAAAATTCCGCCTTGCGAATCTGAGACGGCTACAACTTTCGTCCCGAGCTCACTAATCAACCGCGCGGCATTACTTCCCGCGTTTCCGAATCCCTGGACGGCGCAAGTTGCCTTTGACAGGTCAAGTCCTATATATTTTGCTCCACTTTCAACGGTATATACCGTACCCCGCGCAGTTGCGAATTCCCTGCCAAGAGACCCCCCTATCTCCAACGGTTTGCCTGTTACAATTCCGGGAACCGCATAACCCTTATTCATGCTGAAAGTGTCCATCATCCAAGCCATCGTCTGAGCGTTTGTGTATACATCCGGCGCGGGAATATCTTTTTCAGGCCCTATGATCGGCATAATCTCGATTATGTATCTACGGGTCATCCGTTCTAATTCCGCGGGTGACATCTCTTTAGGATTACAGCATATCCCTCCTTTTCCACCGCCGAACGGTATGCCGGAAATAGCGCACTTCCATGTCATCCATGTTGCCAATGCTTTTACCTCGTCGAGATTGACCTGTGGATGATATCTCACGCCGCCCTTTGCAGGTCCCCGCATGGTGCTATGCTGAACCCTGTATCCCTCGAATCGTCTGACGCTTCCGTCATCCATTCGCACAGGAATTGAAACTATCAAAGCTCTCACCGGATGTTTGATACGGTTCCGCATATTTTCGTTTATTCCGAGTCTATCCGCCGCTGTGTCAAAATTTCGCATCGCGATTTCAAAGGGATTGTTGTTATCCATTTATTTTTCCTTTATTATTATTTACCGTTGGTCTTTCTTGAGTCGGTTAGCATCGCCGCGCCGATGAGAGCATTCTCTTCACCGTTTTCCGCTTGTTTGATAATAAGATTCTTTATCGGCTGTTCATGAATTTTAGACAGTAATGATTCTTTAAGTGAATCTTCGAACAAATCATAGGCATTAGCTATGGAACCCCCGATTACTATAATCGAAGGGTCTAAAAGATTCACGATATAGGAAAGACTGTTCCCGATATGTTTTCCGAACTCCACAAAAGTCTGTATGGCATTTTTATCCCCTTCCCTCGCCGCGTCTTCAATTAAAAAGGGATGACTCTCCTCTCCCGATAGGTTCTTGAATATCGATTTTAATCCCCTGCCGCTTATATAGTCTTCGAACGCACCCTCAAGATATGGCGAAATTCCATATTCCGCCGCTGTGCCTGTGGAACCTTCATAAAGATTTCCATCTATAATTATTCCGCATCCAAACCCTGTACCCAATGTAATCCCGAAGACGTTTTGAAATCCTTTTGCGGCGCCCGCAATCTGCTGACCGAGAACAAAACAATTCGCGTCATTTCCGAGGCTCACCTCGATAGAAAGCGACTCACTGACCTTATCAGCAAGGGGATATCCCCTGAGATAATGTAAATTAAGTGTTTCGAGAATCGTCCCCGTATAAATGTTCAGAGGACCCGGCGAACCGATTCCCATTCTTTTAACATCTTCTTTAGAGATATTGTTCGTGTTTAGGAGTTTTACGGCAGAGTCGGAGATCGATCTTACTAAGACATCAGCGTCGCTGATATCATCAACTGAAACTCGAATGGACTCACCCACCAACTCTGCGTTGGAGTTTACCAAACCTATTCTGTACTTGGAACCCCCAAGGTCAACACCGAATCTTATCCCGCCTTCAAATTGATCCTGCATCAACCGTTCACTTTTTCAAATAGATTTTTAAAGTAGCGTTTTAACGACCTATAGCCGCGCCCTGCCCTGTGGATGAGACTTGAATCCAACGGATCCAATTATAATCTTGCAACTCGTTTCTGGATGTGGAATGGACGAGCTCAAAATTGCTAAACCCTTGTTTATCTACAAACACGAATTCGATTCCGCCATCTATTCCAAAATACCTCCATACTTCAAATGGTCTCGAATTTATGCTATGACCTTCTCTTTCTATCTCGTCAGGCTTGCCGTAAGTGATCATCACACGTCCCCTGTCCGTTCTCCAACCGGGTCGTAAACCTGACCATTGTTGTTTTGCGATGGTCGCCCTCAACATGAATTCGTCTCTGGTTATCTGACCCCTTCTTTCCTGCCAATACTTTTGCATTACTTGTCTGCGACCTTCTTCATCCGAACCTTTATAAAGCTTCTTCTCGTTTTTGTACGCAAGAATTTTCATCATTGCCCACTCATCATCCAGCTCCTTTAAGCTCATCTCAGTATAGACACTTTCGATATATCCGTCCGCGCCGAAGCCTGAAATTTGTTCAGCATCTGTGAGTTCCTGTGTATCACCCGGTCGATAAACAAAATATTTCTTACTACGGGTCGCAACGGCTCCGGTAGCAAGATCTGTAACTTTAATACGGAAGTAATACCCTTTGCTCTTGAGAGAGACAACGTTTAGCCCGCCCATTTCTATAGTTGAACTGCCTGGTTTTTTATGTACTCTCGGTTCAGGTTTAATCATTTCTTTGCCATTAAGATCAGTAACGCTGTACTCAACCTGATAATTCGACGGCTCTTCTCCATCTACCGACTTAAAATTATATATTTCGCAATAGATATAAAGTACAGGCATTTCAATTCCGTAAGTCGAGGATGCATTGGGAATAATATCCCTTCCGTATTTAGTGAATATTCCCTTTTTCTCAGCTTCTTTTATTTCGGTTGCGAATTCGAGATCGCTTATGATAAGTTCGCCTTCCTCATATTCCGTTAATACTAAATCAACCTGCCTTTTACCTGAAATACCCGCATTTTTGTCGGTCATAGTTACGAGCAAGTTATAACTGCCCGGAGATAGAACAAAATCAGAAAAATCCGGCAGCAATTGTGTAGAACGGATTGAATTAGGATCTTCAGTGCGGTCGATCCTATTCCAGTTATCATGTGCTACGAGAGAATCATTCCTTAAGACACGGACTTCAATGTTATGTTCTGAGTGATATTTCCCACTATCCGGTATAAATTTGAATTCGGTTCTGGACACAAGAAGATATATTTCAAGATGAACCATTCCTTTTGAAGCACGGAACGTTGCGTAATCCATATCAAATGCAATAAAATTCTTTGGCGTTTGAGTTTGAGCGTGAAGCTCAAATGATTGATTCAGTATCAAAAACGGGATAACTAATAGAAATTTATACAATGTGAAATATTTGCTTCCCGATTTTTAGTTCAAGTTCACTGAAACTATTTTTGATACTCCAACCTCCTCCATCGTGACTCCATATAGTGTTCCGGCAGATTTCATTGTATCCTTGTTATGTGTAACTACAATAAATTGAGTATCTTCCGCAAATTTACTCAATACCGTGCTGAAACGCTTGATGTTCGCATCATCCAATGGCGCATCTACCTCATCCAATATACAAAACGGACTGGGCTTTACCAAATAAATCGCAAACAGGAGTGCGATCGCAGTCAACGCTTTCTCGCCACCCGATAATTGTTTCAACGCCTGATTTCGTTTACCGGGCGGTCTTGCATAGATCTCTATCTTCGCCTCCAACGGGTCTTCGTTCTCTTGGAGACTCAGATCGGCTTCCCCCCCTTCAAAATACATGGAGAAGGTTCTGTGAAAATTATCTCTTATCTTCTCAAAAGCCTCCAAAAACTGTATCCTTGCAGTATCGTCAATTTGTTTCATGGTGGACAAAAGGATTTTTTCCGCGGAGGTAAGGTCATCTCTTTGTTTGACCAAAAATTCTAACCGTTCCGATTCACTGTTATATTCATCCTCCACCGCCATATTGACGGGACCCATACCCTCTATCTTTTTTCTGAGCCGTTCTAATCTTCCCGCTTCTTCCGCTTCATCGATAGGCTCACCGTCGGGCGCTTCCGAAATATCCGTGCCATAAGTATTTGAAATATAATTGAGAATCCTTTCCGACTCCATTTTAAATTCTGTTAGACGGAGTTCCATCTCATTGGAAGATTCCGCTACCCTGTCTTTTTGCCTTCTTCTTTCTCTAAGTTCACGGTCAAGTTCGTTTCTCTCCAATCGCATCTTCTCTTTTTTATCTAAATGCGTATCCCGCTCTTCAAACAGTGTTTTTCTTTCTTCCTCTAATCCGGTAATCTCATCTATAGATTCTGTCAGCTCCGATTTTAACGATTCTATCATATTCTTAGAGCGTTCAATTTCTTCAAAGGAGGATTTAATTCTATCTTCAGTCTCGGAGCGAGTTTCGGTTATTCCTGAAATTCTGAAACGGAGTGCTTCAAGATTTCTCTCGTCAGCCATTAGTGATATTGTGGCTTCTTGATGCGCAGCTGACGCTTCATCTTTCTTTTTCGAAGCAAATTTCATCTTCTCTGAAAGTTTTTCATACTTCTGCATAAATCCTGATTGACTTTGTTCGATAGAGTCAATCTTCACTTGAAACTCATTGGCATCTGCTTCAAGTTTCTGTACTTTTTCATCATCACTGCCTTCCGCATTCATCCTGCTGAGTCTCTCGTTCATTCTCCTGAGTTCCGCATCAAGTCCTGCGACATTGCCCGCTAATCGGGCATCTTCCGTTAGAATCTCTCTTTCTTTAAGTAACAGTTCGTTCAGAGAATTTTTGTCAGTTTCAAGAGAGATTTTGTTCGATTCTTTCTCTTTTTGAACTTCACTCAATTCTTCTTCAATTTCAGACAATTTCTCTTTCAATTCCGCTTTAATCTCATTTCTTCCTATCTTGCTCGAGAAGTCTGAATCATGCCCGCCTGATTTAAGCAGTCCTGCGCCGTCATACATAAACCCATCTTTATCCACAATTCGATACCCTTTGGGATAATCAATGCTGCCATTCATCTTCTCTGTTATCAAAAGATCACCGAATAGTCCCGGGACAAGCCCTTCATGGACAGAGCTCACAACCGATGATGCCTGTACATACTCTGAACCGGCATTCCCCAAACCATTTGTAGATTTTAATGAACCCAACGCGAGAAAGGTGACTGAACCTTTCTTTGCTTCGGCAACCCATTCAGCAACAGCTCTGGCATTTTCTAACGTATCAACAACCACATAATCACTGATTGCCCCAAGCGCCTGTTCGATGGGAGCGCGGTAATTCTTCTCGACTTCCAAGAGATCTGCAACACTGCCGAGCATACCTTTGATCTTTCCGCCGTTTTCGAACAGATTCAAAACCCCGTCTGACTGTCCGCCTCTTCCTTCTATAAGCGTTTCTAACATGGAAATTTTTGATTTAACCAAACTCAATTCGGCAATCTGCTTGGATTCCGCATTATCTAACTGCTGACTATTTATTTTCTTCTTCTCTATCTTCTCTGTTAGTCCGGATATCTTATCATCGCTCAGTGTGCGGTCGGTAATAAGCTGCTTCTTTCTGCGATTTGCTTCTTGAAGTGTTTTACTGTTTTCCTTGACGGCAACTTCCAATTCGTCCTTTTCCTTAAGCCTCGCCTCACTGCTGTTTTCTATCGCTTCAATATGCGCTACCATTTTTTGTTTTTCCGCGCTTAGCTGACTAATCTTTTCTATAAAAGTCGCCCGCTCATGTTCCAATGATGACAAGCTGTCCTGCTTTTCGTTTAATTCCTCTTCAGCTTTGTCAAGAGATGTTTTCACGCCATCATAATTATTTTTTACGCTGTTAAATGACGCTTCGGCTTCAACTAACTCCTCCCCGTAAAGCTTCTCCTGAGCGTCAAGGGCGCTGAACCGTTCCTGCGCTGAACCGATACGCTGTTTCGCCTTCTCTATCGCTGTAGCTTCCGACTGACTTCTTTGATGAGCAGTCACCTGCCTCTCTTTGGCTGAGATAAGACGTTGAGCGCGTTCCTCTATCTTGTTTTCGCACTCCTTAATTTCCTGGTCAAGAGCATCAAGGGATTTTTCCAGCCGTTCATGGAGCGCCTCATCCATTTTTATTTGGCTGGCCGCATCATCTCTTTGGAGTTTTTCTTTTTGCAGTCTCTCTGAGAGCGGGACAATCTGATTCAATATATTATGATATTGAAAACGAGCCAATCGTACCTCGCCCTCTACAAGCAGGTCTTTTTCTTTCTGATAACGCTTAAATTTTCCAAGCTGATAGTTGAGCGAACGAACGTTTTTTTCCACTTCACTAATAATATCAAAAACTCTTAAGAGATCTATTTTGGTTGCATCGAGTTTTCTTAAAGTAGCTTTTCTTTGACTTTTGTATTTCGTAATGCCCGCCGCCTCTTCAAACAGTTTTCGGCGTTCCACCGGATCTTCCGATAAAAGGTCATCAACCATTTTGAGCTCGATGACAGAATAAGCATCCGGACCCATTCCGGTATCCATGAAAAGATCATTGATATCTTT
This sequence comes from Fidelibacterota bacterium, assembly GCA_022571215.1. Classification (GTDB taxonomy): domain Bacteria; phylum Fidelibacterota; class SORT01; order SORT01; family SORT01; genus SORT01. Next base: position 100,727 of record JACZYG010000002.1, on the reverse strand, counting down.
CAAGCGTACCACATTCTTATTAAGAAGATACTCGGAATCGCCGTCACGGTACAATCTTCGTGTAATTACCACGTCAGTATACTCAACCGGAAGAATTCCCTTGTTATTATGCAAGGTCAAGGAAACTTCCGCATAATTTAGCCTTTTCCTGTTTTTTGAACCGTTGAAAATTATATCCTGCATTTTCTCCGTTCTGAGCATAGATGTGCGCTGTTCACCCAGGACCCAACGAATTGCGTCCACAATGTTTGTTTTTCCACACCCGTTCGGACCAACAATGCTTGTTATCCCCGGCCGGAGGGGCACCACAGTCTTCGTAGCGAACGATTTGAAGCCGAATATTTCTAATTTTGATAGATACATACTTTTATCTTATCCCGGAGGCCAATTCATAGGTCTTCCACCGAGCAGGTGTAGGTGCAAATGAAAGACCGTCTGCCCGGCGCCTTTTCCATTATTTATTACCATTCGATATCCTTCCTCTGATATATTTTCATCTGAAGCGATCTTATTGGCAGTTTTAAACATTCGCGACAGCAGCGCCGAATGGCTGTCACTTAGATCCGCGGCATAGCTGATGTGCTCTCTCGGGATCACGAGAATATGTGTTGGAGCCTGCGGATTAACATCTCTGAAAGCAACGACCAAATCATCCTTATAAACCACATCCGCCGGCAGCTGCTCATCTGCTATCTTACAGAAAAGGCAATCATTTTCAGTTGATGTCATAGTTCAAATCCCTTTCCTCAAAATGGCTCATAATCAATGAAACCGCGGCAGATGCGGCGGTTTCCGATCTCAATCTTCTTTTTCCCAGAGATACAGGTTCAAAGCCATTCTCCAAAATGCAGGTGATCTCCTCATCTGTAAAATCTCCCTCCGGTCCAACCAATATCACTCCATTTTTAAACTTTTCAGCATTCATTTCACTTATCACATCGTATAACAGCGGTAGCGATTCGCCAAGCATAGAAATTAATTTTAGCTGATAACCTGCCGTCATTGTCAAGAGCTCCTCTATACCGACCGGCTCGTGAATCAGAGTTCTGACGCATCTGCCCGTCTGCTTCATGGCTGTCATGGATATGGTTTCAAATCTTCGCAAGTTTATATTTTTTTTAATTGAACGAGCGCAAAGCAACGGTATCAATTCCGAAATTCCTAATTGTATGCAACTATTCAAGGTATCTTCTAAATGTGTGGATTTTAATAATCCTATTCCAAGCGCTAATTTAAACGAAGGTTCATTCAAGCCTTCTATCGTATTAACTATACTGCAAACAATTGAGTTTTCCTGGATGTTTTCAATTATAGTTTTATAGGCTACGCCGTTGCCGTTTACCGCCATTATTGAATCACCTTCATGCTTCCTGATTACATTTTGAATGTGATGAGCTTCGGCATCAATTAGTGTCAGTTCATCTTCAGTCACGTTAGAGGGTTCTACAAAAAAATAATCGCTGTCCATTTTTTACGGCATATTGTTCAAATTATCTTATCCAACTACCGAATTCCACTCTAAACGCGAGTCCCCCTAACGCGCGTCTATGGTCTAAATCCCTGCCATAATCAATAATACTATAATTTACGCTGATATTGATAAACCTGTTTTTACTCGTCTCGATCACTGCTCCTCCACTGAGAGAAGCTCCAATAGTATAGTAAGCTTTTCCTTTTGAAAACTGCTCGATAAATCCTACGTTCTCCTGGATATCAGTCGCAAATGGGTCCTCTTCCTTCAAATCAAACGCAAGAACAGGTCCTCCGGAAAGTTGGATATACGGTTGAAAATTATTGGCGATCTGATCATGCCACATATTTTTTCGATAGCCAAACATCAGAGGCATCAGAAGCAGGTTTTCGTCTCCAATTTTGAACCGCTCATATCTTCCGGTAAACGGGTTATAAATCTCACCGGACAGCTCGTTTTTCCCTTTTACGTTAATGATCTCAAAATCGGTTGTGAACAAACTTGCCGGTCCCTTACTGCGGTTATAACTCAGCCGTAATCCGAATCCTTTGTTGGTCAGGGTGGCTCCGAATCCCTTCTCGCCTTTACGCTCTCCGGCAACTCCCACTGCCGTATACATTAAAATAATTATATTCAATAGGACTATACGCGATCTGATCATTGTTTTCAATTTCCACCATTCCTGCTAATGTTTTTTACCAGCTGCAATACGTTTCCTTCAGTTCCCGACAATACTTTGACTTCGTCCATCAGAGTCTTCATAATAAGAATTCCTCTGCCATCGTCTTTTAGAAGGTTTTCATTTTTACGCGGATCCTTTACTTTTTCTAACTGGAATCCTTTCCCTTCATCCTTTATACGTATTTTAATTCTTTCAGTTTCAATTTGGAAGACTATTTCAATAGATTTGGTAGAATCTTCCTTGTTACCGTGTTTTATCGCATTATTAACTGCCTCGGTCACGGCTATTGCAATATCATCTATCTCATCTTCTATCAACCCACAACGTTCACAAATTTCTTCGGTAATTGTTGCTACCTTAGCAAGCTCATTAACATTACTCTTGATAACGAGAGTTTCTGTTAAATTGACTACCACATCAACCCATTTTTATCTTGATAGTACAATATATAGTAGTTTTATTGATTTTACAAACATTTTATCTATACCCCTCAATCTTTTTTATCTTCGTCTTCTTTAGGTGAATCTTTATTATTAAACATATTACTTAGCTTATCCATCGCTCCTGACATTTTCTTTACCTCCCTCTCAAAGACCATCCCCGTCAGTGAGGGATTTTCAAGTTCTTCCTTTGAACCAGGCTCTGGAAGAATATCAAGATTTTCTACATTAATATTGAAATCCTGTGAATCTTGTGTATGAAGATACAGATGCCTTCTCGGAAAGGGCATATCGACATTCCGTTCATCAAATTTTTGCTTTAGGAGACTTCTAATTGTTCTTTCCGCATTCCCCTGCTCGCCCGGTTTTACGGTAGCGACAATTCTTGCTAACAGCGCGCTGTCACCAAATTCTGTTATCGCTTGGACCGATGGATATTCTATGATGATCTCAGAATTGTCTCTTGCCCACAATGAAGCAACTTCCTTCATGACCAATAAAGCTTTCTCCAGGTCCTGTTCATAAGCCAGTCCTACATCAACTATCACTCTCATGTACCCTCTATTCTTATTACCGAAATTAGACAGTTCACTGTTTGGGACTATCCGTAATTCACCGGAGAACAATCGAATTTTAGTGTACCTGATTCCAACCTGCTCAACTTTGCCTGAAATATTTCCGACAACTATCGAATCACCTACCAATATCAAATTTTCGAGAATAAGCAGGAATCCGGCTATAAGATCCTTTATCATCGACTGTGCTGCCAAACCGAGAGCAATTCCGAGCATTCCGATGCCTGCTATCAAGGCGGTGGTATTTATTCCTAATTCTCCGAGAACCAGGATCCACGCTATAGACCAGATACCTATTTTCAGAATATTTTGGAAGATAGGTAACAGCGTAAGGCTTTTATCGGTTTCGCGGCTTGCACCTGATGTTTTCTGCGCTCGATTAAGCCGTTCCAGGAATCTTTTATTTATCAGACTATAGGCTATTTTTGCAATCAGCAAAATCAGAATTATCCTGAAACCGCCCCTCAATAAGAAAAGGACATTTTCTTCCTCTAAAAGTATGTTGATTAGTTCAGTCAAACGTTATCCCTTTATGTTATTCACTCAATCCAAGTCCTTGAAATCTGCATCTTCGATGTCACCTTTATTATATTTTAATTTATTCTTTTTATCTCTCTCAGGTGTCGTGACTTTATTTTTTTTGAGAAATTTCGCTCCCCTGAAGATTTTCAGTAAAAACCAACCAACTGCCAAAAATATAATAAATTTTAACATCACAAACCCTTCGGATTATAGTATCTGGTTCCTGAAAAGGGCTGTCTTATTTTACTCAACAGATTATCCCTGTCTTTATCATCGTTGACGAAATCTATGTCTGTCGAGTTCACTATCAGAAGAGGACTACTTTCGTATCGAAGGAAAAAATCATTATACGCATCGTTAAGCTGTTGCAAATAATCATCGGTTATCAATTCCTCATAATGCCGCCCGCGCGCCCGGATATTTTCCATCAGCCTGTCAGTAGTGGATTGCAGGTATATCACAAGATCAGGATTTGGAATATCACGCTCTAATAAAGTGACTACCGAATTATAAAGAACCAGCTCCTTGTCAGACAATGTAATATTCGCGAATATCTTGTCCTTGACAAACATATAATCGGATACAAGCAGTTTATGAAATAGCTCCACCTGCATCATATCCTGATGTTGCCGATAACGACTCAAAAGAAAGTAGAGTTGAGTTTGAAAAGCGAATCGTTCTCTATCAGAATAAAAATCTTCCAAAAATGGATTTTCTTCAAACTTTTCATAAACAATTTTCGCTGAAAAATATTCCCCTATTATTGAGCATAAACTCGTCTTGCCGACTCCAATAACCCCTTCAACCGCTATATAATAAATGTTTCTCATAATTTCAGTCAGATTCCACCGGAGTTTTGTTTTCGTATTTTGATATGCGGGAATTATCCTTGGATAGCTTTAACAATTCACTGACGGTTTTTTGTTTGACAGGGCAGATCAAATCACCGGCAATCTCACTCAGCGGGAGTAAAACGAACAGTCTGTCGTATAACGACGGATGAGGCAGTCTGAGCGCTTCGGAATTAATTATCTCCTCTCCAAAAAACAATATGTCAAGATCAATGACGCGCGATCCGAACTTAATTTCCCGTACTCTTCCCATCCCGTTTTCTAACGATAACAGCTCTTCCAATAAATTCAGGGGGGATAAACTTGTTGAAAGCATAGCCGCCATGTTAAGATAATCAGGCTGCGCCGATAGATACATAGGTTCACTTTCAAAGATATCCGAATATGTTTCAAGCTCTGTTCCCTCGATTCTCGTCAATAACTCAAGAGCCTTATTCAGGTTTTCTTCTCTATCACCGAGATTGGAACCCATTCCAATATAGGCGGTCGTTTTCAAAGTATACTCTATTTCATCCTCTATTTGTCCCGGGTGAGCTCGACCTCTACGAAATCAATAACTCCTCCGATTGGCACGTTTCGTTTTCTCAACCGAACGTTCACTCTCGACACCTCAAATTCACCCAATATCTTTTTTGCAACCGCTTCTGCCAATCCTTCAATAAGATTATATTTTTCGCCTTCTATAATCGGCTTGATGCTCTCATACGCCTTTTGATAATCTACCGCTTTTGAAAGATCATCAGATTTCGATGCTTGGCTAAAATCGCCTAACAGGTCTATATCTACCTCAAACCTCCCGCCTATCTCCTGTTCCTCCGACATGGCGCCATGATAACCGAAAAAAACCATATTATTTAACGTGATTCTATCCAAAAAATTCTCCCGCAAATCAGCCAAGCAAAATTAAGTTATCCATTATGAACAATCAACATATAACATGATGTTGCGGTTCTTTAGGCTCATAGGATATTTATTATATTGATCATGCTAATTCTCAAGAGTTCTCATCGGATACCCGGATGGTCATTGTTCATCAATAAGAGCCGCGTTTTTAGTAGCTGATTTCAAACTGAAATTACTGCTCCAAAGGTAGTAAAGCCCTATAACGGTCACGGGGATGTAGTTTGTCGCATGCATGACAACCGCGCTTGCCCTTGCGGCATCCGCATCCACTCGCATAAACATCAAAGCAGCGATTACAAACCCATGGAATGTGCCGACATATCCGGGCGCTGATGGGATTGATACCGCAAAAATGATAAATATTATGACAAGAAACGATGCGCTGAAAGGCAGATCAAAATCGAATATTTCCAATGTAAACCAAACCCAAAGTATACTTATAAACCAGAGTGCAACGGATACAAGCACCAGCCACAGAAGGCCCTTAACATTGTGAATTACTTTTAATCCGTCAGAAAAAGATCGGATGATCGATTCACCTTTTTCCGCTGCTTTGTCGGAAAATTTACCCATGAACTTCTTACTAAATCTTACAAGCGTCTCTACATTATTTCTTGCATAAAACGAAAAAAATATTAAAACCGAAAATATTCCGACAGCGAAATATCCTGCGCCTACCGCCCACTGAGGAAGTTGGGGATATGCAAACAGCGCTATACCGAAGATCGCAAGAATCATAAATAGATCAAATATTCGTTCTATCACTACAGAGCCGAGAGCTGCCGCCTTTGAAACCTTTGTTTCTTTCGATATCGCAACTAAGCGAATGAGATCCCCTATGCGGAACGGAAGAATATTATTCGCCATATATCCTATCATTGTGGCAGAAAACGCCGATCGAATGCTGATCTCTTTAACCGGTTCAAGTATGATTTTCCATCTATAACCCCTTAGCCAAAAACTCGCTAGCATAGCTGTAATGGCAGGCAATAACCAGACGTACTGCCCTTCTTTTATCAATTCAATGAACTCTTCTAAATTTATATCGCGGAACGCAAAATATACAAAGGTCAGACTTATTATTATCCCGAGAACATGTTTTTTATTCATGAATAATCTTCAATTTCAGCGTAGGTCAACTACTTCTGCTCCGGGAGGCGTCTCAAAATCAAAATGAGAATCACCAAAGTTCGGCTCAATATCCATCTCCGTAACTTCCCATAATGTCACGTTACCGTTAATATCCTTATACTCGATACTACGAATGAGAAAATCTTTGTCATCCAGCCAGATTCTGATGGCAGTGACAAAACTGCTTCTATTCTTAGGCGTCAATAAGATTAGATATTCACCCTTGAACTTGTTTTCATCAACCAATTTCGAATTATAATCCTTTGGATATTCAAATAAGAAATCACTCGGAAATATCGTTCCACCCGATTTATCAATTTTATTTATCACCACCTGATTCGTAAAGGATGAATACGTCCAGATCAGATCTCCATCAGTGACAAGCGTTTGTTCATCCGTTTGAAGCCGTAATTTTTTAAGGTTTTTCATATCCAATTTTCCGAAGCTCTTGCTGACCGAGCTGGATGATTTCCAGCTAAATGATTGTTCGTAAGAGATAGAGATTTCTTTCTGTTTTCTAAGGACATCACGCATTTTATCCATAACTTCTTTGGCTGACTGACCGAAAGAGAGCTGTGGCGCGTTCAAAGACAGAAGAAATACCATTGACGTTATGGATAGTTTACCGGTAAATAAAAATCTCATTTTTCTCCCTCGTCATCATCTTGTTCTAAATTTTTCTTCAAATCCTGTTCATCCCAAAGTACTTCCCTCGCTTTACTTCCCTCAAACGGTCCAACGACTCCCGCGTTTTCCAACTCGTCTATAAGGCGAGCTGCCCTGGAATATCCCACCTTAAGCCTGCGTTGTAATAGGGATATTGAGCCTTGCTGATGCATGACCACGAGTCGCATAGACTCCGGAAGCAGCGAGTCGTTTCCGTAAAATTCGAGGTAACCGTCGCCTTCGGATTGAAGAGGGGTTTCCTTCACTGACGGCAGCGGTTTCTCCTCATATTTAGGCTGATTGCTTATATGCTCCAATACTCTTTCAATTTCCGGCAGCGAAACGAAAGAATTATGAACTCTTATAGCTTCCGGTTCCGCAGGTGGAACATAAAGCATGTCTCCCTTACCAAGCAATTTTTCTGCGCCGTTCATATCAATAATAGTGCGGGAATCGGTTTTCGATGCCACTTGAAACGCCATCCGGGCGGGGAAGTTCGCTTTAATTACGCCTGTAAGGACGTCAACCGATGGTCGTTGAGTGGCGACTATCAGGTGAATGCCGACCGCTCGCGCCATTTGAGCTAAACGGGATATCGGCTCTTCAATATCTTTTGCGGCGGTTATCATCAGATCAGCAAGTTCGTCCACGATTATCACCAAATACGGTAATTTCGTCATATCTTCCGCGGTTTCCGCCTTGCTGTTATACTCGGCAATGCTTCTCACGCCCGCTTCAGCAAGAAGATCGTATCTTCTTTCCATTTCTACTTCAGCGCTTTTCAGAGCGAGTACCGCCAACTGGGGCAATGTAATTATATCCTCTTTAACGTCCCTCAGTGGCATCAGATGATAATTTTTCAGCTTCTTATAAGTTGAAAGTTCCAATTTCTTTGGGTCGATCATGATGAATTTAAGTTCATCAGGACGCGCTTTATATAGCATGCTTGTAATAATCGAGTTGATACAAACACTTTTACCCGAGCCTGTGGAGCCTGCAATTAAGAGATGCGGCATGGTCGCGAGGTCTACGCATATAGTTTCCCCTGATGAGGTTTTACCAAGCGCAATAGCCAAAGGTGAATCCATCGCAGCAAACTTTTCAGAATTTATCACCGAACGGAGAAACACGGTTTGCGCGTTCTTATTGGGTATCTCGATCCCTACGGCTGCTTTCCCGGGTATCGGCGCAAGAATTCTCACCCTCTTCGCTCTCATCGCAAGAGCTATGTCGTCGGATAGAGTTACTATCTTGCTGACTTTCACTCCGGTAGCAGGTTCGAGTTCGAACCGCGTGATTACCGGACCCGGATGAACTTCCACCACCTTTGCGCTCACGCCAAAACTTTCGAGAGTGTCTTCTAATAGTTTCGCGTTGTCCATTATCTCTTCACGGGATATCTGATCTTCGATAACCGGTGGAGCCTGTTCGAGAAGGTCTACAGAGGGCAAATTAAATTCACGGCGGGCGTACTCGGCGCGTTCGGCATCATAATCAATTTCTTCTTCAATTACTTGATCTTTAACCTCAAATTCTGAATCATCTTCCTGAATTGTTTGCGCGGGAGATTTTTCTTTCTCAATTGGGAGGGAGTCGTCCCGTAACGCATTTCCGTTTGTGGGAATTGGCGGAACATCGGCGTCTATCAAAGGCTCTTGATCTTCAGGCTCGGACGGCGGGTCATCAAGAGTCACCACTTCAGGGGGAGTCCAAGATTCCTCCTTTTCCGATTCTTCCGCCGTTGCTTCTTCAAGGACCGACGATTCTCTTATAACCGGTTTTCTTTTCTTCTTTTTGCTCGGCTTTAATCGGCTTAGAGATGTGATGATCTTTCTGAATGGTCCTCCGATCCCGCTCGCCATATTATAAAGACTCCAACCAAAATATCCTGTTATGACCAGCAGCATCGTGAGACCGACAAAAACCCAGGCTCCTAATGTGCCAAAAAAAGTTTGGAGAAAGCCGGCAAATAATCCGCCTAAAACTCCCGGAACAGCCCAAGGTTTTCCGAGCAACAGCGCCATAACGGTTGAGAACAAAAGAGCTAAAACCAATAATAACAGGGTAAACCGTAAGAGGGATTTAATCCCCCTGCTTGTAAACAGCCAAAAACCCCAGATAAAAAGCAACACGGGAATAACCGCCGAGCCAACTCCGAGAAACATTTTTATTAAGTAATGAGACAGATATACTCCGCCGATACCAAGATAATTATTCGTTCTGAGTTGTGTAACGTTACCCGGTTCTTCAGACATATCGTAGCTGAACATGGAAGCTCCAACAAGCAGAGCCAGAGTCATGAGGAGCAACCCCACTACTTCCTTCCGTCTTTCTTTCTTTTTCTTTTCTATCATACAGGTAATTTATTCAGGTTTGTAAAATGGTGGTTTAATGATCTTAGCGGATTCGTATCTGCCCCGAATGTCTATTTTTATCTCAGTCTCCGGTTTATGATTTCCCGCTCTGACATATCCGAGTCCTATCCCTATTCGAAGCGTAGGGGAAAACGTTCCGCTTGTAACTTTACCGATTATTTTATCATCAAGTAAAATCTCATAATCGTGTCTCGGTATCGCTTTCCTTTCCATCTCGAACGCTACAAGCCTCTTGGAAGGACCATTCTCTTTTATTTGTCTAAGCAGAGTCGAACCTATAAAGTCACCCTTATTCAGCTTCGTTATCCAACCCAATCCTGCTTCGATCGGATTGGTCGTCTGATCGATATCGTTACCGTATAATGGGTAACACATCTCGAGCCTCAGCGTATCCCGCGCTCCAAGCCCCGTTGGTTTAATGTCGAATTCTGCGCCTGCCGACATCAGATCATTCCAGACCTCCAGGGCGTCTTCCGCTTTCAGATAAAGTTCGAAACCTAACTCTCCGGTATAACCGGTACGGGATACAGTTGCTTCCTTCCCCGAAACGCTCCCGATTTCGAACCGGTAATATTTTATGTCGTCAAGCGCCAAAGAAGTGAGTTTATTTAATACATCCTTTGAATATTTTCCCTGTAAGGCGAGCAATGCCGTATCATCCGACTCGTTTATCAACTCCACGCCCTCAGGTTTGTGAGAATCGAACCAATCAAAATCTTTCTCTATGTTGGAAGCGTTCACGACGAGCATATAATGATCTTCAAATTTGTAAACGAGCAGATCGTCAACCATTCCTCCGTCTTCATAGCAGATTCCCGAATATTGCGCCTGGTTCACCTCTAATTTCGACACATCATTCAGCGTCATTTTTTGGAGAAACTCAAGTGAGTCGCTCCCGCTGACCTTGAATTCACCCATGTGCGAAACATCAAATAGTCCGACCCGTTCTCGAACCGCTCTATGTTCCTCTACGATACCTATACCCGCGTACTGCACAGGCATTTCGTATCCCGCAAATTCGACCATCTTCCCACCCGCTTTCAGATGCGAATCGTATAATGGAGTTCTTTTCATCCCGCTCATCCTGTCAGCACCCTTTCTATCCTATCTAACGCCTCTCTGATATTCTCTTTAGAATTAGCATACGAAAAACGGACGTAGCCCTCTCCGTTAGCTCCAAAAGACGTTCCTTTTAAACAAGCGACTCCGGCATCGTTCAGAAATTTATTCTCCGCCTCCTCCGAGGTCAGCCCCGTTTCCTTGATGTTCGGGAAGACATAAAAAGCTCCTTTTGGAGTTCGGCAACTGATACCCGGAAGAGAGTTCAAACCATCCACGATAACCGATTTCCGTTCTTTGAATTTAGCAATCATATTTTCAGAGTCATCCTGCGGTCCTCTAAGAGCCTGTATTCCCGCCCTTTGAGTAAACGATGCGGTACAGGAATTACTGTTCACCATAAATTTTGAAACCATATCAGCGACATTTTTCGGCATCACCCCGTATCCGAGCCGCCATCCAGTCATGGCATAGGTCTTCGAAAATCCTTCTATGAGTATCGTTTTTTCCTTCATTCCGTCAAGTGATAAAATCGAGTGATGCTGCCCCTCATAAACCATTCGACTGTAAACTTCGTCTGTCATCACTATGATATCTCTGTCTGCCACCAACGAAGCTATCTGTTCCAAATCCTCCAACGAAAGTATACCGCCGGTCGGATTTTGCGGGGAATTAATGATTATCATTCGAGTCTTATCATTGATAAGACTCTTTAATTCTTCTACATCAAAGCTGAAATCCTTCTCTTCACGTAGAGTGAGCGGTACCGCTTTTGCGCCTATAAAATTGATCATTGATTCGTATATGGGAAATCCGGGATTCGGGTAAATAACCTCATCGCCTTCCTCGATACAAGATAATATTCCGTAAAACATTATCGGTTTTGCGCCGGGCGTGACAACTACGTTCTCCACCCCTATATCCACACTCCTCGTTGATTTCATCTCTTCAACAATCGCTTCTTTCAACTCCAAGTCGCCCGAAGCGGGACCGTAATGGGTCCATCCTTCATCGAGAGCCTTATGCGCCGCTTCAATGATGTGACGGGGCGTATCGAAATCGGGTTCTCCAATCTCAAGATGAATAATTGATTTTCCCTGAGCCTCAAGCGCTTTTGCTCTCGCGAGTACCTCAAACGCCGTCTCTGTTCCGAGTCTATTCGTTCTATCAGCTAAATACACTTTTCTCTTATCCTATCTTATATTGCTCAAGGCGTCACGTATCAGTTCTTCCGGCAGCGCGTCCGCGCCTAAAGAACGAACGGACCGTTTAGCCGCCTCAAATGCCTGCTTGCGGGAATAACCGAGCGTCTCCAAAGCCGAAACAGTGGTCATGATACTGGAATCCGACTCAGCTTCATCGCCCTCTCTCAACCATTCGTCACCGTCATCCGGCGCGCCGAATTTGTCCCTTAATTCCACTATCAATCGCTGAGCGGTTTTCTTTCCTATTCCCTTGATAGTTGTTAACCGCTCCACATCACCTTCCGTAACCGCTTTTTTCAATTGCATTATGCCTGTGCCGGAAAGGATTCCAAGGGCAACTTTTGGACCTATGCCGGATATGGCGATCAGAAGGCGAAACATTTTCCTCTCTTCCTCGGTATAGAACCCGAAGAGCGACATCTCGTCTTCCCGGATATGAAGATGCGTGTATAACATTACAGAGGAATCTTTTTCCGGCAGTTTTTCAAAGGTACTCAGAGGTATATGCACGGAATAGCCCAACCCGCCGACGTCTATGGTCACAAGAACCGGTTCCTTGCTTACGAGTGTGCCCTTTAAATGAGTTATCACAGACCGAAGTCTCCGTGATTTGCATGACATATCGCCGCCGCAAGCGCATCTGAAGCGTGTTCGCCCGGCAGCTCCTTCACATTAAGAATGTTCTTTACCATGTATTCTACCTGCTCTTTTGAAGCGCTCCCGTTACCGACCACAGACTGCTTTATCGAGCGTGCCGAATATTCAGCGCACTCGACATTCGCTTGAGAAAGAGTCAGTAAAATAGCCCCGCGGGCATGACCCATCTGTAAAGCTGTCTTAGCGTTCGATCCGTAAAACGTCTCCTCCACTACTCCTATTTGAGGCTTCACTTTTTCAATGATCTCCCGAAGCCAGTTGTTTATCGCCAATAATCGAGTTCCAAACGGAGTTTTCGGCTGAGTGGTGATTTCACCCGAATCAACATAACTTAATTTATTGCCTGTTCGATTAATTACTCCATAGCCTGCTGTGGCAAGACCCGGATCAATACCGAGGATGGTTAGAATTTTATTCTCCTCAGACAGAAGCTAATTCCTCAATGACACTATCATCAATATCAAAATTCGAGTAGACGTTCTGAATATCATCGTGAGATTCTATCTCCTCCATCAAATGAAGGAATTTCTTTGCGTCATCACCCTCGATCTTTTTACTGTTGCTCGGTAGATGAGTAAGTTCGGCTGAATCTATAGTTATTCCCGAGCTGTCGAGGGCTGATTTCAGACTTTCGTAATTTTCAGGAGTAGTGATTATTTCATACATATCGTCCTCCGCCTGCATATCTTCGGCGCCCGCTTCAACCGCTACCGTAAATACCTCATCCTCGTTTACTCCATCTTTCTTGATCCGAATAATCCCCTTAGGTTCAAAGATCCATGCCACGCTGCCCGGTCCCGCGAGAGAGCCGTCAGCCTTCGTGAGCAAATGCCGTAACTCAGAAACAGTCCTGTTTTTATTATCGGTCAGAGTGAACATAAGAAGCGCCGCTCCACCCGGTCCGTAACCCTCGTATACAGCCTCTTCATAAACTATTCCCGGAAGCTCGCCGGTACCCCTTTTTATGGCTTTATCGATATTTGCCGCCGGCATATTAGCGTTCTTTGCGACGGAAATGGCAGCTCTTAATCTCGGATTTGATGATTCATCACCGCCCCCCTCTTTTGCGGCAACCGTTATCTCCTTTATCAGCTTCGTGAATATCTTTCCACGCTTCGCGTCCTCAATACCCTTTTTTCTTTTTATGGTACTCCATTTGGAATGACCGGACATTTCTTAAACCTTTAAATAATTAAATTAACTTTTGCTGTAACAACGTAATTTAGATTTTACGCCTCTTGAAAGCAATAAAAAGGTAGCTGTGGAATCAGTTCTTTAAGGGTGTCATGACAAGAAACTTTTGCAACTGTCAGGACTGCGATGGTAATACTTTTGGAGTACCTTGACTGAGTCATTGCCGCATCAACACAGTTGATGTTCCGTAAGAACTCCGTTCGAGCACTCCATATAATCCACCTTCATATTATGTACTCAAGACTCGCCAGACCTATGTCTGAGTTGTAGAATTTTGAATAAAACCGTTAAAACGGTTTTTCGTAACATTACATATTATTAACCCCTGGATTAATCCAGGGGTTATCCAAAGAAGTATAATATTTTGAACCATTTTAATGGTTTTAAGGTTTCGTTCCGTCAGAGTCTGTCCGGCTGAAGCCAAGCGGGTAAATCCTGACTCGCACATATCCCATCGAAGATGGGATGTAAGTTCCCCTCTAAAAAGAGGGGTGCCCGCAGGGCGGGGTGTGTCGAGAGTTAGAAATCAGTTATCCGCATTCTCCTTAATCCACGGGACTTTAAATAGACCTCGCCACGTATTGCCTCCTTGAGATATCCCCTCCTAACAAGGAGGGGACGCCGCTGAAAGCGGAGGGGTGGTTGAATTGAAATGCCGTCAGAGTCTGTTCGGCGGGAATCTCCAGCGGAATGAACCGTGATATCAAGAAAAACCCCCAACTAAAATTGAGGGTTTTTTACAAGCTGGTAGATACCGTTTAATATCTATCTTAAAGTCAGATTATACAACGGTAATACTTTCGGAGCGCTCCATAATACTCTTTTACGCTCTCCCGGATTGGATATGGGTCGCCCCTTTTACCGGACTGCTCTGAAGAGAATGCCTGCCCGGAGCTTTCACCAATGCGAGGTCTATAACCTGGAGCATCTCCGAGGCGAATTGGAATTTCATTCCCCGAAGCGTTTTTTTCGGTATCTCTTCTAAATCTTTTTTATTCTTCTCAGGTAAGATTATCATTTTGATACCGGCGCGATGAGCAGCGAGAACTTTTTCCCGTATACCCCCAACTGGGAGAACAGCGCCTCTAAGCGTTATCTCACCAGTCATAGCGATATCAAGCTTCAAACGCCTGCCTGTTAAAAGAGAAACCATCGCGGAAAGCATCGTTACGCCCGCCGATGGACCGTCTTTCGGAATTGCTCCCGCGGGTACGTGTATGTGAATATCCGTATTTTCATTAAATTTAGGATCAATTCCGAGTTCTTCCGCTTGCGAACGTATGAAGGACTTCGCGGCTTCGGCGGACTCTTTCATTACATCCCCAAGTTGACCGGTCAGGGTGAGTTTTCCCTTTCCGGGCATTGATGTAGCCTCGATAAACAAGATATCACCTCCTGAAGGCGTATATGCTAAACCGGTTGCGATACCCGGTTTTTTAGTCCGTTCGGCAACATCGGAGAAAAATTTGACAGGCCCGAGATAATCGGCGACATTTGCCTTGGTCACTCTCTTTTTCTTTTTGTTTCCTTCGACAATTTCTTTCGCGACTCTGCGTGATACATTCGCCAATTGTCTTTCGAGATTTCTAACGCCCGACTCACGGGTATAAGAATGCACTATCTCTGTTAGTCCGGACTCTTCAAATTCGAGTTTTCTGTCACTGAGACCATGCTCCGCAAGCTGTTTCGGAATGAGGAATTTTCGAGCTATCTGAGTTTTTTCTTCTTCGATATATCCCGAAAATTCGATTACCTCCATCCTGTCCCTCAATGCGGGAGGAATGGTATCAACCATATTCGCGGTTGCTATGAACATTACCTTCGAGAGATCGAACTCCACCTCCAAATAATGATCGGAAAAAGTGTCGTTCTGTTCCGGGTCAAGAACCTCAAGCAGCGCAGAGGAGGGATCCCCGCGAAAATCTTTGCCGACCTTGTCTATCTCGTCCAGCATGAATATAGGATTATTCGAACCGGCTTTTTTAAGTCCCTGTATAATCCGACCCGGCAAGGCGCCGATGTAGGTTCTACGATGACCCCTTATCTCCGCCTCATCATGAACTCCGCCAAGTGATATCCTCACGAATTTTCTTCCAACCGCTTCGGCTATTGATTTACCGACGGAAGTTTTTCCAGTTCCGGGAGGACCGACAAAGCAGAGTATAGGACCTTTCATGTCCGATTTAAGTTTTCTAACGGCAAGATATTCAAGAATCCGCTCTTTGACCTTTTTGAGGCCGTAATGATCACCGTCGAGAACCGCCGCGGCTTCTTTTATATCCATATTGTCTTCCGTATTCTTGCTCCAGGGGAGATCTATAAGCCAATCGAGATATGTCCTTGAAACAGTATATTCCGGAGAGGAAGGAGGTATCCGGTTTAGCCTGTCAAGTTCTTTTTCCGCTACCTTCAATGCTTCTTCGCTTAGTTTTGCGGCGTCCATCTTCTCTTTCAATTCTCTTAATTCGAGGGCAATATCGTCCTCCTCACCAAGCTCTTTTTTAATAGCCTTCAGCTGCTCCCTTAGAAAATATTCTCTCTGGGTCTTGTTTATTTCACCCTGAACTTCTGTTTGTATTTTTTCACCTAACTGTAATCTTTGAAGTTCTCTATTGAGAATAATTATTGATTCTTCGAGACGTCGCCGAATACTCACCTCTTCTAAAACAATCTGTTTTTCAGAAGTGCGGATATTCAAAACTGATATAGCCCTATCCACAAGTTTACCCGGTTCGTCAATATTCGCCAGAAGGGACGTATGCTCCATAGACAGATATGGCGCAATCTCAACAATATCCTGAAAAACGGATCTTACGTTGACAGCCATAGCCTCAATCTCAAGATCGCTTGTCGTTTCATCGTCGGAAATTTGCTGCACTGCCGCTTTGATATATGGCTCTTCCTCTAAATACGTTATCAATTTTATCCTTTGAAGACCCTGTATGATAGCGCTTTTACTACCGTCAGGCATATCAAATACCTTCAGCACCGCTGCGAGCGTTCCCCAGGCATATAAATCTGTGGACTCCGGATGCTCAACCGAGCCGTCACGCTGAGCGACTACGCCTATCAATTTATTAGTTTCACTTACTTTCGAAATCAGACTTACAGATTTTTCTCTTCCGATTGATATCGGTATGACCTGCTGAGGAAAGAGTACAGTATTTCTTAGCGGAAGTATCGGTAATACTTCAGGTATATGTTCGTTTTCAAAATCTTCCATATTATCTATCTCTTGGTTACAATGTTGTTTTCAATCATTATTTTTTGCAATATTTGTGCCAATAGGTAAAATTTAATATCAAATCTCCCAACATCTAACCATAGAGTAAATATACTGAATCTGACCCTGAAACTCAATACATATATTCAATACAATCAATCCTGTCATTATGTCATAATACCTGCATTTATTACAGCTGTTACCGTCTAATTTATTATCATTTTTATAGGTGGCAAGTATCTATAACTAAGGATAGTGTCTATCGGCGTAAATTCAAAAAGATCGTCAATTCTCATATCAGAAATTAGCCCGAAACGCTGAGACCTCGACGCCAGCTTAATTATAGAATGTCTCACCGGGTCATATGTAGCCACAATATTTTGAAAAGCCCTATTTGCGACCGTCAGGGAAATATTTTCCCCGGTCAGTGTTTCAATCCCTTCAGAAAGAATTCTTATCGATTCATCCTTATGATTACGAATCCACAATGTAGTTTCTATATGTCCTTTCAGAAATCGCTCGACAGCCTCCGGATATGTTTGAAGGAAATCGAGCCTGCATACGATTATCGTTGACGCATATATCGATTTCGTCCACAACGAACTTTCGTTAATGTAGGTGTATCCTCCCCCTTCGACGATTAGTTTCGATGCCCAGGGTTCCGGGAACCACGCTCCTATCAGCGAATGTCTTGAGAACGCAAGTAATAACTCGTCCCGGTTTGTCGGCGAAAATATAATTTCACCTCTTTCCATGGAGCGACTCATACCTTCGGAGGAAAAATAATTCTTTATCGCAAGATGTTGTGTGCCATTAATCTCGGGAATGGCAATAGTTTTTTGTTTGAATTCATTCAGGTGTCCAGGCGGCACATCTCTTTGTGCCACGAAAAGTATTCCTCCGCTGCTTACCCCCCCTATCACCCGAATCACATTTCTGTCTGAACGTGAATGACTGATTATTGCAGACAGTGGATCCACGAACGCCATGTCTAATTCGTTTTGAGCTATCGCCCTCATCATGGAAGAACCGGTCAAGTAAAGCGCCGGTTTAAAATCGATTTTTTTCAGGTTGAGCTTATATTGTTTCTTTTCAATACCCACAAAAGCTTGCGCGTGAGTGAAATCGGGCATAAATCCGAGCCGTAATTCGTCCGGATTGTTGGTTTCCTCTTTCTGACCGCATCCGCCGATCAGTAAAAACAAGAGAATAAGTAGGACGTTATCGGCAAGAAAATGATCTGTTCCGATGAAAGTTCTTCTGATTGTTTTCCACTGATCCATATTCATAATTTCAAGTGTGTTGAACCGCTCTTATGTAATATAGCGTCAGAAGCGTAAGATGAAAGATGTAGAAAGACAAGTGAATAAACTCTTACTCGTCAACCGAAGCAATCCCATACTTTTTCATCTTTCGCCACAAGGTCGTTCTTCCGATTCCGAGCGTTTCCGCCACTGAATTGTAATTATATCTGTTTTTTCGCAGCATCAATCTGATGTGCTCTTCTTCGATCTCCTCAAGCGACATATCTTTTTCTGAAACAACTGAAATTGAACGGTCCCTGTTCTCCAAGACCCCTTCGGGAAGATCGCTTGGCAATATTGTTGATGAATCAGACAGTACAGCGGCTCGTTCTATTACGTTCTGAAGCTCCCGAACGTTTCCGGGCCATTGATATTGAGTTAGCAGCTCAGCGGCAGAATCTGATAATCTGAATTTATCTTTCTGAGTTCTATTAGAGTGTTCGAGTAAAAAATGATTCGCTAAAGCCAGTATATCATCAACCCTTTCACGGAGCGGAGGCACGACGATCTCCACGACGTTCAGACGATAAAACAGATCCTCGCGGAATCTTCCCTCCATCACCTCTTTCATTAAATTTTTATTCGTTGCAGCAAGAATCCTTACATTTACTTTATTACTCCTGTTTCCCCCTACCGGTGTGATCTCATTATCCTGCAACGCTCGAAGAAGTTTTACCTGGAGCATCATCGGTAATTCCGCAATTTCGTCTAAGAAGAGTACGCCTCCGTCCGCGGCTTGGAAAATACCCTTTTTATCCTCGTGAGCTCCGGTAAATGCTCCTTTTACATAACCGAAAAGTGTGCTTTCGAGTAAATTTTCCGGTATTGCGCCGCAATTTACGGCTATAAAAGGCTTATCTCCGCGTTGACCTGACTTGTGAATCGCCTTTGCAACAAGCTCTTTTCCGGTTCCCGTTTCGCCCGATATGATAACGATAGCATTCGAAGGGGCTACCTTATAAATAAGCTCGAAGACTTTTTGCATCTGATGTGAACGCGCGATGATGCTTTTAGAGACATCCCATTTATCCGACTCGCTCCATTTCAGAAATTCTTTTACTCGACGCTCGATAATTTTTTCCGCTTCAGGAATCGCGTCGCTTCTCAATTTCAAATTCCGTGAAATTACCGAATCGAGGGACGAAGCATGAGTATAAAAAACATTGTAAATATTTCCCAGCTCATGGAGCGAGTTTGCAGCCGATCCAAAATCAAGTATAAGAAATGATGATTCATTTGACCTGGTCATTTTTGGAACAAGTTCGTATATCTGATTTATTTTATCTGTCGTCTCTTCTTTAACTACAAGAATATCATAAGCGGACAATTCCTCATCTCTAATCTTGTTATTCCTTAACGACTCAACGAATCCAATATCTCTTTCTTTTAACGCTGCTTTCACTTCTTTGAAAAATGAACTTTCGCCGATCACTAATGCTGACTTATCGTTCAAATCACCAAATATTTTTACCGACAATTCCGCAGCGGCAGAAAACCTTTCGATTACACCCGTTCTCAATGTCGTTGAAGAGTAAATATTCCTCAGAACAGCTTCAATATCGGTATATAACCTTGAAAAAAGAGGACCTACTCTGTCCTTTTGCTTCCCCGAAATTATTGCAGATTCAAAACTCTTAAAACCCTTCTTTGTGCCGATTTGTTCGTTCGAAAGTCCGCAGCAAATTCTGAATATATTTTGTAAGGATTCCTCATGACCCAATATCGGTATGCTCTTTTGAACTCTTTGGTTTATTGACTTTTCTCTGTCATTTGAAACCCAATACTGATGCTCATAACCTTGAAAATCAAAATTAATTGACTCAACGGATTTTTCTCTGATCAATTCACGAATGGAGTCGAATTCTGAACTATCTGAAGAGCGGTATTTGATTCCGGATATTTTCAACGAATCATTGGCCTATTGAAAGAGGTGAAATGTTTCCATTAAAGTATTCACAACGAAAAATGTGAATAAAATTGTGATAAATCCTATCAACGATAGATTTATAGCTGATTTCGCTGTTAATTTTTTCAACATATGTATCAGCACGAAAATTCCGTATATCAGCCATGTAATAATAGCTGAGACTATCTTCGGATCGGATAGCGATATGCCTGCCTCCGGGACCTGTGAAGCATTAAAAAATCCGAGCGCTATGCCCGCCGTCAAAAATACAAATCCGAAGTATACAGAAAAAATACCTACCTGCCGTAAAAATTGCAGTGTAGGGAGTTTGTGGTAAACAATATCCAATTCCTGATGTTTTATTTTTTTGGATAAAAGGAGATGCATGACCGCCGCAATAGCTCCGAGAGCGAAAGCTGAATACGATATAATCAACGATATAACGTGAATTTCGAAAATTACTTCCTCTAATAGCGGAGAACTAATTCCTTCAGGATTGATAAATATCGATGCCACAACTTGAAGGAGTAATACAAGAGACAGCACAAATATACCAAAGGAACGGTCATTCATTCCATATTCTATCAGCATATATATAATTGATAAAAGCAGTACAAAAGTGGTCAGCGTTCCAAAAAGGCTACCTATAGGGTATTTGCCTGATGAAGAATAAAGCACGACCCAAAAGACAAGATGGATCGCCACAGAAATCATTAAGGCTATTGTAGGTTTTACGGAACGTTCTTTGAGTATACCTCGAAATTCCAACGTATAAATATATAGCGTAACGGCATATAAGAGCGGTACCGTTATTCTTAGAATTAGCAGTGTGTCCATAATTGTATTTATTTCCCCTGAATAATATATTTCAATCGTTACTGATTGTCAAGCGGCATTATTATTCAGTATTACGTTTAAGTTTCATATTGAAACGGGTCTTTTCATAGTGAAATATTACCTGATTTATTGCTGATTCAGCAAGTCATTCTACTAATATTATATCTTGAATTCAGAGTAGCTTACAGGATTTTTCATCCCCTCCTTTTCAAGGAGGGGAAGCCTCGAAGAGGCAGGGGTGGTTATTTTATGAGCGCGGGCAGAACCTGCCCGACTGATGCAGGCTGGTTGCACCAAAATTCTGGTGCTAAACTAATTTCTGAGATTGTCGCGTCGCAGCTTTACTGCTCCTCGCGCAATGACAATAAAATTATGTGGCGGTTAGGGCAAGCCCTGACCGCACATTTTAATTCCCCTCCTTTTTAAGGGGGAGGAGGAGATTAGGTCACCTTTTACGACTAATCAGTTTTATCAAACAATTTTCCAATGTTTGATCTCTTCATGTAATCCGGCATGAATAGTTTTTATTGTTTCTGCAAAAAAACAATTCCTACTAAAGAATTTTTTCCATCGAACAGAGAAATTCCGAATGGACAGCTGAATTCGGAGGTCATGCATCTTATCTTCAAAGAGAATCCGCCACTAACTGCGCAATATCCACTGTTTTCATACTGTCGCTAACGCCCGTTTCATTAATGCCATCCCGAATCATAGTCTTACAGAAAGGACAGGCTGTTGCGACCGTATCGACATTTATGGATCCTGCTTCTCTGACCCGTTCCTGATTTACCTTGGGCATCGATTCTTCCAACCACATCCTGCCGCCCCCTGCGCCGCAGCAAAAGCCGTTCTCGCGTGAACGGGGCATCTCCGTAAGGTTTACTCCCGGAATAGCCGAAAGCGCCTCCCGCGGACTGTCATAAACTCCGTTATGCCTGCCCATATAACAGGAATCATGGTAGGTCAATTCCGATTTCAATTCTTTGTTAGGCTTTATCCTGCCCTCTTTGATCAGATCCGCAATAAATTCGGTGTGATGAATGACCTCATAGTTTCCTTCTAACTGAGGATATTCATTTTTCATCGTATTAAAACAGTGAGGGCACTGGGTAAGTATCTTCTTCACGCCATATTTTTCGAATGTTTCTATATTTTGCGCGGCAAGCACTTGAAACAGGTATTCGTTGCCGAGTCTGCGGGCGGCATCGCCTGTACAAGTCTCCTCCTTACCCAAAATGGCGAACTTCACTCCCGCTTCTTTTAATATCTTTACTACCGATTCCGATACCGGTTTGTTTGCGTCGTCTAACGCTCCAGCGCAGCCTACCCAATACAACACATCTATATCTCCCGGCGAATCATACATCCTCGGCAGGTCTAATCCTTCCGCCCAATCCTCTCTTTGTGACGCTCCGATTCCCCATGGATTGCCATGCGTTTCTAAATTTCTGAAAGTATTGTTCAGCTCCGGCGGGAAGCTGCTTTTTTCGAGTACGAGATGTCTTCTCATGCCCACAAACCTGTCGATAAAATCAATAAACAACGGGCATGCCTCCTCGCACGCCTTGCACATCGTACAAGCCCAGATGGTCTCTTCGGCTATCACGCCTCCCACAAGGGACGGACCGCTCCACTCTTCTTTCCCTGACGAATTTAAGAACGGCAATTTTTCGTTTAGATGGTCCCGCATTTGCTCGTTGACCAACTTCGGTGAAAGCGGTTTCTCCGTGGCAAACGCCGGACACGCATCCTGGCACCGACCACACTCGGTGCACGTGTATACATCAAGCAGGTCTTTCCAACTGAACTGCTCGATTTGAGAAACACCATAATTCTCCGCCTTCTCAATGTCAATCATTGGAAGCGCTCCGTAGTTCAATGTGCGAAAATAAACGCTGAACAGAGATGTAATCACATGAAAATGCTTTGAAATCGGGAGGTATGCCAAGAAAAAAGTAAGAGAGATCAGATGACTCCACCATGAAACCGTAAAGAGAGAATTAATTGTTTCTGTTCCCATACTTTTAAACAGAACTGCTAAGCTGTTCCCCAATGGGGATGACTCTCCTATCGTCCCTTCAGCTCCACGCAGTAAAATATCTGTCAGCATCAGACTGCCGATCAATCCGAGTATCAACGCGGCATCCCATGAATTCGTCACACGCTTCGGCTTTATTATCACTCTTCTGAACCCCGCCCACATTACCATGATCAGAACGCCTACTTCAAAGAAATCCAGAGCCGGAAGATATATAATGCCTAAAAAATCGCCGGGGCCAAATAAAGGGAGACTCCAGTTTTCAACGAATCCCCTTCCTATAAAATGGATAGAATTTATTGTTACGGCAATAAACCCCCAGAAAATCACCGCATGCATTATCCCGGCGCCGATATATTTTGGATTCAGAATCCTGCCCTGCCCTATAAAGAAACGAAATACGCCCAATATCCTCTCTACAACATCACCGAATCTGTCGTCTGGCGCGGCAGCCAGCAGTACCCGGAATTTTCTTATCATGAAAATTGCAAATGCGCTGAAAGATGCGAAGAGAGTCCCCGCAAATATCAATGTTGAGATAACGTTATCTGTAGGATGCAACATCGCCTCCAATACTGTTGAATTAGATTAAAATATAATGCCTTAATCTATCGAACATCGGTAAATGTTACAAGGATTACCGCTGATTATGGTGAACTGCTACACTTCCGTTATAAATTTATCCGTAATATCTCTTGTGTTTTCGACGTTCAATTTCCTGAAAAGAAATTCAAACGTCTCCTGTAGATCAGCGAAAATGGATTCTTTAATTTCCGGATCCAATTCCCAGAACTCCCTCTTGAACGGACCGAATCCCTTTTTACGGGTTTTGTAATAGAACTGCTCATCCGTCCACTCTTCCTTACGTTCATCGCCATTCACCTCCGCTAAGTGAGCGTATATTTTATCACGAAGTTCTGCCGGCAGCGCCGGATGATCGAAAATCTGGTTTTGGAATCCTGTAGCCAAATGTATTTCTGAAGCCCCTACTTCGGGGAATCTGTTGAATACTTCATCAGGAAGCGTAGAAGCGCCGTGTTGAACGGCTCCGCTCATTCCATACTTTTCACGGGCTGTAGTTGATAGCGCTCCTAAAGTTTCAAGGTCAAGAGTCACATCCGCGATACTTCCGTCAGGAAGAACTACCCCGCCATGAGAGGTGCCTGTTTGGACGCTTATCTTGCTTATCCCCTTTAGTTCCGCAGTCAGTGAATTGTTGTAACCCTCCATAAAAGCCTCAAGTTCTTCAAGCGTGCTGTTCTTCTTGCCTACCTCTCCAATCTCTCCGCCGACCGATACGGTGACATTGTGGGGTTCGACCTCTCTTATGAATTCGGTGAGAATGGCGCAGTTTTCATAATTCTCCCGTTGCTGTTCCGAAATCTCGTTTTTGTCTAAATCCACTAAGGTCGAGGAATCCACATCGATGTTATAAAATTCCGCCTCGACAGCTTCATAGATCAAATTTTTCAACTCCCCTATCTCGGCTTCAGGGTTGCTCTTATATGCGGCGGGTTTGACCTGGAAATGATCACCTTGTATGAATATCGGTCCTTTATATCCCGCGTTAACAGCGCCCGCGCAGATCATAGCGGAAAACTCCGAAGGACGCTGGTTCGTGTATCCTATTTCTGATCGCGCAATTTCAAATATGAACGGTCCGACATTCAGTTTCATGGCGGCTTTAAAAACGGTCTCGGCAAAGATGTGCGTCATACCCCTGACATTTATGGCGGGTACCGTAAATCCCTTTGCTTCACCTCTTCCCATCGCCTCGTAAACCCCCTGTATCGAAGCCGGAAAAGCGCCCAAATCTTTTGCTATCGAGCGAATAAGAGCGTTACAAAGATCTCTGACTCCTGATTCTTCATTGAATAACGCTGTTTCGATAATATCCTCAAATACGCGGGATTTCAATTCGGCTTCGTCAATTACCTTAGGCGTAAGATCGTCAGCTAAATCTAATATCCCCCCAATGGAATTTTTTAATTCCATCACATTCTTATAGATCATTTTTATCTGTCCATTATTTTAAATTGTTTAGATAATTCTCATCAAAGCCGAAGGATACTCCCTTATCCGAAACGACTACAGGTCTTTTAATCAAGTTTGGATCAACAAGCATTGTCTCTATTACCACCGATTTTGAAGGCAGCTCCGCTCCAAAACCTTTTTCTCTATATACTTTACTACGGGAGTTTAGGAAACTTTTCAGGTCATCGCTGTTTATCTGTTTCCGAAGAAACTCTAATGAAGGCGGTGATGAAATGATATCAACTCGTTCAATTTCTAAATTATTTTTAGTAAACCAGTCGAGTACTTTTTGAGTCGTCTTACAAGTCGATTTACCGTAGACTTGGATTTTGTTCAATATGCTGCTGTCCAAATTTATAAAACTAAATTACCGGCATCCCCTTTTAGATTCCGTGCTCTGTAAAGAGTGGAATGGCTCCGGCGTACAATGCCCTGTCTATCTGATGCAGTCTATATCTAAGTTATGCGAAGTATTCGGCATTGGTAGCGGTGAATTTCTCCCACTCTGCCGGCAAGTCCGCTTCATCAAAAATAGCATCTACCGGACAAGGATCCACGCAAGCTCCACAATCGATACATTCATCCGGATCTATGTAAAGCATTGTTGCTTCTTCGAATTCCGGTTCATCCTTCGTAGGGTGAATGCAATCTACAGGGCATGCGTCAACACATGCTGCATCTTTTTCATCAATACAGGGTTCTGCAATTACATATGTCATTTATTCCTCCGTTCTCTAAATACAAGTTCTTTTTCCAATGCGTTATCAAAATCTGGAGAATTTAAAACCAAGATTTGCACAATGCAAGATTTTTTACTACAGCGCAAAAAATAGTGGCTATTAAAGATCAAATTATATCTTTCGGTCATCTAACACCGCCAATGACTGCTTTAAAGTGTCCCAACCGAGAAGAGCGCATTTGATACGGGCAGGAAATTGTTTTACACCTTGTAAAACCTCAAGTTCACCCATATCAATCTCTTTATCTTCTTCTCCCTTCATCATGGCTCGAAAGTTCTCTATCAAATCCTTCACTTCGCTTGTCGATAATCCTTTTATCTTTTCCGTCATCATGGAGATTGACGCTTGACTTATGGAGCAGCCGTCTCCCTGGAATTTAACGTCCGTTATTTTTTCACCGTCTGTCTTGATGTGCAGTGTGACAGTGTCTCCGCACAGAGGATTATGACCGTCGAATTTAACAGTAGGAGACTCAAGTTCTCCGCGATTTCTTGGGTTTTTATAATGGTCTAATATTACTTCTCTATAAAGTAGGTCTAAATTCAATTGAACATTTCTTTTATTTTGTCAAGTGATTCGACGAACACATCAACCTCGGATTCAGTGTTATAAAGATAAAAGCTCGCCCGGCTGGTTGAACTCACTTTTAACCAATTCATCAACGGCTGAGCGCAGTGGTGACCGGCTCTCACCGCAACCCCGTCCGCATCGAGCAATTGCGCAACATCATGCGGATGAGCGTTTCCGATGTTAAACGATATAATCCCCGCTCGACCCTCCGAAGGACCGTAAACTTCTACATCGCCTAATTTTTTTAATTCACCCAAAGCATATTTTGATAAATTTGCCTCGTGGTCATGAATGGAGTCCATCCCTACCGCTTTAAGATAGTCTATCGCCGCTCCGAACCCTATCGCTTCGATATAACTTGGAGTCCCCGCCTCAAATTTATATGGAGGCTCTTTGTAAGACGATTCGTGCAAACCCACCTCTAATATCATCTCTCCGCCGCCTAAAAACGGATCCATAGCTTCTAACAATTCCATTTTAGCATACAAGATACCAATGCCTGTCGGTCCAAGCATCTTGTGCGCGGAACAGGCAAAGAAATCGCAATCTATCTCCGCGAAATCAATTTTGTGGTGCGGAGCCGCCTGCGCTCCGTCCAATAGTACAGGAATATTTTCGGAGTGAGAGATTTCGATCACCTCTTTTACGGGATTCACATTTCCCAGTACGTTTGAAGCGTACGACAGGGCAACTAATTTTGCCCTTTTATCTGATACGAGCTCTTTCAAACTCTCTAAGTTCAATGTCGTATCCTCGTTCATTTCTACAAATTTCAACTCCGCTCCGACACTTTTCGCAAGGAGCTGCCAGGGTACCAGATTGCTGTGGTGCTCCATTTCCGAAAGGATGATTATGTCTCCCTCGCTGATGAACTTTCTTCCCCAGGCATGAGCAACGAGATTTATTGATTCGGTCGTGCCCTTTGTGAATATTATTTCTTCGGGTTGTGAAGCGTTAAAAAAGTTCGCTACCTTGATTCTTGCGTTTTCATAACCTTCTGTTGATTTTTCGCTAAGCAAGTGAATACCGCGATGAACATTCGCGTTATGGTTATGCATATATTCGTTCATGATTTCAATAACGGAGTTGGGTTTTTGCGTGGTAGCGGCATTGTCAAGATAAACCAGCGGCTTATCATGAACTTTTGTTGAAAGAATGGGGAAATCCTTGCGGATCGTCTCTACGTCAAAGGAGCTCAACTGTCATTTCTCATCTATATTCAAAAACAGATTGTCGTCTTCGACTTCAACGGGATAAGTTTTTACGGGAATTACCGCAGGCATTTGAACTGCCTCGCCGGTGACCACATCGAATTTTGCTCCATGCCTCGGACAGGTAATTATTGAACCTTCAAGCACTCCCTGGTCTAAGGGCGCTCCGTCATGAGTGCAAACATCGCTTATCGCATGGAATGAGCCGTTTACGTTGCAGACAGCAATCCGCTCCCCGCCGATAAGATAAGAACGGGCGGTTCCCGGTTCTATTTCGTTGGTTCCCCCAATCGATTCACGAGGCATTTACGCTCCTAATTTTTTATCAATGAATCCATAAATATGCTCTCTGAGAATCTCAGAATCAATGGATTTCAATACGGGGCGAAAAAATCCGTATATGATTAATTTTTCGGCTGATGACTTAGTCAACCCCCGGCTCATCAAGTAGAAAATCTCTTCCTTATCAAGATTCCCCACCGTTGCTCCGTGGCTTGCTTTAACATCATTCGCGTTTATTTCTAATGTGGGAACGGAGTCCGCTCTTGCTTCGTCACTTAGCAGAATGTTGTTGTTGGTAAGATACGAATCTGTAAGCTGCGCCACTTCCGAAATCTTTATCAAACCTCTGAACACGGAGCGTGATTTCCCGGTAAGTACGCCCTTGTAAAGGAGGTCTGCTGTAGTATTAGGAGCCTCGTGGCTTAGAAGTCCCCAAAAATCATGATGCTGCCTGTCGCTTGCGAGGAAAAAACCTCTCGTTTTCGTTGATGAACCCTGCCCTATTAATCTTGTCTCATAAGCGCTCCGTGTGACTTTCCCGCCAAGCGTGCCGACCATCCAATTCAGCGAAGCGTCTCTCTCAACAACCGCTTTCCGTGTGGAAATATCCACAACATTGTTACCCCAATTCTGCAGCGTTATATAATCGAGCGAGGCGCCCTCTTTTACAACGACTTCAGCGACGGAGGAGTTCAACGAATCCGTGGCATAATCCTCAGACCTGCACTGTTCTATATATGTCACGTGAGCGCCTTCTTCGAGCACTATCAGAGAATGATGAAACAAGGCTTTGCCGCCGTCTGTCATCAGTATATACGACTTGAACGGCATTTTGATCTCTATTCCTTTCGGGACATAGAGGAATATACCGCCATTCCATAACGCGGCGTTAAGCGAGCTGAATTTGTCTTCGCCGACAGGAACGACCTTCTCCATGAAGTGTTTCCGCACTAAATCAGTATGGTTGCGTACCGCATCCGACATACTGCAAAAAATCACTCCCTTCGCCGTCAACTCCTTCTCCACATCGGTGAAGGTAACCTGCGAATCATGTTGAATTAGCAAACCGGGTTTGCACATTCCGCCGTTTTCTTCAAGTTGAACTGCTTCATCCGAAAGCAGTTTGACCGCTTCCTCGGGAAACGATTCAAATTTTTCTACCGCTGAATATTTTGACGCCTCGGTCGTTCTGGTGTTCTTGATATTCAGAGTAGACAGATCGGTATATTTCCACATCTCATCACGCAGAGTTGGCATCGGCAGATTTTCGTAAGCTTGCCATGCCGTTGCGCGTTTTTCTTTTATCCAATCCGGGCTTTCCGAGTCGTTTGAAATACGATCAACATCTTCCCGCCCGAATCCCAACAGTTCCGTCATCTATTTTTCCTTTAAAACTACTATCTAAATTAAGTTGTTATCCTACCGAACCTTCCATTTGAAGTTCGATGAGCCTGTTCATCTCAACCGCATACTCCAGCGGCAGTAATTTTGTAAACGGCTCTATAAAACCGTTTATTATCATATTCCGCGCTTCATCCTCGGGAACGCCTCTCTGCTGAAGATAGAATATCTGCTCATCGGAGAGCTTCGAAACCGTAGCTTCATGCTCTATCGCGGCGGTAGGGTCTTCTATCTCGATGTACGGATAAGTATCGGTTGCGGACGCCTCATCGAGCAGCAAAGCGTCACAATTGACGTTGCTTTTGCATCCTTCCATACCTTCATGTATCTTCACAAGTCCGCGATATGTTGACCTGCCCTTCCCCTTGCTGATAGATTTGGAAAGGATCTTCGAAGTGGTATAAGGAGCCAGATGCACGACCTTTGAGCCGACATCCTGGTGCTGACCGGTGTTCGCGAATGCGATAGAAATTACATCCGCCTTGGCGCCGCGTTCCATCAGGTAAACCGAAGGATATTTCATCGTTACTTTACTTCCGAGATTCGCGTCTATCCATTCCATTGTAGCGTTCTCGTATGCTTGAGCGCGTTTGGTCACGAGATTGTAAACATTGCCTGACCAGTTTTGCAGCGTGGTGTACCTTACGCGTGAATCCTTCTTGCAGATGATCTCCACGACCGCTGAATGCAGTGAATTGGTCGTATATGTCGGAGCGGTGCAACCTTCAATATATTGAACGTTAGAACCTTCATCGGCGATTATCATCGTGCGTTCAAACTGACCCATATTTTGGGTATTGATACGGAAATACGCCTGCAACGGCAAGCCGACCCGAACGCCTTTAGGTATATAAAGGAAACTTCCGCCGCTCCAGACAGCGGTATTGAGAGCCGCAAGTTTATTGTCGGTGGCCGGAACGACCGATCCGAAATATTTTCTCAGGAGCTTCTCATGCTCCCTCAATGCGGTATCCGTGTCAACAAAGATAACGCCCTGCTTTTCCCATTCGCCCTGAAGAGCGCCGTATACGGATTCGCTGTCATACTGAGCTTCCGCTCCCGCGAGGAACTTCCGTTCGGATTCAGGTATGCCGAGCTTTTCGAAAGTCTCTTTGATCTCAGCAGGCACATCATCCCAATTTGTCATCTTCCTGTCCGACGCGCGGACGAAATAGATAATATCATCGAAATCTATATCGGAAAGGTCGGCGCCCCATTCGGGCATCGGCTTTTCCAAAAATATTTCATATGCCTTGAGACGGGTCTCTGTCATCCATCCCGGTTCGTTCTTTATGTTGGATATATCTTCAACGGTTTGCCGTGACAGACCTTTTTCGAACTTTATCTCCGGTTTGACGTCGTCAGAAAATCCGTATTTATATTCTTCTGTTCCTATATCAGTTGTTGGCAGTGACATTATTATTGTCCTTTCCCGATTCGCCGTACTTCTCTTTCAGCCAATCGTAGCCTTGTTCCTCTAATTTTTCGGCGAGTTCTCCTCCGCCGGTTTCAACAATTTTTCCGTTTATCATAACATGAACAAAATCAGGTTTTATGTAGCGCAATATCCGCTGATAGTGAGTGATAACCAGAACGGACGAGTCTTCAGGGAGGAGTTCGTTCACTCCTTTCGCTACAATTTGAAGCGCGTCAATATCGAGACCCGAATCTGTCTCGTCGAGAATTGCCAGTTTCGGCGTCAATACCGCCATTTGCAGTATCTCGTTACGCTTCTTCTCACCGCCCGAAAATCCCTCATTGAGGTATCTGCCGGAAAATGATTCGTCGATCTTCAGAAACTCCATCTTTTCCTTGAGCAGATTGCGGAACTCCCAAATGCTCAACTCTTTCTTTTTAACCGTGTTATATGCTACCCGTAAAAAATTATCAACGGTCACGCCCGGAACTTCTGAAGGGTATTGAAACGCAAGAAACATCCCCTTTCTCGCCCGCTCGTCAGGCGACATATCGAGAACGTTCTCTCCCTCCATTGTCACGCTGCCGCTCGTCACCTCATAACTCGCTTTTCCCGCTAACGCGTATGCCAATGTGCTCTTTCCGGTCCCGTTCGGTCCCATTATCGCGTGAACCTCACCCGGACCGATCTTCAGATTTACTCCCTTGAGTATCTCTTTGTCGTTTATTTTTACTTTAAGGTCCTTGATTGTTAAGAGACCGTTTTCAGTTGTCATTATATCGTTTTATTCCTTTCTTCTGTCCAATAGTTTATGTCAGCGCTAAGATCTTTTCAGCGTTATAATCAAATTTTGGGAAGATGCCGAAGTCCTTGTCGGAGTCGGGATTGTCAAGAAGAAACCGCAAATTCTCCAACCAGACTTTTATTGATTCCAGCAACTTGGGAAGGTTTATACCGACCTCGACAGTGGCATAATCCGATAGCTTCCGATTAGCCTTTTCGAGTTGACGGTACGCGCCGACGTAGTTTGAATCTCTCAGATGATAGAAACCGACCGCCACATGTATCAATCCCTGTAGGAATCGCCTCAAATCTCCCCCTTTATCCATCCAAATATCTTCCAATGTCTCGTGACAGGCAAAGTACTTGCCCGTGTTGTGTTCTTCAAGTCCTTTTATCAGTTCCAGACGCTCAATTTCTGTCAATTTTCCAATCAATACAGTTCATTTAAGTCAGTGTTATTATCTGACTTATCTAATTACGACAACTTTTGTCTTAATTGAATATACTTAGGCTCCATCTAATTGGCAAGGGAAATTATGGGAATTTCTGTTTATGGAGTTGTGATATGGGTATTTGCAATTCGATTTAGGAGAGAAAGTCAAAGTATTAAAATAAGATAATCGGTTGCTACTACATCAAGAAATCATATTTTTTTGTATGCACAAAATCAATAGTAACAAATAATTATAAAATCGCAGTTAAATCTCTAACTTGAATCCAGCGTTGTTTAATTCTTTAATTAATTCATAACCGATCTCTTCAATAGTCTTAGTTACTTTTTTATAAACTAATCCTGCCATATCTGATGGAAGTGTAACACCCTCTTTATACACACAACATACGTTTGAACGACCAATCTTTCCAACGAAGTAACCCCATTCAAAAATCACATTTTGTCTTGCTCGTAATTCAATTTTAAGTTTGTTCTCAGATTTTTTTAATTCACTTTTTGGGAACGCTTCATCATCCGGTGTTATTAAAATCAACGCATATCCTACATCGGAGTGGCGCTCAAATTTTTCTATAAGGGTTAATCCTTCATCGACCTCTCTGTGCAATACAATTGGTTCGAGTCCAATGTTTTTCAGAAATACTTCAACATCATTCTTTAATTCCTGATCATGTCCATGAACAACAAACACCTTTTTTTCTGATTTTAGCATTGATGTTTGGATAATCTCTTCAGTTGGATTAGTAATTCTTTTAGATCCGGGAGGTCCTGTAATGTATTCTTCAGTTACATCTTCAGCTCTATCGGCTGCACTCCATTCATACGATGGTCCGCCTAAAAACACAAAACTACTTTGAGCATCTTCAGCTTTAATATGGTTGATGAGATCCTTAGACGCTAAGTCACTTCTGCTAATCTCGATTCTCTCAATATCATCAATTGGAATAGTTTTACCGTTGATAAATAAAGGCATACCTTCTTCATAGAGCTTTACATAACGATCTTTAAGCTGCTCTTCTGTTAAATCAACCTTCACTTCGCCTCTTTTCTTATTTGATTTTTGAGATATTCTAATATGATACAACATATCTCTCCTCGTTATTTTTGAACAAAACCCATCTTAGGAATTGGTTTATTCTGGATCTTCAGTCTTACTTTGAGACTCTTCTGGAACTGGAATATTGAGCACATCGCCGGGCAACCGTTCTAAACCAAATTCCTCGCGGATTGCACGAAATAAGTCTTTCATGGAAGATTTGATTAATCGGGTACCACTAGACATATTCTTATGACCTTCTCTCCGCGTTTCTGCATCAAAAGATTTATCGCTTTTGACCATCCTACCGTTTTTATATGTGTCGATCCCTTCAATTAGTTTACCTGCAGCTGTAAAAATGTGTGAAGGAATATTGATCGAATTGCTGCTCCTAAATTTGTAATACTCTTCAAAATTGGCGTCGAACTCCTTCCGTAATTCTAAATCACCATCCATTCCAGGCCAGAGGCTATTCCAGTTCATTGCAATCCAAATTGAACGTTTCCAAAGTTCATTAGTGATTGTATACATATTTTGCATAACCGTTTGTTTGAAATCGTAGCCAGCTTTGATGCCCTGAAGAAGTATTTGGTGTTGCCGAACAACTTTTCGGTCAATCTTCTTGAAATGCTCACTCATAATGAATTTAATAGCCCAAAAATACAGTCCTACCGAACCAACAACAATGCTTTCAGCCCTCGACCCCATCACCCATAATCCTACTATTGCGATACCTATAATTACTAAGAGTATTATCATTAATATAGAATAAGCTGAGAGTCTTTTCTTTGAAATAATATTCATTTAATCATCCCTAAATCCAGTTACTGTGGCAGTCAGGATAAGCCTTAATCCTAACTACAGTCACCTCTTACTGATACCCGGTTTTGTGAGTTTCATTAGATTTAAAACTTTGTTTATCTTGTCGTCGGAAAGGATTTTTTTGCTCTTCAGTATCTGACGGATAGTCTTACCCTTTTTGAACGCCTCTTTGCTGATCTTAGCCGCTTTGTCGTAGCCGATCAGAGGCGCAAGAGGTGTCGCGTTAGCGAGGCTCTGCTCCACGAGTTCAGCCGCGCGTTCCTTGTTGACCTCAATTCCGTCCACGCATCTGGTCGCGAATGTCGCCGACGCGGTAGAAAGCAACTCAACCGATTGCAGCAGATTATGAGCCATCACCGGCATCATGACGTTGAGTTCGAGAAGTCCGCCCTGCCCCGCGTTCGTGATCGTCGCATCGTTGCCTATGATCTGAGCGGTCACCTGCATCACCATCTCCACCATCACGGGATTCACCTTTCCCGGCATAATGGATGAGCCGGGCGCTACCGCCGGCAGATTGATTTCGCCTATGCTTGTTCGCGGTCCCGCTCCCATGAGCCTGATATCGTTCGCCGCTTTCGAGATGCCTACGGCGGTTGACTTAAGAACTCCTGAGATATTGACGACAGCGTCTTTCGAGCCTTGCGCTTCAAAATGGTTTTTCGCTTCGATGAATTTCGCGCCTGTGTCGAGGGAGATCTTCATCGCCACTTTTCTGCCGAAATCGGGATGAGCGTTAATGCCCGTGCCGACGGCAGTGCCGCCGATAGCGAGCTCAAGCAAATCGTTAGAGGCGTTCTTGATTCGGTTTATGGCGTGACTCACCTGAGAGGCGTAACCGCCGAACTCCTGCCCGAGCCGTACGGGAGTCGCGTCCTGAAGATGGGTTCTGCCTATTTTCAGTATCTTATCGAATTTCTTCGCTTTGTTCGCGAACGACTTTTCGAGTTGTTCGAGCGCGGGAATCAAGTCCTCATAAATAGCTGTATACGCGGCGAGATGAATAGCGGACGGGATCACATCGTTCGATGACTGGCACATATTCACATGGTCGTTCGGGTGCACAGGCTCCCTCGAACCGAGAGCGCCGCCCATTAGTTCGCTCGCCCTGTTTCCTATCACTTCGTTCGCGTTCATATTGGTCGAGGTGCCTGAACCGGTCTGAAAGATGTCAATAACGAACTGATCGTCAAACTTTCCGTCAACTACTTCGGTCGCCGCCTTGACGATAGCCTTTTTCCTGTCGGCATCGAGCAATCCGAGTTCGCCGTTTACTTTCGCCGCCGCTCTTTTCAGCATTCCGAGCGCTTGAATGAACCGCCGTGAAAAACCTATTCCGCTGATAGGAAAATTCTCCACCGCGCGCTGAGTTTGCGCTCCGTAATAAGAATTTTCGGGTACTCTCATTTCACCCATAGAATCTTTTTCAATTCGAGTTTTCATCATCCTCTCTCTGTTCACAACAGCTAACCGCTCAATTGCCTTATTATCTCTCTGCAAAACGCGGGAAGGTCATCCGGCTTACGTGAAGTTATCAAATTCCCGTCAACGACTACCTCGGCGTCCGACCAATCCGCTCCCGCGGCGATCATATCATCTTTTATCGCAATATATGAGGTGGCTTTTTTACCTTCAAGAATGCCCGCAGAAACGAGCACCCATCCCGCATGGCATATAGAAGCCACTACCTTGCCCTCTTTATACATAGTCCTGACGATGTCTACGGCGTGTTTGTTCATACGGATCTTATCCGGCGCCCATCCGCCCGGTATGATAACCGCGTCAAAATCGTCCGCCGCGCATTCTTCTATCTGAACGTCCACGTCTATAGGATAACCGTTTTTACCGTAATACGTTTTGTCGCCGATTCCGGCGCATGTGACATCCGCTCCCGCTTCCGTCAATCGAAGTTTCGGATACCATACTTCCAGGTCCTGATAATCCGGACCGATAGGTATCAAAACTTTTTTTCCGCTCAGTTCCATTTCATCAGCCTTTCAATTTTGATTCTGTGAACGAGTATAGGCGAGTTTTCCGCCTGCCCGCAGGATATTCTTCTCAAGGTCGGTCATATCGCTTTTGACTTTGAACTCTATCCCTTTGGTCAAATTCTTAACCGTGAAATCGCTGCCGGACTCAAGTGTGGCAAGAATATCGGATATTTCGAGATCGTCACCCTGCTCTATCTTATCGTTATCGGAAGCGTCCATCAGAAGCGGAAGGATTCCGAAATTTATCAGGTTAGCTCTGTGGATTCGAGCGAAATCGTTGACTATGACGGCATTGATTCCGAGATACATCGGAGCGAGAGCCGCATGCTCACGGGAGGAACCCTGACCATAATTCGTCCCTCCGACTATGATACCGCTGCCCGCCGCCTTTGCCCGCGAGGCGAAAGTGTCATCAACGTTCACATAGACGAATTCCGCGATCGCCGGGATGTTACTCCGAAGCGGAAGAACTTTCGCGCCTGCCGGCAAAATATGGTCGGTGGTAATATTGTCACCGACCTTAAGGATTACTTCGCTCTTAATAGCGTCGGTAAGAGGCTCTTTCACCGGAACTTCCTTTATATTCGGTCCCCGCAATATCTCAACTCCCGAAGAATCTTCTATCGGAGGGATGATACCCGAATCGTCAATCGTATATTGCGTCGGCGGCTCTATCTCTATCACCTGGTCAATTGTCGTTGGGTCAACGAACTCACCCGCTAACGCGGAAGCGGCGGCTATTTCAGGACTCACGAGATAGATATTATCGCCCTGAGTACCGCTTCTCCCGGGGAAATTCCTGTTGCCGGTTCGGAGAGAAATTCCTCCTGTCGGCGGAGCCTGACCCATTCCGATGCAGAAACCGCAGGCGGATTCGAGTATTCTTGAACCCGATGAGATTATCATGCCCAATCCTCCACTCTCCGCTATCATCTGGAAAACCTGTTTTGAACCGGGCGCGACTCCCATGTCAACTCCCGGATGTATCTTCTTCCCTTCAAGCATTTTCGCCACTGTCATCATATCTTCGTATGATGAATTTGTGCAGGTTCCTATCAGCACTTGCGCAACTTTCTTTCCTACAAGAGATTTGACATCTACGATGTTGTCCGGACTGCCCGGTTCCGCGACCAACGGTTCCAACACGCTCAAGTCTATTTCAATTATCTCATCGTATTCTGCTCCATCATCCGCGGAAAGCTCTATCCAGACATCGCCCCTGTCCTGCGCAACGAGAAACCGTTTCGTATTTTCATCCGACGGGAAGATTGATGTTGTCGCTCCAACTTCCGTACCCATGTTCGCAATGGCGAACCTATCGCCAGCGGAGAGGGCTTTAACTCCCGGTCCGAAATATTCCAATACTTTACCTACTCCGCCTTTTACGGTGAGAATCTCCAACAGTTTGAAGATGACATTTTTGGCGTTTACGAACGGCTGGAGCTCACCAGTCAGTTTTACGCCTATAATATCGGGATATTTCAGGAAAAACGGACCGCCGCCCATTGCCACCGCCACGTCAAGCCCGCCAGCTCCTATTGAAATCATCCCGAGTCCGCCACCTGTCGGAGTATGCGAGTCACTGCCGAGAAGGGTCTTCCCCGGAATTCCGAATCGTTCCCTGTGTACCTGATGACAGATACCGTTACCCGGTTTTGAGAAATATATTCCGTATTTTGCGGCAACAGATTTCAAATATGCGTGGTCATCGGCGTTGCGAAAATCCGTTTGCAGCATATTATGATCTACATAACTTACCGACAACTCGGTCTTTACTCTTTCCAGCCCCATCGCCTCAAATTGGAGATATGCCATAGTCCCCGTGGCATCCTGAGTGAGGGTTTGGTCAATTTTTATTCCGATCTCCGAGCCTTTGACCGGCTCTCCCTCAACAATATGCTCGTTAATTATTTTTTCCGCTAAAGTTAACCCCATAATTCCTTCTTTCTATATTCAGCGCCCTGTCGGCGCTATTTTTCATCTTTTCTAAGCTTCTAAATATAATAAACATAGGGGATAGTTACAAGTGCGCCGAAAGCGCCTTTCTTTAACTTTTTCCTTTAAAATCGGTCAATAAAAGTGAATATTGTTTGCTAATTAGCGGATAAATCGTTTACTTAGCAGGCTGCACAATGAATGAATGGCAAATTTGATCTATTGTCGATAGAAAGGACAATTGGTTTTGATTGAAATAAAAGATGTAGAAAAAGACAGTATAGCTTCCGAAGTCGGCATAGAGCCGGGTGATAAACTCGTTAGCGTGAACGGATGCGGCGTCAGCGACATCATCGATTACCGGTTTTTGGCTACGGATGATTCCGTTGATGTCGTTATCAAACGCAACAATCAGGAAGTTTCCTTCGAGATAGAGAAACATCCCGATGACGATATGGGTATCTCCTTTGTCCCGAAGCAATATAAATCGTGCTGCAACAAATGCGTTTTCTGCTATGTAGATCAACTCCCCGCGGGTATGCGGCTTTCTCTTTATTTCAGGGACGGAGATTATCGTCTCTCCTTCCTGCATGGTAACTTTGTAACCCTGACGAATACTTCGTGGAAAGAGCTTGAACGAATCGTCAGGCAACGGCTCAGCCCTATTTATATATCGATACACGTGACCGATCCCGAAACACGTAAATTCATGCTCGGAATAGATTTTGATGATGATATTCTGAAAAAAATCGCTTATCTCGATGAGAATAATATTGAGATGCACTCGCAGGTCGTTCTCTGCCCCGGCATGAATGACGGTGATATTCTCGAAAATACCATAAAGGATATCTGGAATTACAGGAAAAACGTCCGCTCTATGGCTGTGGTTCCTATCGGACTGACGAAACACAGGGACGGGCTGACTAAAATAGATCCCGTTACGCCCGACTATGCCCGTGAAATGTTGAAAAACGGAGCCAAATGGGATACTGAATTCCCACGCTCCGACGGGAAACGATTCGTTTATCTTTCCGACGAATGGTATATCATGGCTGGCGAGCCTGTTCCGGAAGAAGAATATTACGATGAATTCCCTCAATTGGATAACGGTATCGGTTTGGTCCGGGAATTTATTAGTGAACTCGACAAAGCTAAAACGAAGTTTCCCGATCGCTTGAATGAGCCGAAAGAGATAACTTTGGTTACGGGCACGTTGGCGGAGGGAATACTGAATGAGCAGCTCTTGCCCGCTTTGGAAAAAATTGAAAACCTCAGGGTCAAATTGCTTGTGGCGAAAAACACATTTTTAGGCGAATCGGTTACAATCGCGGGATTACTTTCCGCGCAGGACCTGATCAGAACTCTTCAGGAAGGCGATCCTATCGGCGAAGTATTTCTACCTCCGCGTATATTGAACAGTGACGGATTCTTTCTCGATAATATGCGTCCTGAGGATATATCAAAAGTATGCGGTCTGCCGGTTCAGGTCTATAACAACGATTTTCACTCGCTTTATAGTTAGCTGTTTTGACTCAATCTATTCCCATAGTCTCCATAATCGGCAGACCTAATGTCGGTAAATCCACCCTTTTTAACCGGTTTGTAGGACGGCGGGACGCTATAGTAGATTCCACCGAAGGGGTCACACGGGACAGGAAGTACGGGAAAGTTTCCTGGTCAGGACATGATTTTATTCTTGTGGATACCGGAGGATATGATTCAAAATCCGATGAGGTTATCCTCTCGTCTGTTCGCGAGCAAGCGTTAGAAGCGATTAATGAGTCGGAACTCGTATTGTTTGTGGTGGATTCAGAAACAGGGATCACGGCAGGTGATGAGGACATCGCAAAAGTCATTTTGAAGCAATCAAAAAAAGTCATACTCGTCGTCAATAAAGTTGACGACGAAACACGAGAGCCGGAAATATACGATTTTATGAAGCTCGGTCTTGGCGAACCATTTCCTGTTTCCGCTGAATCGGGTAGAAGAACCGGCGATCTTTTAGAAGCGGCGGTAAGCCACTTCAAACTGTCACCTGCGCCCTCTGTTGAAGAGGATGAGGGGATAAAGATCGCAATTGTCGGCGTTCCTAATGTCGGAAAATCCTCGCTTGTCAACAGACTTTTGAATAAAGAGAGACAAATAGTTACCGACATTCCCGGCACAACCCGGGACAGCGCCGACAGTGTAGTCTCCTATAAGGGAAAGACCTATACTTTAATCGATACAGCGGGAATCAGAAGAAAAGCGAAGATCAAGGACGCCGTTGAATTTTACAGTACCGTTAGGGCGCGGAGAGCGATGGACAGAGCGGATGTGGTAGTCGCTATGCTCGATGTGACCCGCGGTATGGATAAACAGGACGTAAGTATAATTGTTGAGGCATTGGATAGGAGAAAGTGTCTCGTGGTTGCCGTAAATAAATGGGACCTGATAGAAAAAACCAACCGTACTCATAAAGAGTGGTTGGAAGAGCTCAAATATAGGCTACCTCTATTGGAAAGCTATCCGATAGAATTTATTTCCGCTCTCGACGGTCAGCGGATTCATAAGATTCTTGACCTGGTCTCCAAAATTTACAATGAATCCCGCAAAAGCATAAAAACCAAACCGCTTAATGACTGGTTGACCGCAACGGTTGAACATACATCACCTCCGAGTTATAATAATCGTTTTGTGAAGATAACGTTCGTCAATCAGGTTAACGCGATTCCTCCCACTTTTGTTTTTTTTACCAATTACCCGAAAGGTATAAAAGAAAACTATAAACGATTTCTTGAGCATAACTTGCGCGCCGCTTTCGGTTTTTTCGGGGTTCCTATAACGCTTCTTTTCAAGCCTAAGAACTGAGCGTTCAAATACCTTAATTGTCATCCGGAAATCAGGATTATGTCTTACATTGACTTCGCCCTCTACATGACTTAATATTTGAGATCAATTAAACACAGGAAAGCATGAAGGCTGAAAACATACGAAATTTCTGCATTATAGCCCATATCGATCATGGCAAATCGACACTTGCCGACCGCTTTCTCGAGCTGACCCATACCTTGAGCGAAAAAGAGATGAAGGATCAGGTGCTTGATGACATGGATATCGAAAGAGAACGCGGCATTACGATAAAAGCGCATGCTATAACTATGGATTACAGCGCCGATGACGGCAAAAAATATATCTTCAACCTTATAGATACCCCGGGTCATGTAGATTTTTCGTATGAAGTCAGCCGCAGCCTCGCAGCTTGCGAGGGAGCGCTTCTTCTTGTGGATGCCGCGCAGGGAGTTGAGGCGCAAACCGTCAGTAATGCCTACCTGGCTGTTGACGGCGGACTGAAAATCATACCTATCAT
This sequence comes from Fidelibacterota bacterium, assembly GCA_022571215.1. Lineage (GTDB taxonomy): Bacteria > Fidelibacterota > SORT01 > SORT01 > SORT01 > SORT01. The sequence goes on along the minus strand of JACZYG010000002.1, from coordinate 59,666 downwards.
CAACAAAATTGATTTGGGCGCTAAAGAGGTTGAAGTTGCCATTGACCAGATCATCGAATTGCTCGGTTGCAAAGAAGAGGATATATTTCTTATCAGCGCTAAAACCGGTGAAGGTGTCGCTGAAATTCTTGAAGCCGTAGTAGAGTTGGTTCCCCCTCCAGAATCAGATACCTCTAAACCGCTTAGAGCGATAATATTCGATTCAACATTTGATAAATACCGCGGAGCTATTGCTTATATACGAGTCTTTGATGGTAAGTTAGTCGAAGGACAGCGTGTAAAGTTCTTCAATAACAACAAAACCCTTGAGGCGCTCGAGATCGGCATACTGCGGATGAAAAGGATAAAGAAAAAGGAACTTAATGCGGGTGATGTCGGCTATCTGATCGCAGGAGTAAAGAATGTGAAGGATACTAAAGTCGGAGATACTGTTACTTCCGCAGATAATCCGGCAAAAGAAGCTCTTCCCGGTTACAAAGAGTCCAAGCCGATGGTATTCAGCGGTATTTTTCCGATTGACAACGAAGATTATAGCAAATTAAGGATTGCTTTAGAAAAATTACAGCTCAATGACGCGGCTATCTCTTTTGAGCCTGAATCATCCGAAGCTCTCGGGTTCGGCTTTAGGTGCGGATACCTCGGGATGCTCCACATGGAGATAGTTCAGGAACGATTGTCCCGTGAATTCGATATGGATATCATCGCGACCGTTCCGAATGCCAAATATCTTGTGGAGTTGCATAACGGTACGTCCTTTGAAATAGATAATCCCGTAAAACTCCCACCAGCGGGCGATATAGAAAATATTAAAGAGCCGTTCATCAGGGCGGCAATTGTAACTCCCTCAGAATATATCGGCGCTATTATGAAACTCGCTCAGGATAAGAGAGGCACTTACAAATCCACCGACTATCTCAATTCCAATCGGGTTGAAATCGTTTACGAGTTACCTCTAATGGAAGTGCTGTTTGATTTTTATGACCGTCTTAAATCTGTCAGCAGAGGTTACGCTTCACTCGATTATGATTATATAGGGTATCGGAAAGGCAAACTCGTCCGGCTTGATATTTTAATCAACGGAGATAAAATTGACGCCTTTTCGATTATCGTCCACAAGGATAAAGCATACGACTGGGGCAGAAGAATAACCGAAAAACTTAAAACGATTATTCCTCGACAGATGTTCCCGATAGCCTTGCAAGGTTCTGTCGGAAGCAAGATTATCGCGCGTCAGACCGTGAGCGCGCTCAGAAAAAATGTTACAGCCAAATGTTACGGCGGCGATATAACCCGTAAGCGGAAGCTGTTAGAAAAACAAAAAGCGGGGAAAAAACGTATGAAATTGGTCGGCAGTGTGCAGGTTCCTCAAGAAGCGTTCATTGCGGTATTGCAGTTGGATGAGTAATTTCAGAAAATTTTAATATGATTCGATGATGCAAAATTACTGGGAACAATATAAAGAATACTCAAGGGCTACAAAATCGCCTTTTTATTCGTTCTTGTTCGTTGTTCCTCTTATGATGACTTACGAGATAGCGGCTTTCGTAATGAATAAGTCGGATATTGAAGGCCTTCGAAACGGAGCTGACGTTGTCACGAAACAGATATTCAATATATTTGGTGTCGCAGGCTTCTATGGATTCAGCATACTGGTTCTCGCTATTCTTATCGGACTTTTCATTCATGAATTGAGGGATAAAGAGTTTATTCTGCAATATCGCTATCTTCTGCTGATGCTCGGTGAATCTATTCTTTACGCATTTCTGTTCGGCTTTGTAGTAAGCAGGATAACAAGTATTTTGCTTCAATTTCCTCCCACTTTCAGCTGGAAACACCAACTCGTTTTATCATTGGGCGCAGGCGTTTACGAGGAATTTTTATTCAGGGTCGTGCTGATATCTCTTTTCGTACTCATTTTCACCAAAGTTGTCGGATTGAAAAAGATTACATCCGTAATAATCTCTATTTTTCTTTCCTCTTTGATATTTTCCGGTTTCCACTACATAGGATTCCTTGGTGAGCCGTTTCTCGTCAGCACTTTTGTTTTTCGGTTCATAGGAGGAACTATACTGTCCGTTCTCTACGTTTTTAGAGGTTTTGGAGTTACAGCGTATACTCACAGTTTTTATGATCTATTTATCGTTGCGGGGATTTTAGGATGAAATTTCCTTTCCAGGCAAAATATAACGTGGCTTTCCGTGATATTGACATGCATGGCGTTCTGCATCATTCAAATTTTTATTATTACTGTGAAAAGGCAAGAGTCGAGCTCTTGGAAGCAAGCGGTCTTTCTTACAAATCAGTGATGGATATGGGCTTGGGATTGGTATTGGTGGAAAGCAGGCTTAGATATTTCGCGCCGGTAAAATTTGATGATCTATTGGAGCTTAACCTTGGAGTAGATGATTTTGGAAGGACCTCTTTTAAAATATTATATTCAATGGAAGTAGCCGGTAAAAAAGTATCTGAGGGACATACTCACCATGTTTGCATAAATTTGGATTCGGGAAAACCTGTAAAATTCCCCCCGGAGCTTATCGAAGCGATGGGAACATATCAGTCGGGGAAGTAGCTGTGAATTATCATATTACTCTTATCGAAGGAGACGGTATCGGTCCTGAAGTTATGGGCTCTGCCGTTGAAATTCTCGATGCCTCCGGCGTGGATATCAGATGGGATAAAGCGATAGTTGGGCAGGAAGCAGTTGATAAGTTCGGCGAAACGGTACCTGAAGATACTATAAATTCAATTAAGAAAACAAAAGTAGCCTTAAAAGGACCTGTAACAACGCCTGTAGGAAAAGGATTTCGTTCCGCAAATGTAAGCCTGCGTCAAAAACTAAATCTTAGCGCCTGTATCAGACCGGTCATAAATCTTCCCGGAATAGTTACAAGATACCAAAACGTCGACCTTGTAGTCGTTAGAGAGAATACTGAAGGTCTTTATTCAGGATTGGAGCATCAGGTCGTGGAAGGAGTTGTTACCAGCTTGAAAGTCATCTCGCGAAATGCTTGCAATGCGATAGGCAGATTTGCATTTGATTACTGCCGAAATCATGGCAGAAGAAAAGTCACGGCTGTGCACAAAGCGGCGGTAATGAAGAAATCTGACGGCTTGTTTCTCGAAGAAATCAGAAAAATTGCCGCTAAGTATCCGTTTATTGAATATGACGAAGTCGCAATTGATAACCTCTCAATGCAGCTTGTAACTGACCCCTCACAATTTGATCTGCTTGTAATGGGTAATTTGTACGGTGACATCATAAGCGATTTGACAAGCGGATTAGTAGGGGGACTCGGAGTTGTGCCCGGAGCAAATATTGGAAAAGATTATGCTGTTTTTGAGCCAGTCCATGGCAGCGCTCCCGATATCGCGGGTAAGGATTTAGCAAATCCGCTTGCAGCCGTTCTATCAGCGGTTTTAATGCTTGAGTATCTCGGAGAACATGCCGCCGGAAATCGTATTAGAGATGCGGCCTATAAGGTGCTCGAAGAAGGAAAAGTCAGAACAGGTGACCTGGGTGGTAAATCCGGTACGAAAGAATTCACCAGGGCCATTATCGAATCATTATGAGTAAAACAGTAACAATAATACCCGGCGACTGGATAGGTCCTGAAATCGCTAATGAAGTGACAAGAGTGGTGGACTCATCGGGAGCCAAGATAGATTGGGATTGGCAGGAATCCGGAGAAAAGGCGCTAAAAGCCCACGGAACACCGTTACCTCAAGAGCTGATGGACTCTGTTGAACGAAACAAAGTTGCTCTTAAAGGTCTGATACATATTCCGCTTGGCGCTCCGTACGAGCCTCCAACCGTAACTCTCAGAAAATCATTCAATCTTTATGCTAATTTGAGGCCGTGTAAGCTTTTTCCGGGAATCGAAAGCCGGTATGATGAAATTGATATCATTGTAGTGAGAGAAAATACTCAGGGAGAATACTCCGGGATCGAGCATTACGTATCTCCTGATATCGTGGAGATGATGAAAGTCGTAACTGAAGATGCCTCAAAGCGAATCGCAAATTTTGCGTTTCAATACGCAAAAGAAAAAAGCAGAAAAAAGGTCACTACCGTTCATAAGGCGAATATCATGAAGCTTTCCGACGGCTTATTCTTGGATGTCGCAACTGAAATCGCCGAAACATATCCTGATATTGAGCATGACACGATGATCATTGATGCCTGTTGTATGAATCTTGTTATGAATCCTGAACGATTTGATGTACTTCTGATGGGTAATCTATACGGTGACATTGTATCCGATCTTATCACAGGAATGGTTGGAGGAATCAGCGCGGTTTACGGAGTGAATATCGGTGACGACATTCGCGTATTCGAAGTTATGCATGGGAAAGCGCCCGAAAAGGCAAACGCATCGGATGCCAGCCCCTTGCCCTTGCTGATGTCAGCCATCGCCTTGCTTAATTACTTAGGTGAAACCGACGCAGCTGAGAAGATTCGTTCATCGATCGCTTTAAATCTAAATGACGGGACCAAACCTGCAAACCTTGGGGGAACGGCTTCCTTGAAAGAGTTTACCAATTCCATCATTGATAAGTTACAATAAGAATTAGCGATTATTCAGACCGCGGGTTCGGAGAGCTTATCCCGAAAGAATGGTATCGTATTCTTCAGACCTTCAGCAAGACCTATCTTGGGCTCCCAGCCGAGCAGTTCTTTTGACTTGCTGATATTCGGACATCTTACCTTCGGATCGTCCTCGGGCAAGGGCATTAGCTTAATTTCCACTTCAGTGTTCGTCGCTTCTTCTATCCGCTTGACAAACTCCAAAATACTTATCTCTTCCGGATTGCCAATATTAAATCGGTATATTTAGAGGTCATTAGTTTAAAAATACCGTCAACCGTATCATCAATATAAGCGAAGTTTCGGGTTTGGGTTCCATCACCGTAATCCTCAGATGTTGAAGCGAGAACGAATGTCGCGTTTTTTGCTTTTGCGAGCCCAAGAACCCCATCCCACCGATAGCTAACGCTTTCAAAAGTTCACCTTGTCCGACTGAAATCGAATTGTCTTACGATTTATTTTGCAGAATTTACAGGAACCTGACAGTACTATTTAGTCGATTGAACAATGACGAATGCTATAGTTGCCAGACTTGCAACTATACTTGATGTCTCCGTTAAGAATTCGGAAAAGTCAAACGGCTCCTTCTCTTCTTTCAATGAAATAATAATTTCGTCGCCCTCGTGCACCTTCGGATCCCACCAAAATCGTTTCTTAGAATTTACTACACTTCCATCTGCTCTTAATATACGAGCATTTCCCTTATCCCCATCTACATGGAAACCACCCGCTCTGCTGATATAGTACATTGATTTATTGCCCGGCACATATTTAATCAGACCCGGTATGTTAACAGAACCGCTAACCTCGACAATTTTAGGACTCTTTGGAATTATTATAATGTCGCCCGGCATCAAAATTAAATCATGTTTAGGTGATCTTTTCTTTAAAGCTTTTTTGAAATCAACTACTACTCGATTATTCCCTCGCATAAGTCTTGCGCCTATTAAAAACGGGTCGCTCAGTAATCCACCGGCACGCTGGACAAGGTCATAAATCCCCTCTTCTTGAGTTCGCAGGGCGTACTCTCCCGGGAATTTTACTTGTCCAAGTACAGTTACGCTAACATGAAGTTGCCAAAAAGGGTGCCTCTTGACCGTTATTTTATCATATTCACTCAGGTAATACTCGTTCTTAGCATCATTCTGAGATAAATCGTGAGGAAGATCGACAATTTCTATCGTGGCGAGAGTATTCTCATCTAAATTATAAGGGTCAATTTTCGCGATTTCCGCTTTATAGACATAGGCGTCATCCGTATAACCACCGGCTCTGATGATAAGGTCTCTCAAGGTCATTTTGTCGGTTAATTCAAACTGATCCGGTTCTTTTACTTTACCGACAATTGTTACATATCGCTTCCTCTTTACCGTCCAAATATCATAAATTCTCACTTCATCATAATTCTGTAGAAGTAAATTATCTTCTACTTTTTTATCTAAAACGTTCTGAAGATTGACCGAAATAGTCTTTTTTGTAATTCCGTCTTCATTCACCCTGATAACATCCGCTCTCTCAAGATAAGTCAGTTTCCTGAAGTTATCGTCCAACATTCCGCCGGCTTTAAATATCAGGTCATAAAGCGTCATATTACTTAACAATTCATATCTTCCCTGCCTCAATACGTGCCCAAAGATTGAAACTTCCGGCAGGTTTTTCATATCACGGATTGAATAAATACGAACTTCATCCAATTGTTCGAGAGTAATATTGTTCAATGTATCTTCTTCTAAAGCTCCTGCTAAATTTACGTTCAGCAACACCCTTGAAGAATCACTCAAGGTGCGAACAATTTCAGCTCTATCAAGAAACGCATCACCGAGAATTCCCCCGGCTTCGCCAATAAGTTCGGACAATCGCAAATTGGGAGTCCATTCGTATGTACCGGGTTTCATTATTGTGCCACTGATAGAAACTAAATTTCGTTTAAAATCTATAATCGAAAAAACGGATATAACATCACTATCAACTAATTTGAAGTCTTTCAATTCTCCGTTTAATATAGATCGATAATCCACATCAACTATCTTTCGTTCTAAAGAGGTCCCATCTCTTTCAGCGAATGGAACAATCCTGTCGATTTGCAGCCTGTCTATGGAAGCGGTTGGCTTCAATCCTCCCGCTATATCTATCAGATTCTTAAGTCCGTCACGGGTTTTCAATTCAAATAACGCAGGTCTAAACACCTCACCCTTTATCGCAACTTGTCTGCCCCGCCGGGGTATAAATATTGTATCACCATCGCGGAGTCTAACATCTTTTTTCGTATTGCCGTATAGGATGTAAGAATAAAGGTCAAGACTTGTAAAGAGCTTACCGTTCCTAAGTATTCTAATATCTCTAAAACTTCCCTGAGCATTTGGACCGCCGGCATAATATAACGCATTGAAAGAAGTAGACGTTGCTCTCATTGTATATCCGCCTGGTCTAACCACTTCTCCTACGATAAACACTCTGATCGAACGTAATCTTCCCAATGATACATCCATAAATACGCTCGGCGAACCTGATCTCGGTTTTAGACCGGAATATGCACCGGCAAGCCTTTTAAGTATTTTTGCTTCGGCTCGTTGCATTGTGAGTCCGGTTATCACCATCTGTCCAACATCAGGTAAAAGTATCTTACCCTCTCTGTCAATAACTAACTTGTGGTATTGTTCGGTGTCACCCCATAGTGTGAGGACAATTTCGTCGCCTGGTCCAAGAGTATAATTAGGATCAACAGGGCCTGCATTAAGTGGTTCAAACGATTTTGGTGAAAGGTTAAAAATCTCATAACCAAATGGCCTCAGCGGCTCTTCAATTGCAGGAGCTTCCTCCGTTATCGGCAAAATTTCTTCTTCTTTTTCTTCTTCTTCTTTGGCTAATTCGTCTACGTACTCTGTAGTATCTTCATCTGTAGTATCTTCAATAGTGGATTGAACATCTGAATCATCAAATTGACCGGACTTGGTCAGCTGCTCGATTCCTTTTTTTATTTCTGATTCAGAAAGACCGGAAGCTTTTAATTGTTCGAGGATCTCTTCCTCGGATGCACCGGACATCTTTAACTTTTCTTTTTCAGACCTTAGCTGCTTCTTTGTCTGGGATGTGGAAACAGTTGCAAAAAGGAGCGAAAACAGAAGTCCGAAGAGAGCGATTCTTAAGAATTTATTAGCTTGTTTGATCTGTTTCATATTCATAGTTAGCATGTTTTTATCTTTACTATTCATAAAAGTGAGTTGACGGTTCAGATATTTGTAATTTAATTTGAAAGAGGTATTTCGAGAGGCTCTACATCAACCTCGAATATCGTCCAATCCCGCGTTAATTCAACAATTGTTATTCTCTCAAAGGATTTGCGGGCATTACTTTTGATACTAAAATATTTCAATAATCTTGACTATCCATTTTACCTTGTTGCGCACAGTGTAAACACTATACTGATTCTTCATAAACCGATTTAATATGTTTAATTCCATCTTAATTGTCAAGTATTGTTTGCAATTATTCGTTTTGCCTAATAAACTACTTTAACTCCGAATTTCAGGATTACTCCTCAACCAACTAATATACTGTTTTATCCCTTCTCTCACCGAAGTCACCGGCGCATAATCAAGAAGTCGTTTCGCCTTGTCAATGTTTGCAAACGTCTTATCTACATCTCCCGGTTGCATCGGTAAGTTCTCAGTTTTCAGATCACAACCTGTCAGTTCCTTTATAAGTCCAAGAAGAGAATTTAAATCTATTGTTTCCGATTCACCTATATTTATAATCTCAAAACCCAGATCTCTCTCTGTAGAAACGACAACTCCCTGAATGATATCTTCTATATAAGTAAAATCCCTACAAGAGGAACCGTCTCCGTATATTGAAATGAGATTCCCATCGTAAGCCTTTTTCACAAATTTTGCTATAGCCATCTCAGGACGCTGTCTCGGACCATATACCGTGAAAAACCGCAGGCAAGTTGCCGAAATCTTGTAAAGATGCCAATAATTATAGCAAAGAAGTTCACCCGCTATCTTTGTGGCGGCGTAAGGAGATATCGGATTATTTACATTCATCGTTTCTTTGTAGGGTACATCAGTCGAATTACCGTAAACGGAAGATGATGAGGCAAATACCAATCTCTTAATATCATTTTTTTTCATCATCTCCAGGATGTTCAGCGTTCCGAGCACATTTACTTTGTTGTATGCTGTTGGATCCTCTATTGACGGTCTTACACCCGCTTTTGCCGCCAAATGAACAACAACTTCAAAAGAATGTTCGTCGAATAGCTTTTTTACAGACTCACTGTCTCGGATATCGCCCTCGATTAATTTGAATGACTCATTTAAAACGGACGTTTTTAGATTATTTTCCTTTACCGTACGCTCATAGAATGGATCAAAATTATCAAATCCTACAACTGTGTTTCCATCTTCTAATAACTTTTCGCAAAGATGTGAGCCGATAAACCCTGCCGCTCCTGTAATAAGTATCTTCAATCTTTATTGCTTTCCTTCGTATATCATCATTAAGGTCAACCTCAGTTTTCAATTTCAAAGCGACGCAAAATCTACAACTCCTAATTCTGAATTACAATAAAGTTTCTTTTTGCCCTCTCTCTTAAAAAGTAATTCATAATCAGAAATTAACTTGTAAACTTTACACGGCATATCTATAATAACGGGGGAATAAATTTAAAAGGAAACTTTATATAATTAACTTGTTAATTATTAAGCGTTTATAAGGAACCAAAATGAAAATTAATATGTCTGATTTGAAGAAACAGCATGATGGATTAAGGGACGATCTCGATAACGTTATTAAAGAAGTTATAGATAGCAACGCCTTTATACTTGGCGGCAAGGTGACCGAATTTGAAAATGATTACTCCGCGTTTACGGGGGCAAAGTATACAATCGGCATGGCTTCAGGCACCGGGGCGCTTCATGTAGCGCTCGCAGCTCTCGATGTAGGAATCGGGGATGAGGTTATTACAGTTCCCTTCACTTTCGCTGCAACTTTAGAAATGATACATCTGACCGGAGCAAAACCCGTACTCGTGGATATCGAACCGAGAAGTTTTACAATGGATGTTACGAAGATAGAAGACGCTATAACCGATAAAACAAAGGTGATTTTGCCCGTTCATCTTTATGGACAAATGGCAGATATGGATGCTATAATGGAATTAGCCGAAAAGTATGGGCTTAAAGTCATCGAGGATGCCGCGCAGGCCCAGGGTTCTTCGTACAAAGAAGCCCACGCAGGCACTATCGGCGACATTGGAACATTCAGCTTCTACCCCGGTAAAAATTTAGGAGCCATGGGGGATGCCGGAGCTTGTACGACCAATAGCGGAGCATTGGCTGACAAAATGCGATTGTTGCTGAATCACGGTCAAAGCAGGAAGTATGAACATATCATAGTCGGATATAACTACAGGCTCGACACTATTCAAGCTGCTGTTCTTGGCGTTAAATTGAAAGAGCTCTCGAAATGGAACGAACTAAGAAATAAGATAGCTTCCATATATGCGGAAAATTTAAAAGATACAGGCTTAGTTTTACCAATTATAAACAAAAACAGAAATCATGTCTGGCATCAATACGTAATTCGAACCGGGAAACGAGATGATTTAAAAGAAGCGCTGTCCGATTTGGGAATAGCGACTGCGTTGCATTATCCGGTACCTTTACATTTACAACCTTCTTTTGCGTATTTAGGTCATAGCAAAGGCGATTTCCCTGTAGCGGAATTGTGCAGTGAAGAGGTCTTATCCTTGCCTATCTACCCGGAACTTCCTGCAGCCACCGCCGTGGAGATCTCTCAAGAGGTTATTAAAATCTGCAAACGATTAGAAATTTAAATCAGAGCTAAGGCAACAAGAGAATTAGATTATGTCCTCGCCCGCCTGGCATCAGTCGGACGAATCCTATCTTCTACATATTTCGTACAAAAACCATTAAAATGGTTCATGAGATTTTAATGATCTCACTGACACCCGACTTAAGTCGGGTGTTATGAAGAAGTATCCATAAAATAGAAACCGTTTTAACGGTTTATTTAAGAAACTCCATAACGAAAATGACTAAACCTCCCCAAGTTCCCTTTTTAGAAAGGAAGGGGAGAAAAATTCCCCTCTATCAAGAGGGGTGGCTTTGATATTCGAAGATTATCAAAGACGGGGTGTGTTATGAAATGAACTCACTATTTAAAAGGCGCCGTTCAAGCTTAGATGTATCTTTCCGTTTGTGAAGCTGTCGCCTTCACCGATACCGAAATCGATACCTATTTGACCTATTGCTGTTGAGGCTCTTATTCCCGCTCCATAAGAGTATCTGCTTATATCTCCCTGTTGCTGTCTATCGGAAATGAATCCTACATCGCTGAAGAGGAATAATCGTGAAATCTTTCCCGTGATAAAACGATATTCAATATTCAGCCAGCCGACACTCGCTCCCCTGAATTGATTTTCTCGATACCCCCTCAGTGTGGTTGCGCCCCCCACCCTAAACAGATCGCTAAACGGCACATCTCCCTGATCGAATCTCGAATTATATGCGTTCAACACCAGTGATATAATGCTGCGCTTTGTTACTCCAATATAATATTCTGCTTTCAAGGCTAACTTTCTTCCGCTCACTGATTTTGCTCCGACCTCTTTTTTCCCTGTCTTGCTGACACTCGTCTCGTAATAAAATCCGCTTGTCGGATTTAACTGAAAATCTCTATCATCATAAACAAAGCCTCCTGTCAGAATCAGAATGGAGTGATCTGCCAACCCATACTGACTTTTACCGAAATCGCGAACACTTATCTTCTCCCGGGCGCTGCTCGCAAAAAGATACAGGTTAGAAGAAAAGGGAAATTTCAGACCCACTTCCGAATTTCTTTTAACATAAGAAGAATCCTGAACCAACTGAGAAAAACCTAAACCCACCTTTACTTTTTTACCAAACGGATACGGCTCTTCATAACTTAATTTTAATTCTTCAGTATCTACATCTTCTTTATCCCAACTGGCATTCAGGATCCGGCCGCTTCCGAATAGATTTCCAAACCCGAATTTGAGAGAACCGGTCAAATATCCGTCACTTCCTCCGGAACCTTCAGGAATATATCCTATGATTCCCTGCATTCTGTTGGCGCTCGATTCCTCCAAATTTATAATCAGGGTCTTTGAGCCGTTTTGGTCTGAGGCAATACCTAACTGCTTTGCGTTGGAGATATATCCTAACCGGTTTATGAAAGCCAATCGTCTGTCGAACCAACTCTTATCGTATTTCATGCCTTTCTTGAATTGCATCTCATTAAGTAAGAATTTTGAATTCGTGTTTTCATTGCCTCTGAATAACACACTGTCAATCTTTATCAGTTCACCCGCCTCCACATCGAATTCAACATCTACTTCGTTCTCACTCTCGGAGTTATCAATAATTGGGATCGCTGTAACCTTAGCCAGCGGGTAGCCTTTCTCGGCTAATTCAACCGATATTTTTAACGCCTCATTTTTGATCAGCTCCTTGCTTATATTTTCTCCCTTGAAATTGCTGATACTCTTTTCATCTATCAAATCATTGTTTTTCAAACGGGTCTTACCAAACCGATACGATTCCCCTTCATTCATAAGCAAACTTACTTTGGTAATTTCATCAGTTTTCATCAGGGAAAAACTGTCGATGAAAGCATCGTAATAACCTTTGTCCCTATACAGAGATAAAATCCGGTCACTGAGCAGCCTTGCATTCTCCGAGAAATATCTGTTCAATAACTGCTCAATTTCGGCAGCCTCTCTTTCACCGACTCCGGAATGTTCAAACTCTATAGTCTGTGAAAAGGCGTATGTCCAGCCTATTACCGAAATCAAAATGATTAACACGGATTTCGTTAAAACCATGCTCTCACCTCTGCTTTACCCACATGACGCGCATCGCGGAATGATTCATTCTTACCTTCATACGTCAACATCGCATTCAAATTGCTTCCTATCTTATAGTCAAAGCTGATGCTCCATTTGTAACTATTTCCCTCTTTAAGTCCATTCGCCATCTCAAATGTTATCGGACCGCCCTTTGGCGTAACTCCGACATGCGCCCACGAAGTTGAAATTCGTACCATCCCTCTGCCTTTAAGAAAATAATTATTCCGTAGTTCTATCTCGGAAAGACTTGCCTTCAAATCGTTAGAGGAATGCCTGTCCACATCCCTCCCCACGGTGAATTTAACTCCTAATTCAACTTTGCTTGAAGGAAGATGAGAGAGATTAAAGATCAGTTCGTTAGATACTATGTCTCTTCCTCTTCTGAGCGATGAGGAAAAAGATCTGAGTGTTGAAGAGCGGCTTCCTTCAAAATCATATCTGGTTCTCGTTGAATGAGTTTGTCTCCATCTGAAAGATGTCTCCCTGGTGAGGGTCTCTTCTCCGCCTGTAATGAATTGATTATTAAAATTCTCTATATATCTGTATCTCAAACGCAGGTAGCTTCCATTCCTCTTCTCAAGCATTTTCAGGTCCTCTTCAAAAGTCAGATTTCCTAATAGGGTGGTGTTAGGATTTCTGAATTTCGAAGGTTCGAGACGGAGTATAGCGTTACTGTCAGAATCTTTTGATTTTTCATCGATTCTAATAAAAGTTCGTGAGCTTACCCCCTGCCAAAACCCTGATTTTAATCGCCTTTTTCTTCTATTAGCGCTCAATCGTTTAGGCTCGATCATAAGTCTCATACTCATCCGAAGATCTGTCACAGGCTCATAATAGTCTGTTGGTCTTGTCCTGAGTATAAAATCGCCCGAGTTGTCCGGAACGTATTCATTGACAGTTTCATCAAAACGGAAATTGCCTCTTCCCTCCTCAACTCTAAGGTATACCCGTTCAATTCCGGCAAGCAGCTCACGCGCTGCTCTGTAGTCAACAGTAAATCGCACAGCGCCTTTCATCGGGCGCAGATCGGAACGTACAGCTATCAAATTTGATTGAGAATTTGGCGTTGTTTCTTTGAACACTCCTTTAAATTCCCGGGTTCTTCTTGAAAACCGTAAATTGGCTGAATAGATCTTAGTTGATGGAATCTCAATTCCGAGAGTTTTAGAAATCGCTTTTGAACGCGGTTCCAACAGATTATTTAAACGCTCTTCATCATTGCGGACGGTGTATTCCGTGATAAGATTCACGGGACCGATATTCTTTATCCCAATTCCGGCAAAATATTCCAAATACTTGAATCCCGTGATCAAACTGTCACTATCTTCTTTATCCTCGAATTCAAAGCCGAAAACAGGTGTAAGCATATTCCAATTCTTTCTCAAACGACCTTTTCTTCGATTCCATTCGCTCTTAACCAGACTATTATTTGCCTTAGAACTCAAAATTTCCTGCTTCAACATGATATTTCCGAGAATAGGGATATTTTTTTCTCCACCGATTTCTGTCCTGTCCGAGTTCCATTTGTTTTCTACTTCAAGTCTGCCGAATCTGCCATACAGTTCATCTGAATTTCTGCCTCTGATTTTTACCCCGCCGTCTAAGATGGTTTCTGTTCCCTCAAGTCCGACGGGCTTATTCCATTTCCTGTCGAATTCAATTTCATCGATTCTGTCCACGCTGTTAAATTCTTCCTCTATCCTTCGAAAATACGTGTCAAAGATGACTCCGCCTTTATCCGGTGTTGTTGTATCAAAGACTCCTTTCAGGAGCATTGCGCTTCCACCGTTATCGTTGTCATTCAGAGATGAAAATGTGTTTTTATCTTTGCTGCTCAACCCGATTTCAGTTTGGACAGTGATTCTTTCAGAAGGCTTAATATCCAGATTAAAACTCGCTATCGATTGGGAGGTCGGCGTCCGTAATCTTTTATTCGCGATATAGGAGCCATTCCCGCTTCCGACATACTCGAAATATAAATTACCCCCGGGCGAGACAAGCAAAGAATCCCCCAACTTATTGTCATAGTCTCCCTTTCCCTCACCCACCCGGGTAAAGAACACCGACCAGCTGCCGTTAAATGTTCCGTCTGAGTTTAGTCCGACGTACTTGAAAACGGAATCTCCTTTTAAAGAGCTGAATATTTTATTATAAGCCCCATTCCCGGTGCCGACTTTGCTGCCACCCTCAACAAAAACGTTTTCTTCATCCGCGGAGGCGAGCGTCAAAATTTCCGACTCGCTGAAAGTGATACCGATCGGATTATCTCGGTCATCATTTTCTCTGATAAATCGACCTCCAAGCTTGACCTTCCCGGCGATTAATTCTGTAGTCAATGAAGACGCCAACACGCTCCGATTGTAACTTCTGTCCGAAAATTCGTAATCGACCACAATTCGTGAATCAGAGGAAATGATGCGATAAGGGGTGAATCTCAACTCGGCATTTGAATAATTTATGACATAATCCTTAGTTTCACCCCTCGTCATTTTTTCTCCGTCTATATAAACATTTTCGGAACCCGCTATAATAAATACTTCAAAATTGCCCGCATCCCCTGTAAGGCGATAGGGCCCTTGATTTCCTTCGGTTCCATTAAACGATATGGTCTTGAATTTTCCCCGGCTCACAGCGCCGGTGACAGTGACGGTTGTGCCGCCTACACTGCCCTGACCAGTACCTCCTTGTAATTTTCTTCTATATTTAGCGAAGTGAGAACCGTTATAATTAACGCTGATATCTCCAAGGGTCAGCTCAAAATTCTCTCCGCTCAATCCCACATAAACCTTGTCAATCTCTTTCAGGGTCTGAGTATTTCCTTCAGGCTGAATCGGACTGTTCTGATCCGTCATTGATGCGATAAGATTTATACCTTCAGAAATTTCTCCTTCTAATTGCAACCGTAAGCCGGAATTCAAAGAGAGTCCTTCGTTCGTTCCTACCTTCACTCCCCTCACTAATGATCCGTGTGACTTCAGACGTTCATCACGAATTAGAGCATTGCCACGGGGTGAGCTTATACTTGGCGGTGTGATTTTGTCAGGAGACGCCAATTCGTCATCTAAGGAGATCAAGCCTGTCCAATATTGCCCGATTATCGGTTCGAAGGGCTGATTTGTTCGATACGATACAAAGAGGGAATCAAAATCCCTTGCATCATCGTTTAAAACCAGCACACCGTTCGTATAATCAATAGTGTAATCTGAATTTAGCCGAAGCGTGTCTCCCTTTGAAATCACATTCTCGGAATTCTTGATAATATGCTTATGAGGTAGGGGATACACCAATGAATCAGGATATATTTTAAGTTGGAACTCTCTATCCCGCACCGAACGATTCTTGATAATTTCTTTCTCCTGAGCGTAAACTTCCGGCACCACGATAGACAGAATGAGCGTAAGCAATATAATCTGAAATTTATGTGATGAGAAAAGTATCATCTCTTCCTGAGCTGCAGGATCTTACTGCTCCGGGAGTCCAATATGTATAGTTCATCGTTCCTGACAGCTATATCAACAGGAGTTGTTAGAAGACTTGTGAAGTCGGAAAGCCTTATTTCTGAATATGCGCCGCTATTTTCATGGAAAATGAAAATAGAATTCAGCTCTACGTCTAATAAGAAAACATCTCCATCGCTTCCGGTAGATAAAGCGACAGGCGCCTTGATTATCCCTTCTCCTCTTGAATACAGGTAATTTCCAAATTCATCATAGTATAGCAGCACGTTCCGCGCGACATCAGCTACTATAACCTTTTCATCCGGAGTTATCCCGATGCTCCCCGGCTCGATTGCATTACCCTCCGCATATCCTAAACCGCCGAATTCCAGCAGAAAATTCCCTTCGATGGAATATTTCAACAATTTTCCGTTGAAGGGATCGGACACGTACAAATTACCGCGGGCTGACTGAGCCACACCAACGGGATATTCAAATTCGCCTTCTTCTATGCCTCCGCTGCCATTTAAAATTGATATAAAATTCAATTCCCTATCATACCTTTGGATTCGATGATTATTCTTATCCGACACGAAAACATCTAAGGATGTGACCCAAAGAGCTGACGGCGAATCAAATTGCTCTTCCTGCCATCCGAATCCCCCTATAAATCCTGCTACTTTTCCGTTCTTTGAAATTCGTATCAGCCTATTATTGAGTTGATCAAGAGCGTAAAATTCGCCTGATTGCGAAACATCGAAATGGGACAGTTCGGAGCCTCTATCGAGACCCTCGATTATTATCTCCCTGCTGACCTCCCAGTTCGACTGCGCGTAGAGAGTCAGCGGCAGATGGGATATAAACAGTGTTAAGATGATTCTATATATCAACATTTACTCAGGATACAGCTCTTCCGTTTTTCAATTACCTTAGGTTATAAATCTGTAACTACTACCTGTAACTGTTAACGGGAGCGTTCCTCCGGGCTTTTAGCTGAATAGGATGAAGGCGTTTTATCAAGCATTACTCTTTGCGCCGGCTCTTTGGGGAACTTGACTGGAGTAATGCCTATATAAACCATAACTGCCTATAAATATCAATATTATGCTTACTATTTGAGCTTGAGTCAATGGACCGAAAAACAGATCGTTCTTCCGATAATATTCCACTACGAAACGCTGAATACCGGATAGAACGAGATAATACCAAAGCGGTACCCATTTAGTTTCAATTTTGTTTCTGTAATACCAGATAATCGCGAATATCATGAATAGGGCTGTCATCTCATAGAGTTGAGTAGGATGTACGGGATAGTCAACAGGGTCAATCCCTATTGGAAAGGCTATCCCCCATGAAACGTCAGTAGGTTTACCCCAATCGTCTCCGACAAGAAAACATCCGATCCTACCTATTCCATGCCCGAGCGCCAATAGCGGAGCCATCATTCCGGCTACCATGCCTACATCTAACTTCAATTTGTTTGCCCAATAAATTGTCGCGAGTGTTCCTCCGATAAGCCCGCCGTACCAAACCAGACCGGCTCCCGAAAAAATCATGCCTATCGGATCCCTTAACACAGAATCAAAATGTATCAGAAGAAAATTAATTTTCGCGCCCGCTACTCCGCCTATCGCAGCTGACATGACCAATTCGTACGCGAGCTCGGGGTCTTTTTTATTCCTGCCGAGTTCCTTTCTAAGCAGCCAGGCGGTTGTAAGAAAACCTAATGCCATCATGAATCCAAAACTTGTAATTTGCAGCGGACCGAATTTGAATAGAATTGGATACACTTTTAAATATTCTCCTTATTAGTGTTCATACCGTTTGTTTTTACGCAGCGCCGATTAAATAGTTCACTGATCATCGTGCAATATTATAGCTGTTACCGCTATAATACAAGTCTAAATAGGATTTATCCTCTCGTCATCTTCCTTCAGGGCAGCTTTTAATTCTTCTGCTTTTTCCCGCTTTAAAATCCCGTTAGATTCGCATTCGTTAACAGCTTTCAGAGCCATTATTCGATAAATTTCAAGCTGCTCTTTGCTATTTTCAAGTGATTTCAGATGCGCTCTCACCGACCCGACATCGCCTCTTGCGACGGAACCGGTCAAAGAACCGATACCATTATATTTCCAACCCTTGATACTGCTTTCCGCCAGAGCCGTAACAACATCCCTTGTTTCTTCCATACCCGAATCAGCCATTAGCTGGCGTGAGGTCTCTAATAATATGTTAAGATAACCACTCGCAAAGGTACAAGCGGCATGATATAACGCTTTTTTACCCGCATCGATTTTCAGCGGTATGCCGCCTATGGATTTTATCAATTCAGCGGCTATTTCCTTTTCTTCCCCTTCAACGGCAAAGAAAATTCCTTCAAGGGATAAAATCTCTTTTGCCGGAAAAGAGGCTATAGGGTGTATAGATACGGTTTTCGCGCCGCATTCCCGCAACGGCTCCAGGATAATTGATTCTTTGATACCGGAGCTGTGTATTACGAGGGTTCCCGGTTTATATTTCCAATATTTTTTAACCATCTCGATCACGCTCTCGAGAGCATCATCCGGCACGGTAAGAAGTATCAGATCAGTCGAGTCGGGTATCAACGAGTAATCTTCTCCAAACAGAGGAGATCCGACCAATTCGGCTAAAGAACCGGCAGATTTTGATGACCTGCTCAGAATTGCTACAGGATTATTGCCGGCATTCACTAAAGCGCTCAATAGAGAACGTCCTACTCTTCCTGCTCCTATAAGCGATATATTCCTGCTCAAATCTTCAATCGCTTTTCTTCTCTTCAAACACCTCGGCAGAGAAGATTGAGATTTCTGTCTCTTCGGATTTCCACGCATCCCGCGGCAGACGAGCCTTCTCGCAAGTGTGTTCAAGAAAAGTAATCTTATCCCAGTTGTTTTCTGTCGCCACCTGAGGCAGCAGTAAGCCTTTGTTAGGTCCGTCACTGACAACCAAGCCATGCTTACCAATCTCAATTGCATCGGGAGAATCAATTTTCTTCAGAGGGGACAATAGCGAGATCTCCAACACAATATCATTCAATTCCGCCTCTTTTACAGGGCTGAACCTCGGATCGTTTTTGGAGGCTGCTTTTGTCATCTCTACGATGGCATCGGGAAGCGGTTTAATACCCACAAGATAGCCGATACATCCCCGAAGCTCGCCTTTTCTTGTATGGAGAGTTATAAATATGCCCATCGGCTCAGAATCCAATTCAGACAAGCTCTCTGGCATCATTACCTCTTCACCCTTTGCGCAACTTGAGAGCACTTCTCTCGCGGCGGTTAGCATATTTTTTTTATCGTCGTCTGAAAACATCTTATCGACCTGTGATCACGGCGGACAAATATCCCACGACCGACGAATAGTCACCGACGACATCACCTGACGTGGCATATTTCAGTATTTCTACGTCTAATGCGCCCTGCAACTTGGCTGCCTCCATGACAATCAGGAGGGGATTGACTCCGCATGCTTCACATTCTCCGCTCTTGCAAGCCGTATAGAGTTCACTTATGGACAAATTTTCAATAAATCCGGCAGTCCGTTTATCAAGAAGATTAGCCTCATCCTGCTTATGAAAATGTGAAAGATCAGTACTTGCAATAATTAGAACATCAGAGTCCAGACTATTCACCGAGTCAGACAGAGCAGAAGCTATATCTGATGCCTTTGCCATGTCTATATCTCCTATCACAATCGGTACAATCTCAAAATCATTATTTAAGACCGTCTGAAGAAATGGTAGTTGCACTTCCAAAGAATGCTCCCGTCCATGACCTACAGAAGAATAATTCAGCTGTTCAGTGGCTGCAACCAACTCACTTGACAGTTCACTGTTTATCGTTATGTCCCCCAATGGAGTTGAATAGGCGGAACCGTCATAAACTGTCCCCCCTTCAAAATACTCATAGTGGCTCGGCGCTAATATGATTACATTGTTTATATTCATATTTTTAAGTAGACGATATCCTTCTCCGGCAACTTTTCCCGAATAAATAATTCCCGCATGAGGAGAGACCAAGGCGAAGATTTTGCCTCTACTTTTTGGAACCGAGTCGGTTTCAAAACAGCTTCCAAGAAGCGACTCCAATTCTGATCTGTCAGCCGGATAGAATGTTCCCGCCACAGCGGCAGGACGAATCTTGGTACTCATTTGAGACAACCTGATTTTAATTTAATTGCAATAAATATATCAGGTCAGTTAGCGGAGTCAAAGGGAATTATATTAAATATGCCTGTAATAATAAGTCAATCGTTGTCAATAAAACTTCTTTAGTATCTATATGAAATGGAGAAAAGAAACCTTCCGTCAACCGCATCCTCTTTGATGGATTGCGCGAATAAGCTGCTGTTTAGCTGCCGCTCCCAATTTGTTCTGACATAGGTAAAATCTAATTTTATCTGTTTATCAAGTATCATCCCCACCCCCGTGGAGAGCGCTAACCGGTCATCACCATCATCATTCTTAAATGCGCTTGGAGTGTCTGACAATCCAAATCTTATCTTTGCATTCGTAAACGGAAGCAGATATTCCAGACCAATTCCATAACCGATATTTGAACTTAGTTTTGTGGCAATATCTCTGTTTATCTCTCCATCGATAATAACACCGTCACTGTTCAGTATATTAGAACTGAAATTAATTTGACTGTAATCGACAAAATGCAGGTCAGCGGCTAAAAGAACAGCTCCCAAATTGGTTGAAATTCCAAGGTTGGACTTAAACGGCATAGTTAAATTATATTCGTTCAGACCGACGTCATCAAGAGAACCTACTCCAATATCATCCACGCTGTAAAAGGTGGGCATAGTTATGCTCAGACCGAAGTTTGCCTTATCTCCTCGATATAACCCTCCGAAAATCAGCGATAATCCGATATATTCCGCCTTGATAAGATAGGCTATATCATTTGAAGTTCCGCTAATCTGAAAATCATATTCGCTCTTTCCCGAGAGTAGATTTACAGAAACACCAAATGAAGTTCGTGGCGAAATTTCGATTCCTAACGCCCCGGTCCATGCATGAATTCCTCCATTCTCTAAAACGCTTATCTCCCCGCCTGATGCGCTGATTGGTGTGGACAAATTGCTGTCAAACCCGTAAAGCGTATTTCTTCCAAATGCCAAAACCAAACTCCCTCGGCGGGTAGGCACTTTGAAAGCTACTCCGATGCCGTCAAGACGGCTATAGCTCTCTTCAAAGTTTGAGGCGGAATTACTTCCGAAAGATATATCCGCCGTGTGCGTCAGATGTCCTATGGAACTGTAAAACGAACTTTTGTTCATTTGAGCAAGACCCGCGGGATTCCAAAAGCTGGCTGTATAGTCGTTACTCACGGCCGTATATGCCCCGCCCAATGCCAACGCCCTCGCTCCCATTCCGCTTAACCCCACGAACGGACGTAAAGCATCCGTGTAATCCTGGGCATTTGTCTGCATCGGTAAAATAATAAAAATAAGGAATATTGACGCTATCTGTCTCAAATGCGTGTCTCTCAATTAAATTGGGTATCGCATGGCACTTACAACAAGAAAATCTTTATTTATCACTCTTTTTACTTTTGCTTTTAACCTTGCTGACATGACCCTTTGAAGACGTGTTGCTTTTTGGTCTGGGTCTCGCTACTTGCCTTCTCGGTTTATTTTTAGCGGATCTTACAGAGCTTTTCTTGGAACTCGAATTAGACGCCTCTTTTCTTGGTTTATGGATTGTCCGGGTTTTAGTCCCTTTCCCTATCTTTCGTTTTTTGTGATTAGATTCTAAGGCTCTGGTCTTCTTAAATTTTTGTATACTCACGCTCGAACTGCTCGGATTGGAAGGCGGTATGATGGCAATATTTGGAATGTAATATGGTACGGGATTCGGATTTGTGGGAGCTACGCCGCCACTTGTTTGCCCGAGCCTATTGTAACCCCTTCTTTCATTTGAGGAGGAAGAGCTTCCATCGCCCACGTAGACGATTGTTCGCGGGTAATATGAATAAGGTCGGTAAATCGATCCATAATTATAGTTGTGAGGCGAATAATAATCGTTCCAATAGCTATAATCATTCCAATAGTAATCGTAGTATGGATCATACGAATAATAATCGTAATAGGAGCTCAATAACGGACCTGAGGAGTATCCAAAGTAAATACTGAAATTCCTGTGGTGTCTATACCCATACGGGCGGTACATGCTTCTCCAATACCACGCGTGGTCATATCGGGTAGTCATATATCGGTTCATGTAATAAGGGTCGTAATAATAGTCTCCGTCAACCGTTTCATCACTGTTCTCATAAACAACTTCCGTTTCAGCCTCGTCGGTCTTAGCCGGTTCACTTTCATGGAAACCATCGTAGTATGCGTTTTTATCCGGATTTCGGGTAGTCGTATAACATCCCTGGAACAAAATAAATAATATAAAAATTAAAGAAGTTTTCCTCATACTTTACCTCCCGGTAAAACTATTTACAACAATGTATCATCTACTCTATTAAATTGCCGTAAGTATCAAAAGTTCCAATTCTTACCTGACTATATTGCAATTTTAGAGCAGAACTTCTAACGCTTCCTCAATCTTCCGCATGCTGGCATTAAAAATTAGATCCGAGTCAGATTGAGAAAGTAACGATTTTACTCTTTTAAGCTCACTCTTAGCGCTCTTATAATCACCTTCGTTAAAATATACTTGAACGAGTAAAGACCGCAAGATATAGTCATTCGGATTTATTGAAAGTACACTTTCCACTATCCCTTTTGATTTTTCATACTGCTCATTAAGTCTATATGCTTCTGCTAATCTCCAATTGAACCATGAAGAATGTTTAGTCAGGTCAGATTTAAGGCATCTTTCGGTAAAAATTTCAACCGCTTCCGAGTACCTCCCCTGACTGATCTTAATGTCCGCGTCTAACATCCCGTTGATAGGGTCTAACCGATCATATACATAGCTGTTCTCTTCAGAAAGCGAGATAATAATATTTTTCATTCCTTCGGATTCATCAATCGCAGATTGAATATCTTTATGCGCCAGATGGTAAATACCCTTGATCAAATGTTTAAAAGGCTTCGTTCTTTCGTTTGCATCAAGTTCGTCAAGACCTTCCGAATTGGAGTTGAAATCATTCCACCGCCTTGAAAGCACTAAGGCTAAATACTTGTTCAGGACCGCATCCAACAGCACATATTCTCCCGGATACAAACTTGTCGCCAAATCAAAATTCTTTACCGCTTCACTGATCTGACCTCTTCCAAAATATGCGTTTCCAATATTTTTATGAATTGCCGCGCCAAGAAAACTCTCAGTTACGGTCAATTCGGGTTTGATTTCAAGTCCCTTTTTTAAACTCTCTAAAGCTTCGTCATATCGTCCAACTCTAATGAGGATCTCACCGATACTGTCATACGGGTTTACCTCTCCGGGCGCTTTCTTTGCATATTTTTTTAAGTTTTCAATCGCTTCATCATAGCGGTTAAGTTCAGCGTACATGTACCCAAGTATGTTATATACCGGAGCGTAATCTTCATCTATGTCTACCACATTATTGTAGAACTTAATTGCATCTTCCGTGTCGTTCTCTCGGACAGCTAATCTTGCCTTGTAAAGATGCGCTTCAAGAGATTTGGGGTATTCTTGATAAAGCGCTTCTATAAGGCTATCAGCAAGAGCCTGATTATGTTGCTCACCCATGTTCTTATTTATTTCAATTATCAGCGCTTCTCTTTCGCTTACATATTCTTTGAGAAGAGTGGCTTTTTCTATCATTTGACGCGATTTTACATATTTTCCGCTACTGTTATATGAGAAAAATAATTGCAAGTATGCCATAGCGAACTCACTGTCCAACTCTATTGCCTTCTCAAGAAATCCGATAGCTTCTGCATGGTAAAAATTCTGATTCCGGTCCAAACCCTTAAGATAAAATTCGTATGCTTCAGGTGACGTGGTCGTAACAGACGGCTGTGTTCTATATCCTGTCGCAATTACTGCGATCAAAATTGTCAATATTATAACAATACTGATTAATACTCTTTTATTCATCGCCTGGTGTATTCCATTCTAAATATTTCTCTTCCATTCTTCATTTGCAACTTCCAAATCTCAAGATGAACCATTCAAACACATTATTCCTGCATAAAATATACGATTTCAGTGAATATATTGTTACATAAATAACTATTTATTTTTAACAGGATCATTATCTTTGTAATGAAAAAATAATTGTATTAAAGCATGATATGACGAACAACAATAATTTAGACGCCGTTTATAAACAAATATCTGATGGGATGCGGAAATTCAGTTCCAATGAAGAGAAGATGGAGTATCTTTCTTCAGCTCTCTATGATTCTTTTGATCACTACTTCTGGGTAGGATTTTATTATCCTAACGAGAAAGAGATGACTATCGGTCCGAGCGCCGGACCTCCCGCTTGCGCTTCAATCGGATATCAAGGGGTTTGTGGAGCGGCGCACAATGCTGGAAAAAGCGTTATCGTAGCCAATGTAGATGACTTTCCCGGTCACATCACCTGTGATCCTAACTCAAAATCCGAGATAGTTGTGCCTGTGAAGAACTCCAATGATGATATAATTGCGCTGTTGGATGTTGATAGCGACCAACTCGATGCGTTCCATGAAACTGATGCACTGTTTTTGGAAAAATTGGTCAGCGAACTGTCTGATTAATTAGCGCTGCTCCTTTTACTCTTCTAACCTAATAATCGCTCCGGTAATCTTCGCGTCTATTATTTTATGCTCGGAAAGAAACTCTATCGTCGCAGCTGACAAAAGAATGTTGCTGTCCACTCCGTTTTTAGGCGTAAATCCAAAATAAGTTTCGGATTGGCTGAAAAGTACAAAATCAATCGTTCCACCCTTGTATGTTGCATCCGGAACTATCTCTTTCCCGTCTATCCAGGCTCCTAACAGTTCGGACTTGTCACCGCTGATTCTATATTTATAGGAAAGTCCGGAGAGTTGCAACTCTTCGTTTCCTGTTTTTCTCGATACTTCCGTGTTGAATTTTATCAGATTGAGAAGCTCTTCTCCAGTGACCTCGAACGTTACTAAAGTATTGTCGAATGGAAGCATCTCCTTTATATCGAGTTCCGTAAGAGGTCCCGCGCCCACGCTCTTTCTGATACCCCCGCTGTTCATGATCGCGAAATCTGAATTGGTCGCGTTTTTTATTATAAAGGCTACCCAACTTCCCACATTCGATTCCCTCCTTGAAGAAGTTTCGAAATCGGTCAATAGCGTTGCCAGCGTGTCACCATACATCTTCTGAATATAATTTTCAAAATCATTGATTTTAATTGCTAAATTCGGAGCAATCGTTATTGAGTCCACAAATAGAGGTATTAATCCTCCTTCATACCAAGAAACAGTGTCACCCTGGACTACAATTTCCAATCTTCCAAGATTGGATGTTCTCGAACCTGTTTGCACTATGATAACCCCATTTTCAATCACAGGTTGTTCAAGCTGGGTGTGGCGATGTCCTCCAATTATTATATCAATACCGGGCACCTCTCTGGCAAGTTCCTTGTCTTCATCCACACCGGCATGAGTAAGCAGAATGATCAAATCTGTCAACGGATCGATCTCTTGGACAATATTTTTAGCAGCTTCAGGCAGACCGATCAGTTCGAGTCCCTCTATTCTTGATTTTAATACTACCTCATAGAAGTACTTGGTCATGAGTCCCACAACCCCGACTTTTATTCCCGCAATATCCAATATCGTATAAGAAGAAGGGGTTATAAATTCCCCGTTTTTCAATAAATTAGCGTTCACAATAGGAAAGCTCACAAGTTCATAAAATTTGGAGACGTTTTCCTGACCGTTATCAAATTCATGATTCCCGAGGGTCATAACATCATAACCCATATCATCCATCATTTTTAGAAGAGCTCCGCCCTTGACTCCTTCATCTATCAAATCCGACAAGGGTGTTCCTGTCATTAGATCACCCGCATCCATCAAAAGAGTAGGCAATCCTTTTTCTCTTTCACGGCTTATATACGCGTCAAGCGCTCCGAACCCTCCTATGAGTGGTTTAACTTCTCCCTCAACCCAAAAAGCCGTCCTGGGAACATATTGAGCGTGCAGGTCATTTGTGTGGAGTATCAGTAATTTAACAGGTTCCTGCTGAGTCGGTTTTTGCGTATACTGCTTACCGGAACATCCGCTGAGCGCAAATATCAGCGCAATCAATGCCGTTAAAATAAATCCCCCTTTAGACATTTCATAAGTTCTGTTCTGGCGTTTCGTTAAAATAGCACTAATCATTATATCGGCTCCTGGCTTATCT
Source organism: Fidelibacterota bacterium (assembly GCA_022571215.1). Taxonomy (GTDB): domain Bacteria; phylum Fidelibacterota; class SORT01; order SORT01; family SORT01; genus SORT01. The sequence goes on along the minus strand of JACZYG010000002.1, from coordinate 33,429 downwards.
TGAAGTTTATATCCCTCTTTTTCAATTCATTTACGAACAGATCCAGATCCAACGCTTTCTCTTGCGGTAAAGCGCCGGGCCCCTTTGTTTTTCCCCTTCCCAGCATCAAACCTACTATGGCGGCGGGATACCCCGTCGTCCGCATCATTGATGTCATTTTGAAATCTTCATCATAATGATCTACAAGATCCCACGTCTCTTTTATCTTCTTGCCGGCTTTTATTCCCGATACCTCTAACTTGACCAGTGTAACATCTTTACCGGAAGATGGAAGGTTTTTCTCTAATAATACAGCTAACAAATTTTGTGGAATTACGGCTTGGTTATCAATCGTAATCTCCTCTGTATCAGCCAACCCAATATCAAACATCGCTTTGATCAGGTCTCTATGCCCTTTGTACCGTATGGTCTTGTAATCAAGCTGTTTTATCTTACCCTTATAAGTCTCCGGTAAGGTCGAAGTTCCCCCAAGAGTAATAAACGCCTCCATCTCGGGATAGTCGTCTCCGATGCTGAGCTCTTCCAATCCGCTAAGCGCGGGAACGCTCTTTATTTCACCGTCTGATAACAGAACCGCATCACCTAAATACTCGTTAAGTAAGCCATGAACTGAAAATAGCTGCATGTAATTGAGCGGGGGAACGGGATTCAGCGGCAGCCCTCCAACCCGAATTTTCAGACTTTCCACTTCTTCAAAACTTTCAATCAGATAGGCTGAAACCGCGTTCGCCATTCCGGGAGCTAAACCGCAATCGGGTATGACCGTAACACCTTTTCTAACGGCTTCATCGTGAAGTTTCAATTCCTCATGAACAATGTCCGTATTACCGCCAAGGTCGCAAAAATTGCAACCTGTTTCGACGGCTGTCTTAGCTAAATCCAAATTGAACATGTAAGGCACAGCGCTTATCACCACTGAATTTCCATCCATGAGAGCCGCTACATCCTGCAAGTTGGTCACGTCAACTATAGCGCTATGCAATTTGGAATCTTCGATCCCTGCGAGCGATTTCACTATCTGTTCTTCAGACCTATCGGCAACAATGACCCTGTCAACGTCGTTTTGATTGATACAGTCAAAAGCTATTGCCCTTCCCATTCTTCCGGCGCCAAGTATAAGGATATTCATATTATTCAACCCAGTCCGCTATGAATAAGTTAGTTTCGCCATGAACTTTATTATTCCTGTTTGACGCAAACACAATCTTACTTCCATCTTTAGAAAACATCGGGAAGCCGTCAAATGTGGAATTGTACGTTATCCGTTCCAACCCGCTCCCATCTGTATTTATCATCCATAGATCAAAATTTCTTCCTTTGGGATCTGCCACATTAGAACTAAAGATTATTCTATTGCCGTCAGGATGAAAATACGGTCCGAAATTAGCTGCGCCGTTATCGGTAATTTGGGTTTTCTCCGAGCCGTCGGCGTTCATGATAAACAGCTCTAATTTACCCGGACGGATCAGGTCCTTTTCAAGAAGATTGACATAATCCGCTTTCTCAGTGGAATCGGTCGGATGATAGGCGCGGAACACAATTTTAGAAGCGTCCTTATTGAAAAACGGACCTCCATCATATCCAATCTCGTCTGTAAGTTGAGTGAGTTCGCTCCCATCGGCATTCATACTCCATATATCAAGGTCACCGCTGCGTTTCGAGGTAAAGACTATCTTACTGCCGTCTTCGGAAAGAGTGGCTTCAGCATCATAGCCGGGTTCATCGGTGAGCTTCGTCAGGTCGGTTCCATCACGATTTGCCATATAAATATCATAAGTCGGATATACCGCCCATGTATATCCCTGTGAGAAATCAGGCTCAGGCGGACATTCAGCCGCTTCTTGGTGCGTGGAGGAATACAAAATCTTTCCACTCCCCGCCATAAAATATCCGCATGTAGTTCTCCCTTCCCCGCTGCTGACCAACCGTTGATTATTTCCTTCAACATCCATTATGAATATCTGGTCGCATTCATATTCCCCTCGCGTTGTCTGAAATATCAGTTCACTGTCATCCGAATTAAAATACGCTTCCGCATTCTGACCGCCGAATGTCAGTTGCTTTATTTTTCCGAAGTGACTTTCTCCCGGAACTTTCAACGCATCCGCAGCTTCTTCCGTTCTCATATTTACTTGTCCGCTTTTTTCTTCATTCAGAGTCGTATTTGAACATGACACCGAATGTAAACTCGACATAATGAAAACAAAATTTATGATTTTAATTCGCAACTCTATCCTTAAACAGACTATTTCCCCTTATGAAATTTAAGTCGGGAAGAGGAATAATTCAACAAAACAAATTTATCGCAAGGTCGTTTCCACCATCCTGCAAAGCCAGGCGACAAGGAGTCCCGGATATACTCCGATTATGTTTCCTAAGATCGCCATCATAAGCCCTACCGGAGCCATACTTCGCGAGTAAACTTCCGCGACGATAGGCGCCGAGGCAGTACCTCCCACATTTGCCTGACTACCCGTCGCAAAGAAAAACATAGGCGCTTTGATTAGCTTCGCAACTCCCAAGAGAACAGCTCCGTGTACCATTAACCAGACGATTCCTATCCCGACGAATACGGGAGCGTCCAATATCAATCCCAAATCTGCGCGCGCTCCCACCGACGCCAATAACAGATATAAAGCCATGTATCCAATCTTTGAGGCTCCGGCATCTTCAAGCCGGGAAACTTTTGTAAAAGAAAGAGCCACGCCGAATAGAGACGCAAATATTACCGTCCATGTAAAAGAACTCACTATCCCGCCTATATTGGGCAGCAGATCTCCCAAACGTAAAAAAAAGTATGTCGCCGGAAATCCCAATCCGAGCATTAGCGATAAATCCCTAAGCGTAATAGGTCTGCTGCGGCTGTCTTGCACTTTCTTAAGATTATCACGGACCTTATCAAGGATCGTCCGATCGGCACCCGTCCATTTATCAAACTTTGCCTGAAAACTCGAAAGCGCTATTATCACACCCATCCAACCGTATCCAACTACCGTGTCAACCACGATAACAGGACCGTACATCGCCGCGGGTGTCCCAATACCTTCCGCGATAGCCATCATATTGGCGGTTCCTCCTATCCAGCTCCCAGACAGCATGCCCAGACCCTTCCAGATACCCTCAGGCGTCCATTTGAGAAACAGCGCTAACGCAATGGGAGCGCCTATAACAATGCCGAATGTACCCGCAAGCATCATGGTTAAGGCTGTCTTGCCAAGTTTAATGATCTCGGGGAGGTTGGCGGATAACAACATAAGAATAAGACTGAATGGCAGCAAATATCTTGTTATCCATGAGTATACCGGGGAGCTATCAGGAAGAATGCCGATCGAAGTGGAGATCATCGGTAGAAAATAAGCCCAGATAACCGGTGGCATATAATGGAACAGCTTCTTTAGCTGCTTAACCTCTGAAAGTATAAAGACAAGCGCTACCGCTCCGGTGAGATAAATAAAGATTGTGGTAGGATCAGATATTAGGGCTGCATTTTCAGGCATGATATATTACTTTCGCTCCTTGAATAGTGAAAATATTTAAACTAAAAAAAATGCCTACTAAGGTAGCTGTAATATTTTATACATTTACCTTCTCGCTCTTCTGATCGCTGCCCGACAAATGTTTCCCGAATTGACCGAATAAATGAGCGCTGACCGTGAATCCCCAAAACGTGAAAAACGGAATACCTATACCCAGCAATAGGGAACCAAAGAAAAATGAAAAGCTGATTATCGCTAACGACAGTAGTACCATAGGTATGTAAATTCCGGTATTATCCATTATCGTATTTATCATTTCATTTACTCTGTATGCCGCCATAAAATCGCCGGTTCTTGCGAAATTTATTGTTACCATAGGCAACCAGAATATGAGCAGTAATATTAAAACCAACGTTAAAGCATCCGTGTCTCCTATTGTACTATCAAGAAATACGGAAATAATAATAACCGGAAGAGCATACGAAAAATAGATTATTAAAAGCATAAAACCTTTTTGAAATTTATCAGTGAGATTTGACCAGTCGGGAAGGATCGGCTCTTCGTCTTTCATGCTGTTTTGCAGAACCGTGAAAAAATATCCCAAAACAAATGGATGTCCTATTAAGAATAGCGTCGCAATATTCCAAAGACCACCAATAAATATCTTGGACTTCCATGAACTGTCCTTGAATATAAAACTAAACGATTTTGAAAAATCCATTATTCAGCACTGTCTCCGTCACCTTCGTTGCTTTTACTAAAATACGTGGTCAATTTTAAAATAGTTGCCTTAGCGACTTCTATGAATGCGACTAAGATAGAAGTGACGCTCGTTTCCGGCAAGCACAAAATTATGATTCAGACAGTGTATCAACTATTAACGCCTTGATTAAAATTCAATTTTTATCTAATTTCCAACTCGATATGATGATATTTCCCCGACGATGTATAAAAAACACTCCGCTAATACTTTTCTTCATTACTTCTATCCTGACGATAAATATCAGCCGACTTCCGGCAGCTCAAATTAGGTGCCCCGACCAGTTTCTAAAAAACGGCATGTATTTGCTGAAGAAAAATAAAACAAACGAAGCGCTTTCCACATTTAATCAAATAGTACAAAACTTTCCGGGATGCCCTCAAGCGGAGGAAGCTCAGTGGCAATTGATAAAATACTATTCTAAAGTCGCCCGTAGTAACAATAGTGAGGAGTATTACCAAATATCATCCGACCATATAAAATTATATCTTTTCTATTGGCCAAACGGCTCTTACAGGATATCTGTTCTAAAAGAGCAGGAATGGAATAGGCGAAGTCAGGAACCTTTTCTGATGCGGAAAGGAATTTTTATATCATTATTGTCTATGGTAAGTTTGATCGTTATCGGGTTGACTATAGGTTCCCGATGAGCTAATCAATTGCTTCAGGTTTGCCGAATTCCAGATCATAATCAAACGATATTTTGATTCTCCAGTATTTATCACTACCGATTCTGCTGCTTTCAAATGTTGGCTTGATAAATATTTTTTCCGCCAAAAGAAGTTTATAGGAGATAATCAGTTCAGATTTGTCAAATCCTGAAAAATCGGATGAAAAAGAAGACCTGAATTCGGCTCCCTTATATGTTCGGGAATAACCCACCCAAGCCATGTCTCTCCGGAGTTCAAAATAGTCCCGGAAAACCGCCTCGTATCCCACTATTTGATAGATAGCGCGCATACTTTGAGAATTAATCGATTGCGCCGAACGTTTAAAATGCTCCATTTCGATTTTCGCTCCCCTGTATTTGGGAGATTTTGCAATAATTCGCTCACCTGAATATTCAATGCCATTTGTTCTTTCCCATACCCGTGAAGCGGAAAAGAGTTCTCCTCTAAAGGCAAACTCGAATAACCTATCGTACGGCTCTCCTTGGATATTCGCGCTGCTCATAAACAAGCTGAGGGAAAGCGTTTTTATAAGTAAACTGACATCCATCTTTTCTCAGTCAAATCCTTCTGAATCTTATTTTATTTGATTCGATAAAATAAACAATCAGAACTACAATTTCTTGTTTATCTGACATTATAATTCATAAATTCTACCGTAAGGAATAATATTGAAAAGTATACTCATAAAAAATCCGCTTTTGACCATTACGATGAATTCGGAATATGATAATTTTGAATCCGGTTGGGTTCTCATTAAGGGGAACAAGATTGACTCCGTTGGAACCGGAAAGCATCCTGACGCCGACATGATCATAGACGCGAAAGGGATGGTTCTTCTACCCGGGTTGGTAAATACGCACCATCATATGTTCCAGACCCTTACCCGAAATCTGCCCGGCGTTCAGGACGCGCCTCTTTTTCCATGGTTAGAGGCGCTTTACGAGGTTTGGGGAGAATTGACTGAAGAAGCCGTCTTTGTAAGCGCTCAGGTGGCAATGGCGGAATTGTTATTATCCGGCTGTACAACCACTTCCGACCATCTCTATCTGTTTCCTGCCGCTGCGTCCAAGCATCTTATTGATAAAGAGATAGATGCGGCGTTAGAGATCGGAATTCGATTCCATCCTACCCGGGGTTCAATGTCCTTAGGAAGAAGTACGGGCGGTCTGCCTCCTGACAGCGTAATTCAGACGGAAGAAGAGATCATAGATGATTCCATTCGATTGATAGAAAAATATCACGATCCCGAACCGCTATCTATGTTGAGAGTGGCTCTTGCGCCCTGCTCGCCATTTTCTGTCACCGCTGACCTCATGAAAAAATCGCGGGAACTTGCGGACAAGTATCATGTAAGACTGCACACCCATTTGGCGGAATCTGTAGATGAGGAAAAATATTGTCTTGACAATTTCGGTCAAAGACCTCTTGATTTCGCTGAATCGCTCGGTTGGTTAGGAGACGATGTTTGGTTTGCGCACGGTATACATTTGAATGATAAGGAAATTGAAAAACTCTCGGCAACCAAAACCGGAATCTCCCACTGCGCTACCTCAAACATGAGATTAGGCTCAGGCATTGCTCCTGTGGCTAAAATGCTCGATGCGGGAGTACCTCTGTCAATCGGTGTGGACGGCTCTGCTTCAAACGATAGCTCGAATATGTTGAATGAACTCCGTCAATCAATGCTGCTGCATCGTCTGAAGGATGACAGATGGCTGTCTGCGGCTGAAGTACTTAGAATGGGCACATTGGGCGGCGCGGAAATTCTCGGGAGAAAAAACATCGGTATGATCAAGCCGGGCGCCGCGGCTGATGTCATCCTTATTGATCTCAGCGATATAGGATACGCCGGAGCAAAATCCGATCCACTCGCATCCATTATATTTTGTACAGGCGCTCAACGAGTTTCCTGGTCAATAATAAACGGAAAGGTCATAGTTGAGAACGGTGAACTTAAAGGTCTGAATCTTAAAGAAATTTCTGTCAGAGCGGACGAAATATCTCGAGATATGATTAGCCGTTCAAATAAAATAATGTAACTTTGTAGCGATATGGGATTAACAAAACTTACCGACTATTACCGCCCAAAAAAACTTACCGAGGCGACTCGACTTCTTAAAGAGAATGACGGATTCTTCCCTATCGGCGGCGGCACTTGGCTTATACCTTACGGCGGATCTGAGGTAAAAGGAATTGTTGATCTCTCCGAATCAGGCATCAAAGAGATCAGACTCGAAGAAACTTCGATGTACATCGGAGCGTCCACGACGTTGAATGACCTGCTCACGGCTCCTGAAACATCTTCCCATCCATACGAATTTATCCGGGAGACCATCATTTCTGAGGGTAGCACCAGACTAATAAACTCCGCCTCGACTGTGGGCGGGAGGATAGCGCTCGGCAGAGGCGATTCCTCATTTCTTGCAGGATTGATTGCCGTTGATGCGACAGTAATATTATTCGGTAAAATGAGTGAGGATGTGACACTTTGGGACTATCTGAATAATTCTGAACTGCAAAACGAAAAACACATTATTTCAGGCATAGAAATCTCAACTCCTACAAATATACATTCGGTGATTTTTGAGTCAATAAGCTATATCCCTTCCTCTCCTCCACTTATCTCTCTCGCATTATATCTAACATTCTCGGTCAATTTAATTGATTCGGTGCGCATTGTTCTCTCTTCGATTGGAGAGAAATTGATCAGATTAGAAGAAGCGGAAGCAATGCTTCTCGGCAAAGAATTGGATGATAAATTGATAAAGAGTGTCTCAGGATTGGCAGTGAAGATCGTTGATCCCGCGTTTGATCCTAAAGGCTCATCCGAATATAAAAAAGCTATGGCGGGCGTTTTGATCGAAAGGGTCCTCAACAAGATCAAAGATAATAGAGGCGGCAGTTGAGGAATATATCCGTATTCGTTAACGATAAAAAAATCCGTACGGAAGTGCCCATTTCACAAACACTCCTTGATTTTCTGCGTTCAAACGGAATAACGAGCGTTAAACGTGGATGCGAATCCGGAGAATGTGGAGCATGCGCGGTTCTTATCGATGATGAACCCAGAGCATCATGTATTACCTTAACCCTCCAGGCGGATGGAAAAGAAATCAAGACGGTTGAAGCGTTATCTACGCGTCAAGACCTCTCCGAGCTGCAGAAAAGGTTTATTGAGGTTGGCGCCATTCAGTGCGGATACTGCACTCCGGCGCTGCTTTTATTGGCGGGACATTATTTGAACACCGCCGTGTCTCCCTTAGAAAAAGATTTACGGGAGGCGATTTCCGGTGTTTTATGCAGATGTACAGGATACGTCAAGCCGGTCGAAGCGATAAAAAAAGAAATCAGATTAGATTGAGCGGTTCAAAAGATTATCGGATCGTAGGCAAGGTCACTCCGCGAGTGGACGGAGAAAAGTTAGCCCGTGGTAAAGGAGCATTCAGCGATGATATAGAATTCCGTGAATTACTTCATGCGAAGGTTCTGAGAAGTCCGCATCCGCACGCTCGAATTTTATCAATTGACACTTCCAATGCCAAGGCTCTCAGGGGAGTTCATGCCGTGCTTACTCATGAGGACTTGCCGAGAGTTCCTCACACTACCGCAGGTCAGGGATGGCCCGAACCGTCCCCTTATGACGCATTCGTTCTTGATAACAAGGTTAGATTCGTTGGTGACCGGGTCGCGGCGGTCGCTGCCGAAACTCCCGGAATTGCCGCGAAAGCCTGCTCTCTCATTGATGTCGATTACGAAACACTCGAGGCGGTATTTGACCCTGAAAAGGCATCTAAACCCGGCGCAATTGTCATCCATGACGAGGAAGATTCAAGCGGAATCTACGATAAATCTTCCAACATCGCGTCGCATCTTGAAGCTTCATTCGGAGATGTTGAAAAAGCGTTCAAGGACGCATATAAAATATTCGAGAAGCATTACGAAGTCGGCTACGTTCAACAATCCTCGATAGAACCGCATATTTGCATAACCTGGTTAGACGAGGACGAGAGGCTCGTAATACGGTCAAGCACGCAGGTGCCGTTTCACGTTAGAAGAATCGTAGCAAACGTACTGCAATTGCCCGTGAAAAAGATTCGGGTTATAAAACCTCGTGTCGGCGGCGGTTTCGGCGGTAAGCAGGAAATATTAAACGAGGAACTCTGTGGAGCTCTCACCCTGGCAACGGGAAAAGCCGTTCGCTTTTGGATGACGAGAGAGGAGGAGCTTTACGCGTCCCGGACAAGGCATCCGCAAAAACTCTTTTTCAAAACCGCCGTATCAGAAGACGGTAAGATTCTCGCGATGGATGTCAGGGTCATAGAAAACACCGGAGCTTACGGCACTCATGCGCTGACCGTAATGACAGTTACGGGGAATAAGATATTTTCGATGTATAACATTCCAAATATAAAATTCAGTGGAGAAGCGGTATACACTAATCTTCCTGTTGCCGGAGCTTTCCGGGGTTACGGTACACCACAGGGGATATTCGCTTTGGAATCGCATATTGACGAGATCGCTGATGAACTCGGAATTGACCAGATTGAATTTCGGCTGAAAAATATATATCATGAGGGCGACAGAATACCGATAACCGGCGAAATGGCTGAAGGTGAAGGTTCCGACGCACAACTGATTCGCTCTTCAGGTTTAGAGGAGTGCATTAAAAGAGGCGCTAAAGCCATCGGTTGGGGCATCTCCCGCGAACCGACAGCCGCGGGAAGATCACGGGGCATAGGAATCGCCATCAACACTCAAGGCTCAGGTATTCCTAACGTGGATATGGCGGCATGTTCTATCAAGATGAACGAAGACGGATCGTTCAACCTGTTATGCGGCGCAACCGATATCGGTACCGGCTCGGATACGGCGCTCGCCCAGATCGCGGCGGAAGCTCTATCCATCCCGGTCGATAATATACTCGTTTACAGTTCAGACACCGATATGACACCGTTTGACACCGGAGCGTATGCTTCAAGCACCACCTACATCTCAGGAGCGGCGGTTCTTGATGCAGCCAAAAAGGTCAAATCACAAATCATGGACGTTGCCGGCGAAATGCTTGAGGTTGAAAAGGAACATCTGGTCTGCTCCGATAGTAAGGTAAGCACTCAAGAGGGTAAAATCGTCACGTATGAGCAAATTTGCCTTTACTCATTATACCAACACAACCAGTTCCAGATTATGGCTGTTGGAAATAACGTGAGTCCCGAATCGCCTCCCCCGTATTCAGCCGTATTCGCAGACGTCGAGGTGGATGATGACACGGGTCAGATCAGGCTGCTAAAGTTGGTCGCAGCCGTTGATTGCGGCGTAGCCATCAATCCCCAAATGGCTGAAGGTCAGGTAGAAGGAGCAATCACTCAGGGAATGGGCTATGCTCTTTCTGAGTTCATGCCGTTTGATAAAAACGGGAATCCGCTATTCAAATCATTCAGGGATTACAATATATTCAGGTCATCCGACATGCCCGAGATAGAAGTAATCCTCGTGGAAACGTATGAACCGACAGGCCCTTACGGAGCAAAAGCCGTGGCAGAAGTCCCTATCAGCGGACCGGCGCCGGCAATAGCTAACGCCGTCAGCAATGCCGTAAGAGCAAGAGTACGCTCTCTGCCGATAACGCCTGAAAAAATCTGGAAGATTCTTAAAAACAAATAGGATAATCGGATGAAACTTTCGGTCGGACAAAAAGCCTCCCGCACCGTTACCTTAACAAGCAAGCATGTTGAGTCATTTGCCGAATTATCAGGCGACCACAATCCGCTGCATTTCGACAAAGAATTCGCAGCCAAGACCAAATTCGGAAAATTAGTAGTCCAGGGGGGACTGACCACAGGATTGTTACACGCTCTTGTGGCGGAGGATATGCCCGGACCCGGCACAGTTTTTCTAAGCCAAAATTGGAAATTCACCGCGCCCGTATTTATAGGAGACACTATCACCGCTACGGCAGAGCTGCTGAGCTTGCACGCCGAGAAGCCTGTAACTCAATTGGCGGTAATCGTAAAACGTCAAGACGGAGAAGTAGTATTAGAGGGTGAGGCATGGTGTTACACGTTCAGAGCGAAATAAATTATCCGGTTCTGCTCAATTCAGCTATTTCTTCCCTTATTCGATCGATTTTACCCGTGTTGAACCAATAACCGGTCCATATCAGCATTATACCGATAAACTCACCGATATATAACACCTCTGTATATCCCGCTCTGCTTGCGGCTCCGCCGATTCCCGGTAGAATTGCTCCGACCGCGATAAAGACGTTACCGATAAACCGGTCATGAGCAATCTCGGCATCGAAGCTTTTATCCTGCGTTTCTCTGCGGTACCGAAGCGCTGAAATGATAGCCCCGCCTATAAGGAAAATAACGGCATAACTGTTTAAAAACGGACTGAATCCCCGCACCCACTGCCACGTGAATACTTTTCCGCTGGGAAGATTCGGATCCACTATATCCATTTCTACGGGACTCATCAAAACAAATATGGATGCCACAGTCACAAAAAGAATCAATGCTATTGTCAGCCGTTTCGCTGTTTTACGCTGTAAAAGAAGCCATACTGTCCCCTGAGCAAGCGGCGCTCCTCCCATCAATGCCCCGGCAATATACCAAAACTTAAAAATTGATACGTTCCATCCGAGGAGAGTGATCCAACTCTCCGCGAACGTGCCCAAGCCGAATACGAGAACGCCACCGCTCCACCAGAGAAGATGTGTTCCCCCTAATTTACGATACCTCCGGTAGATCAAAGATGAAAACAGGGCAGATATGACCGTAGTCAATATCGGAAGATAATGGACAAAAGTCACTTCCCTCATAAAACCCCACTTCGAGATTCTGATAATATTAAATTAGTTCGGATATAAGGAACCTGTTGTTGTAGAATTTACGCGGTTCTTTGGCGATTAAATATCTTACTGAATGCCGGTCACTTTGATAACAATGATAGCCAATCAGATTCTTGAATCTTAATGGGCTTCCTCGGTTTTTTCACCAATTTTTTGCATTCCATACAATTTCTCATATGTTTCTCGGCATGTTCAATTATCGGATCTACTAACGTAACTTTACCGAGTTTTATCAATTGACCCCGAATATATGCTTTATTGGCAAGTATCATGATCTCAAGAGCATCCAGATGCTTTACTTCTTTTAGCTCTTGAAGTAAATCATCCTGACTTTTAATGTCATCAATAGTCTTGCTTTTCAATTTAAATCTCCCGGCTATTAAATTAACCTTTCAGTCTTCGAAACGCAAGAATAAGAGAAAAAGTTGTTGTAATTTATCATCTTCGATCCATGACAAATAAATTGGAGATTGCTCCTTTGACCTCGCTCCATTCTTTGCTGCTGACCACCTCGGCCGCAAACAGGTCGGCGTCCATCACGATATCATATTTTTTTCGTAATTCAGTTACATATTCAGGATACAATACAGTTCTCCTTCTTAGTAGAATTTCACGGCGAATTTGATCGCTTACCTGCTCTAAGGAAATCGGTTCTCTTCCTTTTTTGCCGATAACCTTAATGATCGAATATTTTGATCCTACTTCAAAGGGACCGATTATCTCTCCCGCTTTTGCTTTGAAAGCAAATTTATCAATGGGTTTAAATTGCCCCATGCGAAAATAACCCAGCTCTCCTCCATTAACGGCAGCCCAATCCCTCTCGGAATAAGTTTTAGCAAGCTCAGAAAAATCTTCTCCCTCTTCAATCTTCATCATCACCTCGCGAATAGCCACCGAATCAGTGAGCAGTATTTCCCTAACGTTCACCATCGGAGCCGTAGAGTATTTTTTGCGGAACGAATCATACTCTTTTGAAATCATTTCCTTTGTTATTGGCTCGTTACCACTCTTTTCGGTCAGCAGCGTGTTCATCAGATAATTATCTTCCCAGAAAGTTACCTCTTTCTTTACTCTATCGCTTTTGTCAAGCCCTAACCGGTAAGCCTCTTCGGTCAGCAGCCTATCCCGTATCCATTTCCACATCTTCCTGTTGAGTGATTGCGCTCCGGTGATCTTTCTTTTTTTTGGAGATAGACCGTTTAAATATTCCATAAAATGCCCGATGGTAAAATTTCCGTTATTCCAGGAGACAAGTCTATCATCCAATCTTTCGGTAAAATCGATAGTGATGTTCCTTAATTCGGGATCGGAAAACGACCCTTCATTCTCCGTTATTACCTTCCCCCTGCGTGACATGACTTCTCCCATATAATCCGCTATTGCCACAAAGGAATCCTTGTCAATAATAGGCGTTTTACTGCTCATGAGTTCATTCACATAATCGTCTGATAGTTTTTTCGCCTTCCGCCGATGAACGTCTTTTTGCAAACTCGAATATTTTTCTCTGAATCCGTCCTCCGTTATAAATATGTTCTGCTGTCTATCATCCATCTTGATAAGATGCCATCCAAACCGGGTTCGAACAGGCTCAGACGTCTCACCGGGCGCAAGTTCCCACGCCGCTTCTTCAAACGAAGCGTCCCATTCCCCCCATTCCAACCAGCCCAGATCGCCGCCATTGGATGACAAAACAGGATCCCTGAACAGCTCCTTGGCTATGGAATCAAAACCTTCGTCCGATTTTAATCGGTTTTGTATTTCCAAAATCTCGTTTTTATTTTTAGAAAACAGATGCCTGACCTTTATCTTTTGATTCTGGCGTAAATATTCATTCCTTAGCTCGATCTCAGATATAGCTGTCGCTGAATATACTTTCTCTTCATAAAGCTGCCACATCGTCTCTTCATCCAATTGACTCTTTCGTAATTTTTTAAACTCTTCGGTTTTATCCAAACCACGATTCCTTGCTTCGGCTACGACTATTTCGAGCTCGATAAGCATATTGAGAATATCACTCGGATCCTTATAATGTTTGACGGCGGCGCCAACATTCAATACGCGACGCGCAGGCACGTTACGCGCCTCTTCGTAAAAATCATCAACCGTGATAGGCTCTCCGTTCACGGTGGCAATTATAGGCGAGTCAGGAACGCTCTTACCGCAGCTGATAAAAGACAAAATGAAGAGAGAGAAAAAAATAAAGATTTTATTTCGATTCATTTCAGAAAGGTCGTCTATTTTAAAAAACTTCATTTTCTGTTCATTTGACCGGTACTCGCATAATCCTAATTTCGCCGAGAAGATCAGTATCGTATATGATCCTATTCCCTTTCGGGTAGAATGTAGGTCTCATCTCATGAACATATTGTGTATCGGTTAACTGAAGTTTAGCCGTTCCGTTAAAATTGATAAGATAGATATCCGATGAGATCACCCTTTGCCCGTCATACGTAGTTAACTGGTAAACAATTTTTTTCCCATTCGGCGACCACCTCGGAGCGCTGCCCTCTCCAAGATCGTGCAGTTGGAAATTATTCAGTTCGTAAACTTGCAAATTACCACCAACAATTTGAAACGCTATCTTACTACCGTCCGGAGAGAGCACGGTGTCAAGATACCGTACACCCAACACAGGGTCGACTAAATCCGGGATCTTTTTATCCGGTGACTCCAAATAAATTTTTTCTGAATCCGTATAAACGACCGTATGGTTCTTCTTACTGTTTTGCACATTCAGACCGCTGCGTATGTAGGTTACTTTACCGTTACTTCTTAAGTAAAGCTTATCACTGTCTATCCAGCGTACATCTTCGAACTTTTTCACCGAAATAGTGATCGAGGATATATTGCGCGTGTACGTCTCTCCGATCTTTAACTCCTGCCTTCCATTATTGTTCTCCCTGTAAAGAATCCATTTAGAATCCGGGGACCAACGTTTGATTTTGCCTGCGCCCCTGACTGAAGAAAATTGGCGGAGATTGTATCCGTCAATTCTCATCGTCCATAAGCCTGTATATTCCTTGGAGGTGATGGCAACATATAGTCCGTCCGGAGAAATTTCAGGAGCTATATATGCTCTGTTTTCACCCTTTAAAAGAACTTTTTGAGCTAAGGCTTCGCTTCCCGATATGAGAAAGCTTACAAAAAGACAAAATTGAATAACTGTTCGTATCGGCATTTTACTGCGCCGCCGTTGAATTCGATCATTCATATATTAAATATTTCATCCTCAATTCTAAAAATTCGTCTACTCCATCTGAGTAGTTCCCTATTATTTTCTCAAGCGGTACCCCGTTATCTACGCCATTTCTCAGCTTATCCGAACCGTACAACCTGTCGATAGTGCCGCTCCATTTAAAATTCTCAGGGAATAACCGTTGCAGCGTGTAAACTAAACTTATTCCGGTTTTTACCGGATCTACGAGCTCTCTACGAATTACCCGAACTCGAATTCCGCCGATGAGTTCATCTTTATATTTCGGATTCGGAACAGAAGGAAGAATAGCTTCAGGTCTGAATTCTATCGCTTCGAACATAACCCCTTCTAACTGCAATTTGTTCATCTCATCGGCAAGCAATTTCCCGTCAACCCACGGCGCGCCTATCTTTTCGAACGGTAGATCAGTTCCTCTCCCTTCAGAAAGATTTGTTCCTTCGATAAAACATGTTCCCGGATACAGTGTAGCCGTCGAGAGTGTTCTCATTGAGGGTGAGGGACTTATCCAGGGTATGTTCGTCTGATCGAACCAGAGCTCCCGCCTCCAACCTTCCATGCGGACAATTTCCAAATCCAATTTATCTGCTCCATCTATCCAACCTTCACCTTTAAACATCAGCGCTAATTCTCCGACAGTCATTCCATGTCTGACAGGTAATTTAAACTTTCCGACAAAACTTTCAAAACCTTCTTCGAGCATTGGTCCCTCAACGACACTGCCTTTGATCGGATTCGGACGGTCAAGAACAACAAATTTTTTATCGTTCAATGCAGCCGCTTCCATAGCCAATGCCATGGTGTAGATATAAGAATAAAAACGAGCTCCCACATCCTGCATGTCGAAGACCAGCACTTCAAGCGAGTTTATCATATCTTCCGTCGGTCGCCGCGTTTTACCGTATAGGCTGTATATAGCGACTCCGCTTGCGGGATCAATGCTGCCCTCAACCGCCTCTCCGTCGGGCTCGATACCCCTGACTCCATGTTCAGGACCGAATATAGCCGCAAGCTCCACATCCTCTGCTTCCTGAATGGCATCCACAATATGTATTCCGCCTTTAGTCATCCCTGTATGATTAGTTATGACCCCTACCCTTTTCCCCTTTAAAAGTTCAAAATCGTTTCGCAGCAGGACGTCAATTCCTGTCGCCACGTTTATTGGATCAGATATAGGGTTCACTCCGGCTGCCGCGGCTTCTTTCATATACTCTTCATGGGTTCCCCCCATTCGAATTAGAGCATCCGCTGAAATGCTATCGTTTCCTACTCTGCTTCCGCATCCGGTAATTACGATAATAAAGGCCGTGAATAAAAAATTTCTCATGATCAGTTTACCTTGTAACTATCACTTATTGCAACTACGTAACGCATTTATATTCGGTTTATATTCAGCTATTATTCTTATAACGCGATTTTATAATTCAAGCGCCTAATCCCTAATTTGCGCTAAGGCTTTCTTGAAACGATGAATACCTTCTCTAATCACGGGCATAGACGTGGCATAAGAGATTCGGATATTCTCGTCACAGCCGAATGCTACGCCGGGAACAACGAATAATTTGAATTGATCCATCAAGAATTCAGCAAAATCAACAGAGCCGTCAATTGTTTTTCCATTTTGATTAATACCATAATAGCCGCTGACATCCGGAAAGGCAAATAAAGCGCCATCGGGCTTGTGCAGTGAAATATCCGGAATTTCTGACAGCTCGGAATAAACAAAATCCCGGCGTTTTTTGTACTCTTCTCTCATTTCAATCACCATGGACTGGTCGCCGATAATCGTATTGATTGATGCTTTTTGAGCGATCGAGTTAGGACAGGAAGTACTTTGAGCCTGGATTTGAACCATCTTTTTGATGAGCTGTTCGGGTCCGGCAGCATAACCTAATCGCCATCCCGTCATAGAATAGGTCTTCGACATTGAATTTATGGTCAGCTTGTTGCTGATATCGCCGTCATAGGCAGCTATGCTTTTATATTTCTTATCAAATACGATCTGCTCGTAAGTCTCATCCGAAATAATCAGGATATTTTTATTGCCGCATAGTTCGATCAAATCTCTGATAAAATTATCCGCCAACAGCGCGCCGGTCGGATTTGAAGGTGAGTTGAGAACTATAGCGGTTGTTTCATTTGTCACAAAACTCTCAATCTTTTCAATTGTCCGGGAGTAACCGGATCCAGGATCAAGCGGCGCGAATACGGGCGTAGCTCCCGTTAATTTTATAATCTCCGGATAGGCGACCCAGTAAGGCGCCAGCACTATTACCTCATCTCCTTCTTCTAAAATAGCCATTAAGGCATTGAAAACAGCCTGTTTCGCGCCTGCGGTTATGATCACCTCCTCACGAGAGTATGTGATTCCGTTGTCACGCTTGAATTTCGTAATGACGGCGTCTTTCAACTCCGGTATTCCGTCAAAGTTCGTGTATTTTGTAAACCCCTCTTTCATTGCGGTAACAGCATATTCTATAATTAAATCCGGTGTTGGAAAATCCGGTTCTCCGATAGTGAGATCTATGACATCAACGCCCTGATCTTTCAATTCTCTTGCCCTGATCATCATCTCCGTTGTTGCGGACGGAATAATATTTCGGAGCCTCTTTGCTGTCTTAATCATGATATCCTTTTGAAACGCGCTTTTGACATTTCTAACTTTTATGATACTGTAGAAATGGATTTAATGCACTAAATTTCTAGCTTTTCGGCGGCTATATTGTATTTAAACATTATGTTACTTATATTTATAACTATACAATTGTTACATTACTTTACAGACGATTTTTAGTTAATAAAGAAGGTTACTACGCTTGGTAAAAACAATTACCGCCCCCAGACCAAGGCTTGACATAGACAAGGAAAAAGGAATAGTCCAATAAAATGATAGTGATGAAATTTGGAGGGGCGGCGCTTCAAAATCCACAACTCATTAAGAAGGTCACTTCTGTTATTAAGGCGTCTCTTAACGAAAATCCTGTAGTAGTATTATCCGCGTCTGGAAAATCAACTCGTATGTTGGAGGAGCTCTTTAAATTATGTCGGAAAGGTGATTTCGGAGCAGCCTACGACTTAATCGATACAAATTTTCTTCCACTCGCTCTATCATTGTTTGAAGGAGAGTTGAGTCCGGAATATGAGACGGATTGTCGAAATGATGTGATCAAGCGAATCGAAGATCTAAAAAAATATATCAGCTCAACCGGGAGGAAATGGAAATCTGGTGATAGGGATCATATTGTTTCGCAAGGAGAGCTAATTACGAGCAGAATTATTTATTGTATCCTAAATAATGAAGGAATCAATTCTGAATGGCTCGATGCTCGGGACATGATAATTACCGACGAGAAACATCGGGTCGCTCAACCTGACTTCAAAAATTCTGTCGAACTCGTGAAACAAAAAGTGGAAAACTGTCTAAAAGAAAATAAATTGGCTATTACACAGGGTTTTATAGCTTCGACCCCATCCGGGCAAACAACAACTTTAGGCTATGAAGGCTCAGATCTAAGCGCAACTTTCATTGGCTCCTGCATTGATGCTGATAGAGTTGAATTGTATAAAACAGTCCCGGGTGTCATGACAGCTGATCCTAATCTGGTGCCGGACTCAAAAATTGTTAGCCGAATATCTTATGAATATGTTGAAAAATTAACATTTTTACGCTCAAGAATTCTTCACAAAAATGCTATTCAACCCTTAATTGGAAAGGATATCCCTCTAAGGATATTAAACATATACAAACCGGAAGATGATGGTACTACTATAGAAGACACTCATTATGACGATCTCGAACATGAATTTTTCGTTGTGGGTCATCCGGATGGTATTTTAATTTCAAAACATCCTTCAAATAGAAGCGATCTTGCGGAATCCGATAGCATCGGTATTATTTTAAGCAGAAGGGACATTACGTATGTACCCATTGAAAGCACTGTAGAACACATCCAATATTTCTTATCTAATAAGTTAAAAATGAAGCAGGCTTCGCGTCAATTACGGGAGATTGATGATATTTCCTGGAATAAAGATGTTTCCATGATAGGAATCATACACCATTCTTTATCCGAAAACGGCCTGATAAAATTGATCTCAAATACTTTGGATGCACATAACGCAAAGGTACTTGCCTCCTCTACATCATCCGATATGATTATTTTTGTGATTCAACGGGATCAATTCAAACAAGTATATAATGCCTTACACAGTATGCTTAGCGAATATCCCGTAGCAGCAGCTTACAGCTGATGGAGAGAAAATGAATATCGGTTTGATAGGATATGGAAGAATGGGTAAGCTTACGTCTGAAGAAGCGACAAAAAGAGGGCACAATGTCGTTAAACACTTCAATTCAAAAGACCCGTTAATTTCTGCCGGTCAAATTGAGAATATAGAATGCCTGATTGATTTCTCCATCCCCGATGCTGTTCCAATCGCCATCACCGCCGCGGTTGAGGCAAAGGTAAATGTTGTAGTGGGAACTACAGGATGGAACAGAAATATCCTCGAAGACATTCCTGACACGTCAGAGAGCGCTCTGTTCATTGCGGCAAATTTTTCAATTGGTGTCAATCTTTTCAGGTTGATAATAAAGCAAGCAACAAAACTGCTGGACGGCGCCGGAGGGTATGATGTTGCGGTGAGAGAAATCCATCATAAAAAGAAACTCGTCAGCCCGAGCGGTACGGCGTTAAAAATTTCCGAAGATATAATATCTTTATCTTCAACCAAGAAAAATATATTGACGGGTTCCCCAACGGGTAAAATCCCTGATGATATTTTACAAATAACATCGGAACGCATTGGCGATGTGATAGGCGTTCACGAGATCTCGTTTGAATCTAAATCGGATTCGATCTTATTCCGGCATCAAATGAAAGACAGGAGCGCCTTTGCGGTCGGGGCATTGGCTATCGCGGAATGGCTAAAAGGAAGATCGGGAATACTCGGATTTGAAGATTACCTATCGAGTGAGTTCGGAATTAGCGACAAAGCCTGATGGATATTAAGAAATTACACGGCTCGATTGTTGCCTTAGTAACTCCATTCGACGAGAAAGGCGCGATAGACTTCCCGGCTATTGACCGGTTAATCGATTTTCATCTACAAAACGGAACTTCATCAGTTCTCATAGCAGGTACAACCGGAGAAGGTCCCACTATCACCAATGACGAGCTCAAGACACTGCTATCCCGAGCCCGGTCTATAACGGGAGATGAATATCCTTTAATTGCGGGAACGGGCACTAATTCCACTTTATCAACGATACAGAGAACAAAGATGGCGGAAGAAAGCGGCGCGGATTTTGCCTTGATAGTAGGACCTTACTATAATAAGCCAACACAGGAAGGATTCTATAGGCACTATCAAGCTGTCGCCGATGCCGTAGATATACCATTAATTATCTATAATGTCCCGGGCAGGACAGGCTCAAACATACTTCCGGAGACTGTAATTCGCCTCTTTGAAATTCCAAATATTGTAGGAATAAAAGAAGCTTGCGGTGATCTCAAGCAGATTCAAAATTTATTTGACCTCAAGACTCAGAATGAATTTGTTCTATCAGGCGACGATGCGTTGACGCTGTCGATAATTGAAATGGGGGGAGTCGGCGTTATCTCCGTGGTTGCCAATGAATTGCCGGGCGATATGTCGAACTTGGTAAATTCCGCGCTGGCTGATAATTTTGAAGCAGCGCGAATTCTGCATGATAAGATGCTTCCTATGATGGAAGCTAATTTCATAGAGAGTAATCCTATTCCGGTTAAATACGCGCTCTTTAAGATGGGATTGATCTCTGAAACATACCGGCTTCCTATGGTCTCCTTAGAAAAAAAGAACAAAGATAAATTAGATGAAATCTTGAATCAGTTAGGACTTTTAAAAAATGATAGATGAACTAAGGGAAAAGATCGAACGGCTTTCGGATTTGAAGTCTTCAGATTATCCCGAAGACTCTATGGAAACCTTTCTTGAATTCAGAAATTTACTGGGACAAGGTAAAATCCGCTCTGCAGAATATATTGAGGGTGAATGGAAAGTCAATATCTGGGTAAAAAAAGGGATACTGATAGGATTTAACCTCGGCAAGTTAGTTGACTATTCTCAAAACAAGATCTTCCGGTATTTTGACAAAGATACATATCCGTTAAAAAATTTATCGATTGATGACGGAATCCGCATCGTTCCGGGCGGGACTTCTATCAGAGAGGGCGCTTATGTAGCTAAGGGTGTCGTAATTATGCCCCCCGCATATGTAAACGTAGGCGCTTACGTCGGTGAGGATACAATGATAGATTCTCATGCACTTGTCGGTTCATGCGCGCAGATAGGTAAGAACGTTCACATTAGCGCCGGCACTCAGATTGGAGGCGTTCTTGAGCCTATTCGAGCTCTGCCTGTTATTATTGAGGATAACGTCATTCTCGGTGGAAACTCGGGTGTGTACGAAGGTACCATTGTTCACTCAGGCGCTGTTATTTCCGCAGGTACAGTCCTGACTTCAGCTACAAGAATCTATGACCTTGTAAACGAAAATATTATTTCACCGAATGATCAAGGTGTCATTGAACTACCGGAAAACGCTGTCGTCGTTACGGGAGCGCGTAAGAAAGATGGAAAATTTGCCGAAAAACATAATATTTCAATTTACTCTCCCGTTATAATAAAGTATCGCGATGAGAAAACTAAACAGAGCACTAACTTGGAAGAAATATTGAGATAAAAATCTTCTAAGAGATTTTATTAAATAACGCTGTTAAATAATCTTCCCTTAAGCCACGTTCCGGGAAATTTATAAACTCCTTTTACCTTGATTTTCTATCATTCCGACTCTATCTTTTCCTCTCAAAATTGGGGTGGAATTGGGATTTAATTATATTGATGATATTTTGTCATGCAACGGAATAACAGTACCCGATTTAGCCGACGAATTCGATACGCCCCTCTACCTTTATGATGCAGAATCAATCGAACAACGTGCCAACGCTTTTCGTGATGCGTTTAATGACGTAGATTCGATTCAGTACGCATTAAAAGCAAATTCCAACCTGTCGATTTTGAAATTAATAAGGAGTAAAGGATTAGGCGCCGATGTTGTATCCGCGGGGGAACTCGCCCTTGCCATCAAAGCAGGATTTTCCCCTGAAGAGATTACATTTACCGGAGTAGGCAAACGTAATGATGAATTGGCATTCGCCATTGAAAAACAAATCGGTCTTATCATCGCGGAATCTAAAAGTGAAGTCGCGCTTATAAATGATATTGCCGGAGCTGATTCAAGGAAGCCTACCGTGGCGCTTAGGATTAATCCGAATATTGATGCGAAAACACATAAAAATATATCAACGGGACTACACCATAATAAATTTGGCATGGAGGAGAATGACCTTAGAGAGCTGATAGGAAAGCGAAGCGAATTTAAAAACATCGATTTAGCGGGAATTCACATTCATATAGGTTCGCAAGTGAGTGATTCCGCTCCATATATAGAAACAGCGGAGTACGCTGCCGGATTAGCGACCGAACTTAACAGATCGGAAACAATTATCAGGATTATAAATCTTGGTGGCGGACTTGGCGTAAATTATGACAAAATGCTGCCCGGAGTTGATGAGTATAATCACCTTACACCCGAGCAATTGGCAAAAAATATCTTATCTATTATAGAACCTACAGGATGCTCACTCTACTTTGAACCGGGAAGATGGATAGTTGCTCCTTCAGCCATACTCATTACAAGAGTATCTTATATAAAAACAATTGGCGGGAATAAATTTGTCATCACAGATGCGGGTATGACGGACTTTATGCGTCCAAGCCTCTATCAAGCGACTCATCCTATAGTTCCCATTATTAATTCAGACTCCCCGAAAGAACAAGTCAATATTGTAGGACCGATTTGCGAATCAACAGATTCATTTGCGGAGGATTACTTGCTGCCTCAGGTTTCGGAAGGAGCTCTCCTCGCCATAATGGGCGTCGGAGCGTACGGATATTCTATGTCATCCAACTATAATCTGCATCCGAGACCCGCGGAAGTGATGATAGTAAACGGCAAATCCCGGTTGATACGGAAACGGGAAACTTTTGACCAAATGTTCGAGGGAATGCCCGATAATTAATACTGAAATTGATATCGTAAAATTAAATCAAACTTCCCTAAACCGGTTTATCCCAGTTAGCGCCGTAAAAACTCACAGCTATATCGGTCTCAGTATATATTTTGACTGATTTGTAGCTTGTTCCTTTTTCTTCATTTATTTCCCTGTGCGAATGATCACAGTAAGGCATAGTTTTACTATGTCCGCACGAGCAGATAGAGTATCTTTTTCCTGCTTTTAAGTTTACTCCTACAGCTTTTTCGGGTAATTCCATATTCCACCCCTTTCAGTATATATTTTTATTTAACTAATTATCGATACAAACAATAAAACTAATATTCCTAATATCATATTGGTTTTTATGAGCAATGGCAATCTTTTCTGTAGATTCAAAAACTCGGGAGTCGGGGCATCCCCTTCCGCGGGAGCTAATTTTCTTATCTTAGGAGCTAAGATATAAGTTACGTAGAGTCCGATGGTTATCATTATTACGACCGTAATTAATTTCAGGGTCAGAAAAGTTCCATAATCAGTTGAAAAATCGAATAAAGCATCTGAGTTCAATTGCATTAAGCCTGTAACGATAAGAAAACCTACACTCACCCATGCGAGGATCGAAAATCGTTTGGCGGTCAAGCCCATCAGTTTTCCTGCCGCGGAAGGCTCAAGAGTTTTGAGGACAGGCAGGAATACAAAAATAACGTATATTATCCCTCCTAACCACGCGCTTGCGGCGAGAAGATGCACAAATGTTGCGATTGATATGAAATCCATGTTCGCTATTCTATTTCGTTAAATTAAAAATGTAAAAGCAGCTATAAATGTAACGCCTTTGGGATTATTTGTGCCATGAATATCGTATTTCAAACCCATTATGACTTTGGTTAATTGGCTGGCATTAAAGGTAAATCCGGCCAATCCGCTCCCTTTCCTGGAATCGAAGTTTTTGTTCTCGAATGTTATCCAGTTAAAATTATATTCCACCACGCCATGAAATATTTTCGTAAACGCATATGATACACCTATGTCAAATGTTCCCGAATGACCTACCGATTGACCATCAATCTCTTTAGAATAAAATGAAAATGAAATATCCGAATCAACAGAATAATTCCCGTCCGGCTCGTATGTGAAGACCAACCCGCTTCCTAATACTTTTCCTCCTCTTTCTTCATTAGGAAATTTCCCGTTTGCGGCATCAAAATTAAGCCCCGTCTGGAGAGCGGCTGACAGCTCGCTCCTTCTCCAGAACAGCCATTTTAAACCGAAATTCAGTGATGACACATCGCTTGGTAAAATTATTCCCACTTCAAGATCTTTTTTTAAACCGGTAGTAAATCTAAATCCATGACCCGATTCTGTGGATGTATTGTCGAATTTCGATAAGTTACCGTCACCGTCCCAAGCGCTATTTGAACTGAAGGTTTCGAATGCGGGCTCAAAATCGAAGTCTCCAACTCCTACGGTCTCCGTACCGGGTACCACCACTTTCGAATTGGATATTCCGCTTATTTGCGCAGATGCGATTCCCGTATTAAACGTCAACAGCGCTACGGCGTAGTAGAATAGTCTCTTTAACATGGTAATTCCTTTCAGCTAAAAAACATCAAAGATAAGAATAAAATCTCCGCATAGAAATGCCATACATTCCGATTTCAATCGTCATTCTTTTTCTTAAAGTCCAATGAGAGCGAATTGATGCAATATCTCTGTCCTGTCGGTTCAGGTCCGTCTTCAAAGACGTGACCGAGATGCGCGCCGCAATTGCTGCAAG
Organism: Fidelibacterota bacterium; assembly: GCA_022571215.1. GTDB lineage: Bacteria > Fidelibacterota > SORT01 > SORT01 > SORT01 > SORT01. Next base: position 8,579 of record JACZYG010000002.1, on the reverse strand, counting down.
ATACTTCCACACGCCGCATGCCGAATGATGAATCAGATTTTTCATCTACATTTTCTTTTATCAGCGGCTGCCAGAAACTTGGCCATCCCGAACCTGAACTGAATTTCTCTTCCGAACTGAACAATTCTCTTTTGCAGCAGCTGCACAGATAAACGCCTTCTTCTTTATGGTCATTATATTTTCCTGCGTACGCCGGCTCGGTACCCCCTTGGCGTGTTACATCATATTGCTCGGCTGTCAGTTCGGATTTCCATTCTTCATCGGTTTTCTTCATTTTATTATTTGGGCAAGGATTCGTCTAACCAGCGAATTACTTCGCTTTCAGGTAAAGCTCCTATGAATTCTTCTGATACCACACCCTTATAAAACATCTTTACATTGGGGATACTCCGAATGTTATACTTCATCGCGATATCCGACTGTATTTCGGTGTTCAATTTTACCAATATCCATTTTTCTCCCGCTTCCTCAGCCAGCTTTTCGAGAGTCGGGCTTAACATATGGCATGGACCGCACCAATCTGCCCAAAAATCCACTAAAACGGGAGTGGTTTCGCTTGCCTCTATAACATCTTTTTGAAAATCAATCGGTTCTGCATTCAAATACATACATTTTCATCCTATTTATTTTGTTATATCATCGCCTAAATCTAGCTAATTATTTGAATAGTAAATAATATATTTCAGCTGTTAAAAATTTCCGTCGTTCACGTCATTTATGAACTTGACCAACCCTTCAAAATACGTCTCCGAGTCATCATACATCGACCAATGGCTTCCGTTCGGACAATAAAGATACCTGCCGTTTTGGAGTTCACCCGCCATCCATTTCATCTGTTCGGGATCCATGCTGTCATGCTTACCGCCAATGGTGAGAGTTGGTACTTTGATTTTTGAGAGATCGGCTTTTCTGTCCCACTTTTCCAACCGTCCGGAAGCGCGAAACTCACTCGGACCCTGCATTAGAACATAAACATTCGGATTTAAATGGTCAAACGTCCTGTTGATAGCATCGGGCCACTCAGCGGCGGGGATACGCAAGATATGTTTTTCATAGTGATGAGGAATCAACAGTTCCATGTAACGCGGATTATCGTAATCCTTCGCATCCTCGATTTCTCTGATCTCTTTTAAAACGTCGGGATCAAGTTGTTTCGACAACACTTCCTCGGCGTACGTGTTATAATCCGGGATGCTCGGAACCATGTTGGAGATTATCAATCCTTTTAGATTTTCCTGATACTTGAGCGCGTACTCAATAGCAAGTATCCCTCCCCATGAATGACCGTATAAATAAAAATTATCGCTTGTGAGATTCAACGCTTTCCTTACCTGTTCCACCTCTTCGACAAATCGCTCCGTAACCCAGAGACTGCTGTCATCCGGCTGATCGCTAAAATAGGAACCAAGCTGGTCATAATAATAGAACTCAATATTCTCCGCGGCAAAATATTCTTCGACTATCTCATAGTATTCATGAGTTAACCCGGGTCCTCCATGCAGTGTTAGTACCTTAATGGCAGGATTATCCCCGACTCGCTTCGTCCAAACCTTGAAATTGCCCTTCGGAGTGGTTATTTCAATGAATCTGACACCGACTTCCAAAGTATCAACTGCGCTCGAAGTTTCTGATTCATCGCTGATAACCGGTTTATCCTTCGCCTGCCGAGTGCAGGAAAACAGAACGACCATGAAAGATATAATAAGCATGAGAATCAGTATACTTTTTTGAGGAATCTGACTGAACTTGACCGATTTCATTGTGACCTCCAACTGCTTTGGACCGAGCATTCTTATTTTTTTCTTGTGATTCTTTATATATTATTCAAGTGATATAATAGATAAAACGTCAGACAAATACAATTCTCTTTTGAATTTAATAGCTGCTCACTTGGTGAATTAAAAGCTGGAAGAGTGAGTAAGAAATCATATTTTTATTACCGTTCGGATAACTTTTCAGGAATATCGTTCAGTAATAGAAATAAGCGAGCCGGAGTTCCGGCTCGCTTACCTACTGTTTTTCTATTGCTTGACTATGCTTTGATGTTATTCAAATTGCAACTTATACGTATTTCCAACCATTCCGCCTGGAATCGCATGAGCAATTGCAGCGGCATCAAAGACCGCTATTGAGAAGTAGTATTCTTTATCCATATCATCAAATTGGACATCGTTACCCGTATTACCCGTAACCAAACTCCTCTTCAACTCGAGAGTCCATTTTCCGCCAGAATAATTTTGATACGCTGCCACATCACCTCTATCACCCACAAACGGTTCTACAGTAACGCTCGGCATCAACTTATCTGAACTCACCGAATAATCTCCCGGGGAAATAGTATTGCCGGCTTCGTCAGTAAGCTCCATCGTTGTAGTGTCAATTGACACTATCAACTTGGCAGTTCCGTCCGCTATCTCGGTGTCAAGGATCCAATGGTAATCAGTTCGTCCCGGTATCCAATACTTGGGAACAGTAAATTCCGCGCTGCCTACAGCAATAGTTTGCTTATTGTTACTGTAACCACCGCCATCTTTTGGATCGGATTTGCGACCATTGCCTGTCGAATACGTCAGCCATTTATCATCCACCATGTGCATCGGAGCTGTTCTTACCCGTTTCCAGTGCCACATATCGCCGTATTCACCTTCGGCGTTCGTAGCCATATACTCGCCATGGCATATTACGCCGCAACCTTGAGTATTATAATTTGCGATACTGTTATTCATGTTCCATAAGACAGCGAACTTGTCCTCATAAGCAGGATTTACACCATACTCATCAGGTTCTTTTTTCGGTTTCTGCATCCATTTATTCGCGCTGTCATTGAAATACCATGATTCTCGTTCTAACGACTCTTCCGCGTCGCCGGTCCACTCAAAGAGAAAATAGACATCACTGTCGGTGTAAACCGATTTTGCGGTAACGGTGTATGTATCTCCGATATAATCACTCCAAAAGAATGAATAATTCGGAACGGTTACGTCGCTTATCGTCAGTGTCATAGCATCCGCCCATAAAGCGTCTACACTTCCGTCCATTACGGGTGAAGTTGTCACCTTCGTTGATAAAAGAACATTATCATCGTAGACTGGTCCGATTACTTCGTCTTCACTGCAACCGATAAACCACAATGCCATCAGAATTATCATCGTTATATATATTATTAGTTTTCTCATTTTATTTCACCTCTCTATTCTGTAACCTTCTTCAATGATAATATGACAACTATCGTGCCATTAATTTCTTATCGAATCTGATTCCGGATATAATATTTGTATATTGTTAATATTATTGTATTTAACTGTTATTATTATTTTAATATTCACTGCCGAATTTGTAACTTTCTGAATCGGATTCTATTAAATTTCATAATCGAATTCCCAAATCTGATAATTGAAAATCTAAGGAATCAGGTTAATAAATTTGAACCGTTTCAGAAAAATATATTTTCTTTACTTCTCAGATGATAAATTCAGATTCGATTCATTGGGCAAGACTGTCTTCCACAACCCATTGTATCACCTTCTCAATTTCCTGTTCGGAATCATAGTAGATATGCATTGAACCGCCGTCATCGGAGACTATAACCAGGATAGAATTCGGGTCTCCGGCAGTCGCCTTACTGATAACTCCCTCATAGCTTGTCATGTTATATCCCGCGGGAGGCGTGTCTCCAATATGACATTGGATACAATTATTATCAAAAATTTCCTTCATGTCATTGGTGTACGTCAAGTTTTCTGCTACTACTTCAGGTGGAGCATCATTTAATTCACTGCAACCGCTAATGATTACGAACATGATTAAAACGAAAAATAGCGCTTTATATTTTTTACTTGCGGTCATAATCAGTTAACCTTCCTTCGGACCATGACAATATCCGCAAAAGCCTGTACCCGCCTGGAATCTCCCGACTGAATGACAGTTATAGCACAGATAATTTTCATCTGAGTGCCACTCCCCATTACTGTCTTTCATAAAATCGGACTCATGAGTTTTTGGATCATTTCCAATACCAGGATTTGCGTCAAAATGACACGATAGACATACCGGGTCTTCCCCGTCAATATCATGACAGGAAGCGCAGAGTTCCATATCTCTCCTCGCCATTTCACCGTGCCTTCCACCCCCGCTGCCTACACCTCCTGCGATTGCTCCCCAATCCGCGCCGCCGTGCCAGGTCGGTTCAAACCTATGATCATCATCCTCGGGATTATGGCATTTGCTGCAAAAATCGTTTGTCTCATGACATACGGCGCAATCCATCAGCTTACTTTTCGCGTCAAGAGAGTGAGTGTATCTGTAATCGATCGCATGTACCATGTTCAGAGTTTGTCCGGCTGAACCGCCCAATTTTGTAGCGTTTGGAGAAAATGAGCCTGTACGGTCACCTCCGACCGTTATCAATTCATCAACATCATGGCATTCCTCGCAGAAGCTCTCCTGATGACACATTGAACAATCACCCAGTCTGAATTGCGCCTCCGGAGCGTGGGCAAATTTCCAGTCTGATAAATGACTTTCAGGTTTTAAAAATGTTAAGTCAGTGATTATGTGGCAAACAGCGCAATCGTTTGAAGCTGTGGCTTCATTATGGCATTCCATGCATTGCCGCATCTCTGGAAGCTGTTCGCTTGATGCCAGGTCTACCTCATTGATCCCTTTGTGGCAGGTGAGGCAATCCAGACCCTCTTTGGAAATGTGCAGTGAATGGTTGAATTTTATATCCCGAGCCGGATTAGAAAATTCCACATAGTCATCCGTCACGTGGCACACTTCGCAATCTGTGTCGTCTTCCTCATGACACGAATAACATTGCGCCATTGTCGGTAGATTATTGTCTATAGCTGTCAAACTTCTGTCTACATTCAGATGACAATCGAGGCATTCAGCTCCCGCATCCTCAGCATGAAGTCTGTGGGAGAAAATAATCACCTTTGAGCGATCCTGCGGAACGGTCTGACCGTTTGTGAATGAATGAAATCCCGATAGAACTAAAAAACCTATAGCAAATAGTCTGAATAATACTCTACTGCTCATTTTAATTTCTCTTTGCCCTGAAACTGTAGTTCACTCTTGCGAAAAATCGCACATCGCTTGAGTAACCGAAAAAATCGCGTTGGCTGGTAATATCCTGTGAAAGGAATCTGATGTCAAAATCTCCCCAAATTCTACTGTTTATTCTGTGCGTAATTCCGATAAATGCGGATTTTGAATTGTTATCTTCATCCGCATCAGAGTTTATTTTATACCGGTTGTAGTTTACACCGGCTCGGACATTGTTCCTTTTACTCAAGCTGGCTGCGTACGAAAATCCGCCTGATTTACTTTCTCCCGCATATCCGCTTCTGCCTGATAGAAATAGAGAGAAGCCTCGCATATTCATTCCTGCGTTCAGTCGTAAACTTGAATCTTCTAATCCTTCAAAACTTAATTTTTTATCATATTTGACAAGCGATAAACCGGCGTAAAAGGAAATTCGGGGATCTATCCGGTAATGAAGTTTTCCTCCAAACTCTGAGAAGCTTCTCTGATTGAATACCCAGAAAATGCTGTTCTCATTTAGCCTCGGTCTTCTGATAAGGTATTCAGTTGTAAACGATATTTCAGCGTTATGCGTATATTTTCCTCTGAGTTCAAATTTTTGAAAATGCCTAAATCCGGGTTTCCCCGAACCGATAACTGGAGCCGCATAGTTAAGCAGGATACGTGAATATAGATTAAATTTATCTGCGAACTTCCGTTGCAGATTCGCTCCGAGAAGCCGTTCTTGAGTTGCTTGCCGCTCTAATTTTTTACCGGTGAATTTTCCGAAATCAGCGTAGGCGGCAGGCAATCGCCTTATGTCCGAGTATGAAAGCGAAAAGTTAAAACCCATAAAGTGTCTGTATGACAATTTCGCTCCGAGGACTTGATTTTCTTTTACAGCTAAAACTTCAATGCCTCTGTCGTTAGGAACGTTCGTCCCCCAGTATCCTTCGATATTCAAATTTGTGATGCTTTTGCTACTGAATCTAAAACCATCGTACGCAACCGTAACGGCTCCGGAGTAAATCCGTTGTCGGCCCAAATAAAAGATATTATTCTTATTCACTTTGTATTTCAGGTACAAGTTTACTACTCTAAGTCTCGGATCATTCAGCGCTTCAGTGCTGATATCTGTTGAATATCCGAACTTGCCGACTATCGATAGATCAGTTACGCCGAAGTCAATCGCTTTTAGAGACGCCAATTGATAGACTCGAAGATGCCCTGAAGACACCGTTGGTGAATCTTGCCGTTCCCAGCTATACATAGAAGTTGTAAATCGACCGCTAAAGACTTGAGAGTGCAGCGCTGTTATATTAAAAACAGATAGAAACAGAATCGCTGAAACAACTCTAATTGATATATTATGCAGTTTCTCCCCTCCCAGCTGTCACAGAATAATTCTTTCAATTTCATCAGATTTATTCTAGTACACTCTGAATTTAACAGTTAGCGGAATCGAATTCAATCTATTAGTTTCTAATCTTTTCATTTTAATTTTTTAAGGGAAGGGGTTAAGTTCCCATGAGCTGGAATAGAACCAATTTTGGTATGTATGGAAAAAGTTAGAGTATAATTGGTTACCGCATGGGCTTAAATATTGTGCTCAACATATTTCAGATTAGGAGTCGAACTGATTCATCAAGGCAGAACATAAAAGTACACAGAGATAAAATGGCAAAAACTACCGGTTAAAACAAACATATGGAAGATTGCGTGATTGAATTTTATCTTTTTTATGCTGTATAAAACCGCGCCTACTGTATAAGATATTCCCCCGGCAAGAAGCCAGAGAAATCCTTCCGAAGATAAATTATCGATCAACGGTTTTATGGCGAAAACAATAACCCAACCAATAAACACATACATTGAAGTTGAAATCAAATTGTACTTCCCCGTAAAGAAAAGTTTTAAAATTATTCCGGTTATAGCTAATCCCCACGAAGTACCGAAGATCACCCAGCCCAACGTGCCGTTTAGAGTAATGAGCGTAAAAGGAGTGTAAGTTCCAGCCACGAGAACATAAATAGATGCGTGGTCAATGATTTTTAATCTTTTTCTTAACTCCGGCTTTTTAGCGCTGTGGTATATAGTGGAAGCGGCATACAACATAATTAAACTTGCCCCGAAGACGCTAAAACTGATAGTATGCAAAATATCTCCGTGCAGATTCGCGTGCGTTGCTAAAAGTACGAAAGCAACACAGCTTAAAACGAGACCGATGCCGTGAGAAACGATGTTTATTTTCTCTTCCGTTTGCGAGTAGATTCTCATTCCTTCTCTGTCTCTCATTCAATCAATGACTTAGGTTTATCGTTTTCAACACTTACAATTATGGAAGCGTAATATAAAAATGATCCGCTCTATTATATTTGGAACACCGTAATGTTACACATTTAGTTTGTAGATTTCACTGAAAATTTGAGTGAATTTTCATAAACATAGAAGTTTTAAGACATCGAAATTATAAGCAGAATCATTTGACTGTCAGAACAGGTCGTCAATCAGTACGTTGATTTAATCCCCTTGAAAGAGTAATTTCACTATCCCTTAGGTATCACACCATACTTACTTTATCAATAGCATCTTCTTGACGTCATGGTAATTTCCAGCCCGAATCCTGTAAAAATAGATTCCCGTAGCAGCGTTTCCAGCGTTCCATGTCACCACATGACTGCCGGCGTCCGTTCGCTCGTTTACAAGAGTTACAACGCGTTCTCCGAGAATGTTATAAATCTGTATATTCACATGAGCCGCTTCCGGCAGGGAGTATGTAATTGTTGTCGATGGATTGAAAGGGTTCGGAAAATTCTGCGATAACGAATACGTCTTTGGTATGACAGAAATCCCGTCATTGTTCTCACCGATATATCCGCTTTTCCCGATAAGCAGTTTGAAACGCTTCGGATCTTCGCTTGTCCCCGAAATGAAGCTATAAAGTGAAGAATTCCTGATATCCTGGGCGATCCTATAATCGAGGTCGATCAATACGACTTCCATTCCCGCGGGAACCATCTCAATATTCTGTATCGCTATTTCCATATCCTCTTTGGGTAAGTTAGTCTTCACTTCGAAATCCCATGTATAACCCTGCTGTTGAGCATTTCTCATATCCGTTGTGTAGTTGGCTGAATTTTCACCCCAGTCCTCATGCGGGAAATACAAGTTTACATAGTCCCCCATTCTGGGCAATTCATGGCTATCGTAGCTATCGTAACCATCCTCGGCGTTTTCCACCGCGCCGATCTGATTGAATTGGTCGCCGTAGATTTTAGTAGTCAGCGAGATGTTTACGAACCATCCACCGTTTTCCACGATACGCGTGGCTTCAAGGTTTTCGAGCGGGTCGAATTGAACACTCTTCCCCAAATTTCGTACACTGCCGGTGTGTAAAATGGGTTCAATTGTTAACGTTTGGAAAGTCGACGAACTGTTTCTCACCCAGTAGCCGGTCCATGGCTGCATGTAACTCTCCGCGGGCAAGTATCCGGTGGCATCACTGTAGGTGATGGGTGCTCTTATGTTCAAATTGGTGTTAGTCCATTTTACCG